>CAIOFF010000059.1 GCA_903857495.1 uncultured Holophagaceae bacterium | reverse complement strand
TTGGGCCAGCTCTTCGTGTCCTTTGTGGAGATCCTTGTAAGCCAAATTTGGCGGAGCAAGGCCGATAACCAGGAGGTAAAAAGCGGAACCGCAGATGGGCGCAGACTCATCCTTCGCCCAGCAAAGCCTCTGCCCGATGGTTTCTGAGCTGACCGTGATCAGGCCCGCACGGGAGCATGGGCTCTATCCAGGGGTGCCGCTGCTGCGCCTCTTTGGGGGGCGCGGCGGCGGCGCCCCTGGATGACTTCCGGCGCAGCCGGAAGCCGCCTGCGGCGGGCCCATGCCTGATGGGTCGGCGCTCCATCCACTGGCTTGGACAGACCATCAGCGCCGATCTGCGCCATCTGCGGTTTCATGCTCTGCTTTTCCTCCGTTTCGCATTTATCCCCGTCCATCCCTCTTATCCCCGTCCAACATTCTTTTTCCAACCACTCAGGCCCCCCTTTCCGGTGGCCCGGGGGGGGCTGCGATGGGAAACTGGTCACTTCCCCCCGGAGCCGCCATGGCCAAGAACCCCTACCAGAACGACGTCGTCATCTCCTGGGCGGAGCTGCACCGGGACACGCGCTACCTGTCCCACGAGCTGCACCAGCTGGGCCAGTGGAAGGGCATCATCGCCATCACCCGCGGCGGCCTGATCCCGGCGGCGCTCATCGCCCGGGAGCTGAACATCCGCCTGATCGACACCATCTGCGTCACCAGCTACGGCGCCGAGGCCTCGGGCGAGGCGGAGCAGCTGGCAGGCCAGGCCAAGGTGCTCAAGGGCGTGACCGGGGACGGCGAGGGCTTCCTGCTCATCGATGACCTGGTGGACACCGGCGGCACCGCCCGGCTGGTGCGCACGCTCGTGCCCAAGGCCCACTTCGCCACGCTCTACGCCAAGCCCGCCGGGCGCCCCATCGTCGACACCTTCGTCAAAGAGTTCGAGCAGGACAAGTGGATCTTCTTCCCCTGGGACATCGAGTACAAGTTCGCCACCCCCATCCGCGACCGCGTGCTGCCGGCCCAGGACTGACGCGGTTTGGTCTTCAAAGAAAGGGACTCACCGCCAAGACGCCAAGGGGTGCTGTTAGCGTCCATGCGCGAGGGCCATGCCTTTCTTGGCGGCTTGGCGGTGATCAGTTTCAGTCGCGTAGGCGTGATTCGGGGATACCTCCGCCTACCGCCCGTCCCAGCGCTCGGCGAGGCCGTCCAGCATGGCCACGGGGCTGGTGGCGCGCACCAGGAGGTCCTGGTCGCAGGCGCGGATGAAGCCCTCGCGCTCGGCGTGGTCCAGCAGGTCCAGCAGGGGATCGTAGTAGCCCTCGACATTGAGGACGCCGCAGGGCTTCGCGTGGATGCCCAGACGAGCCCAGGTGAAGGCCTCGAAGAACTCCTCGAAGGTGCCGATGCCGCCGGGGAAGGCGATGAACGCATCCGCCAGCTCGGCCATGCGGGCCTTGCGGGCATGCATGGTGGGGACCACCTCCAGGGTGGTGAGGCCCTGGTGCTGGATCTCCAAAGCCTGCAGGCCGCCGACCGAGACGCCGTGGACCCGGCCCCCCGCGGCCAGGGCGCCATCCGCCAGCCGCTTCATGAGCCCCGTATCGGACCCGCCATAGACACAGGTGAGCCCCCGCCGGGCCAGCTCGCGGCCCAGGGCCTCGGCGGCCACCCCGAAGGCCGGATTGTGGCCGGGGCTGGAGCCCAGGAAGACGCAGACACTGGGCACGGAAGCTCCTACTTGGCGTACTGCCGGATGACCTTCTCGAGGGCGGCGCGGCAGGCGGCGCAGAAGCCCACGTCGTCCCGGGTGAACATGAGGCAGTCTTCCTGGCTGCGGAAATACCCCCTGGCCTCGTAGTTCGCGCCCTCGAAGGCGCCCACCTTGCCGCTGTGGGCGTCGGTGCCCAGCAGGTGCGTCTCGTAGACTTTCTCCCTGGCGAACAGCGCGTCCATGACGGGCTCAGGCTGGTTGGCGGCGCGGATGGCGCGGCGCTCCTTCTGGTAGGCGTGGCTGTGGGCCTCGAACTCGGCCTTCTTCCAGGGCGTGGGCAGGGGGGTGCCCGGGCTCAGCAGGGCGCCCCACTTGGGCAGGGCGGGGTGGGCGGTGACGTTGGGCTCCCAGGGCTCGGGTCGGTCGGGGCTGTTGGTCACGGCCACGTCGGAGGTGTAGTACTCGTCCGCCAGGCCCGCGAAGTGGTGGCCGAACTCGTGCACGAAGAGGTAGCCGATGGTGCTGTTGCCGGCGGAGGCGGTGCTGTAGAGGTTGTGGATGCCGCCCCCGCCGTAGGTCTCGGCATTAGCCAGGATCTCCACGAACTCATAGGGCGCCTGGGCGGCAATGTCCCGGAAGGCGCGGTTGTCGAAGGTGAGCACGTAGCGCTCACTGCCGAAGGCGTCATAGGTGGTGCCCAGGGGCGTGCGCCGATGGAGGCCCGTGGAGGGCCGGGAGATGCCGCTCTCGCGGGAGGGCGGGCAGAGGGCCCAGAGGTTGAAGTCCCCGCGGTGCTCCTTGAAGGGCGACTGCTGGAAGAGCAGCTCCATCACCTTGCGGGCCTGCTGCTCGAACTTCCCGCGCTCCGCGGCGGTGTAGCCGTCGCCGAGGATGAGGATGTCTACCTTGTCCGCGGAGTCCCCGGCCTTCTGGAGGGTGATCAGGGCGCCGGCGTCGGGGCCTGCGGCCTGCTCGATGAGAGGGTCGCTGGGATCCAGGTTGAAGCTCCAGAGGGCTTGGAAGGCGTTCTTCGCATCCCGCTTCTTCACGGTGATCCGCACCGGCGCCTCCGGCTGGGGGAACCGCAGGGACTCGGAGAAGGTGCGGCTCAGGGCCTTGGCCTCGTCCGTGGTCTCCCACTCCCCAAAGATGCTGGCGAAGCCCCGGGAGTAGAGCAGCCGGCCGGTGCCCTTGTCTGCCACCTCGAAGCAATACTTGCCCAGGTTGCTGGTGTCCACGCCCCGGGCCGGGTCGCCGGGCCAGGGCAGGGGCTCCCGCACCACCCGGTCCACGCCGAACCGCTCGGAGGCCGCATCCCCGGTGTGGCCGTAGTCCACCCGCAGGGTTCGGGGCGGGGCGGCCAGGCAGGCCAGGGTGGCAAGAGAGAGCAGCAGGGCGCGGAGCATGGAACACCTCGGCATCCAAGATAGACTGTTTCCAGGAGTCCAGATGCTCACCTCGAAACAGCGGCAGTTCCTCAAAGCCCAGGCCCACAAGCTGAAGCCCGTCATGCACGTGGGCAAGGGCGGCGTCACCCCGGCCCAGGCTGCGGAGCTGGACATCATGGTCGAGAGCCTCGAGCTCGTGAAGGTCAAGATCAACCCCAACAGCCTCGAGGATGAGGAGACCGCCGTCCGGGGCCTCTGCGCGGCGGTGCCTGGGCTTCAGCACGTCTGGACCATCGGGCACACCATGCTGTTCTTCCGGGCCAGCCGGAACCGCCCCACGCGGTTCACGCTTCCCGGGTAAATTCCGGCTTGAATTCAGGTCTGGCGCGGTTCCGCCCGAAAGAGGCTGGGTGGAGGTCCGATGCCATACCTGTCCTGGCGGGAAGGAAGCCAGCTCCTGCGGCACGCAGTCCAGGACGGCTGCCTCATCGGGCGTGACCCCATCGCCTGCGCGGTGGCCCAGCCAGGGATTCCGTCCCTCTCCCGGAGGCATGCCACCATCGACCGCATCGGGGGCATCTGGTGGGTCCGGGACCTGGACTCAGCTGAGGGCACGACCCTGAATGGCCTGCCCCTCAACCATCCCCAGGGCAACTCCCTCCGGGACGGCGATGAGCTGGTGCTGGGCGGCTGGCCGCTCACGTTCACCGAGGGCTTTCCGGGCCTGGACGGGGTCCAGTTCATCGAGCGCGTGGGCGACCTCTTCCACGAGGTGCGGCCCGAGCCGGCCCAGGCGCTGGTGCTCATCCGGGGCATGGAGCTGCTGTTCCGGTCCACGGACAAGCTCCTGCGGCAGGTGGACTCCGACGCCATCGTGAAGGGCCTCCTGGAGGAGTCTCTGCGTCTGCTGGGCGGGGACCGGGGCTTCCTGGTCATGCGGCAGGGCACGGGCTGGCGGACCGCCCACCGAGTGGGGGATGTGCAGGAGGGCATCGGGCTGTCCCGCTCGGTGCTGGACTACGTGTCCCAGGAGCGCACGGCGGTGCTCTCCAACCGGCCCCTGGCGGATCCGCGCTTTGGCGGCATGAGCCTGGTGGAGCTGCACCGCGGCTCGCTGCTGTGCGCGCCCATGGAGGACGAGGGCACCCTGCAGGGCGTGCTCTACCTGGACCGGGAGTCCGAGGGCCGGCCCTTCAGCCGCTTCGATCTGGCCATCTTCAAGACTTTCGTCAAGCAGGGCTCCATGGCCCTGCGGCAGGCCATGCTGAACCGGCAGGCCCTGGGCCAGGCGGAACAGCAGGGGGAGCTGCTGCGCCTGCGCAGCGGGAGTCTCCGGGAAGTCGAGCGCCACGGCCACCTCCTGGCCGCCATGGCCGGGCCGCTGCGGCGGGTCCAGAGCTGGGCGGCGGAGGTTCCGGATCCCCGGGGCGAGGCCATCCGGACCCAGATCGACCAGCTGGTGAGCCTGCTGGACCACGGCAGCCGCGAGGGGCTGCTGGACGAGGCCCCGCACGCCGGGCACCCGCTCTCCGCGCAGAGCCTCCAGGAGGACCTGGCCCGGCGCTGGGAGTCCCTGGTCAGCCTCCGGAGGGCCACGCTGGCCATGGCGGAGGCCCCGGGCGGCTCCATCTGGCTCACGGGAGGCCCGCTGCTGGCCGCCCTGGCGGGGCTGGTGGAACCGGTGCTGATGCAGCTCAATCCCGGCGCGACGGTCTCCACCCGGTGGGACCAGGAGCGCGGCTTCCAGATCCTGCGGCTGAGCCTCCCCCCGGGCCTGCACAGCCCGACGCCGGATCCCTGGTCCCAGCGGGTGCTCCAGGAATCCGGCGTGCGCTGGCGCTGGGCCGACCAGTCCTTCGACCTCCTCCTGCCCGAAGGTCCGGACGCCATGCCCGAGGAGCCGAGCCGGCCCCTGCTGGGGCTGGTCAGCGACGACCTGAACCTGCTCGGACTGTTCCAGACCGTGGCGGAGGCCGGGGACCTCCTCCTGCATCCACTGGAGTCGCATCCTCAGCCGCCTCCCCTGCCGAAGTTCCGCTTCCTGGTGGTGGACGCGAAGGGCACTCCGGACCTCGAAGCCTGCATCCGGTCCTACCGCAGCCATCCCTCGTTTGCCACGACGCCGATCCTGGTGGTGCGCTGCACCGAAGACGCGACGGCCAGCCTCATCGAAGCCGGGGCCACGGACTGGCTGGCGGAGGGCTTCCGCTGGGAGGCGCTGCACCACCGGCTGCAGGTGCTGCGCGGGCACACCGAGCTGCAGCAGCGGGCCCTGGCCGCCGAGCGCCTGGAGTCCTTCCGGCAGATGGCGGGCACGCTCAAGCACGAGATCAACAACCCGCTGGCCATCATCTCCATGCAGGTCGAGATGCTGCAGCGCAAATACCCCGAAGAGGTGAAGCTCGGGAAGATCGGCGAGATGGTGGAGCGCATTCGGGCCCTGGTCCAGGTGCTCCAGAAGATGCGCGAGACCCCCACCGAGGACTACGCGGACGGCTCCAGCATCCTGAAGCTGGTTTAGAGTCAGGCAGCCGCCGGCGTCGTATCCTCGCAGAGGGAGCCCCGCCATGACCATCCGTCCCCTGCTGCTCGCCCTCGCCACTGCCCTGAGCCTCGGCGCCCAGGTTCCCCTCTCGTCCCTGGTGCAGTCCATTCCCGTGGAGACCGACCTGGCGGATCCCGTGCTGCCCTTTGCCAGGGACGTCTGGGTGGCCATGATGCGCGGCGCGAAGGTCAGCTTCGACGCGGCCCAGTTCTACGCCACCAGCCGCCCCGGCAGCGCCCTCGAGCCGGTGCTGGCAGAGCTGGAACAGGCGGGCGCCCGGGGCGTGAGGGTGCGCTTCCTGCTGTCCGCGAGGATGCTCGACCAGGATCCGGCCTCTGTGGCACGGCTCCGACGGATCCCTGGCGCCGAGGTGCGCAGCTTTGATCTGGCCGGGGTCGCCAAGGGCATCCTCCACGCCAAGTATTTCGTGGTGGATGGTCGCGAGGCCTTCCTGGGCAGCCAGAACTTCGACTGGCGCGCCCTGGAGCAGATCCACGAGCTGGGCGTGCGCACCTCGGAGCCCCGGCTCGTGGCGGGGCTGGCTGAAGTCTTCGCCCTGGACTGGGGCTTCGCGGGCGACGGGAAGCTGCCCGTGTTCCCAGCCCAGGCCGCTCCCTCGGCGCGGCCCGCGGTGGAGCTGGTGGCCAGCCCGCCCTTCCTGACGCCAAAGACCCTGCGGCCCGCCAGCGAGGCCCTGGTGGAGCTGATCGGCCAGGCGAAGACCAGCGTCCACGTGCAGCTGCTGACCTACTCGCCTCTGGCGGGCCAGGACCGCTACTGGCCGCTGCTGGACAACGCCCTGCGCGCCGCCGCCGTACGGGGCGTCAAGGTGCGGCTGCTGGTTTCGGACTGGGTGCTCGGGGGCCGGGCGCTGCCCCACCTGAAGGCCCTGGCCCTGATCCCCAACCTGGAGGTGCGCGTGGCCTCCATCCCCGAGGCGAAGGAGGGCCACATCCCCTACTCCCGGACCGTGCACAGCAAATACCTGGTGGTGGATGAGACCCAGCTGGTCCTGGGCACCAGCAACTGGGAGGAGAGTTACTTCACCGAGTCCCGGAACCTCGAGCTGATCTTCCGGGACCCGTCCCTGGCCGCCCAGACTGCCCGCATCCACGACCGCCTGTGGAACAGCCGCTACGCCTTCCCCCTGGAGCCGCTCAAGACCTACGAGAGGCGCAAAGTCGACTGACAGGGCAGGACGAACAACTGATTGCCACCAAGGCACCAAGGCACCAAGAAAAGAAGCAAACCTGCTTTGGCAGTTCTTGGTGCCTTGGTGTCTTGGTGGTGAGCTTTTTCTTTGATGAATGGTGGCTGGCTGTCACGCCGGCTCGTAGACGTTGTAGAGGTTGTCGCGCTCGAGGGCCTGGAAGCCGGCTTCTTCGATGAGGCGGATCAGCTCGGGCTGGGGCAGGCCCTGGGGGGTCTTGGCGCCGGCCAGATGGGCGATCTCCTCGGCGATGATGGTGCCGTCCAGGTCGTCGGCGCCGTAGCTCAGGCCGGCCTGGGCCAGGCCCGGCGAGATCATCACCCAGTAGGCCTTGATGTGCGGGATGTTGTCGAGCAGCAGGCGGGCCACGGCGATCTCGCGCAGGTCCTGGGTGCCGGTGGTCTCGTGGATCACGTGGGTGGCGCTCAGCTCGTTCTCCTCGTTCTGGTAGGCGAGGGGGATGTAGGCCAGGAAGCCCTGGTAGCCCGCGGCCTGGGACTGGTCCTGCAGGGCCCGCAGGCGCAGCAGGTGATCCACCCGGTGACGGGGCTCCTCGATGTGGCCGTAGAGCATGGTGCAGTTGGTGGGCAGGCCCTTGCGGTGGCAGAGGGCAGCGGTGTCCAGCCAGACCTGGGCGTCCTTCTTGCCGATGCAGATCTGCTCGCGCAGGGCCTCGTCGAAGATCTCGGCGCCGCCCCCGGGGCAGCTCTCCAGGCCCGCGGCCATGCAGCGGTCCAGGAAGGCCTCCGTGGACAGTCCCGAGATGCGGGCGTAGTAGTCCATCTCGATCATGGTGAAGACCTTGAGGTGGATCGCGGGGAACCGGGCCTTGAGCTTCGTGAAGAGGTCCTCGAAGTAGTCGATCTTGAGCTTGGGGTTGTGGCCCGAGGTCATGTGCAGCTCGCGCACCCCGGTGTTGGCGGGCTTCTCCAGCTCCCGGATGATGTCCTCGGCGGAGAGGGCATAGGCGCGTGCGTCGCCGGGCTTGGCCTGGAAGGCGCAGAACTGGCAGTGGGTGTAGCAGACGTTGGTGTAGGAGAGGCGGCGGCTCTTCACGTAGTAGGTGGCCCGTCCGTGCCGTTGCAGGCGCACGTGGTGGGCCATGGCCCCGACCCCCGTGAGGTCCGTGGTCGCGTAGAGCAGCAGGCCGTCCTCGTAGGACAGCCGCTCCCCGCGCAGCACCTTCTCCGCCAGCGGCAGCAGACGCGGATCGCGGATATGGGCTTGGAGAGACAGCATGCTCACCTCGGGCGACCAGTGTAGCCTCCCGGGCCGAGGGCCCCGAAACGGGGATGAAAAGCAAAGCCAACCGCAGAGGACGCAGAGAGCGCAGAGGGGCGCTGGCAATGCGGGGCGTGGGTTCCCATCCTGCCCGTGCGCCCTCATAGAGCGACTGCGACAGCTGGGGTTAACCTTGGGCAACGATCACCCCGCCAGCCTCTGCCCTCTCTGCGCTCTCTGCGTTCTCTGCGGTGAGAATTATTTCTTTGGTTCAGGCGATGCCCCGGTGGATGCGGTCCACCAGGCCAGGCCCTTTGAAGATCAGGGCGCTGTAGATCTGGGCGAGGGCGGCGCCGTCATCCAGGGCGCCCTGCACGTCCTCGGGGCTGCCGAGACCGCCGCAGGCCACCAGGGGCAGGCGGCCGGCCAGGGCGTAGAGGATGCGGCGGCGGACATCCCGGGCCTTGGCCTTGAGGGGTTCCCCGCTGAGGCCGCCGGCGCCCTTGGACTCCACGCAGG
Organism: uncultured Holophagaceae bacterium; assembly: GCA_903857495.1. Taxonomy (GTDB): domain Bacteria; phylum Acidobacteriota; class Holophagae; order Holophagales; family Holophagaceae; genus Geothrix. Next base: position 185,340 of record CAIOFF010000059.1, on the reverse strand, counting down.
CGCGCAGGGGCTCCGCGACCACGCCGCGATCCAGGGTGGTGTTGGTGGCGATGAGTCCCGAGATGCCCGAAGCCACGGCGACCTCGACGATGGCGTCCAGGTCCTCCGGCGCCAGATCCGGGGCCAGCTTCAGCAGCAGGGGCTGGCCCTCCAGGCCCAGCTCCTGGCGCAGCGCCAGCATGCCCGCCAGCAGCGGCTTCAGGGCTTCCGGGGCCTGCAGGTTGCGCAGGCCCGGGGTGTTGGGGCTGCTCACGTTCAGGGCGATGTAGTCCACCTCCGGGGCGATGAGGCGGTAGGCGGCGCGGTAGTCGTTCAGGGCCTGGGCCTCGGGCGTCTCCTTGTTCTTGCCGAGGTTGCCGCCCACCAGGAGGCCCGCGGGGCGCCGCTTCAGACGCGCGGCCACCACCTCGGCACCCTCGCTGTTGAAGCCCATGCGGTTGAGGATCAGGCCCGCCTCGGGGAAGCGGAAGAGGCGCGGCCTGGGATTGCCGGGCTGGGGCCGGGGCGTGACAGTGCCGATCTCCACATGGCCGAAGCCCAGGGACTGCCAGAGGGGCAACAGCGTGGCGCCCTTGTCCAGGCCCGCGGCGAGGCCCAGGGGCGTGGGGAAGTCCAGGCCCAGGACTTGCCGACGCAGGGTGGCCCGGTGCTCCGGCGAGCTCAGCCGGGGCCAGGCACAGGCGCGCTCGCCCAGCCAGAAGGCCAGGTTGTGGGCGGCCTCGGGATCCAGGCGGAAGATCAGCGGTCGCAGGGCACCGTAGAGGTCCATCACTTGACCGTCACCGTGGCCGTGGCGGTGATCTCCGGGAAGTCTTCGCGCGTCACCCGAACATGGTAGGTGCCCGCTGTGGCAGGGGCCGTGTAGAGGCCGGCGGGGTTGATGGTGCCGCCCCCTGCCTCGAGGACCCCCCAGCCCACGGGCTGCCGCAGGTAGCGGGCCCCCTCGGGATAGTTGATCTCGACCTGGAAGGTCTGGGTGGCTCCCGCGAGCAAGCTGACCGCCACAGGCCGCAGGCTCAGGCGCGGGATGAAGGGCTCGGGCGGCGCGGCAGGAACGGTTTCCTTCGGGGCACTGCAGCCGAGGATCAACAGGGCGGCCGGCACGGCCAGCAGACGGGTTTTCATGGCTTCCTCACAGCGTTCAGCGTTGCTGGATGGAGAAGGGACCCCACTCCACCCGATCTTTGTTTGGCTCGGTATCGGTGCAGCCGATACCGAGAGGATGCCACGCCAAGCCCCGCAAGGTGGTCAGAACACCCGGAAGGCCTGGAAGAGGCTGCAGCTCCAGCCCCAGCGGGGGGGGGCGCCTGGCAGCTCGTTGCGCCGGGAACCCACCGATGCTCCCAGGCGGCCCGTGGGGGTGCGCCACTGGGCGTCGCCCTGCAGGAACCAGCCGCCGGGGCCGGAAGGGTCGTCCTGGTGGGCGGTGGCGCGCACGACCTGGAGCCGACCCCGGCCCTCCAGGAAGAGCGGCAGGCCCAGGGCCAGGGTGCGGGTGGTGGTGGCGTCCCCGAAGGCGGCGCCCAACGCGTCGCCGCGGGTGGAGAACCCGGCGAGGTAGGTCGGCGGCGGCGCCGAGAAGGTCGCGCGGGGTGCGGCGCCGGCGACCTCCAGGCCCAGGTCCCAGCGGTCCCAGACCAGCTGCAGGCCGCCTGAGTCCCGGGCGGGCACCAGGCTGGGGGGTCCGCCGCTGCGGGCGCCTACGCGGCTGGCCGTGACCGAGGCCCCCCGGGCGCCGACAAGGTGGGCTAGGGCGGGCAGGCGCAGGCGGAGCTCTGCCAGGGACTGGATCAGGTTCGACTGCTGCGGCGCGGTTTGCCCCCCTGCATCCTGGCCCCCGCTCAGTTTCAGAGTGCCTAGGCTGACCTCCAGGTCCATGCCGAAGCTGACCTGCAGCAGGCCGCCGCCCAGGGTGGGCCGCTCCAGGCCGAGGCCCGCGGCCTGGGCCGCGAGCCGCGCCGGGCGGTCCAGGCTCCACTCGGGCACGGCTGGCGTGCGCTCCAGGCGGCCCTCGAAGGCTTCCAGCCGCCACACGGACCGGAACAGCTCCAGGGGCGCGAAGGCGAGGGTCACCCGCGGGAAGGGCCGGGCCGCGTCGCCCAGCAGGGGGCCACCGTTGAGTCCGGAGCCCCAGCCAAGGGGAGACTGCTCGAGGGTGATCCGCCCGCCGGAGTTGAACTGGAAGCCCACCAGGGCGCGCTGGAGGACGCCCGTGGTGCGGCCCTGGTCCCGGAGTCCCAGCACCGTCGCGGCGAAGCCCCAGCCGCCGGTGGTGTACCGGCCCTGAATGCCGAGGCCCCAGCCGCGGGTGCCGTGGCCCAGGCCCTCGCCCCCGACCAGGGGCACGTAGGCGCCGCCGCTGTCCGCGCCGCCCCAGCCCACCTCGAAGGAGGGCAGGGATGAAGGCTCCAGCGGCGCCTGCCCCAGGGTCCAGTCCAGCCGGGCCTGGCGCAGCGCCGCGGCGCCATCCTGCAGCAGCGGCGCCTGGGCCTGGGCGGCGAGGCCGAGCAGGCAGGGCAGGGCGGCCCGCAGGCCGGGCCGGATCACGGCAGCACGCGGATGAAGCGGACCGGCGCGCCCAGCTCCAGGGCGTCGAGGAGCGGCAGGGCGCGGTCCGGCTGTTCCAGCTCGCCCACCCGGGTGTATTTGCCCGTCAGGTGCGGCGTGGCGTTGGTGGTGATGAAGAGCTGGCTGCCGCCGGTGTCCTTGCCCGAGAGGGCCATGCCCACGCTGCCGGGGCCATACCAGGTCAGGCTGTCCTCGCAGCGCACGGTGTAGCCGGGACCGCCATCCATGGTGTCCACGGGCGAGCCCAGCTGCACCACGAAGTCCGGCACCACCCGGGGCACCCGGCGGCCGTCGAAGAAGCCCTTCCGCGCCAGCAGCACCAGGTTGGCGACGTTCAGGGGGGCCACCGTGGGGTCGAGCCTCAGCGTCACCTGCCGTGGGCCGCTGAAGGTGATGCGGAGGCGCACGGGCTTCCCTCGCTTCAGCAGCCGCTCGGCCTCCGCGAGGATCGCCTGGTCCACCGGGCTGGGCGACGGGGCGCCGGGCCACGGCGTGGCGGGATCCAGCTTCGCCAGGGCCCGGTAGGCCTCCAGGCGGCAGGCCCAATCCGGGTGCTGGAGCCAGGGCCGCAGCCGGGCCTGCTGCTCCGCGGGCGTCAGCTGCCAGCGGGCATAGCTCTGGATGAGGGTCTGCTGGGAGTCCAGGGGCGCATCCGCCCAGGCGCGCCGGGTGAGGGCCTCGAGGTCGGCGGGGACCGTGGGCAGGTCCTCGATGGCCGCGGCGCGGGCGATGGGATCGCTGCCCGCCAGGAGTTTGGCCCGGAGGGCGTCGGCGGCGGCGGGAGCCTGCTTCCGGAGGGCAGGCAGGAACGCCCCCTGCAGGTCGGGGCGGGTGACGCCGAAGGGCGGATCCAGGCGGACCGCATCCCGCAGGGCCGGCAGGGGGACGGCCGCCTTGGCCAGCCCCTGGAACCCATACCAGAGGCTCAGTGGATCCTGGGCGCAGGGCCAGGGCGCGCCGCCGGAGGGGAAGGCCTCGGCAGGTGCCGACTTCGGCAGCCCCTCTGCCAGCCGAGAGAGGATGCCCACGCAGGCGGCGTCCAAGGTCGCGTGACTGGGTGCTTCGACACCCAGGCGGGCCCAGAGGCCCGAGGCGGGCGTGAGGGCCAGGAAGTCGTGGGTGGCAGCCTCGCGTCGCTGCTCCCAGGGCGCCTTGTTCCAGGCGTCCAGCAGGGCCAGGAGGCTGCCGGGTGTCGCGGGCACGGGGGGCAGCAGCGCCTGCTCCTTGCCGGCCATCACCAGCCGCAGCCGGGCCGCCTGGGCGCGGACGGGCTCGACCTTGCCAGCCTGCTGGAGCGCGGCCAGGAAACCCCGCAGCGCCGGGGTGAGCTCCGCCCCGTTGAGCCGCGCCGTGGCGAGGCCCACCTCCAGGTGCAGGTGCCGGGGCCAGGCGGCGGCATCGGCGGCGGACAGACCCGCCAGCGCTGTCAGGGCCTGGGCGCTCTTGAAGCGGTTCAGGAAGAAGAGGGCGTCAAAGCGCTCCCGGGGGGTCTTCGCGGCCGCGGCCTTCTGCAGCCAGAGGGCCTCCGTGGGCTGGTCCAGCTCCGGCGGCAGCAGGGGCGGCGCCCCCGGCGCGCCGATGCGTCGGAGCGTGAGCTCCAGCCGGGCGTGGTCCGCGGGGGAGAGGCCGGCCCGCTGGGTCTCCGTGAGGGTCAGCGGCTGCCGCGCCCACTCGGCCCGCAGCGCGTCCTGGGCCGTGAAGGTCGGGGCCTGGCCCAGGAGGACGCTCACAGACAGCACACCGGGGAGCCATTTCGGGGAAGATGGAGGCAAGAGGTACATGTTGGCTCGCAGGGGAACAGACATTCTAAGGGAAGAGCTCGGCCGCCGTCTGGCTTCGGGGCACGCGGGTCCGCACGAGGTGTGGATCCGGTGGCCCCGGCAGCTGGGGGACGTGGTCTTCGCGCTGCCCTTCTTCGGCTCCCTGCAGGCGGTCTGGAACGCCGAGGCCGCGGCCCTGGGCACCTCGCTCCGCTGGATCGCCGTGGGGCACGCCATGGGGGCGGCCCTCTTTGCAGAGGCGGCCCCGGCCTTCATCGCCGAGTCCGTCATCGAGCAGGGCGGGGTCGGCAAGCCGGATCCCTGGCACCTGCTGCGGCGCTGGCGGAAGGCGCCCCCGGTCTGTGTCATCAACCTGAGCCAGAGCATCCGCCTGGCCCTGGCGGCGCGCATGGCCGGGGTGCCCATCCGGGGCGGCATCGCCGACAACCACCTGAGCCTGTTTTACACCCACCCCTTCAAGTATCGCGACCTGCCCATCCACCTCGCCCAGCGCTACGAGCCCCTGCTAGAGCAGCTCACCGGCGTTCGCCACCTGCAGTGGGTGCGCCTGGGCGCTGAGAACCTGGGCGGCCACCGCGGCCTCGACCTGCTGCGGTCGGGCGGCTGGACCGGCGGTCCCTTCGTGACGCTCTCGTTCGGCACCCGGGGCTTTGGCAAGCGCTGGTTCCCGGAGCTGGAGAAGTGGTCGACGCTGGCCGCGCTGCTGGCCGCCAAGGGCTACCAGAGCATCTGGCTGGGGGGACCTGATGAGGTGGCCCTGGGGCAGCAGCTGGCCGCCCGGAGTCCCGGCAGCATCGACCTGACCGGCCGCACGTCTCTGCCGGAAGCCTGCGCCATCCAGGAGCAGGCCGCGGGGAATGTGGCTGTCGACACCGGCCTCGCCCACACCGCCGCGGCCACGGGACGGCCCACCCTCACGCTCATGGGGATGTCGCCGGAGCCCCTGATCGCGCCCCTGGGGCCCAGGGCCGTCGCGGTCCGTGGCTCAGCGGTGGACTCCTTCCCCGGGGAGAGCGAGGGCTTCGAGACGCACGGCTCCGTGGCGCACCGGGTTCACCCGGAGCGCGTGGTGCGCCTGCTAGAGGCGCTCATCGCCGAAGGCTAGCCGTGAGTTCGGTAAATCAGCGGTAGCCGCCCCTGGAGGCCTCGCCGTGGCCGGCCTCGCGGAGCACCAGCTCCTTCTGGGCCAGCTTGAGGTCCGAGTCGATCATCATGGCCGCCAGGGCGCGGATGTCGGTCTTGGGCTCCCAGCCCAGGATGCGGCGGCCCTTGGAGGCGTCGCCCTGGAGGAAGTCCACCTCGGCGGGGCGGAAGTAGCGGGGATCGATCTCCACGTACTGCTGCCAGTCCAGGTCCAGCCGTCCGAAGGTGAGGCTCAGGAAGTCCCGGATGCTGATGGCCTCGCCGGTGGCCACGGCATAGTCGTCCGGCGTGTCCTGCTGCAGCATCCGCCACATGGCCTCCACGTAGTCGCCCGCGAAGCCCCAGTCCCGCCTGGCGTCGAGGTTGCCGAGGTAGAGCTTGTCCTGCATCCCCAGCTTGATGCGGGTGGCGGCGCGGGTGATCTTGCGGGTCACGAAGGTCTCGCCCCGGCGCGGGCTCTCGTGGTTGAAGAGGATGCCGTTGCAGGCGAAGAGGCCGTAGCTCTCGCGGTGGTTGATCACCTGGTAGTGGGCGAAGACCTTGGCGCAGGCGTAGGGGCTGCGCGGCTCGAAGCGGGTGCCCTCGAACTGCGGGGGCTTGGCGCTGCCGAACATCTCGGAGCTGCCGGCCTGGTAGAAGCGGATCTGCTTGCCGCTGTGCTTCATGAAGCTGCGGATGGCCTCCAGCAGCCGGATGACGCCCACGCCCACCACGTCCACGGTGTACTCGGGCTGGTCGAAGCTCACCCGCACGTGGCTCTGGGCGCCCAGGTTGTAGACCTCGTCGGGCTGGACGTCGTCCAGCACGTTGCGCAGGGCGCCCGCGTCCGACAGGTCGCCGTAGTGCAGGTGGAAGTTGGGATTTGGCGTCTCGCCCACATGGAGGTGATCGATGCGGTCCGTGTTGAACAGGCTGGCCCGGCGGACGATGCCGTGCACCTGGTAGCCCTTGCCGAGCAGCAACTCTGCCAGATAGCTGCCGTCCTGGCCCGTCACGCCGGTGATGAGTGCGGTCTTGGTCATGGGTGTCCTCGTCAGGAAAGGGGGGGCGGCAGCATGCTGCGCAGGCTGTCTTCAAGGGAGTGCTGGGCGGTCCAGCCGGCGTCCACCGCCAGGCGGCCGGGGTCGCCCACCAGGAAGGGGATGTCGTCCGTGGAGTTGGGGCTGCCCTGGAAGTGGACTTCCCGGGCGCGGCCCTGGAGCTTCAGCACGGTCTGGACCACGTCCTCGATGCTGCTGGCGCGGCCCGTGCACACGTTGAAGGTCCGGTGGGTGGGGGCCTCGAGGTCCAGGATGGCCAGGTAGGCCGAGACCACGTCCCGCACGTCGATGAAGTCGCGGACGCTGTTCCAGCCGGCCATCTCGATGGGCGTGGCGTCCTCGGCAGAGGCCGCCGCCAGACGGCGCAGCAGGGAGGGCACCACCAGCTCGGGGCGCTGGCCCTGGCCCAGGTGGTTGAAGGGGCGTGCCACGCGGACATCCAGGGCGCCCTGGTAGTGAGGCGCCACCTGCTCCGTCAGGTGCTTGGAGAGGCCGTAGCGGCCCTGGGGCACGATGGGGTCGTCCTCGCGGCGCAGCCGGTCCGAGGGCGCGTAGACGTGGCAGCTGCTCACCAGCAGGACCTTGCTGTCCCGCAGGTGCTCCAGCAGGTTCAGGGTGATGCCCAGATTGAAGGTCACGGGCGCGGGGGTGGAGAAGTGGCTCGGGATGGAGGCCCCCGCCAGGTGGATGACGCCGTCCCAGCTGCGGGCCAGGCCCGCCATGGAAGAGGGATCCTGCAGGTCCATGACCAGGGTCTGGACGCCGGTGGGCAGGTTGTGGCCCTCCTCGCGGTCCAGGGCCACCACCGAGTCACCCCGGCGCAGAATGGCCTCCGCCATGTGGCGACCCACGAAGCCCGAGGCCCCGGTGAGGAGGTACTTCCGGGTCATGGCTGGCCCGGAACGAGGAGGCTGGGGAAGGGCTGCAGAAGGGGCATGGGACACTCGCCGCGAAGGGAAGCCGGAAGGGAATGCATTCAAGCCTATCGGCTATCGGGGCAGGCCGTGCCTGCAATTCCGCCACCACAGGCTGGGGCGGTCCCTCCTCCGGGACGCGGGAAGCCCTGATAAGGTCTAGGTTCTGAGCCCTGAGGTGACCGTGACGCTGGCGATCTTCCATCCTGCCTTCGAATCCGTGGGAGGAGCAGAGATCCTTGCGGCCACCCAGGCGGGCATCCTCCGGGACCAGGGCTTCCACCCGGAGATCGTCACCCTGGGCTATGACCCGGCCAAGTGGGCGGCCCGGCTGGAGGGCATCCCGGTGCAGCTGGTCGCCAAGCGCCACTGGACCGACCTCATCAGCGGCTGGGGCCGCATGGGGAAGCTCACCCAGCGGGGCAAGCGGGCCGCCGCGGCACTGGCCGACTACGACACGGTGCTCGCCCACAACTGGCCCACCAACGCCATGCTGGGGGCCGCCGCCATCCGCGCCCGGAAGATCTGGCAGTGCAACGAGCCCCCCCGGGGCATCCACCGCCGCGAGGCGAACCCGGTGCTCACCGCCCGGGTGGAGGCCACTGGCGGTCGGGGCCAGGACGAGGCCACGCGGCACTTCCAGGGAGACCTCGCCACGCACGACCGGAACATGAGCCGGGCCTCCAGCCTGCAGGCGCGGCGGGCCTTCGACCTGGACGGCTGCCGCCAGCTGGACCTCATCTACGCCATCAGCGAGTTCAGCCGGGACAATGCCCGCCGGATCTACGGTCAGTGCCGCGAGGAGGTGATCTACCCCATCGTGCGGTTTCCGGAGGGCACGCCCCATCGCTCAGGGCTCGACCGCTCGGTCCGCAAGGTGCTGGTGCACTCGCGCCTGGAGGTGCTCAAGAACATCGACACGGTGATCCGGGGCTTCCAGCGCTTTGCCGACGCCAGTCCCGTGCCCTGTCAGCTCCACGTGGTGGGCGAGGGTCCCTCCCGGCCCCTGCTGGAGGACCTGGCCACGGAGCTCTGCGCACCGGGTGCGGTGCAGTTCCACGGCTACCTGCCGGACCGCGAGCTGCAGGAGGTCTATGCGGCCTGTGATGTCTTCGCGCTGGTGACCCTCGACGAACCCTTCGGCATGGTCTATCCAGAAGCGGCGGCCCGGGGCCTGCTGCTGGTGGGTCCGGATCATGGGGGTCCTTTCGAGATCCTCGACGGGGGTCGCCTGGGCTGGACCGTGGATGCCTTCGCTCCCGAGGCCCTGGCGCAGGCGCTGGAGGCCGTCTGGGCCCTGGACGATGCGGAGGTGGACCGGCGCCGGGAGGCTGCGGATCAGTCCTGCCGCAGCCGCTTCGGGCTGGCCGCCATTGCGCCGCAGCTCAAGGCCCTCATGGAGCCCTGACCACCCCTCGGGTGGTGAAAGGGGCTGGGGCCGGGTTCCGGTCTATGTCATCGTTTGGTATGTCTGATCTGCCTGAATTCAGTGCGCATGGGTTGATGACTCCGGAGCCGCCTTCCGCTGCGGTGATGGCATCTTCATCCGTGTCCGGGCGGGTCTACCCAAAGAGTCTCTGGCGTTCGCGAGCCCTGCCCGTGGCCTTCTGCGGCCTCGGGCTACCCCTGGCGGCGCAGATGCCCGAGGGCTGGAACCACCGGGTGCCGCTGGGAACCGAGCTCACCACGCCCTCCCTCTGGGCGGGCTGGGGCGTGTGGAGTGCAGGCAAGGCCGGGCCGCCCGCCACGCTCATCGCCTCTCTGGGGCTGGGCAACAGCCTGGTGGGCAGCGGGGTGTCCCTGGAGGGCGGCTTCAACTCGGAAGGCTGGTCCGGTGCGGGCAAGGTCCTGCTGTTCCGGGATGCGGACGGCGGCACCCGGGCGACCCTGCACCAGGGGCATCTGAGCTGGACCAGCCGGACCGGCTGGCGGCTGGGGCTGGAGAACGAGCCGCTGGTCTGGGGCTATGGGCTGACCGGCGGCTACCTCCTGGGCGAGTCGGCCCGGCCCTTCCCGAAGGTTCGGATGGTCACGCCCCAGGCCAACCTCTCGCTGTTCGGCACCTCGCTGGGCAACTGGACCGCCCAGGCCTTCCTCGGCAAGCTCGAGAGCCGCCGGAAGCTGGCGGACAACGTGCAGAACCCCTCCGTCCAGAGCCGGCTCATCGCGGGCAACGGGGAGCCCCAGGCCCCCCTGACCAGCGGCTACCGCTTCGAGGGCTCGTTCTACGAGGGCAAGATCGAGACCTACCTCAACTGGACGGTGCTGTGGGGCGGTACCCGCAACGGCGTCCCCATGACCTCGGGCTATGGCGTGAGCGACTACCTGACGGCGGCGCTGGGGATGAAGGACTTCCTGGCCGAGACCTCGACGAATTTCTCGGATCCCAACCATCCGGACCCGACCTACAAGAACAGTGCACGCAGCTCCACGAACTTCGACTTCGGCCTGCGTGGCGAGCTGCCCTTCCTGGCCCGGTGGCTGGGGGCGGAGCAGACCTGGGGCTACGTCAGCCGGGGGTCCAAGGGCATGAGCTGGCCCCTGGGCGTCTGGCGGCACAAGCCCCTCTACTGGACGGGCAAGGACCTGGAGAAGGACTTCCACTACGCCCTGAATCTCGACTACCGCCGGGCCTGGAACGAGGTGGACCGCCACCTGGTGCCCAACCTGATCGTCCCCAACGACGCCTTCGGCCTGCTCGCGCGCTGGTCCCGGGTCCGCCTGGGGCTGGAGCGCCGCAGCACCTCGAACCTGCCAGAGGTCAGCTACCGCTCCTTCGAGAGCGGGATCTACGCTACCGGGTTCTACCGCGATGGCGATCCCTTGGGCGAGGCCTTCGGGGGGGAGACGGACGTCACCACCGCGAGGCTGGAGTGGGATGCGACGCCGGCGCTGACCACCACCGCTTGGCTCTACCGCGGCGCCCGGTCCTTCCGGGACGATCCGGTGCTCTGGCTGCAGGACCACCCGGGCCAGGCCTATACCGAGGACTACTTCAGCGGGCTGCAGCTGGACCTGACCTGGAAGGCCACCGCGAGCCAGACCCTGCGGGCCGGAGGCTCCTTCGAGCGCCACACGGGAGCCGGCTATATTCTGGGCAACACCCGGCACGGGACCCGCTGGTTCCTGGAGTGGTCCGGGCGCTGGTCCCGGAGCCGTTAAAAACCTCCGCCCCGGCGAATCCCCGGTGACCCCCCGCCGGGTCTGCCTCAGAATGGGGGGATGCTCTTCGACTCCCCCTCCTCCTTCGGCCGGTCCTTCCGCATCGTCACCTTCGGCGAGAGCCACGGGGCGGGCGTGGGCGTGGTGCTGGACGGCGTGAAGCCGGGGCTGCCCTTCGACCTGGAGGCCATCCAGGCGGAGATGGACCGGCGGCGGCCCGGCCAGTCGGACCTGGTGACGCCCCGCAAGGAGGCCGACCAGGTGCAGGTGCTGAGCGGCGTCTTCGAAGGAAAGACCACGGGGCACCCCATCGCCATGGTGGTCTTCAACGAGAACCAGCGCAGCGGTGACTACAAGGCCATCACGGACCTCTTCCGGCCGGGCCACGCGGACCTGACTTACGACCGCAAGTACGGCCTGCGGGATCCTCGCGGGGGCGGGCGAAGCAGCGGCCGCGAGACCCTGGGCCGCGTGGCGGCCGGGGCCTGGGCCAAGCAGCAGCTGGCGGCCCTGGGCATCACCGTGCGCGGCTTCAACCGCGAGATCGCCGCCATCGCCGGGACGGTGGTGGACTGGGCCTTCGTGGAGTCCAATCCCTTGCGGGTGGCAGATCCTGATGCCTTTGCGGCCCAGCGCGCCGCGGTGGAAGCGGCCCGGGCCGAGGGCGACAGCGTCGGCGGCATCTGCGAGGTCTGGATCGAGGGCCTGCCCGTGGGGCTGGGCGATCCCGCCTTCGGCAAGCTGGATGGCCTGCTGGCCCTGGCCTGCATGTCCATCGGCGCCGTGAAGGGCGTGGAGCTGGGCGCGGGCTTCGAGAGCGCCCGCCTCCGGGGCAGCCAGAACAACGACCCGCTGGGTCCCGGCGGACCGCTCAAGAATGACGCCGGCGGCACCCTGGGCGGCATCAGCACCGGCGCCCCCGTGGTGGTGCGCCTCGCGGTGAAGCCCACCAGCTCCATCTCGAAGACCCAGAAGACCATCGACCGCGAGGGCAACCCCGCGGACATCGCCACCCACGGCCGCCACGATCCCTGCATCGCGCCGCGCATCGTGCCCGTGGCCGAGGCCATGTGCGCCCTGGTGATCTACGACGCATGGCTCACCCAGCAGTCCCTGCGCGACGGGACACCATCGGTACAGGAGTGGGACTGGGACGCCGTAGATGCGTTGTTCGGTTCCGGGCGCTGATAATTGTGATGACCTCCACTTTCGGGTGGGCATGACGAAGCGATGACCGACGCGGTGCCGTCGCAGCCGATCATTTCAACCGATATGGAACCCGTCCTCATCAGCTTCCACGCGCCGGTCCACGACCTGGATCAGGTGGCGCACCATGTGGTGCGGGAGGGGCTTTCAGCCCACCTTCGCGAGTGGCAGCAGCAGGCCGGAGCCCGGGAGCTGGTCTACCTGGCCACCTGCCAGCGGGTGCTCTGGATGGTCTGGGGCGGCGAGGCCGGGAGCCTCGACCCCGGCCCGGGCTACCGCCGCTACGAGGGCGAGGAGGCCTGGACCCACCTGCTGGCCATGTCCGCGGGCCTGGAGTCCGCCAACCTGGGCGACCGGGAGATCCCTGGGCAGCTCAAGGACGCCCTGGTCGCGGCCCGGGAGGTGGGCGTGGCCGGCGAAGAGGCCCAGACGGCCGTCGAGGACGTGATCCGCGAGGGCCAGCGGCTGCGCGCCCGCCTGGGGCTGGCGGACGGCAACGTGAGCGTCGCCACCGTGGCCCTGAAGCACCTGACCGAGGGCCTGGAGCCCGGCTCCAGCGTGGCCCTGGTCGGCGTCGGACCCATGACCCAGTACCTGGCGGAGCGGCTGCCGGAGCGGGGCTTCCGGGTGGTGGTGGCCAACCGCACCCGCCGCAAGGCCCATGACCTGGCGGACCCCCTGGGCCTGGCCACCGTGGACCTCCCCCAGCTGCAGCACGACCCCGAGGGCTTCGACGCCATCGTCACCGCCACCGCCGCGCCAGAGCCGCTCTTCACCTGGGACGCCTGGCAGGCCCTGAAGCGGTCCACCCTGCGCATCCTCGATCTGGCGCTGCCGCCAGACTCGGAGCCGGGCCTGGAGCTGCTGCCCTGGATCCACCGCGTGGACCTGAATGCCTTCCTGGCCCAGACGGCCACGGCCCGGGGCCAGCGTGCCGAAGCGGCCCTCAAGGCCGAACCCTACCTGGTGGGCGCCGCCCGCCGCCTGCGCCACCGGGCTGAGGCCCGCGCCCGCAAGCGGCATCTGCTGTCCGCCCAGGAGCGGCTGGATTCAGCCTGGGGCGCCCTGGAGGAAGAAGTGCAGGTGCTGGAGGAGACCATGGCCTGCATGGACGAGGCCCAGCGCGAAGCCCTCAAGGAGATCCTCTCCCGGGGCCGGACCCTGGCCTTCCGGGCCCTGATCCAGACCCAACCGAAACCCCCAGCAGACGGAGAGGCGGTCAATCAATGAGTTCGAAGCGCGTCACAGTTGCCACCCGAGGCTCCGCCCTGGCCGTGGGCCAGGCCGAGCCCATGGTGAAGTTCCTTGAGGCGAGGGGCTATGAGGTCACCTGGCGCAAGTTCTCCACCTCCGGTGACCAGTGGCTGCTGGGACCGCTGGACAAGCAGCAGGGCGGCGGCTTCTTCACCAAGGAGCTGGAGGACGCCATGGGCTCCGGCCAGGCGGACCTGCTCATCCACAGCCTCAAGGATGTCTCCCTGGAGCGGCCCGCGGGCATCGTGGCCGCCTGCATCCCGCTGCGCGAGGACCCCGCGGACTGGCTGGTGCTGCGCCCCGACGCCCCCGAGAACCTGGTCATCGGCACCAGCGCCGTGCGGCGCCAGCGGGTGCTCAGCCAGCTGTTTCCGAAGGCCCGCTTCACCTGGATCCGCGGCAACGTGCAGACTCGGCTCCAGCGCGTGCGGGACGGCGTGCTGCGGGACGAACCCCTCCACGCCACCCTGCTGGCCGCCGCTGGTCTCAAGCGGCTGGGGCTGGACCTCTCGGGTCTGACCGTGCGGGCCCTCACGCCAGAAGAGCTGCCCTCGGCGCCGGGGCAGGGCGCCCTGCTGGCCGAGGCCCGGGCGGACCGGCCTGACCTCATCGAAGCCCTGGCGGACCTTCACGACGCCCTGACCGCCCGCTGTGTGACCCTGGAGCGCCAGGTGCTCGCGGGCATCGGCGGCGGCTGCCAGCAGCCCCTCGGCGCCCTGGCCACGCCCCAGACCGATGGCAGCCTGCTGCTGCAGGTGGCCTACGCGCCGGAGGGCGAGCTGCGCCGGGCGGAAGCGCGCGGCACCGACGATCGGGAGCTCCTGGCCCAGGTGCTCAAGGGCATCGGGCTGGCATGACCCCGCCCACGGGACTCCCCCGCCTGGCGCTGGCCCGGCCTGCGCAGCACCCCCTGTCCCAGGCGGTGCGGCGGGCGGGCTGGGAGCCGGTGCCGTATCTCCTCACGAATGCCGAGCCCACGGGCTTTCCGCCGCCCCGACCCTGGTCGGCGCTTGCAGCCGTGCTGGTGCTGAGTCCGGCCGGTGCCCGGGCCGTGGCCTCCGTGCTGCCGGATGGAATGCGCTGCCTGGCGCAGGGGATCGGCACGGCGGAGGCCCTGAGTCGCCGCGACCTCGCCGTGCTGCGGCCCGCGGAGGCCCACGCCGAGGCTCTCTGGGCGCTGCTGCAGGCCACCTTCCCCGAGGGCGGGGACTTCCTGCTGGTGCGGGGCGAGCGCAGCCGGGGCTTCCTCGAGTCCGCGGCCCAGGACACCGTCTGGCGCCTCCATGCCTGGGTCACGCACCGCGAGGTCGCGGCCGAGCCCTTGCCGACCCTGCCGACGGTGGCGGCCGTGCTGGCCCTGAGTCCCCTGCAGGCGGAGCTGCTCGGCCCGCTGGCCGCCACCACGCGGCGCTTCGCCTGGGGCCAGGGCACTGCCGAGGCCTTCGCCCGGGTGGGGGCACCGGCCCACGCCACCTGCGAACCCAAGCCCGACCTGCTCGAAGCCCTGCTCATCGCCAGTCTGCCCAAGAAGGAGGAGTCCCCATGCTGAACCGCTCCCGCCGCCTCCGCACCAGCGCCGCCATGCGCAACCTCGTTGCCGAGACGGACCTCCGCCCGCGCCACCTGATCCAGGGCCACTTCGTGCAGCCCCAGGCGGGCAGCATCGAGATCTCCAGCATGCCGGGCATCTGCAACGCCGGTGTGGAGGACACCGTGCGCCAGGTGGAGAAGGACCTGAAGCGCGGCGTCACCAATGTGCTGCTCTTCGGGGTTCCCGAGGACGGCGCCAAGACCCCCGACGCCGCCTACGTGAAGGACCGCGAGGGCGTGATCCCCCAGACCGTGCGGGCCCTGAAGCAGGCCTTCGGTTCTGACCTCATCGTCATCACGGATGTGTGCCTCTGCGGCGCCACCAGCCACGGTCACTGCGGCCTGGTGAGCGAGGAGGGCGAGGTGCTCAACGACCCGTCCCTCCCCGTCCTGGCGGAGATGGCCCTGCGCCACGCCGAGGCGGGCGCCGACATCGTCTCCCCCAGCGACATGATGGACGGCCGCGTGGCCGCCATCCGCGCGCTGCTGGACCAGAACGGCTTCACCTCCACCAGCATCCTCAGTTACGCCATCAAGCACTCAGGCGCCTACTACGGCCCCTTCCGCGAGGCCGCCCACAGCAGCCCCAAGTTCGGCGACCGGAAGACCTACCAGATGGATCCCCGCAACGCCCGGGAGGGGCTGCGGGACGCGCTGCTCGACATCGAGGAGGGCGCGGACATGCTCATGGTCAAGCCCGCCCTGCCGAACCTGGATCTCATCTGGCGCCTGCGGCAGGCCACCCTGGCGCCGCTCTGCGCCTACCACGTCTCCAGCGAGTTCAGCAGCGTCAAGGCCGCGGACCGCCTGGGCTGGGTCAACGGCGACCAGCTGATGTTCGAGCACCTCCTGGCCATCCGCCGCGCCGGCGCCGACATGATCGTCACCTACGCCGCCCGCGAGGCGGTGGAGAAGGGCTGGATCAGCTAGGGAAGAGAAACAAGATCCAACGCGAAGACGCGAAGAAGGACAACTGAAAGCAATAAAGAAGGCGGGATGACGATGAGCAATGAGACTTTGTTTGCTGAGGCGCTGACGCACTTCCCGGGGGGGGTGTCGAGTCCGGTGCGGGCCTTCCGCGCGGTGGGGGGGACGCCGAAGTTCTTCCGCAAGGCCAGCGGGGCCTGGTTCGAGGACGAGGACGGTGAGCGCTTCCTGGACCTCTGCATGTCCTGGGGTCCCCTGATCCTGGGCCACGCTCACCCGGACATCCTGGCGGCCGTCACTGAGGCCATGCAGGAGGGCCTCACCTTCGGCGCCCCCAGCCGCCGGGAGCTGGCCCTGGCCCGCCGCATCAAGGAGATGGTGCCCTTCGTGGAGAAGATGCGCTTCGTGTCCTCGGGCACCGAGGCCGTCATGTCCGCCCTGCGTGCTGCCCGGGGCTTCACGGGTCGGGAGCGCATCCTCAAGTTCGAGGGCTGCTACCACGGCCACAGTGACGGCCTGCTGGTGAAGGCGGGCTCGGGCCTCATCACCTTCGGCGCGCCCACCAGCGCCGGCGTGCCCAAGGCCATCGCGGAGCTGACTTCCGTGGTGTCCCTGGATGACCTGGAGACCCTGGAGCGCACCTTCGCCGAGATCGGCTCCGAGCTGGCCGCGGCCATCATCGAGCCCATCCCCGCCAACAACGGCCTGCTGCTCCAGCGACCCGAGTTCCTCACGCGACTCCGCGAGCTCTGCACGAAGCACGGCGTGGTGCTCATCTTCGACGAGGTCATCAGCGGCTTCCGCGTGGCCCCGGGCGGCGCGGCGGAGCGCCTGGGCATCACGCCGGACCTGGGCACCTACGGCAAGATCATCGGCGGCGGCATGCCCGTGGGCCTCTACGGCGGCCGCAAGGACATCATGGGCGTGGTCGCGCCGGACGGGCCGGTCTACCAGGCGGGCACGCTCTCCGGCAACCCCGTGGCCATGGCCGCGGGCCTCGCCACCCTGGCCCACCTCACCCCGGCCTTCTACGCCGCCCTGGAGACCACCGCCGCCGCCTGGGCCAAGGCCTTCGAGACCATCCCAGGCCTGCGCTGCCCCCGCTACGGCAGCCTGCTCTGGCCGCTGTTCCAGGACGGCGTGCGCCGCAGCGACGCCGTGCAGGGCGCTGCCATCAGCAGCTTCAACCGCCTCCATAAGGCGCTGCTGGGCCAGGGCGTCTACCTGCCCCCCAGCGGCTACGAAGTGGCCTTCCTGGGCGGCGCTCATGGCGCCCCCGAACTCGCCCACTTCCAGCAGGCCGTGGCCGCCGTGGCGAAGGACTTTTAAAAATGAAAAAACTCTCGCGGAGGGGCGCAGAGGAGGCGGAGGTTGCAGAGGAAGGATGCCTTTGCTTTGCTCTGAGCTCTCTGCCATCTCTGCAACCCTCCGCGAGAGTAGTCGCCTTTGACTGTTGTTGACTCTGGAGTACCCATGCAGCCTCTGCTTCGTGTTTTGAATGGCGAGTCGCTCGACAAGCCCCCGGTGTGGTTCATGCGCCAGGCGGGGCGCTTCCTGCCGGAGTACCGCGCCATCCGGGCCAAGGCCACCTTCGAGCAGCTGCTCAGCGACTCGGACCTGGCCGCGGAGGTATCCCTCCAGCCCATCCGCCGCTTCCCGCAGATCGACGGCGCCATCATCTTCAGCGACATCCTGGTGATCCTCGACGCCCTGGGCTGCGAGGTGACCATCCCCGAGGGCGGCCCGCGCATCGGGAAGACCCTCGATCAGATCGACATCAACCGGCCCCTGGACGAGTCCATCTTCGACCCGGTGCAGGCCGCCATCCGCAAGGTGAAGAGCCAGCTGCCGGAGAAGGTCACCATGCTGGGCTTCGCGGGCGCCCCCTGGACGCTGCTGGCCTACGGCATCGAAGGCAAGGGCAGCAAGAGCTGGTCGAAGGCCAAGGCCTTCCTGCACCACGATCCCGTCCTGGCCCGCAAGTGGCTGGACAAGCTGGCGGACGCCGCCGCGCGGCTGCTGAACCTGCACATCGGCGCCGGCGCCCAGGGCGTGCAGCTCTTCGACACCTGGGCCGGAGAGCTGGATGCCCAGGACTACGCAGAGTTCGCGCTGCCCGCGGTGCAGCGCACCCTCTCGCAGGTGACCGCGGCTCCCACGCTGTTCTTTGCCCGGACGGGCTACCTGCCGGATTCCCTGAACGAGCTGCCCTGCCAGGGGTTGGCGGTGCCCTGGCAGGTGCCCATGGCCGAGGCCCGGCGCCGGTTCCCGAAGATGGTCCTCCAGGGCAACCTGGACCCCATCGCGCTGCTGGCGGGCCCCGAGACCGCCTGCCGCAAGGCCCGGGCCATCGTGGATGTCATGAAAGGGCACCCGCACATCTTCAACCTCGGCCACGGGCTCACCCCCGAGACCGATCCCGCGGTGCTGCAGGCGGTCCTGGACGAGGTCAAGGCATGAGCGGGCTCGCGGACCTCATCCGCCGCTACGACCGTCCCGGCCCGCGCTACACGGGCTACCCCATGCCGCCGGTCTGGTCTGAGGACTTCCCCGAGGCCGAGGTGCTTGCGGCCCTGGACCGCGCCGACGCCCGCCCGGACGAGGCGCTGTCCCTGTACTTGCACATCCCCTTCTGCCCCCGGCGCTGTGCCTACTGCGGCTGCAACGTGGTGGTGAGCCCCCAGTACGACCCCGTGGAGGCCTACCTGGCGGCCGTGACCCAGGAGCTGGACCTGGTCTGCGCCCACCTCAAGGACCGCCGGAAGGCGCTGCAGCTGCACTGGGGCGGCGGCACGCCGACCTACCTGAAGGCCGTGGACCTGCGGCGGACCTTCAACCTTTTCAGGGAGCGCTTCGAGTTCCTGCCGGGGGCCGAGCTCGCCATCGAGGTGGACCCCACCTTCCTGGAGCCCGATCAGCTGCCGACCCTGCGGGAGCTGGGGTTCAACCGCGTCTCCTTCGGCGTGCAGGACCTGGACGAGGGCGTGCAGGCCCTGATCACCCGCGGCCAGACCTGGCAGCACACGCTGGATGCCATGCGCCAGTGCCGGGAACTGGGCTTCGAGGGCGTGAACCTGGACCTGGTCTACGGCCTGCCGGGCCAGACCATGGACACCTTCCGGCGCACCCTGGAGTCCACGCTGGAGCTGTCGCCGTCCCGCATGGCCATCTACGGCTTTGCCTACCTGCCTAGCATCATGCCCTTCCAGCGCAGCATCCCCGCGGAGACCCTGCCCACGCCGGAGACGCGCCTGGACCTGCTGCTGCTGGCCTCGGAGGTCCTGGAGAAGGCGGGCTACGTGGCCATCGGCATGGACCACTTCGCCCACCCCAGCGATCCCATGGCCAAGGCCGTACTGGAGGGGCGCCTCATCCGCAACTTCATGGGCTACGCCGTGTCTGCAGGCTCGGACCTGCTGGGCTTCGGCCCCAGCGCCATCTCCAACGTGGCCGGGGTCTATGCGCAGAACGAGAAGATCCTGGCCAAGTGGGAGCGCAGCATCACCGACGGCCACCTCGCCATCCACAAGGGGCACCGGCTCTCCGAGGATGACGAGCTGCGGCGCTGGGTGATCCACCACCTCATGGGCCACTTCGAGCTGCGCTGGGATGAATTGAAGCAGCGGTTCGGCTTGGACGGTCCCGTCTTCTTCGCGGACGCCGTGGCGCAGCTCCAGGAAGAGATCCCCCAGGGCACCGTGGAGCTGCGGCCCGAGGGCATCTTCATCACCCAGTTGGGGCGGCGCTTCGTGCGCAACCTGGTCCAGCCCTTCGACGCCTACCTGGCCGGGCTCAGCGCCAAGACGGCCTTCTCGCGCACGGTCTGAACCCTCTCAGCAGCATCGGCATTGTTTAAGCTGGCCTATGGCCTATGTTTGGGGTGTGGAGACCCGCCCAGCCGGGTTCGGATTCAGCCCCTGAAAGGGGGGCTCGGCCGGTGGTCTTTGCGAAGCCGCCTGGGCTGCCAGGCCAAGTCGCGGAGGGTCCCATGTCCCGTGCCCTTTTCCTGCTGCTCCCGGCCCTGGTGCTCCAGGCCCAGGATTCCGTCATCCCCCGCGCCGTCGAGGTGCGCCCGGGGGTCTTTGTGCTGAAGGGACTCCCCAACGAGGAGACCTGCGTCGCCCTGAAAAAGAACCGCTTCACCCACGTGGTGGACCTGCGGCGGGACGGCGAACCCAGCATGAACTGCGAGGCGGAGTCGATCCGCATGCAGACGCTGGGCATCCAGTACCTCCGCTATGCGATCAATACCGCCCCGCCCGCGGGCGATTTTGACTTCCTGCGCAGCTTCCTGAAGGACCTTCCGAAGGGCTCCCGGGTGCTCTTCCACTGCGGCGATGGCAACCGCGCCGCCGCGGCGGTGTGCCCCTGGCTGGTGCTCGACAAGGGGATGCCACTGGAAGAGGCCATCCGCGTGGCCAAGCGGGCCGGCCTCCAGCGTGCCGACACCGAAGAGGCCCTCCGGCGCTACCTGAGCAGCCGCGCCTAGAGCCGCAGCGGTGACAAGGCCATCCAGACGCCGACGATGAAGGTGAAGAGGGCCGCCAGGATCAGGGTGGTCCAGGCCAGGCGGGCCTGCAGGGTCGGTAGCACGGCCGTCAGGCTCTCCCGGTCCCGGAAAAAGGTCAGGGCGCCGATGCCGAGGCCGGCGATGGCGCCGCCCAGCAGGGTTGCGTAGAGGGGGTAGCCCACGAAGCCGTATTCCCGCTGCAGCAGGCAGAAGGGGCAGTGGTGCGTGGGCAGCTCGTAGATGTAGAGGCAGAAGAACGAGATCAGTGAGGCCACTGCCACCAGCAGGAAGGCCAGGCTGAGGGCCGAGAACAGTCCCGCCCCCCGGCGGAAGCGCAGCAGGAGGAAGCCGGCCCCCAGCAGTGCCGCGAAGGTGCCCCCGAACACGGGCTGCATCAGCCGTGGCGGCAGGCCTGCCAGCTCGGCCGCGAAGCCCTGGCGGCCCTGGCCGAAGAGGCTGCCGCAGCAGGAGGTCATCACATCCGCCTTCAGGCCCGTGAGGTAGCTCAGCTGCAGCCAGGTCTCCGTCAGCACCAGGGGCACCAGGACCAGCAGCAGCAGGTATTTCGGGCGGATCAGCGGGTAGTCGTAGCCCTGGGTGTCCGCACGGTGGAGCACGAGCCAGACCCCCGCCAGCAGGCAGGTGGCGACCTTCATGAGCAGGGTGGGATAGCCGTAGGCGTTCACGGCCAGGGATCCGGCGGCGCACATGGCCCCCACGAACTGGTTGTGCAGGCCCTCCGCCGTGAAGATGAACAGGAAGAGCGACA
This sequence comes from uncultured Holophagaceae bacterium, assembly GCA_903857495.1. GTDB lineage: Bacteria > Acidobacteriota > Holophagae > Holophagales > Holophagaceae > Geothrix. The sequence continues at coordinate 164,476 of CAIOFF010000059.1, read as the reverse complement.
GGATCTGGATCAGCAGGGCGTTGGCCACCAGGGTGGATACCAGGTAGGTGCGCCGCTCCAGGTCCAGCTGCACCTCGCTGCCGCTGTGCAGGTCCCAGCCGAGGAGGATCCGGAAGCCCTGCCAGCCCGCCGCGGCCAGCAGCAGGCTGACGATGCCCGAGGCGACGAGCAGGGCGAGGATGCCTGGGTGCTGGATCATGTTTCCGACACCACCCGGCCATCCCGCATCTCGACCACGAGGTCCGCCAGCTCGGAGTCGTAGACGATGGGATCGTGGCTGGTGATCAGCAGGGTCTTGCCCGCGTCCTTGAACTCGCTCATGAGGCCCATGAAGTCCTCCGAGAGCCTGGAGTCCAGGTGGGCCGTGGGCTCGTCCGCGATGATCACGGCGGGATCGTTGATGAGGGCTCGGGCGATGGCCACACGCTGGGCCTCGCCGCCGGAGAGGCGGTCCACCGAGGAGCGGAGGTGCCGCGCCAGGCCGAGGCTCTCGAGGCGAGCCACGGCCCGGGCCTCCACGGCGCGAGGATCCTCGCCTGTGGGATAGGTAGGCAGCAGGACGTTCTCCAGGACCGAGATGCCCCGCACCAGATTGAACTGCTGAAAGATGAACCCGAAGGTGCGGCGGCGGATGGCGGTGAGGAACCGCTCCGGCAGGCTGGTGATCTCCAGCGCTTCCGCCGGGGCCAGGTGGGGCAGGGCGTCCGCGGCCAGGCCGTGCAGGTGGATCCGGCCCGAGGTGGGGCGGGCCATGCAGCCGATGAGGGTGAGCAGGGTGGTCTTGCCGGAGCCGCTGGGGCCCTTGAAGACCGTGAGGCGGGCGGCGGGGATGCTGAGGGTGACCCGGTCCACGGCGGTGAAGGGGGTGGCCAGCCCGGCCTGGTAGGTCTTCACGACCTGGGAGAGCTCGATCATGGTCAGGACCTCATGGCCGCGTCGGGGTCCACCGTAGCCGCCCGCCAGGAGGGCACCAGGGTGGCGGCGGTGTAGGGCAGGACCGTGAGGAAGAAGAGGACCGTGAGCTGGTAGCCGTCCAGCGCCGGGATCAGCCGGAAGCGGGGGAAGAGCACGGACCAGCCTTTCAGGGCGTGCTCGAAGAGCGAGGCAGAGAAGAAGAAGACGTGCGCGTAGGCCAGCAGGACCCCGGTCAGGAAGGCGGTCACGGAGATCACCGTCCCCTCCCAGAACTTCAGCAGCAGGACGTCGGAGCTCTCCCAGCCCAGGGACTTGAGCACGCCGATCTCCTTGCGCTCCTCCGCGGACAGCCCCGTGGCCTTGTCCCAGGCGAAGATAATGAAGGACAGCACCGCAGAGCCGAGGACCACGACCATGAGCCCGCCGCGCCAGTCGAAGACCGCCTCGTAGGTGCGCAGGATCTCGGTCTTCAGGATGGGTCGGGAATCGGGATACAGCTCGACGATCTTGGCGGCGATGGTGGGCAGCTCGCGGGGATTGCCCGCCTGGATCGCCAGGTCGGTGGCGAGTCCCTCGGGAAAGTGGAAGAGGGCGCGGACATCCTTCGGCGCCATGAGGACGAGGTCCGAGGAGACCAGCTCCGAGGACTCGGGTAGGACCTTCTGGATGCTGAAGAGGTTGGACTGGCCGTCGTAGCCGCGCAGGGGAATCAGGTCGCCCTCTTTGACCCGCATGCTGCGGGCGACGCCCTGGCCGATCCAGATGGCGTCCGGGGCCAGGGCCGCGTCCTCCGTGGCCAGCACGGTGAGGTTCCCGCCGAAGACCGGGTCGTAGTAGTAGCCCCAGAGGCGCGCCTGCACCTCGTCCACCCCGCGGATGTTCCGGATGGCCTCCACCTGGGCCAGGGGCACGGGGTCGTGGCGGCCCGCCACCATGCGCTGCACGACCATGTCCGGCGCCTGGGCGAGCAGCTCGTGGGCCTCGCGCTTGAGGGCCTGGACAAAGAAGACCAGCGACGCGATCACGAACACCACCAGCGTGTAGACGCTGATCAGGGCGAGGTTCCGTCCCTTCCGCCGCAGCAGCGACGAGAGGGCGAAATCAAGGATGTTCCGGTACCGCTGGAGGGGGGGGCGCATGGGGGCTCGGAAAGGCGGGCGGGGCAAGGAGGGCACCGGAGGGGAAGTGGTCCAGGGCCATGGGGTGGTCCTGGAAGGCCGCGTGACGGTCCGCCATGGCGGGATGCCGGGTATAGCGCGCCTCGGTGAAGAGGCAGAGGTCCGTGAGTCCCAGCCGCTTCACCAGCTCGGCGCTGGGCTGGCGCCGCAGGGCTGCCATGCGCTCCTGGGCCCGGGCGTGGCCGAGCATGGCCAGGAACAGCGCCGAGAGGGCGCCGGTGACGGCCAGGCAGAGGGTGGACTTGCGCATCAGGCGGACCTCGGGAGGGTGTCCCCCCCCAGGATACCTGTCACTCCAGGTCCTTCAGCGTGCCCAGGTTGATTTCCGCGAAGCCCAGCACCTTCTTGCCGTGGTGGTCCTTGAGGAAGTCCCGGGCTCCGGCCTCGGTGCCGAAGGGCACCAGTTCCCTGCCCATGGGACCCATGATGTCGCTGCCCAGGACGAAGAAGGCCTTCCGGGCGTCGGTGGGCCTCAGGGCGTAGTAGTCCTTCACCTGGATGCTGGTGATGTCGGCGGCGGCCCGCTTCGGGGCGTAGCGCTTCAGGTCCAGCAGGTAGGTGAAGAGGTCCTTGGGGCCGTCGAACCAGGCCTGGCTGCCATCCCGGAAGGTGACCACTGCGGCCCAGTCGGGGAAGTTCGCCACGACCATCCCACACACGGCGCAGTTGCCCTTGGGCACCGGGCCCTTGGCGCCGGCGCCTGGCTTCGAGGGGGTGGCCGCGAGGCCCGAGGCCAGCAGGAGAGAAAGGAACAGGCGGGTGCTGGGCATCAGGGCTTCCTTCCAGGGGAAGCCTGATTCTAGCGGGGGGTCGGGGGAATGCCGCTCTTGAAGCTCAAGTCGGCGGCCCTGTCCCGAGGCCGAGTCTCTTGTGTCGACATTTGTTTTATCCTAGTCGATGACCGGCTACAGTGATTCTGGACAGGGTAGGTGATCCCTGTGCAAAGCGGCCGGAAGAAGGCTACCCTCGCTGGGCACGCCCACCTGAATTGAGACCCCTGATGACCTCGGAACAGACGCACAGGCTGGTGATCGCGGAGGATCACACCATCCTCCGGGAGGGCCTGAAGGCGCTGCTGGGGGCGCGGCCGGACCTGGAGGTGGTGGGTGAGGCCACGGACGGCCGGGAGGCGGTGCGGGCCGTTCAGGAACTCAATCCGGACCTGATCCTGCTGGATCTCTCCATGCCCAGGTCCAATGGCCTGGAGGCGCTCAAGGAGATCAAGCGGCTGAGCCCCCAGACCAAGGTGCTGGTCCTGACCGTGCACAAGACGGAGGACTACGTGTTTACCGCCCTCCAGGCCGGGGCCGACGGCTATGTGCTGAAGGACTCTTCCGCGTCGGAGCTGATCCTGGCCGTGCGCAGCGTCCTGAACGGCGAGCGCTACCTGGGCCCCGCCATTGCGGGCACGGTGGTCTCGGGCTACCTGGGCTCCCGGGACGGGAAGCCCCTCCGGCCCAGCTTCGACGACCTCTCCACCCGGGAGCGCGAGGTGCTGAAGCTCATCGCCGAGGGCTACCGGACCAAGGAGATCGCGGAGTATCTCTGCATCAGTCCCAAGACCGTGGAAAAGCACCGCGCGAACCTCATGGACCGCCTGAACCTCCACACGGTGTCCGCCCTGACCACCTACGCCATCGAGAAGGGCCTGGTCACGAGCTAGTCTCCTCGGAGAGCGGCCAGCGGGCGAGGACCTCGGTGCCCTGGCCCGGGGTCGAGGTGAGGATCAGGGAGCCGCCGAAAAGCTCCGCCCGCTCCTGCATGGAGACCAGACCGAAGCCTCCCATCTGGTTGGGGGTCCGGCGCTCATCGGTATTGAAGCCGATGCCGTCGTCCACGACCATCAGCTGGAGGTCGCCGAGGACCTGCCTCAGGACCACGGTGACTGTCGCGGCCTGGCTGTACTTCGCCGCATTGTTCATGGCCTCCTGGAGGATGCGGAAGATGTTCGTCTTGAGGGACTCCGGCACCTCGAACTCCTCCACCTCGATGCGGCGGACCACCTCCAGGTGCGGGTAAGTGGACTGGAACTCCCGGGTGAACCAGGCGATGGTAGCGAGCAGGCCCAGGTCGTCCAGGGTCGTGGGACGCAGGGCCATGGAGATGCGGCGGACCTCCTCCACGGCGGCCTGGATCACAGGGACCACGGCGTGGAGGGTCCTGCCCCGCTCGAGGTCCGGGATGGCCTCCTCCTGCTCATCCAGGGCCCGCTCCACCATGAACTTCACGGCGCTGAGGGACTGCCCGATGCTGTCGTGCAACTCCTGGGCCACGCGCCGACGCTCGCCTTCCTGGGCGGACATGAGCCGGGCGCTCAGGCGATGGAGGGCCTCCTGGGAGTTCCGCAGGGCCTCCTCGGCCTTGTGGCGCTCCGTGATGTCCTGGATGTTGCCGAGCAGGGCCGGCTCTCCGCCGTAGCGAATCAGGGCACTCCGGCCGGCGATCCAGCGCACATCACCGAGGGGGGTCACGATCCGGCATTCGTAGTCCTGGGTCGCCCCCTGGCCCGCCAGACGCTGCCGCCAGAGCTCGCGGACCCCGGGCCAATCCTCGGGGTGGACGATGTCCGCCACATCCATGGCCGCCAACTCATCCAGGGAGCGCCCCACCATCTGGAAGAACCGCTGGTTGCCGAACACGAGGTGGCCGTTCCGGTAGATGAAGACGCCCGTGGGGGAGTTCTCCACCACGGTGCTGTATTTCTCCTCGGAATCCTGGAGGGCCGTCTCGGCGCCTTTCCGTTCCGTGATGTCGATGAAGGTGTAGACGAACCCCGCAATGGAGCCATTCTCCCGCCAGATGGGCGAGCAGGTCAGGTAGGCGGGGAAGGTGGAGCCATCCCGACGGTGGGCCCGGACTTCCCCGGCCCAGCCCTTGACTGCGCCAAAGCCGGACAGTCCCGTCCGCGCAGCCTCCGAGGTGAAGCCGGTGACCTTGGCCAGGGTCTGGCCCCGGATCTCGTCCTCGGACCACCCGAACAGCCACTCGGCGAACCGGTTCCAGTAGAGGATCACCCCGCCCTTGCCCGTGGCCACCACGGCCTGCTGCACCACCGCGAGGATCCGGGCCTGGAACTGGATGCGGGCATCGGCCTTCGTCCGCTCCATGACCTCGGTCTGCAGCCGCCGCTCCGCGTCATGGTGGAGCGCCTGATTCCTCTCCACCAGCACCTGGATGGCCCGCTCAGCCTCGGCCTTCTCGTAAAGGCCCCGGGCCATGGGCTTGGCCAACAGGTAGTAGATGGCGGGTCCCGCCACCAGGATCAGGGTGCCCGAGTCCACGAAGGCCATGACCAGGTGGTTCGCCCCGAATAGCGGTTCCAGGAGCACCATGATCGTGAACTCGATGATGACGATGATCGCCGCCACCGCCAGGTAGGACCGCAGGAGGGGCCGGTTCTGCCCCAGGCGGGCCGCCAGCGGCGCCGAGGACCGTCGCTTGGAGTCGGGGGGCGGGGGAGCGGACGGGGCCACGGGAACCTGGAGGGTGCGGTCCGGCGCTAGCGGATGTCGACGAGTTCGAATTCAAACAGCAGGTTCGCCCCGAGCGGGATGTCCTCCTTGGCCTCGCGAGGGGAATAGCCCAGCGCGGGCGGGATCCGGAGGAGCCGCTTGCCGCCCTTTTTCAGGGTGGCGAGGCCCTCGTCCCAGCCCTTGATCACGCGGCCCACGCCCAGGGGGAACGTGGCCGGGAAGCCCCGCTTGCGGGTATCCAGGATCAGGCGGCCCTTCTCGCCCTTCTCCTCGATCCAGCCCAGCACCTCCACCGTGCAGCTCTGGCCCAGGGTGGGCGAAGGGCCGGCGCCGGGAGCTAGGTCCAGGATGCCGAGGCCGCTGGGGGTGGTCAGCCAGACCGGTCCCTGCGCCTGTGCCTTCGCCGGAGCGGAGGCCTGCGGGCCGCGGCAGCCGAGGGCGGCCAGGGACAGCAGGAGGCAGGCAAGGGCAAGGTGGGCACGCATGACGATCCTCCTGAGCGGGATTGAGCGTCAAGGCTACCAGAACCGTTGTCGGGACAGAGGGATGATCGGCCTTCAGCCGCCGTACATGCCCTCGATCTGGCTGGCGTACAGCTGGTTGACGACCCGGCGCTTCACCTTGAGGGAGGGGGTCAGCTGGCCGCCTTCCAGGGTCATCTCGTCCGCCAGGAGCGTGAACTTCTTCACGCGCTCGAAGTTCGACAGGTGCTGGTTGATGCGCTCCAGCCGGCTGGCCATCTTCGCGAGCACCAGCGGGTTCTGGATGAGCTCGGTGTGGGTGGTGAAGAGGATCTTCTTGTAGCCGGCCCAGCGGGCCAGGCCGTCGAAGTTGGGCACGATCAGGGCACTGATGAAGTTCCGCTGGTCGCCGATCAGGACCGCCTGGGAGATGTACTTGTCCTCCTTCAGCATGTTCTCGATGGGCTGGGGGGCCACCTTCTTGCCGGCGCTGGTGATGATGAGCTCCTTCTTGCGGTCCGTGATGTAGAGGCGCCCCTGGTCGTCCATGTGGCCGATGTCGCCGGTGTGGAAGTAGCCGTCGTCATCGATGGCTTCCTGGGTGGCCTTCTCGTTGTTCCAGTAGCCCACCATGACGTTCGGTCCCTGGCAGAGGATCTCGCCATCCTCGGCGATCTTCACGAAGGGCCGCCCGTCGCAGTCCTTGTAGAGGGGCCGCCCCACGCAGCCCGGCACGACCTCGCCGAAGCGGTTGATGGTGATGACGGGGCTGGTCTCCGTGAGGCCGTAGCCTTCGAGGATGGGCAGGCCGACGATCCAGAAGAACTCCATGATCCGGGGCCCCAGGGGCGCACCCCCGCTGACCGCCAGCTCGAAGCGGCCGCCGAGGCGGGCCGCGATCTTGTCGAAGACCAGCTTCCGGGCGATGGCGTAGCGGAAGCCGTTCCAGCCGCCGGGCTTCCGGCCCGCGTAGAGGTCCCCCACCACACTGCGGCCGGCCTCCATGGACCAGTGGAAGATCAGGCGCTTCACGGCGCTGGCTCCGGCCACGCCGTCGTAGATGCGGCCAAAGATCTTCTCGTAGATGCGCGGCACCGAGGCGATGACCGTAGGCTGCACCTCCATGAGGTCCGCGGCGACGGTGAGCACGCTCTCGGCGTAGTAGATGGAGGCGCCGATCTGGACCATGAGGAACTGGCCCGCCATGCGCTCGAAGATGTGGGTGAGGGGCAGGAAGCTCAGGGCGCGGTGACCCTCGCCCATGTGCACGGCCTCGAGCGACGTGAGCACGTTGGAGACCAGGTTGCCGTGGGTGAGCATGGCGCCCTTGGGATCGCCGGTGGTGCCCGAGGTGTAGATGAGGGTGAGGAGGTCCGAGGCCTTCCGCTGCTCGCTCCAGGCGCGCACCTCGGGCCGTCGCGCTTCCATCGCCTGACCCTCCGCCAGGAGCGTGGCCCAGGTGACCAGGTTCCGGCCGGTGCCTTCCGGCAGCTCCCCGTCGAACAGCACCGCCGCCTCCAGACCCGGTAGCGTGTCCCAGTGGGCCAGGACCTTGTCCAGCTGGCTCCGGTCGGAGCAGAGCACCCAGCGGGACTGGCTATCCCGGAGGATGAAGGCCGCCTGCGCGGGGTTGAGCGTGGCATAGATGGTGACGTCCGGCAGGCCCAGGATCGCGCAGGTGAAATCAGAGATGAACCACTCGGGACGGTTCTCGGAGAGGATGGCCACCCGATCTCCGGTGTGGAGGCCCCGGGCCGTCATGGCCAGCGCGAGCCGTTCGACCCGGGCCACGACCTCGACGTGGGAGATGGGCACGTAGACCCCGTCACGCTTGAAGGCCAGGGCATCGGGGAGGTTGTGCTGGACGGCCTGATAGAAAAGTTGGGCAATCGTTTCGATTGGCTGCGCCACAATGACTCCAGGGATTGGGGAATTGACCGCATGGTAACAGGGATGAACAGGCCGCTGCTGGGGGAAGGAATCCAGTCCTTCCACCTCGAGCAGCGGGCCCGCGGCGTATCTCCCCACACGGCAAGGGCTCAGAAGGGAGATCTGGACAAGCTGCTGGACCACGCCCTGCGCTCCAGCTGGGAGTCCTGGGAGATCAGTCCCCGGGCCCTGAGGGGCTTCGCCCTGGAGATGGGGGACCGGGGCCTGGACCCCGCCAGCCAGGCGCGCATCCTCTCGACCGTGCGCAGCTTCTTCAAGTGGCTCTGGGAGACGGGACGTGTTCCGAGGAATCCGGCCACGGGCCTGCGGAATCCCCGCCTGCCCAAGCGGCTGCCGGCCTTCCTGACCGAAGGCGAGAGCACGGCCCTGCTGGACCTGCCGCCGGCCACGGACTTCATCAGCGCCCGCCTGGCCTGCCTGCTGGAGCTGCTCTACGCCTCGGGTCTGCGGGTGTCCGAGCTGGTGGGTCTGGACCTGCAGGACCTGCTCCCGGAGGAGCGTACCCTGCGGGTCCTGGGCAAGGGTCGCAAGGAGCGGCTGGTGCCCTACCACGTGCATGCGGCGGCGGTCCTGGAGGCCTACCTCAGCCACCGGTCGGCTTTCCTGGCGGCCAAGTTGCTCCCGCCCAGCCCGGCGATCTTCCTGAACCAGCGGGGCGGTCGGCTCACGCCCACCAGCGTGCGGGCCCTGCTGCGCTCGGCCCTGGACTCGGCGGCTCTGCGGTCACGCATCAGCCCCCATGCTCTGCGGCACAGCTTCGCCACGCACCTGCTGAACCGGGGCATGGACCTGCGTGCGATCCAGGAGCTGCTCGGCCACGCCAGCCTCAGCACCACCCAGCGCTACACTCATCTCGGGCTGGAAGAGCTGGCCAAGTCCTACGAGAAGGCCCACCCCCGGGCCCGGACCGACCAACCCTGAACCCTGCCACCGGAGCCTGACCATGGAAGCCGTGATCCCCGTTCCCCCCTCGCCCGCCATCCCCGTCCACGGCACGGCAGCCCTCTTTCCCGTGCGGCGCATCTACTGCATCGGCCGCAACTACGCTGACCACGCCCGGGAGATGGGCAGCGATCCCACCCGCGAGACGCCCTTCTTCTTCGGCAAGCCGCAGGACGCGGTGGTGCCGGGGGGTGGCGCGGTGGCCTATCCGCCCGCCACGGCGAACCTGCACCACGAGGTCGAGTTGGTGGTGGCCCTGGCCCAGGGTGGCCGCGACATCCCCGCCGCCGAGGCCGAGCGGTGCATCTTCGGCTACGCCGTGGGCCTCGACCTGACCCGCCGGGACCTCCAGGCCCAGGCCAAGGACAAGGGCCAGCCCTGGGACACGGCCAAGGGCTTTGACCAGTCCGCGCCCATCTCGCCGATCACCCCCGCGGCGGCCTCCGGGCACCCCTCGGCGGGGGCCATCTGGCTGTCCGTGAACGGCACCGAGCGGCAGCGGGGCAACCTGGACCAGCTCATCTGGAGCGTCCCCGAGGTCATCGCCCACATCTCGCGCTACGTGGCCCTGGCCCCGGGCGACCTCATCTACACCGGCACCCCCGCCGGCGTCGGCCCCCTCGTCCCCGGCGACCGCATCCGCTGCGGCATCGACGGCCTCGGGGAGCTCGAAGTCGTCATCGTCTGAAGAGATCAGATCACCACAGAGAAAAGAATGAATTAACCGCAAAGGACACAAAGAAAAGCAAGGGCGGTAAATGAAATCCTTTCTTTGTGCCCTCTGTGTTCTTTGTGGTCTTCGTGGTTAGGTCCTTCAGTTGTTAGGGCCTAGTTCCCGCCGGCCCGCTTGAACTGGGCGATGATGTCGTCGACGCTGTCTTTGCGGCTGTCGGCTTCGAGGCTGGTGTCGAAGATGTGGTCCTGGGTGGCGACCTTGCGGTCCGTGAAGACGTCTTCGCAGGCCTCGCCGGCGTTGATGTTGAAGATCACCAGCAGGCGGTTCAGGCCGCCCTGGAACTGCTTCAGCAGGGTCACGACCTTCTCGATCTTCTGCCGGGTGATGTCCTGGAACTGGAGGATGTTCAGGATCTCGAAGGACTCGTCGCTGACCGTCTGCAGGAGGCGCTTGGCCGGGGCCAGGTCCTCCTCGGCGCTGGGCGTGGCGAGCTGATGGGCAAAGAGATACTCCAGGATCTCCTGGGCCAGGGCGTTGGGATCCTCGCCCGTGGCGGCCCGCTCCAGGAAGCCTGAGACCGACGCATGCAGGTTCGCCTGGTGTTCCTCCCGCAGTCGGCCCGCTTCCTGGCAGGCCTGCAGGGCCCGGGTGGCCTCGTCCGAGGCGGCCATGAGGGCATCCAGGCGGTTCATGACGCTCTGGGTGGCCTCCTCCGTGTCCGTGGTGATGGCGTCCAGCTGAGAGGCGAGTTCCGGCACCTGGGTGCTCTGGTGCTTCACCGAGGCGTCCAGCTGCTGCAGGTTCAGGAGGGTCTGGTTGATGCTGGTGACCAGTGCGCCCAGCTCGCCCTTCGCCTCGATGTCGACCTTCTGGTAGACCCGGCCGTTGGCCATGTCCTGGGCGGCTTCCGCCAGCCGGTGCAGGCTGGCCTGGGAGTCTCCCTGGAGCTCGTTGCGGAGGTCCCCGATGAGCTGTTCAAGGCTCAGCAGCCGCTGGTCGAGGCGCTCCCGGCGGGCCTGAAAGTCCGCCACCAGGTCCTCGGGCGGGTCGGTCTCGGCTTGGTCGGTCTCGGCGTGATCGATCTCAGGCAGGTCGGTCTCGGGCAGGTCGATCGGGGGCTGATCTTCAAGGGGCTCAGTCATGGCGACTCCGGTTTGACCTCAGGGTGCGGGCCTCACATTAACAAGAGTCCCTTCGGTCAGTCCCCAGGCCTCCATGAGTTCTCGTGGGACCGCCAGCTCAAACTCCGGGAATCCCAGTTGAAAGGTCACCCGCTCCACCGCGGGGCCCTTGGGCCAGAGCACGCGCAGATGCTGGATCCCCTGCCGGTAGGGCCCCATAGCCGTCCAGGTCGTCTCCAGGGATTTCGGCAGCTCCAGGTGGCGGGCCTTCCGGAAGAGTCCAGCTTTCAGCGGGACCACCCGCACGCTGACATTCGGGTCGAGGACTTCGAGCCTCCCGGCGTCCCGGAGGAGCGAGGCGGCCTGCCGGACCGCCACATCATGGTGGCCCGAGGCGCCCATGATGTCGTGGAAGTCCCGGTAGCCGTCGAACAGCGGGATGATCTTCCGGTCCTCGGCGAACAGCTTCAGCCCTTCGAAGAGGCGCGGGGCCGGCAGGGTGGGCCAGGGCACCGCCTTCAGGTCGGGGAAGATGGTGTTCAGGCGGCGTCGGCTGTCCTGCAGCCGGACCGAGTCCATGAGCAGGTCCGGCACCGTGCGCCGGATGGAGACGGGTGCCTGCACCTGGGTGGTCAGGAACTCGAACTGTCCCGAGGCCCACTCCAGGATCTCGAAGGCCGCCAGCTCGCCCTGGGCCGAGAGGGTCTCGGCATGGATGACGTTGCCGGAGGAGAAGTAGAGCACCCCACTGGCCCGGCCGCAGCTCACCTGGAGCATGCCGGTCTTGCGGTTGGCGTTCAGCAGCTGGGCCACATCCAGGAGGGAGATGCTGTCCAGGGTGCCCCGGAGGTTGCTCATGCCCGGAACTCTCCCATGGCCTGGAGCATCTCCTGGACGGCCCGCTCCAGCCCCACCAGCACGGCCCGCCCGATGAGGCTGTGGCCGATGTTCAGCTCCTCGATCTCAGGGATGGCGCCCACGGGACCCACATTCTGGGGGCTGAGGCCGTGGCCGGCGAGCACCCGCAGGCCCAGGCGGCTGGCCAGCCGCGCGGCATCGCGGAGGCGGCCGATCTCCAGCGAGGCGTCGGCGTCCATGGGCAGCTCGCTGTAGGTGCCCGTGTTCAGCTCCACGGCGTCCGCCTCGAGCTTGGCCGCCATCTTGACCTGGTCCAGGACCGGATCCACGAAGAGGCTGACCCGGATCCCCGCGCTGCGCAGCTCGCGCACGACCGGCTTCAGCATGCCCTGCAGGAAGATGGCGTCGAGCCCGCCCTGGGTGGTGAGCTCCTCGCGGCTCTCTGGGACCAGCGTCACCCAGGTGGGCTTCACAGGTACCACCGCCTCCAGGGCCTCGGGTGTCGCAGCGCACTCCACGTTCAGGGGAACGGCCAGCACGTCCTTCAGCACGCGCAGGTCCCGCTCCTGGATGTGGCGGCGGTCCCCCCGGAGGTGCACCGTGATGCCATGGGCGCCCGCGCCCTGGGCCAGCAGGGCCGCCGTCACCGGCTCGGGCTCATGCCCGCCCCGGGCCTGACGGAGGGTTGCCACATGGTCGACGTTGACACCAAGCCTGAGGTTCAATGCGCGCTCCGAAGGAATCTCTGTCCTAGCTTAACCCTTGGCGGCGACTCCTGCAGGGCCAAGACTCAAAAAAGAGTTGCAACATCTAATTTCGTATCCGATCATGGCCCATGAGCGAATCCACGGTTCTTCCGTCCCTCTTTCTCGCGCACGGCTCGCCCATGCTCGCCCTGGAGGGCGGCGCCTGGAAAGAGACGCTGGGTGCCCTGGGCCACAGCCTGCCGAAGGTGCGCGCCGTCCTGGTCTGCTCCGCCCACTGGGAAGCGGCGGGCCCCTTCCGGCTCTCCTCGGCCGAGGCGCCGGGGGTCATGCACGACTTCGGCGGCTTCCCTGCGGAGCTCTACACGCTGGACTACCCGGCCCCCGGGGCGCCGGCCCTGGCCGCGGAGGCGGCGGCCCTGCTGCGCGGGGCGGGCCTCGAGGCGGTGTTGGATCCCGAGCGGCCCCTGGATCACGGCGCCTGGGTGCCCCTGCGCGCCCTGTTCCCTGAAGCCAGGATCCCGGTGGTGCAGCTCTCGCTGCCCCGGCCTCGGACGCTCGAGCAGCTGCTGGCCGCCGGCCGCGCCCTGGCTCCCCTGCGGGAGCGCGGCGTGCTGATCCTGGGCAGCGGCGGCGTGGTGCACAACCTCCGCCTGCTGGACTGGGCCGGGGCCACGGGTCCGCGGCCCTGGGCCCTGGCCTTCGAGGGCTGGCTGAGGGAACGGCTGGCCGCGGGCGAGTCCCTCGCGGACTGGAAGCAGGCCCCCGGCGCCGCCGAGTCCGTGCCCACCTCCGAGCACCTGGATCCCCTCTTCGTGGCCCTGGGCGCGGCGGGCGGCCCTCCCAAGGTGATCTTCGACCAGTGGCAGCTGGGGAGCCTCAGCCTGGCGAGCTTCCGGTTCGGCCAAGCCGAGGCCCCCTGAGTCTTGGCCCGGCTAAGGTCAGGCACAAGATTTACGAGGTCGGCGGCATCAACCGACCAGTAGGTAGCAGGACTTGGCCGGTTGAATGCGCCCTGGAGCGTGGCACGGGTTGGGGGTCTGCGAGTCAGCACCCTCACCCTTCGCTCAGATTCTGTGCCATCCACCGAAAGGACGCCATGGCAGCCCTGTCCCTCAAGCGTCAGCTGACCTTATCCACGGCCATCACCCTGGGCTGCCTGCTCATCAACGGGGCCTTGGCCATGGGCTTCATGTGGGAGCTGGGGCAGCTCCAGGACGAGGGCGCCACCAAGGCCGTCCAGGCCCAGATGGCTGAGGAGGGGGCGGGCATGGGGCCCAAGCTCTATCTGGTCATCGCCGACGCGGTGATCAACCGCGATTTCGCCGACACCGAGAAGAAGTGGAAAGCCGTTAAGGAGGAGAGCCTGCAGGATTTCGCCGCCCTCGCCAAGGGCGCCAGCGACCCCAAGCAGGCAGCCCATGTCCTTGCGGCCCAGAAGGCCTGCGAGGCGCTGATCCTCCATTTCGAGGGCAAGGTCCTGCCCAGCCTGAAGACCAAGCGGACCGATGACCTGGGCGCCGACATCCGCGCTCTGGATGATGAATCCGACAAGCTCGTGCAGGGCATCACGGGACCCATGGGGCTCCTGGCGCTGGCCAAGCGTGAGGAGGCCAAGGCCGCCGACACCCACTTTGACGAGGTGCGCTTCAAGGCGGTCGTCTGGTCAGTCCTGGTTGGTGCGCTGGCCATCCTCGGGGGCACAGCTTCGGCCCTCTACCTCTACCGGGGCCTGCGTCGGCAGATCGGCGGCGAGCCCGCCTACGCGGCCCAGGTTGTGGGCCAGGTGGCCCAGGGCGACTTCACCGTGGCGGTAGCTGTCCACGCAGGGGCCGAGGAGAGCATCCTGGCCGCCATCCGCAACATGGAAGGCCAGCTGCGCACCACGGTCCACCGGATCAATGGCGAGGCGACCCAGGTGGCCAGCGGCTCCACGGAGCTCTCGGCTTCGGCGGCGGAGCTCTCCGCCACCGTCTCCTCCATCGCGCACACCACCGAGGAGCAGAGGGCCGGAGCGGAACGCATCGCGGCTGCCATCACTCAGTTCTCAGCCTCCATCGAGCAGGTCTCCCAGAGTGTCCGCGGCGCCGAAGCCCAGGCCCAGGATGCCGTGCGGGCGACCCAGGATGGCAACGAGGCCGGCCAGGCCACGGTGGCATCCATGCAGTCCATCACCGAGGCCACCGGCCGGATCATCCAGGGCGTCCAGGTCATCCAGGACATCGCCCGCCAGACCAACCTGCTGTCGCTGAACGCGGCCATCGAGGCGGCCAAGGCCGGCGCCATGGGCAAGGGTTTCGCCGTGGTCGCAGAGGAGATCCGCAAGCTCGCCGAGCGCTCCGCCACCTCCGCCAAGGAGATCTCAGCCATTGTCGAGGGCACCCAGGAGGCCGTGGATAACGGCCAGACCACCGTCGAGCGGGCCGTGCGCGCCCTGAGCCAGATCCAGGGCTTCATCGGCTCCCTCTCCAGCATGATGCGAGAGATCCAGGCGGCCACGGACGAGCAGACCCGCACCAGCCAGGAAGTGGCCCAGCAGATCGAGCAGAGCGCCCAACATACGGCCCAGACCGCCGGTGGCATCCGGGAGGTCTCCCTCACCGTGGACGAGATCGCCCGCACCGCCTCGGACCTGGCCCGCATCGCCGAGCAGCTCTCGGGGCTCATGCGGCAGTTCAAGGTCTAGGCCATGGTCTTCCGGAAGCGCCCGGCGGCGAGCACCAGCATGGTGCCGCCCAGGGCCGCCAGGGCCAGCAGCTGGGGCCAGAGCACCTGGGGCCCCAGGCCCTTGAGGAACACGCCCCGGATGATCACCAGGTAGTAGCGCAGGGGGTTCAGGTAGGTGAGCCACTGTACGCCCTCGGGCATGTTGGCGATGGGATACACGAAGCCCGAGAGCATGAAGGCCGGCAGCATGAAGAAGAAGGCCGTCATCATGGCCTGCTGCTGGGTGGTGCTCACGGTGGAGATGAACAGGCCCACGCCAAGGGTGCTGAGCAGGTAGAGCCCCGTGCCCAGCAGCAGCATCAGGGGATTGCCGAGCAGGGGCACCCGGAACCAGAAGACGGCGACAAGGGTGATGAGGGCCACGTCCACGAAGCCGATGAGGGCGAAGGGGATGGTCTTGCCCAGAATGAACTCCAACCGCCCGATGGGCGTCACCATGATCTGTTCCATGGTGCCGATCTCACGCTCGCGGACGATGGCCATGCTGGAGAGGATGATGGAGATCACCGCCACCAGCATGGCCAGCACGCCCGGCACAAAGAAGTTGCGGCTGTCGAGATTGGGGTTGAACCAGGACCGGGCGACCAGCGTGACGGGCTCGGCCTCCAGGCGCAGGCCCGCGCTCCGGGCAAACCGCTGCTCCATGCGGGCACGGTTGAAGTCGGCGGCGATGCGGGAGGCGTAGCTCAGGATGACGCTGGCGGTGTTGGAGTCCGAGCCGTCCAGCAGCAGCTGGGCCTGGGCCGTGCGGTTGCCGTCCAGGTCCTCGGCGAAGCCCCGGTTCAGGCGGAGCACGGCCTTGGCCGCACCCGCGTCCAGCACCGCCTGGATCTCCTGCTCCGAGCCGATGCGGCGCACCACGTCGAAGCAGCCGGAGCCCTCGAAGCGGGCCAGGAGGTCACGGCTGGCGGGGGTCCGGTCCAGGTCGTAGACGGCCAGGGGCACGTGGCGCACGTCCGTATTCACGGCGTAGCCGATGACGAGCACCTGCACCACGGGCACGATGAAGATCACGGCCCGCATCCGGGGGTTCCGGAGGACCTGGATGAACTCCTTGATCAGCATGCGGAGGAGGCGTTCGAGCATGGGCGGGTCCCTCCTCAGTCCAGGCGTTTCTTGAAGGTGCGGAAGGCGAGCAGGAGCATCAGGATGGCAAAGCCCACCATGAGCAGGCACTCGGGCCAGAGCTCGGGGATGCCCGCCCCCTTGAGATAGAGGCCCCGGAGGATGGTCACGAAGTAGCGGGCGGGGATGAGGTAGGTCACCACCTGCATGGGCCTCGGCATGTTCCCGATGTCGAACATGAAACCCGACAGGAGGAAGGCTGGCAGGAAGGTGGCCACGAAGGCCGCCTGGCTGGCCAGGAGCTGGGTCTTGGCCAGGGTGCTGATGAAGATGCCCAGGGCGAGGGCGCCCACCAGGAACACGGCGGACACGCCGAAGAGCAGCAGGAGGCTGCCCCGGATCGGCACGTCGAAGAGGAACCGGCCGGCCAGGACGGACAGCAGCATGTCCACCATGCCGATCACGAAGTAGGGCGCGAGCTTGCCAAGGATCAGCTCGTGGCCGCGCACGGGCGTGGAGATGAGCTGCTCCATGGTGCCCGTCTCCCACTCGCGGGCGATGGTGAGGGAGGTCAGCAGGGCCGTGATCAGCATCATGATCACGGCGATGAGGCCGGGCACGATGAAGACCTTGGACTCCATGTCCGTGTTGAACCAGGCCCGGACCCGCAGCTCCAGGGGCAGGGCGGGGCTGCTGCCCGTGAGGCGCCGGACCTTCTCCACCAGGATCCCCTGCGAGTAGCCGCGCACGATGCTCTCGGCGTAGGCCAGGGCCAGGGTGGTCGTGTTGGCGTCGCTGCCGTCTGCCAGCACCTGCACCTGGGTGGTCCGCTCGGCGGCCACGCGCCGGCCGAAGTCCACGGGGATCACCAGGGCCAGCATGGCCTGGCCGCGGCTGAGGGCGGTCTCGACCTCGCGGGTGTCCGCGGCCCGCGTGACCACCGAGAAGTAGCGGGAGCCCTCGAACCGGGCCACCAGCTCCCGGCTCTGGGGCGTACGGCTCTGGTCCAGCACCGCCAGCGGCACGCGGTCCAGGTCCAGCGTGAGGGCGTAGCCGAAGATCATGAGCATGATCATGGGGAGCACGATGGCGATGCCCAGGGCGCGCCGGTCGCGCAGGACGTGGAGGAACTCCTTCCGGGCGACGGCCGCCAGGCGGCGGAGGGAGAGCAGCCGCGGCGCGCTCATGCGGTGAACTCCTGCTGGGCGCCGTCAGCCCGGTCCCGGGCCTCGATGAGGGACACGAAGACATCCTCCAGGGAGGGCTCGATGCGCTCGGTGCGGTCCACGCGGAATCCCGCCTGCTCCAGCGCCTGCCGCAGCCGGGGCGCCAGGGCCTCAGCGTCCTCGGTCATGAGGTGGAGGTCCCGGCCGAAGAGGGCAGCGTCCCGGACCCCGGGCACCGTCGCCGCGATCCCGAGCGCCTCGTGGGAGCGCTCGCAGGTGACCGACAGCACCTGGTCCACCATGAGGTGCCCCTTCATCTCGGCGGGCGTCCCCAGGGCCGCCAGCTCCCCCCGGTAGATGAGGGCCAGGCGGTCGCAGTACTCGGCCTCCTCCATGTAGTGGGTGGTGACGAAGATGGTGACGCCCTGGTGCGCCAGCTGGTGGATGAGGTCCCAGAAGCTGCGCCGGCTCAGGGGATCCACGCCGGAGGTGGGCTCGTCCAGGAAGAGCACCTCGGGCTCGTGGAGCAGGGCGCAGCCCAGGGAGAGGCGCTGCTTCCAGCCGCCGGGCAGCTGGCCCGTGCGGTGGCGGCGGTGCTCCTGCAGGCCCGCCATCTCCAGGACCCAGGCTTTCCGCTCGGCCTTTTGGGCCCGGGGAATGCCGTAGATGCCGCTGTAGAAGTCGATGTTCTCCTCGACAGTGAGGTCGTCGTAGAGGCTGAACTTCTGGCTCATGTAGCCGATGCTGCGCTTGATCTGCTCCCGTTCCGTGCGGATGTCGAAGCCCGCCACGGTGCCGCTGCCGCCCGAGGGCTCCAGCAGCCCGCAGAGCATGCGGATGGTGGTGGACTTCCCGGCGCCGTTGGGGCCGAGGAACCCGAAGATCTCGCCCCGGCTGACGTCGAGGCTGATGCGGTTCACGGCCACGAAGTCCCCAAAGCGCCGCTCCAGGTCCCGCAGGGTGACGGCGAACCCGCTCATGCGCCACCGGCCGGAATCGCCGAGGTGAAGACATCCTCGAGGGTGGGCTCGATCACCCGCAGCTCCTGGGCCCGGATGCCCGCGGCGCGGAGCACGGCCTCGATCCGCGGCTGGGCCGCTTCCGCCGACTCGACCAGGATGTGCAGGCGGTCCCCGAAGAGGGCCACGGTACCCAGGGCCGCTTCGCGCAGGTGGGTGGCGGCCTGCCAGGGGGTGTCACAGCGCAGCTCCAGGAGAGTCCCCTTCAGCAGCTGCTTCACGCCGTCCACGGTGTCGCAGGCCAGGAGCCGGCCCTGGTGCAGCAGGCCGACGCGATTGCAGCGCTCGGCCTCGTCCAGGTAGGCCGTGGAGACGAAGATGGTCACCCGCTCCTGCTGGAGCTGGTAGAGGATGCGCCAGAAGTCCCGGCGGGAGACGGGGTCCACGCCGTTGGTGGGCTCGTCCAGGAAGAGCACCCGGGGCGTGTGGATGAGGGCGCAGGCCAGGCCCAGCTTCTGCTTCATGCCGCCGGAGAGGTTGCCCGCCTGGCGGCGCTTGAAGGGGGTGAGGTTGCTGAAGGCCAGGAGCCGCTCGACTCGGTCGCTCCGTCCGGCACGCGGCACCTGATAGAGGTCCGCGTAGAAGTCGAGGTTCTCCAGCACCGTGAGGTCCGGGTAGAGCCCGAAGCGCTGGGCCATGTAGCCGATGCGCTCCTTGATGGCCTCGGCCTGGCCCCGCACGGGAAGCCCGTCCACCCAGGCCTCGCCGGAGCTGGGCTCCAGGATGCCCGTGAGCAGGCGCATGGTGGTGGTCTTGCCCGCGCCGTCGGGGCCCACGAGGCCGAAGATCTCGCCCTCCTCCACGGCCAGGCTGAGCCCGTCCAGGGCCGCCAGGTCCCCGAAGCGGCGCGTCAGCGCCTGGGCCCGGATGGTCTCCATCAGCGGCCGTCCAGCACGATCTCGGCGTCCACGGGCATGCCCGGCTTCAGCTCCATGGCCGGGTTGGGGAGGTCGATCTTGATGCGGTAGACGAGCTTTGCGCGCTCCTTGCGGGTCTGCACGCTCTTGGGGGTGAACTCCGCCTCGGAGGAGATGAACGAGACGCGGCCCTCGTAGCGCTTCCCGGGATAGGTGTCCGAGGTGACAAAGGCCTTCTGGCCCACCTTCACGCGGCCCAGGTCGGCCTCCTCCACGTAGGCGCGCAGCCAGACCTGGCCCAGGTTCGCCAGGGTCACCACGGCGGTGCCGGGGGCGACGTATTCCATGGGCTCGACGTTCTTCGAGAGGATGACGCCCGCGGTCGGGGCCACGAGGGTGGCGTAGCCCAGCTGGGTCTGGGCCAGGGCCAGGGCCTGGCTGGCAGACTCGAAGCGGGCCCGGGCCTGGTCGATGTCCTCTTTCCTCGGCCCCTTCTTCACGAGGGCGAACTGCTGCTCGGCCTGGCGGACCTTGCCGCGGGCGGCCTCGAAGGCGGCCCGGGAGGCCTCGTAGTCCCGCACCGAGAGGATTCCCTTCTGGTAGAGGTCCCGGACGCGGGCCTCGTCGGGCTCCAGGCGGCGGAGGTCGGCGCTGGCCTGCTCCAGGGCGGCCTTGGAGGCCTCGACCTCCTCGGGGCGCGAGCCCGCCAGCAGGGCGTCCAGCACGGCCCGGGCCGTGGCCACGTCCGCGGTGCGGCCGGCGGCCTGCTGCTCCAGGTCCCGGGCGTCCAGCCGGGCCAGCAGCTGGCCGGCCTGCACCATCTGGCCCTCCTCCACGGGGCGCTCCAGCACCTTGCCGGGCACCCGGAAGCTGGCGCTGACCTGGATCACTTCGATGTTGCCCGAGAGCTGGAGCCGGGCCTCCGGGTGGCTGCGGCAGGCGGTCGCCAGCAGCACCGTGCCAGCGACGAGGGTGATCCGGGCGAGGGCGGGGTAGCGCATGGGAGTCCTTTCAGACCAGGGGGGAAGGCAGCGTGGGCAGCGGGGAGGAGGCATCCAGGGCGACGCCCCGCCAGAGGATCTCCAGCCAGGCGCGCATGCCGGTGAGGACGGCGCCCTCCGGCGGCAGCTCCGTGAGCAGGGGCAGCACCGCCGGGAGCACGTCCAGGATCTCGAGCTGCATCTTGGCCAGGAAGAACGTGGCCATGAGCGGCTGGACTTCGGGGCGGACCTCGCCCCGGGCGATGCCCTGCTCGAAGATCTGCCGGATGGAGCCGACCATGGGCCGGATCTGGTCCTCGATGAGGTGGCCGAGCCCCTCGGCGCCCCGGACGATCTCGCCGCGGATGAGGGCGCGGATGCCCGGGTCATCCTTGAAATACCGGTGGTAGATGAGCAGCACGTCCCAGAGCCGCAGCGGGGTGGGCCGCAGGTCGGTGGGCTCGGCCAGCCGCGCCATGTCCCGCAGCAGCGCGGGGAAACGCCGGTTCAGCAGGGCCAGGAAGAGCGCCTCCTTGCTGGCGAAGTGGTAATAGATCAGGGCCGGATCACAGCCCGCTCGGCGGGCGATGGCCCGGAGGCTGGCGGCCCGCAGCCCCTCCTCGGCAAAGACCGCCTGGGCGGCATCCAGCAGGTGGTCCGGGTCCACCTTGGTGGGCTTGGGACCGCGGGTTCGGGAGGGTAGGGGGCTCGGCATGGAGGTCCAATTCAACAGGTGTTGAATATTGGTTCCTCCAAGCGCAGAGCGCAAGGGCTATTTCGCGGTCAGTCCAAGTGACTCAGGAAATGCAGAAGGCCCCCGCGACGGGGGCCTTCTGCATTTCCTGAGCGGGACTACTCGCTGGAGATGGGGACCACCACGGTGTCGTCCAGGGGGATGACTTCCGCTTCCTCGAAGGCGATGCGGTTCTCTTCGACCTCGGCCACGGCCACCTGGCCCCAGAAGGAGGCCAGCTTGGGCGCATCCTGGGCCTGGCCGTGCTTGTTCACGGGGACGACCACCTCGACCTTGGGGAAGGCGCCGCGCTGCAGCTGCTCGCAGCGCTTGCCCGCCACGACGACGAAGCGGTACTTGTTGGCGATCTCATCCGGGACACGAACAATGGTGCGCTGGGTCATGGGCTCTCCGAACCAGGAAGCATAACACCGGATCGGGGTTCAATCAATGCGTCTGGAGTAGGATGGAGGGTCCCGGGAGCCCGACCCATGCAGATCATCCTCGGCATTACCGGCGGCGTGGCCGCGTACAAGTCCGCTGAGTTGGCCCGCTTGCTGGTCAACCAGGGGCACCGCGTGCGCTGCATCCTCACGGAGGCCGGGGCGCGGTTCATCACCCCGCTGACCCTCAGCAGTCTGACGGGCGAGCCCTGCTACGGCGCCAACCCCGACCAGGGAGAGTGGCGCGCGAACCCCAGTGTCGAGCACATCGAGTTGGCCCGCTGGGCGGACCTGGTGGCTGTGGTGCCGGCCACCGCGAACAGCCTCGGGAAGACGGCCAACGGCCTGGCCTCGGACCTGCTGAGCACGGTGCTGCTGGCCACCCGCGCCCCGGTGCTCTGGGCGCCGGCCATGAACACCGGCATGTGGGAGCACCCCGCCGTGCAGGCCAACCTCGCCCGCCTGAAGTCCTTCGGCCACGCGGTGGTGGAGCCCGGCGAGGGGCTCCTGGCCTGCGGCGAGGAGGGGGCTGGCAAGCTGGCCGAGGTCGCGGTCATCGCCGAGGCCATCCAGATGCATGCGGCCCCGAAGCTGCGCGGCCTGGCGGGTCGGCGGGTGGTCATCACCTCGGGGCCGACCCGGGAGGATCTGGACCCGGTCCGCCTGCTCACCAACCGCAGCACCGGGGTCATGGGCGTCGAGCTGGCCCGGGCCTTCCGGGATGCGGGTGCCAGCGTCCAGCTGGTGCTGGGCGGCGACCTGCCCGCTCCCTGGGGCGTTGAGACAATCCGGGTGCACAGCGCCGAGCAGATGCTGGCGGCGTGCCAGGCCCGCTGGGCCGATGCCGACGGCCTGGTGGCCGCCGCGGCGGTGGCGGACCAGCGGCCCGAGCAGACCGCCCCCGAGAAGGCCAAGAAGGGCGATGGTCCCGAGACGGTCGTCCTGGTCCGGACGCCGGACATCCTGGCGACCCTCGCCGCTGCCCGCCGCCCTGACCAGTGGGTGATCGGCTTCGCGGCCGAGAGCCAGAACCACCTGGAGCACGCGGCCGCCAAGCTCCAGAAGAAGGGCCTCGACGCGGTGCTGGTGAACGATGTGCAGGCCGGCCGGGCCTTCGGACCCCAGGCCAACACCCTGACCCCGATCACCCCCCAGGGCGCGCACCACCCGCTGGGACCGCTGCCGAAAGATCAGCTCGCGCGGGCCGTGGTGCAGTGGTGGAACCAGCGCCTCGAGGCCATGGACAGCGGCCGGTAGCGGCTCACAGCCCGGGATCGAGCCAGGGCAGGACCTCGCTGGGTCGACCGCCGACGTTGCCCAGCCGCACGGCCACGAGGACGAGCCAGCCCTGGGGTCGCCGGAGCGAGCCGAGGTCCAGCAGGAAGGTCTCGCCCGGCCCGGGCAGGTCCGGTCGACGCCGCTCCAGCACCACCTCGCCCCGGGTGAAGACCTCCTCGGGCGTGGGCTTGGTCAGGCCGAGGGGCAGGTAGAGCACCCGCACCAGCTCCACGCCGACCAGGGTGTCGCCCGCCACATCCTTGGCGGGCACCACCACGCGGGCCTTGCGCAGGCCCTCCAGGCGCACCTGCACGGGCAGCGCCGCCGCCCGGGGCCGGGGCAGCGGGTCACCCCGCCGGCCGCAGGCCAGGCCGAGAAGGCAAATGGTGAAGATGACGAGGGGGTTTGCTAGGCTGGAGGGACGCATTGCCATCCATCATGCCTGAATCCGAGGTCCACCTATGCCTGTGACCAAGATCCTGATTGCCAACCGGGGTGAGATCGCCTGCCGGGTCATCCGCACCTGTCGGGAGATGGGCATTCCCACCGTGGCGGTGTTCTCGGAGGTGGATCGCGGCGCGCTCCACGTGCGCATGGCCGACGAAGCCTACTGCATCGGCCCCGCCCCGGCACGGGAGAGCTACCTGGTGCTGGAGAAGATCATCGACGTCTGCCGCCGCAGCGGCGCGGACGCGGTGCACCCCGGCTACGGCTTCCTGTCCGAGAACGCCGAAGCGGCGCGGGCCTTCGCCGCCGCGGGCATCACCTTCATCGGCCCCCGGCCCGAGTCCATCGAGAGCATGGGCTCCAAGACGGCCGCCCGGGTGGTGGCCATTGAGGCGGGCTGCCCCGTGGTGCCGGGCATCCAGGAGACCATGGCAGACGAAGCCCTGCTTGAAGCCTCGCTGAAGATCGGCTTCCCCGTGATGCTCAAGGCCGCCATGGGCGGCGGCGGCAAGGGCATGCGGCTGGTGCACAACCCCGAGGAGTTCACCTCGTCGCTGGCGCGGGCCCGGGGCGAGGCCCTGTCCTCCTTCGGCGATGACAGTGTCTACGTCGAGAAGGCCATCGTCCAGCCCCGGCACATCGAGATCCAGATCTTCGGGGACACCCACGGCAACCATGTCTATCTCCACGAGCGCGAGTGCTCCGTGCAGCGGCGGCACCAGAAGGTGATCGAGGAGGCCCCCAGCCCCCACGTGACTCCCGAGATGCGCAAGGCCATGGGCGAGGCGGCGCTCAAGGTTGCCAAGGCCGTGAACTATGTGGGCGCGGGTACCGTGGAATTCCTGGCGGACATCCACCGCAACTTCTACTTCCTGGAGCTGAACACCCGCCTGCAGGTGGAGCACCCGGTCACCGAGTGGATCACAGGACTGGACCTGGTGAAGTGGCAGATCCAGGTGGCGCGCGGCGAGAAGCTGCCCATGACCCAGGAGGAGATCCCCCTCAATGGCTGGTCCATCGAGTGCCGGGTCTACGCCGAGGATCCCGACAAGAACTTCATGCCCAGCCCCGGGAAGATCACCTTCCTGCGCACGCCCAGCGGCCGCAACGTACGTGATGACGGCGGGGTCTACGAGGGCGCCGAAGTCCCCATGTTCTACGACCCCATGATCAGCAAGCTGAGCACCTGGGGCCCCACTCGCATCGAGGCCATCGAGCGCATGCGCGCCGCCCTCGGCGAGTACCGCATCGGCGGCATCCGCCACAACATCGCTTTCCATGAGGCGCTGATGGAGCACGGCCCCTTCCGCGATGGCGCCCTGCACACGGGCATGCTCGACCAGCCCTTCTGGAAGAAGGGCGGGCACGGCCCCGACCTGAAGTTCGCCGTGGCCGCGGCCATGTTGCACGAGCTCGAGTCCGAACAGCGCCGGGCCGCCCAGCCCGCCGCCAACGGCGACGGCAAGCCCGATGTCTGGAAGCAATGGGGCCGGTTCAACCGGCTGTAGGAGAGTCCCGATGAAACGCACCCTGACGCTCGGCAAGGAAACCAAGGACGTGGAACTCATCCGCCTGGACGGCGTCACGACGCTGGTCTGGGAGGGCGAGAGCCACCCCGTGGACATCCAGGAAATGGAACCCGGCTGCTACTCGATCATCATGGGCTCGCGCTCCGTGGAGGTGCGCCTGGACCAGGCCAAGTCCCTGGATCCGGAGAGCCACGCCTACCGCGCCATGCTCTATGACGGCGCCTACGAGTTCGCCCTGGTGGATCCCCGCCGGGCGCTGCTCGGAGCCTCGGGTGGCGCCGGTGCCAGCGGCGGCGTCCTGACCTCCCCCATGCCCGGCAAGGTGGTCAAGCTCCTCGTCGCCAAGGGCGACACGGTCCAGGAAGGCCAGACCCTCGTCGTCATGGAAGCCATGAAGATGCAGAACGAGCTGAAGACCACCATCGCCGGAACCGTGGCGACCGTGCACGTCCAGGAGGGCGCCACTGTTGAGACCGGGGCGGCACTCATCACTGTGGTGGCGCCCGAAGCCTGATCTGGCGGTCTCGCGGATCGCCGCAGGCGATACCGAGAAGATGCAGAACGAGCTGAAGACCACCATCGCCGGAACTGTGGCGACCGTGCACGTCCAGGAGGGCGCCACCGTCGAGACCGGGGCGGCGCTCATCACCGTGGTGGCGCCCGAAGCCTGAATTCAACCCCCATCACCAAGGCAGGTCCAACCATGTCGCTGAAAGACGAGTTCAAGGCCTTCATCATGAAGGGCAACGTGATCGATCTGGCTGTGGCCGTGGTCGTGGGCGGCGCCTTCGGCAAGATCGTCACGGCCTTCGTGGACGGGATCGTGATGCCGCTGGTGAGCTACGTGCTGCCGGCCAACATCAAGTGGGAGGAGTGGGTCCTCGGGAAGTTCCGCATCGGCGCCGTGCTCGGGGCCACGGTCAACTTCCTGATCATCGCCCTGGTCATCTTCCTGGTGCTGGTGAAGCTGCTCGAGAAGGTCACGAAGAAGAAGGAAGAGGCCCCGGCGCCGGCCACCACCAAGGAGTGCCCCGCCTGCCTGGAGCAGGTGCCCCTCAAGGCCACCCGCTGCAAGCACTGCACCAGCCAGCTCTGAGTCGCGTCAGCCCTGCCCGAAAGGACCCGGTCTCCGGGTCCTTTCCCTTGTGATGGCAGGGGTTCCGTGGTGAACTGGAGGATCAACCCCGGGGCGCTTGGGTGCGCCCCCCGACGCACGAGGGCGCCGATGAGCGAGCAAGCTCCGGTTAGCATGCCATTTTCGGATGGCAAAAAGCAGGGCGAGGCCGCCCCGGGATCGCCGCAGGCGATCGCCGGGAGGAAATATTCCGTATTCCTTCCGAGGACGGACTTTCCCATGAAGGCGGACCTGCCTCAGCGGGAGCCGAAGCGCCTGGAGCGCTGGAAGGCCGAGGGGCTCTACGCCCGCATCGAGGCGAAGCGCCGGGCCGACAATGCCGCCGGGAAGGGCAAGGGGCGCGAGGTGCTGCACGACGGCCCACCCTACGCCAACGGCGCCATCCACATGGGGCACGCCCTCAACAAGATCCTCAAGGACGTGGTGGTGAAGTCCCGCTGGATGGAGGGCTACGAGTCGCCCTACGTGCCGGGCTGGGACTGCCACGGCCTGCCCATCGAGCACGCGGTGGAGAAGGACCTCGGCCCCAAGCGCCGGGAGCTGAGCCGCGCCGAGTTCCTGCAGCGCTGCCGCGTCTATGCCCAGAAGTGGATCGATACCCAGCGGACCGCCTTCCAGCGTCTGGGGGTGCTGGGCGCCTGGGAGCATCCCTACGTGACCATGGATCCGCTCTATGAGGCGGAGACCGTGCGGCATCTGGCCAAGCTCTTCGAGAGCGGCTCGGTCACCCGCAAGCTGAAGGTCGTCCACTGGAGCTACGGCGCCCGCACCGCCCTGGCCGAGGCCGAGGTGGAATACGCGGACAAGAGCAGCGCCGCCGTCACCGTGGCCTTCCCGGTGCCCGAGGCCGAGGCCCTGCGCATGGAGCTGCCGACACCCCTGCTGCTGCCCATCTGGACCACCACTCCCTGGACCCTGCCCAGCAACCTCGCCATCGCCATGCACCCGGACCTGGAATACGCCATTGTGCGGGCCGAGGGACGGCACTTTGTCGTGGCGGTAAGTCTATTGGAAGACTTCTCGAAGAAATTGGGTGAAACACTGCACACGGTAGAGATCCGACGTGGCAAGGAGTTCCAGACCCTGGTAGCGCGGCACCCCTGGCTCGATCGGGACAGCCCAGTGCTGCTGGCAGACTACGTCACCGCGGACACTGGCACGGGCCTGGTGCACACCGCCCCGGACCACGGTGTGGATGACTTCAACCTGGCCCACCACCTGGGCCTGCTCCAGCTGGTCGGTCCCGACGGCAAGTTCGTGGCGGCAGTGAACGATCCGGAGCTGGTCGGCAAGAACATCTTCGACTGCAATCCCCTGGTGGTGGAGCGGCTCCGTCGGGACGGCAGCCTGCTGCACGACGAAACCCTGGTCCACAGCTACCCCCACTGCTGGCGCACCAAGACCCCCATCCTCTTCCGCGCCACGGAGCAGTGGTTCATCACCATGGACTCGGAGCTGGCCGGGAAGGGCCGCACCCTGCGCGAGCTGGGCATCGAGGGCGTGGAGCAGACCCAGTGGGTGCCCGCCCAGGGCCAGAACCGCATCCAGGCCATGATCGCGGGCCGGCCGGACTGGTGCATCAGCCGCCAGCGGGCCTGGGGCTCGCCCATCACCGTCCTGCGCTGCGAGGCCTGCGGCGAGCCGCTGGTGCACGCCGACATCTTCGAGAAGGCCGCCGTGGCCATCGCGCAGGGCGGCATCGAAGCCTGGCCGGACCTGCCCGTGGCAGACCTGATGCCCCCGGGCGCCCAGTGTGCCTGCGGCTCCAGGAGCTTCCTGAAGGAGACGGACATCCTGGATGTCTGGATCGACTCCGGCGTCAGCGCTTCCGTGGTGTGCGCCTCGCATCCCGAGCTGAACCGCGCCGACTACGGAAACTTCATCTACCTGGAGGGCTCGGACCAGCACCGGGGCTGGTTCCACAGCTCCCTGCTGTTCAACCTCGCCGCCACGGGCACCAAGCCCTACAAGCAGGTGGTCACCCACGGCTTCGTGCTGGACGGCAAGGGCCAGAAGATGTCCAAGAGCTTGGGCAATGTCATCACGCCGGAGGAGATCCTCAAGACCCTCGGCGCCGACATCCTGCGCTGGTGGGCCGCCAGCTGCGACTACAGCGAGGACATCCGCATCTCCAAGGAGATCCTCGACCGCGGCGCCGATGCCTACCGCAAGATCCGCAACACGCTGCGCTTCCTGCTGGGGGCTCTGGTGGACTTCGATCCTGCCCGGGACGCGGTGGCCGCCAGCGACCTGGCGCCCCTGGACCGCTGGGTCCTGGACGCCTTCGCCCGCACCACCCAGGAGGCCCGCGACGCCTACACCCGCTTCGAGTTCCATCGGGCCACCCAGGCCATCCACGGGTTCTGCCAGCTGGAGCTCTCGGGTCGGTACTTCGAGATCATCAAGGACCGCCTCTACTGCGACGCGCTCGATTCTGCCCGCCGCCGCAGCAGCCGGGCCACCTGCTGGGAGCTGGCCAAGGGCCTCTGCACCCTGCTGGCCCCGGTCATGAGCTTCACTGCCGACGAGGCCTGGGAGCACCTGCCCGGCTGCGAAGGCAGCGTCCACGAGCAGCGCTTCCCCGAGCTGGTCGCCCCGGCGGCGGATCCCCGCTGGGAGAAGCTGTGGGAGGTCCGCGGCGCCGTCCAGGCTGCCATGGAGCCCCTGCGCGCCGCCAAGATCGTCGGCACCAGCCTCGACGCCGCCGTGGAGATCACCCTCAAGGACTCGACTGACTGGAGCCTGCTGGACAACCTGGGTGAGTCTCTCGATGACCTGCTCGTGGTTTCTTCCATCACTCGAATCGAAGATTCGAGTGCGGCTCTCGCCTCTGGCGTGACCGTAACCCCCCATGACGGTCCCAAGTGCCCCCGCTGCTGGAACCACAAGGGCGGGCAGGGCCAGGGCGAGGACGCGGCCCTCTGCGTGCGCTGCGCCTCGGTCGTGTCCTAGTGCAACGCCTGCTCTGGCTGTTGCTCCCGGCGGCCGCCCTGGCGGCGGATCTCGGCTCCAAGGCCTGGATCCTGCGCACCCTGGCCGAGGGCGAGTCCCTGACTGTCATCAAGGGGTTCTTCTACCTGACCCTGGGGTTCAACCGCGGCGCCATCTTCGGCAGCCTCACCTGGCTGCCGGGGCCGGCCCGCGCCATCCTCTTCGCAGTGGCGGGGACCGTGGCCGTCCTCTACTTCGGCAAGCTGTTCCTGGCGCGGGACACGCCTTCCTGGGACCGCGTGGCCTTGGGCCTCATCCTGGGCGGTGCCCTCGGCAACGGCATGGACCGCTTCACCCGCGGCTCCGTGGTGGACTTCCTCGACTTCGTCTTCGGCACCTGGCACTACTGGACCTTCAACCTCGCCGACAGCTGCATCCTCGTCGGCGCCGTCCTCTTCAGCCTGCGCGCCCTGATCGCGTCGAAGGCTGAGGCACAAAGTAAAGAAAACTGATCTACCACGAAGACACGAAGAACTGCAGAAGATAACTGCTTTTTTCTTCACTGCGCCTGGATGGCCTTCAGCAGGGCGGGGTCTTTGGGTAGCTGGTCGACGTCGGCGAGCCTTGGCACGAGGCGCTTCCAGAAGGGCTCGGCGGCGAAGACTCTGTTGAAGATCGGCAGGGCCTCGCTCAGCTTGCCACTGGAGGCCAGGGCCACGGCCTGCCAGAAGGGCATCTCCCAGACGCCGGGCGCCAGCTTGGCGGCGGCCTCGTAGGCGGTCTTGGCCTCCTGCCACTTGGCCGCGGTGACGAAGCCATCGCCCTGGTCCATGAGGATATACGCTCGGCGCAGCTGGATGAGGCGGCCCAGTTCCTTGAGGGGATCCGGGTGGTCCTCGACGCGCAGGTCGAAGAGGCGGTCGTTCCAGGGCTGGCCCGAGGGTTTGCCCTTCACGATGAGGATGGCGGCACTCTGCTGGCCGCGGATGTCGCCGCCTTCGGCCTGGGCGGCGCGGAGGGCCGCCAGCAGCCGGTCCGCGAGGTCCCCCTTGGCGCCTTTGAAGGCTTTGGCCATGGCGGGCCAAACCGTGGCCTTGTCCATGAGGTTCGCTTCCACCGTGAAGCCCTCGCCCACCTCGTGGCCCGCGGCCTGGATGCACTTCGCCCCCGTGTGGGCGGCCGAGCGGCCCTGAGCATCCACCATGGCCACCTGGCGGACCTCGCGGTCGGCGTCCGCCGCCAGCAGGGCCTTGAGGGCCTCCGGGGCGGACTTGCCGGCCTTCATCAGCGCCAGGCCCAGGGCGCCGTAGCTGGGCTCCGTGAAGCTCTGGGTGGCCACCGCGCCCACTCCGGCCTCGGCCCAGGGCACAGCGGAGCCCACGGAGAACCAGTGGCTCTGCACGGCCACGCCCAGGTCCCCGGTGGCCGCGTCCCGGGCGACGATGGAGTAGGTGTGGACCGGACGGCGCGGCGGCTCCGCGGCATTGCAGGGCAGGGCCAGGGCGGTCAGAAGAAAGGTGAGAGCGAGGTGCATGGGGCTCCTTTGGCAAGGGACTGTCCCATGCTACGGCGGTAGGATGGTGGCCATGCGAAAACTCATCGGTGCCTCTCTGATCCTCCTCGCCAGCCTCGCGGCCCCGGCCCAGGACACCTACCGGGCCTCGGTGGATGCCTGGCACGCGGCGCGGGAAGCGCGGCTGGCGGCGGAGGACGGCTGGCTCACGCTCATCGGGCGGGACTGGCTCAAGCCCGGCGTCAATACGCTCGGCTCGGCGCCGGGGTCTACCGTGCTGCTGCCGGCCTGGGCACTCCCGGCGAAGGCCGGCGAGTTCCTCCAGGAGAATGGGGCCGTGCGCTTCAAGCCGACGCCCGGCAGCGGCCTCCTGCTGAACGGCAATCCGGTCACCGAGACCCAGCTGAAGTCCGACGCCGACGGCAAGCCGGATACCTTCCAGGCGGGCCGGGTGCGCTTCTACCTCATCCGCCGCGGGGACCGCTTCGCCGTGCGGGTGAAGGACCCCGAGAACCCCGCCCGCAAGGCCTTCCATGGAGTGCCCCGCTACCCGGTGGATCCCGCGCTGCGCGTGGTGGCGGACTACACGCCCTATGCCACGCCCGAGGTCCGGGCCATCCCCACGGTGCTGGGCACCACGGAGCCCATGACCGCGCCAGGGCTGCTGCGCTTCAAGGTGGGCGGCCAGGAGCGCACGCTGGAACCGCTCCTGGAGGGGACCGAGCTGTTCCTGATCTTCCGGGACACCACCAGCGCCAAAGGCACCTACCCCGCCGGACGCTTCCTCTACGCCGAGCTGCCCAAGGATGGCAAGGTGGTGCTCGACTTCAACAAGGCCGAGAACCCGCCCTGCGCCTTCACCCTCTTCGCCACCTGCCCCCTGCCACCCAAGCAGAACCAGCTCGACATCCCCATCCGCGCCGGCGAGAAAGACCCAGGATTGCACTGACTCCGACGGGAGCCCTTAGCGGACGGTCTCGATGGGGACGTCGTGCTCCTGGCCCCAGGCCTGCCAGAAGGTGGTACTGGCGCCGCCGAAGGCGCGGCGGTAATCCTCGGGGGTGCTGACCTTCAGCAGGGTCTCGAGGCGCTTCTTGAAGTGGGGCTCCAGGGCCGCCACGGCCACCCAGCCGTCGGTGGCGCGGTAGATGTGGTACTCGGGGACGCCCCCGCCCAGCATGGCGCCGGGCAGGGTGCAGCCGTGGCGCACGGGGTCCGCGAAGCTGGTGACCGCCTCGGCCAGGGACACGGCCTCGTGGCCGCCGCGACCGGTCCGCTCGCGCTGGAAGAGCAGCAGCAGTGCCGCCGCCACGGCCCGCTCGGCCCCGGCCAGGTCCGACAGCAGGGTCCGCGGCATGTGGGGCGGGTCCACCAGGCCCATGGAGGCCTGGTAGGTGAGGTCGTGTCCGGCCTCGTCGTCGCGGGGCGCCGGGTAGCCCGTGATCAGCACCTGGCAGAGCCGCGGGCAGGCCGCCTGCAGGGTCTCGGGATCCAGACCCAGCCGCCGCATGGCGGAAGGGCGCGTGGCGGACAGCAGCACGTCCGCGGCCGCGAGCAGGGCAAAGAGCTCGGCGCGGCCCTCCGGCGTCTTGAGGTCCATCATCTGGATCCGATGGCCCGCGGCCATCTCGTGATACCAGGGCAGGGAGTAGGTGGCCATGGGATCGCCCAGGGGCGGCTCCACCTTGACCACCTCGGCTCCCAGGCTGCTCAGGCGCTGGGCCGCGGCGGGGCCGGGCAGGTTCACTGCCAGGTTGATGACCTTGATTCCGTCAAGTGGCTTCATGGGTGGGCTCCGACCGATGATAACCCGTCTGGCGTCCGCAACTGGAACGGGCTCAGTCCGGATCGGGGCTGGGCGAATCCGGAAATGATAACCAACAGGTAAAGAAAAATGGCAGGTATTACAACTCGATGACAAGAAAAAACATTCATTAAATATTTTCTGTAGTCATTGAATTCTGGTACCGTTTCCACCTGGCACTCAGATCCGTCCTCCCGGGGGGGAAGGGCGGGGGAGCGGTGGACGTGGGACCGAGCGCCCTCGTCCGCCGCTGTTTTTTGCCTGGGAGCCTGACCTACTGCTTGATGACGCCGTCCACATACACCCACTTGCCGTTCTCCCGGGTGAAGGTGCTGGTCTCGATGTGGAGGCTGCGGCGGCCGTTGGTCTGGATGCTGGCATGGAAGGTGACGATGCCGGTGTCGTCGCCCTTGCCGCCCTTCTCCTTGGCGGCGATCTTGAGGCCGACGAAGCTGACGGAGCGGCAGTACTGCAGCAGTTCGTCACGGTTCTCAGCGGCGCGCTTGGCCTCGGGCAGAGTGGCAATCAGGTAGTCCACCTTGGCCAGGGCGTAGGCGGCATAGCGGGAGCGCATGAGCAGCTCCGCGGTCTCCGGCAGGGCCGTGCCGGCATGGTAGGGGCCGCAGCAGCGGTCGTAGGTCTTCTTGGAGACGCAGGGGCAGGGTCGGGACATGGGGACTCTCGGTGGGGGCTGGTCAGCGGGTTTCGATGCCGGGGGCGATGGTGACCTGCAGCTTCTGCTGCGCCTTGGTCATCCCCAGACTGAGTGTGGCGGTATAGGTGCCCGGCCGCACGAACTTGTCGGCACCGAGGCCGCCATAGGCGGTGAGCAGGTCCTTGGTGGGCCGCAGGTTCCAGCTGACGCGACCCAGGCCCGGCGTGCGCGGGAGCTTGAAGACCGCCACGGGCTGGCCGGCCTCGTTCGTGATGGTGAGGGTGGGCTGCTCCTCGCCCAGGTCCCGGAGCCAGTAGGTGAGCAGCGCGCCTTCCGGCGGGTTCTCGCCCCGGTAGGTGCCCTGGCCGGCGGAGTCTTCCCAGCCCGGCAGGAGGTAGGCGCCTCGCGCGGGCCGGACCGGGAACAGCTCCACGGCCTTGGCCAGGGCCGCCGCAGTGAGGCCTTCCAGGGGCGCGATGTCGTCGAGTACGTAGAGACTGCGGCCGTGGGTGGCGATGACCAGGTCGTGGTCCCTGGCCTGGATCTGCAGGTCATCCACGGCCACGGCGGGTAGGCCGCCGAGCTTCACCCAGGAACCGCCCCGGTCCAGGCTCGCGTAGAGTCCGGCCTCGGTGCCCGCGAACAGCAGGTCCGGGTTCACCGGGTCCTCGCGCAGCACCTTCACGGGCACCTGCGGGGGCAGGTGCTTGGCGAGGCTCTGCCAGGTCTGGCCGCTGTCGGCGGTGCGGTAGAGCAGCGGGGCGTAGCTGCCGGTGCGGTGGGCATCGACGGCGAGGTAGGCCACTTTGGGATCGTGCGCGCTGGCCTCGATGCGGCTCACCCAGTGGCCCCGGGCCACGGCGGGCACAGAGGCCGTGAGGTCCGTCCAGTGGGCGCCGTCGTCGTCGGTGCGCCAGAGCTTGCCGTCATCGGTGCCCGCCCAGAGCAGACCCGCCTTGAGGGGCGACTCGGCCAGGGTGTAGACCACGCCGAAGGTCTCGGCGCCGCTGCCGGTGGCAGTGGTCTTCAGGGGATCCTGGGTGGAGAGGTCGGGGCTGATGACTGTCCAGCGCTCCCCCCGGTCCGTGAGCCGGAAGACCCGGTTGCCGCCCAGGTAGAGGGTGCCCTTGGCGTGGCGGCTGCCGATGAGCGGGGCGTTCCAGTTGAAGCGGAAGGCGGGCTGGCCCTCGGCGGGGCTGGGCCGCAGCAGCTTCAGCTCGCCGGTGCGGAGGTTGAAGCGGTGGAGCATGCCCTCCTGGCTCTCGGCGTAGATGGTGTCGGGATCCAGAGGATCGAACACGCAGGAGAAGCCGTCCCCGCCCTCGATGTTGGTCCAGTCGCTGTTGCGGATGCCGTCCTTGGTGGGCGTGGCGCTGGGTCCCACCCAGCTGAGGTTGTCCTGGAGCCCCCCGGCGATGCGGTAGGGGGTGCTGTCATCCAGGGCGATGCGGTAGAACTGGCCCGCGGGCAGCCGGTCGAGGTGGAGCCAGGTCTGGCCGCCCCCGTAGCTCTGGTAGACCCCGCCGTCCGTGCCCAGCAGCAGGCGTGAGGTGATCCCGGGCCGCGCGGGCTCGCCGGGCTCCGGCGTCTCCACCGGCGGCGGGTCGGCCTTGGGGAAGGCCAAGGCGTGGCAGTCCGAGTGCACCTTGCCGAAGAGGTCCTCGCGGAAGGTGCGGCCGCCGTCCTCGGAGACGTGCAGCATGTAGCCGCCCACATAGACGCGCTGGGGATTCACGGGGTCGATACGGATCTGGCTGAAGTAGAAGGACCGGGGGTTCAGGGCATTCACGCGGCTCCAGTGGGCGCCGCCGTCCTCAGAGCGGAAGACGCCGCCCTCCCGGCTGAGCAGCTCGTCGATGCCGCCGGTGCCGCCCCGGTCGCTCTGGATCACGGCCATGACGATCCGGGGGTTGCTGCGCGAGACGTCCAGGCCGATGCGGCCGGTGAGGGTCGGCAGGCCCTGGTCCAGCTTCTGCCAGGTGGCGCCCCCGTCGGTGCTCTTGAAGAGGCCGCCGGCGTCCTGGCCCTCGCTGGCCGCGGTGCCGTAGCTGAAGGACCAGGGGGTGCGACGCCGGGCGTAGAGGGCCGCGTAGAGGGTGTCGGGCACGGCGGGATCCAGGGCCACGTCGCCGCAGCCCACCCGCGTGTCCAGGCCCCCCGGGGCCTTCAGGACGGCCTTCCAGGTCTTGCCCGCGTCCGTGGTCTTGAAGAGGCCCCGCGCGCCGCCCGGCGTCCAGAGGTCGCCCATGACGGCCACCCAGGCGGTGTCCGGCTGCCTGGGGTGCACCACGATGCGGGGAATGGCCTTGCTATCAACCAGTCCCACGTGGCTCCAGGTGGCACCGCCGTCGGTGGACCGGTAGACGCCGTTGCCCCAGCCCGAGCTGTTGCGGTCATTGGCCTCGCCGGTGCCCACCCAGAGCACCTTCGCATCCGAGGGCGCCACCGCCAGGGCCCCGATGGAGGCCGCCGGCTGCTGGTCGAAGAGGGGCGTGAAGGTGCCGCCCGCGTTGGCGGTCTTCCACACGCCCCCGGTGGCGAGGCCCACGTAGAAGGTGTCGGGCCGGATCGGGTCCACGGCGAGGTCCGAGACCCGGCCGCCCATGATGGCGGGGCCGATGCTGCGGGCCTTCAGGGCCACCAGCTGGGCGGCGGTCACCGTGGGGCCGGCGGCCGGCGGTGGCGGCGGGACGGCACCCTTGGGTTTCTGCTCCGCGCCCAGGGTCAGGCAGAGCAGGAAGGCAGACAGCAGCTGGGGCAGACGGACGGCCATGGCAACCTCGGTGGGGCTGCCAGGATACCGTGGGCTCAGGCCTTCATGGGGATGTGCAGGCCGATGGCTTCGGCGTGCTCCCGGGCGGTCTCGTAGCCGGCGTCGGCGTGCCGGAACACGCCCAGGGCCGGATCGTTCCAGAGCACCCGGGCGATGCAGCGGTCCGCGCGCTCGGTGCCGTCGGCCACGATGACCACGCCGCTGTGCTGGCTGTAGCCCATGCCCACCCCGCCGCCGTGGTGGAAGCTCACCCAGGAGGCCCCGCCGCTGGCGGCGGTGAGGGCGTTGAGCAGGGGCCAGTCGGAGACCGCGTCGCTGCCGTCCTTCATGGCCTCGGTCTCGCGGTTGGGGCTGGCGACGCTGCCGCTGTCCAGGTGGTCGCGGCCGATGACGATGGGCGCCTTCACTTTGCCAGTGCGCACCAGCTCGTTGAACCTGAGGCCCGCCAGGTGGCGCTCGCCGGCGCCGATCCAGCAGATGCGGGCGGGCAGGCCCTGGAAGGCGATCTTGTCCTGGGCGGCCTTGAGCCAGCGATGGAGGCCCTCGTTGTCCGGGAACAGCTCCATCATGGCGGCGTCGGTGACGGCGATGTCGGCCGGATCCCCGGACAGGGCCACCCAGCGGAAGGGGCCGATGCCCTTGCAGAACAGGGGCCGGATGAAGGCCGGCACGAAGCCGGGGAAGGCGAAGGCGTGCTCGCACCCGGCCCGCTGGGCCTGGGCGCGGAGGTTGTTGCCGTAGTCGAAGGTTACCGAGCCCTGCTCCTGGAATCCCAGCATGGCCTCAACGTGGGTGCGCATGGAGGCCAGGGCCCGCTGGACGTAGGCCTCCGGCTGCTCCTGGCGCAGCAGGGCCGCCTGCTCCAGGGAGAGGCCCGCCGGGATGTAGCCGTTGTACTCGTCGTGGGCCGAGGTCTGGTCCGTGACCAGGTTGGGCTTCAGGCCCCGCTTCAGCAGCTCGGGCAGCACCTCGGCGGCGTTGCCCAGCAGCCCGATGCTGCGGGCCTCCCGGCGGGCCACGTAGCGCTCGACCAGGGCCACGGCCTCGTCGAGGCTGTCGGTCCACTCGTCCAGGTAGCGGGTGTCAAGGCGCTTCTGGATACGGGTTTGGTCCACCTCGACCGCGAGGCAGACCCCGCCGTTCATGGTCACGGCCAGGGGCTGGGCCCCGCCCATGCCGCCCAGGCCCGCGGTGAGGGTCCAGGTGCCGGAGAGGGTGCCGTCGAAGTGCTGGCGGGCCGCCTCGGCGAAGGTCTCGTAGGTGCCCTGCACGATGCCCTGGCTGCCGATGTAGATCCAGCTGCCGGCGGTCATCTGGCCGTACATCATCAGGCCCTTCTGATCCAGCTCGCGGAAGATCTCCCAGGTGGCCCACTTCGGCACCAGGTTGGAGTTGGCGATGAGCACCCGGGGCGCGTCCCCGTGGGTCTTCACCACGCCCACGGGCTTGCCGCTCTGCACCAGCAGGGTCTCGTCGTCGTTCAGGTGCTTCAGCTCTTTCACGATGGCGTGGAAGCAGTCCCAGTTCCGCGCAGCCTTGCCCAGGCCGCCATAGACCACCAGGTCCTCGGGCCGCTCGGCCACCTCGGGATCCAGGTTGTTCATGAGCATGCGCAGGGCGGCTTCCTGGACCCAGCCCTTGCAGTGCAGGTGCGTGCCCCGGGGGGCGGTGACGACGGGGACGGGCGAGGCGCTGGTCATGGGGTGCTCCGGAGGAACGCCCCTAGTTTCCCACGGCCCGCACACGCTGTCCGAGGCCGGTCTGCCTCAGCGGTTGACCATGTGCATCAGCCCCTCGGGATACCGCAGTCCGGCGGCGGCGCCCGGGGGGAACAGACCACTCAGCTCCTGCAGCTCGCCGGGGCAGAGCACCTGCTCCAGGGCCCCGAGGTTCTCGTCCAGGCGGTCCCGCCGCTTGGTGCCGGGGATGGGGACGATGTCGCCGCCCTGGCCGAGAACCCAGGCCAGGGCCAGCTGGGAGGCGCTGCAGCCGCGGGCAGCGGCCATGTCCTCGATGCGGGCCACCAGCTCGAGGTTTTTCTGGAAGTTCGCGCCCTGGAACCGGGGCGAGAGGCGGCGGGAGTCGTCGGGCTCGAAGTCCTCGAAGCGGCGCAGCTGGCCCGTGAGGAAGCCCCGGCCCAGGGGGCTGAAAGGCACGAAGCCCACGCCCAGCTCCCGGCAGGCCTGGAGGATGCCGTCCTCGGGATCGCGGGTCCACAGGCTGTACTCGGACTGCACGGCGGTGATCGGGTGCACCTGGCAGGCGCGGCGCAGGGTGGCGGGACTGAGCTCCGAGAGGCCCAGGAAGCGCACCTTGCCCTCGGCCACCAGGTCGGCCATGGCGCCCACGGAGTCCTCGATGGGTACCTCGGGGTCCACCCGGTGCAGGTAGTAGAGGTCGATGGTGTCGGTGCCCAGCCGCTTCAGGCTGGCCTCACAGGAGGAGCGGATGTAGTCGGGCCGCCCACAGACCCCGCGGACGAGGGGGTCTGCTGGATCCCGGAGGATGCCGCACTTGGTGGCGAGGACCACCCGGTTCCGCACGCCGGCCAGGGCCCTGCCCACCAGGACTTCGTTGGTGTGTGGGCCATAGGCATCGGCGGTGTCGAAGAGGGTGACGCCCCGGTCCACGGCGTACTGGATCGTGGCTGTGGACTCGGCGTCGTCCCGGCGCCCGTAGAAGTCGGACATGCCCATGCAGCCCAGGCCCAGGGCCGAGACCGCGAGGCCCTGAGCGCCGAGCGTGCGGGTCAGCATGGCCATCTCACCGGTGCTCGACGATGTCCGCGGTCTCGAAGCGCACCTTGGGGGTGCTGGCGTACTTGTCGTCCGTGGAGCGGTAGCCCATGGGGCAGGCGCAGACGGTGTGGAAGCCGGTGCCCACCAGGCCGAGGATCTCGTCATACTTGTCTGGCTCGAGGCCCTCGAAGGGGCAGGCGTCCACGCCCAGGACCGCGGCGCTGGTCAGCAGGTTGCCCAAGGCGATGTAGGCCTGGCGGGCCGCCCACTCGGCGATGACAGCGTGGCGGGGGCCCTTGACCAGGTCGCCCACCATGTAGCTCTTGTAGGCGGCGAGGCTCTCGGGGCTGACGCCGCGGACCTTGGCGATGCGGGCCACGAAGGCGTCCACATCGGCTTCGGTGAGGTCCTGCTTGGCGGTGAGGATGACGTAGTGGCTGCAGTCCTCCACCTGGGCCTGGTTCCAGGTGGCAGGGCGGAGCTTGGCCTTGAGGGCGGGGTCCGTCACCACGAGGAACTTCCAGGGCTGCAGGCCGTAGCTGGAGGGCGACAGGACCAGCGCCTGCTCGATCACGGCCCAGTCTGCTGCAGAGATCTGCCGTGTCGTATCGAACTTCTTGGTGGCGTAGCGCCAGTTGAGCTGCTCGAGGAGGCTTTCGCCGGAGAGGGTGGTCATGGGTGCCTCAAAGCGGTCGGGAGGAGGTTAGAGGGACTTCTGGATGCGGACCCGGAGCTGGTCGAGGGGCAGGGTGCCCACGATGCGGTCCAGGGCCTCGCCGTCCTTGAAGATCACGAGGGTCGGCATGCTCAGCACGTCGTACTGCTCGGAGAGGGGCGTGTAGTCATCCACATTCAGCTTGGCGAAGGTGACCTGGCCCTTGAGCTCCGCGGCCAGGGCCTCGGTGAGGGGGGCCAGCTCGCGGCAGGGGGCGCACCAGGGCGCCCAGAAGTCCACCACGGTAAGGCCGGTGGCGACGGCCTGGGCGAAGGTCTTGTCGGTGAGGTCATGGATGAGAGCGGACATGGAGGGACTCCTGTGGCGGTCCTCAGGGTAACGGATTCGGGGCCCGATCGGCGTCACGACAGCCAGAGGGCCTCAGGCGCCCCGCTGCCAGCGGGCTGCGGCCTGGGCCACCCGGCGGCCGAAGACCTGCCCGGTCTTGCGGTCAGCCTCGTTGGGCTCGACCTCCGGGGGGACCTGGCCCGCCTGGGCCATGACGCCGGTCATGCTGCCCAGGCGGTTGATGCCGCCCTCGCCGCCCGGCAACTCCGCCGTGCCGACCCAGATCATGCCGTGCTGCATGCCGAAGATCATCAGGGTTTGGAGGGTGTTCAGCTTGTCACCGCTGGGGCTGCTGCTGATGGTGAAGCCGGCGGCCACTTTGTCCTTCCACTTCTGCTCGAACCAGGGCTTCGAGCTGGCGTCCATGAAGCTCTTGAAGGGGCCGCTGACGCTGCCCATGTAGGTGGGGCTGCCGAAGATGATGGCGTCCGAGGCCTCCAGGTCCGCCCAGTGGGCGTCCACTTCCTCCACGGGGATGAGGCGGGTCTCGGTGCCGGGCACCTGGTCGGCGCCGGCTTTCACCTGCTCGGCGAGAACCTTGGTGTGGCCGTAGCCGCTGTGGAACACGATGCTGATCTGGGTCATGGCTGCTCCTGTCGGGCTTGCAATCATCCGGCCCGTATTCCAGACTCTAGAAGGTTACGATCAGAAGGAAAGTAGGCACCTTTTTGGAAGGTAGGCACCCAATGGTTCGCAAAGCCTGTTCCCTGGCCCCCAACGTCTTCAGTGCCCAGTGCCCGACCCGGCAGGCCCTGGACCTCATCGCGGACAAGTGGACCACCCTGCTCATCTACCTGCTCTCGCGCGGGCGGCAGCGCTACGGCGAGCTGCACCGCCAGGTGGGCGGCATCAGCCAGAAGATGCTCACCCAGACCCTGCGGAAGCTGGAGCGGGATGGCCTGGTGACCCGCCACGTCTACCCGGAAGTCCCGCCGCGCACGGAGTATGAGCTGACGCCGCTGGGGCACACCCTCATCGAGCCCATGCGCGCCCTGTGTGACTGGGCAGGGGCGCACCTCGGCGAGCTCGAACACGCCCGCAAGCGCTACGACCACGCCCAGAAGAAGCCTGCCCTCAGCGCCTGAGGCGGTCCAGGTCTTCGGGGGTGTCCAGGTCCACGAGGCCCTCCGGGAAGGGCAGAACCGCTGCCTGTTCCCGCAGGAGGACGGCCTTGGCGCCCCGGTCGCCCTGCAGACCGAGCAGGTCGGGAAAGAGGCGCCGGGGCACCACGGCGGGAATGCCCAGGGTCTCGCCGTAGCCGCAGGCGGCGGGGCGGTCCGGATCCGTCGCGGCCAGGGCCAGGAGGCGGCGCAGCAGGGGTGCATCCACCGCGGGCTGGTCCACGGTGAGGAAGAGCGCGGCGGGGGCCGCCTTCGGCAGGGCGCGCAGGCCCACCCGGATGGAGCTGGCCATGCCCTCGGCCGCTTCGGCATTGATTACCAGGAACGCGTCCACGTCGCCCGGGTCCCAGTCCCCGACCACGGCGAAGATCGGGCTGCATCCGGCCTCGGCGAGAAGGCGCGCCGCCCTCTGCAGCAGGGACTCCCCGTCGAGCTCCAGCAGGGCCTTGGGTCCCCCCATGCGCCGGCCGGAACCCGCTGCCAGCACCACACCCGCAATCACGCGAAGCTCCCGGCATCCTCGTCCGTGGTGCGGACGCGGCACCTCACGGTGAGCTGGAAGGCGATCATGGCGACTCCTGGGGCGCAAGAGTTCAACCCTACGCCCTGCCCGAGGGGGCCGCAACGGTGGTAGGGTGGCGGTTTCCCGGAGGCTGCCCATGGTCCGCCTGCTGCTGGCTCCTGTGGCCTTTTCGCTGGTCGCGGTGGCCGGAGCCCAAACTCGGGCGCTGGAACCGGTGCTCCAGGCGGAGCTGGCCTTCGCCCGGCAGGCCTCCCAAGCGGGCATCCGGGCGGCCTTTCTGGCCTGGCTGGTGGAGGATGCCCGGGTCTTCACGCCCCGGATGACATCGGTCCAGGAGGCCTACGGGACCGCTCCGGCGGACCCCGGGCACCTGGCCTGGTACCCGGAGGCCATGGGCCTGGCCGCGTCCGCCGACCTGGCCTGGAGCTTCGGTCCCTGGACCTACGCCACCAAGCCGGGAACTCCAGCCCTGGTCCATGGCCACTTCCTCTCGCTCTGGCAGCGGCAGGCCACCGGCGGCTGGAAGGTGGTGGCGGACATCGGCGTGTCGCACGCGGCTCCCGAGAAGCCCATCGAGCCCTTCGCGGCTCCGGCCGGGGCAGCCCTCAAACCGACCCTGTCCGCGGGGGACCCGATTGGAGGGGCCCGGACCCTCCGCCAGGTGGAAGCAGCCCTGGCGTTGGCCTGGGCCGAGCGGGGCGGGGCGGGGCTGGTCCCCTGGCTGGCCCGGGACGCCCGCATCCTCCGCCCGGGGGCTGCCCCGGCCCGGGGAGAGCCGGCCATCGGGGCGTTGCTGGCGAAGGAGCCCGCGGGAAGCCGGTGGGAGCCCGCCCAGGTCCAGGTGGCTCCCAGCGGAGATCTGGCCTGGACCTGCGGCGAGGCTCGGGCCTCGGTCCCGGGGGGTGCGGCGAGCTTCCTGCGCATCTGGACCCTGGAGGCCGGGGCCTGGAAGGTGCTGTTCGACGTGCGCCTGCCGCATCCAGCCTAGAACTGGCACCCCGACCGCCCGGTCGCCAGTCTGGCATCCCTCTCGCCCTACTCCCTGCCTGTGTCGGGAGTTTGTCGTGCTGCGACGGATGGTGCTGTTCTTTGGATTGCTGGCGGGCCTGGCTCTTGGGGCCCAGGGCTCGACGCCGGCGCCCCTGCCGCCCACGGCCTCCGAGAAGGAACTGCAGGCTCCCTTGACGCTCGAGGACGGAAAACCGACGCCGGCCCAGACTCCGGAGGCTCCGGCCTCGGGCTGGCGGGCCTTCGGTTCCCTGGTCCTGGTGCTGGGCCTGGCGGGCGCCAGCCTCTGGGGCCTGAAGAAATACGGTCGCGGTCGCCTGCCCGGCGGCGGGGGCGGGAAGTTGCGGGTCGAGGAGACCCTGGCCCTGGGCGACCGGCGCTTCGTGTCCATCCTTGATGTTGAGGGCGAGCGCTTCCTCCTGGCCCTGACCCCCCAGAGCATCAGCCTGCTCTCCCGACTGGATCCCGGCGACCGGGGCGAGCCCGGCACCTTCGACGAGGCTCTGTCCCGGCAGGTGGACCTGGGCCGCCCGGTGCCGGTGAAGGAGATGGAGGCGCTCCTCAAGCAGGGCGGGGGTGGCCGGTGAGCCGCCTGCTGCGCTGGCTGCCGGTGGTCCTGCTGCTCCTGGCGACGGCCAGCCTCTGCGCCCAGCCTGCGGCCCCGCTGCCCTCGGTGACCGTGGACTTCAGCAAGACCCCCTCGGGGCCGGCCCTCAGCACCAGCCTCCAGGCCGTGCTGCTCCTCAGCGTCCTCTCCCTGGCGCCGACCATCCTCATGACCGCCACGAGCTTCACCCGCATCGCCGTGGTGATGCACTTCCTCCGCCAGGGGCTCGGCACGCAGCAGACCCCCTCGAACCAGGTACTCATCAGCCTCTCGCTGGTGCTCACCTTCTTCATCATGGCGCCCACGGCGCGGGAGATTAACACCACTGCCCTGCAGCCCCTGCAGCGCAACGAGCTGACCACCGAGCAGGCCCTGGAGCGCACCGGGGCGCCGCTGAAGGTGTTCATGCTGCGCCACACGCGGAAGAAGGACCTGGGCCTCTTCCTGCGGATCGCCAAGGCCCCGGCGCCCAAGACCAAGGCCGACGTGCCCATGGAGTGCCTGCTGCCGGCCTTCCTCATCAGTGAGCTGAAGACCGCCTTCGAGATCGGCTTCATGATCTTCCTGCCCTTCCTGGTGGTGGACATGGTGGTGGCGAGCATCCTGCTCAGCATGGGCATGATGATGCTGCCGCCGGTGGTGATCTCGCTGCCCTTCAAGGTGCTGCTGTTCGTGCTGGTGGACGGCTGGTACCTCATCGTGGGCTCCCTGGTGCGGGGGTACACGGGATGAGGTATTCAGCTATCAGCTATCAGCTATCGGCTATCGCCGGGGAGGTGGGCTGTGAATGAGCTCGTGATCGCCCAGATCGGCAAGGAGGCGCTCAAGACGGCGCTGCTGGTGGCGGGACCGGCGCTGCTGGTGTCGCTGGTGGTGGGTCTCATCGTCTCGGTGTTCCAGGTGGTGACCAGCCTCCAGGACCAGACCATCGCCTTCGTGCCCAAGGTCATCGCCGTGATGCTGGTGGTCGCCTTCAGCTTTCCCTGGATGATGCAGACGATGGTCCACTTCACGACCCGCATGTTCACCGATTTCAACACGCTCGTCCGGCAGCTGTCCTGAGTCGCCCATGACGCCGACCCTGATGAACTCTGGGCTCTGGGCCTTCACGGGGGCCAAGGCGGCCCTGTGGGTGCTGGTGCTGACCCGGGTCACGGGGCTACTGGCGACCTTTCCCATGCTGGGTTCCGACCAGATGCCCCTGCAGCTCAGGGCAGCCCTGGGCGCCCTGCTGGCGACAGTGATCCTGCCGGTGCTGCCCACTGCTCCCGTGCTGCCCACGGGCATCCCGGCGCTGGCGGCCCTGATGGCGGGTGAGCTGGCCATCGGCATGCTGCTGGGCACCGTGGTGGCCTGGATCCTGGAGGCCGT
Source organism: uncultured Holophagaceae bacterium (assembly GCA_903857495.1). GTDB lineage: Bacteria > Acidobacteriota > Holophagae > Holophagales > Holophagaceae > Geothrix. The sequence goes on along the minus strand of CAIOFF010000059.1, from coordinate 120,712 downwards.
CGCCTTCGCAGGAACGCTCATGGACACGCAGATGGGCTTCTCCTTCGTGCAGTTCCTGGATCCCGCCACCGGTCAGAGTGCCTCGGTCTCTGGATCGCTGATGATGCAGATGGCGACGCTCATGGTCTTCGTCACTGGCCTGCACCACCAGCTGATCCTCGCCCTGGTGGACAGCTACCGGGTGGCTCCCATGGGCCAGGGCGTCCCGCTGCAGGTCATGGGCCTCATCACCCTGATCGGCCAGCTGCTGGCCAAGGGCTTCCAGCTGGCCTTTCCGGTCCTGGCGGTACTGTTCCTGCTGGACCTCATCCTCGGCATCTCGGGCAAGTTCATGCCCCAGCTCCAGCTGCTCCAGCTGAGCTTCCCCCTGAAGATCTCCCTCGGCATGGTGATCCTGGGCCTGATGCTGCGGGAGCTGGGTCCCTGGCTGCGGCCGATGCTGGAGTCGGGTCCCCGGCTGGCCCTGAAGCTGCTGGGAGGCTAGGGTGCCTCAGGATCCTGGACGGACTGAGACCGCCACCCCCCGCCGCCGGCAAAAGGCCCGGGACGAGGGCTCGGTACCGCGCAGCGCAGACTTTGACGGCGCCATCCTGCTCTGGGGGAACTTCTTCCTGTTCCTGAGTCTAGGCAGTGCCACGGTGGCGCTCCTGGCGAAGCAGGTGGCGCACTTCCTTCAGCTGGCCCGGCCCGGCGCCCTGGCCGAAGCGGGCCGGATCACCCTGGTCGGCGACCTGATGCAGATCCTGGGGCGGCTGCTGCTGCCCTTCCTCACCCTCAACCTGCTGCTGGCCCTGGCGGTGGGCTTCAGCCAGCGGGGGTTCACCTTCAACACCAAGCCGCTCCAGCTGAAGTTCGACCGGCTGAACCCGGCCCAGGGCTTCAAGCGCCTCTTCGCCTTGAAGTCCCTGGTGGAGCTGGTGAAGAGCCTGGCCAAGTTCGCCCTCCTGGCCTGGGTGGCGTATTCGGTCCTGGAGCCCCGGGTGCCGGTGCTGCTGTCCACCTTGAAGCTGCCCCTGGGCCACTCGCTCGACCTCTTCCAGAGCGCAGTCTTCGCGCTCTACCGCAACGTGATGCTCGCCATGCTGGTGCTGGCCGTCGCGGACTTCGCCTGGCAGCGGAGCTCCTGGGAGAAGAGCATCCGCATGACCAAGCAGGAGGTCAAAGACGAGGCCAAGGATGCGGACGGCAGTCCCGAAGTCAAACAGCGGCAGAAGGGCCTCATGATGGCCTCGGCCCGCCGCCGGATGCTCGCGGCGGTCCCCAAGGCTACGGTGGTGGTCACCAACCCCACGCACGTGGCGGTGGCGCTGCGGTATGACGAGAAGACCGCCGCCCCGGTGTGCGTGGCCAAGGGGCTGGACCACCTGGCGCTGAAGATCCGGGAGCGGGCCCGGGAGACGGGGGTGCCGATCCTGGAGCGGCCAGAGCTGGCGCGGGCACTCTACCGGGCCGTGGAGCTGGACCAACCCATTCCCAACGAGCTTTTCCAGGCCGTGGCGCAGGTGCTTGCCTTCGTCTATCGGCTGAGGGGGGCCGCTTGAAGCAAAAGGAACAATCCCAAGGCTTGAGTTCCAGCACATCCGCTCCGAAGAGGGTATTGTCAGAGCACACCTTCGATCCCACCAGGGGACTCCCTTGACCCGCCCCATCGTGCCACCCCACCGCCCGACCCCCAGCCTGCTGCTGGTGGATGACGATCCCATGCCCCGGGAGACCCTCTCGACCCTCCTCACCCAGGAGGGGTTCCATGTGGTGACCGCCGCGACCGGGGAAGAGGCAGAGCTGAAGCTGCGGAGCGAGAAGCCTCCCTTCGACCTGGTGATCACGGACCTGGTGATGCCCGGCAAGACCGGGATGGACGTCCTCAAGTGCGCCCTAAAGCAGAACCCCAGCTGCACCGTGCTGGTGCTCACGGGCTTCGGCAGCGTGCGCGAGGCCACGGAGGCCATGGAGCTGGGCGCCTTCGACTTTGTCACGAAGCCCATGCAGATCGACCAGTTCCGCAACACGCTGCGGCGGCTCATGGAGCGCCGGGATCTGGCCCACGAGCGGGACGAGCTGCGCGCCCAGGTCAAGACCCTGACCGAGCGGGCCGAGCGGCTGGAGACCACCCTCGGGCGCATGGAGATCCTGGCCAACCAGATGGCGCCCAGTGTCGGGGCCGTGAAGCCGGATGCCCTGGCGGACCTCGAGCGCCTCGCCACGCTGAGAGGGAAGGGCATGCTCTCGGATGAGGAGTTCGAGCACGGCAAGAAGAACCTCCTCGCCCGGTGGCTCTCGTGAGCTTCCGGCGGCTCGGGTCGGCGGCGCTGCTGCTGGTCGCGCCGTTCCTGGCCGCGGGGCAGGAACCGGCCCACGCGGCTGGGCCGGTGACGAAGCAGGGCAAAGCCTCCAGCGGAGCCATGAGCGACGCCCAGGCCGCAGAGCTGGCCAAGGAGGCCCTCGGCGCCGAGAACGCCGCCTCCATCAAGGCCGCCCTGGCCCGGCTGAAGGGGCACAGCTTCAAGTCCAGCAAGGTGCCTGAGCGGGAGCTGGTGCTCTACGCCCAGGGCATGCTCGAGGCCCGGGTGGGTAACCTCCCGGGCGCCGCCGTGGCGCTCAAGAAGCTAGAGCGGCAGTGGCCAACGTCACCCTTCATGGGGGAGGCCAACACCATCCTGGCGGAGGATGCCCTCAACCAGAAGCGCTACAAGGATGCCGAGGGCCGCCTCCACAAGGCGCTGGCCTCGGACATGCCCGCCGAGCGCAAGCGGGGCTGCCAGGAGCTGCTGATCTGGCTGCTGGTGGAGCAGGGACGGCCCCAGGAGGCGCTGCCCATCGTGCAGGCCCTGAAGCCCTTCACTGGCAGCCAGAAGCCCAGCGAGCGGGGACTCGCGGGCATCGCCGAGGTGCTCACGGTCACCGGCGCCCGGGACCAGGCCGAGACCGCGCGCAAGGACTTCGCCCGGCTCTATCCGAGCAGCGAGCTGACCCCCCGCCTGGAGCTGGCCTGGGGTCGCCTGCTCGGCCGCTCCGGCGATGCCAAGGGGGCGGCCCAGGTGCTCCGGAAGCTGGTCAAGGACTTCCCGAAGTCCACTCAGGCCGATGATGCGCGCCTGGCCCTCGCCAGCCTGCTGACGGACGGGAGCCTGCCCGAGGCCAAGGATCTCCCCAGCGCCGAGTCCCTGCTGGCCGAGGTGCGGAAAGGCGGCAAGAGCCTGCCCAAGGGGACGGCCCAGGTCGTGGAGCTGCGTCTGCTCACCGGCAAGAGCCAGTGGGAAGAGTGCCTCAACGTGGTTGACAAGATGGACCCGGCCCTGCGCGAAGGCGCGGAGGTCAAGAAGCTCTGGGGCGAGGCCTGGAACGCCTGGGTGGGCCAGCGCCTCGAGAAGGGTGTTCCAGGAGACCTGCTCACGCGGATGAAGCCGGGCCACTTCGGTGCCCTGGACCCGCGGTTGCGGATCGGAGTCGCGGAGCTGTTCGCCGTGCATGGCCTCCTGGAAGTCCTGCCCTCGCTGCTGGCCGATGTTCCCGCAGCCCAGCGAGTGGCGCCGCGCAAGGCCGCGCTGGCCAAGGTCCAGCCCGAGGCCCAGCCCAGGCAGGTCCTGAAGCTCATGCCCCCCAAGGGCGACACGCCGGAAGAGGCCTTGCTCCGGGCCAGGGCTGAGGCTGCCCTGGAGAACTGGCCCGGGGTCCGCAGCGCCCTGCCGCGGGCCCTGCCGGGGCCGGAGCGCGTGAAGGTGATCCTGCGGCTGCTCCAGCGCCCCCTGGGGCCCAAGGAGACCGCTACGCAGCGGCACGCGGAGGCGGAAGGCTGGCTGCCACGCCTGACCGAGAAGGTGGAGCTGCGCGAGCCAGTGAGCATCCTGGTTGGTGACCTGCGGCTGCAGGCCGGGGATGCCAAGGGCGCGCTGGCCCTCTATCCAGGCAAGTCCCTGGCACCGGAGCAGCGGGGCTGGGTGGCGCTCATGCGGGCCCAGGCCATGCTGAAGCTGGGCCAGCGCGAGCAGGCCCGGTCCGTGATCAAGGAGAGCCGGGAAGAGCAGGGCTTCAAGGGCCAGCGGGACGCCATCGCCCGGAGCCTGGGCGCCTACTGATCGGGGCCGGTTGCGGCTACCATGGGGCATCCCCGGAGATCCTGATGCGCCCCCTGATCGCCGCCCTGCTGTCCCTCGCTACGCTCGGCCTGATGGCTGGTCCGAAGCCCCGCGTGAAGCTGACCACCACCCTGGGGCCGATCCTGCTGGAGCTGGAGCCGGAGGCCGCGCCGAAGACCGTGGAGAACTTCCTGAAGTACGTCAAGAAGGGCCAGTACAAGGGGACCATCTTCCACCGTGTCATCCCGGGTTTCATGATCCAGGGCGGCGGCTACGTGGACTACCTCGGCAAGAAGCGGACGGACCCTGCCATTCCGAACGAAGCCGACCGCGCCCTGGCGGCGGGGCTGAGGAACAAGCGGGGCTCGCTCGCCATGGCCCGCACCCCGGATCCCAACAGCGCGGCCGCGGAGTTCTTCATCAACGTGGTGGACAACCCGGCGCTGGACTTCAAGAGCAAGGCCAACGACCAGACCTGGGGCTACTGCGTGTTCGGCAAGGTGGTCCAGGGCATGGACGTGGTCGACCGCATCAAGGCCGTGAAGACCAGCAACAAGCGCAGCGACTTCCTGAACCTGCCGGTGAAGCCGGTGATCATCACGGACGCGGCTCTGGTGCCATGACCGCGAAGGCCTCGGCCGGGGCGCGGAGCTTCAGCAGGCTCCGCTCCAGGCGGGCCCGGTAGCGGGGCATCAGATCGACGTCGGAGCCCGTGAAGCCGGCGCGGTCCCAGTCCAGGAAGAGCGCGCCACCGTCCGGCGGCAGCAGCACGTTCGTCGCGTTCAGGTCCGGTGACCAGAGCCCCCACGCGCAGAGACAGGCGAGGGCCCGACGGATGTCTCCGGCGCGCTCGGCGCTCAGGTCCCAGCGGTTGGGCCAGGAGTCGCCTTCGGCCAGGCGCGTGATCAGCACACCTTCCACGCCGAACCGCACGGGGCGCCACGCGTAGCCCATGGGTTCCACGGTGGGGAAGCCCGCCTCCCAGAGGCCCCGGTGCACAGCGTATTCGGCGGCGAAGCGGAGATTCGAGCGGTAGGTGCGCTCGTTGACATGGCGTAGGAGGCCCCCACGGCGATAGGGGCGGAGCACCAGGTCGCCGACGCGCAGCACGCCGCCGCGGCCGAAGGCGCCCGGGACGGGTACCGCCACGCCTGCGGGTTCGATGGCCCCGGGGGTGCAGATGCGCCAGCCGCCACCAAGGCCTGGCAGCTCCCGATTCACCCGGCAGCCCAGGGGCAGGCGAGGCGCGCCAGGTGGGTACGGCCAGTCGGCGGGAAGGGGAGGAATGATGTAGGGGGCGTGGATCATGGCGGTCTTTCCAGCTTGCCTCGACTGGGCAAAGAAGGCAAAGAGTGGTTCCTTGAACGAACCCAGAAGCAGATGTCAACCGGTCAATCGCGAGTGCCCATGCCACCAAAACCGGGCAATCCGGCAAGTGGCTTTTGGTGAAAGGAATTCTTGGATTCCGGCCCGCGGGTTCCCACAGTGGATGTGGATAACGCTCCCGGGATTGACCGCCCCTGACCCTGTCATCCTGGGAATCCAAGGGCCAAATATGACCTCTCCATCCTCCATTCCTCCGTCCAACTCCGAGTCTGGATACGTAACCGGACGTATCCACCCTCCAGGGATTCCTGCCGAAGTTCAGCTCAGAAAACAGCTGCTGCAGGCCACCCTCGCCGCGATGGAAGCCGCGAGCAGCAGCCTCGAACCCGCACCACTGCTGGCTCTTCATGCATTCATCGGTGGCAAAGAATTGCTCGACGCTTCCACCTGGACGCAGGCAGTCATTGCTGCGGACCTCGTGGAGGATGCCGGAGAAATCCTCCGCTCAGCTCGACATGGTCTGGCAGATCGGAGTGATCTGCGCGCCCTCGAGTCGAGCCTGAAGCCGCACCTCGAGAAGGCGCGGAAGCGCCGCGCCGCGCTCTGGCATCTTGATACGAGACGGCAGCTCATCCGGTTCTCCTACACGAAGGCAGACGGCACACTCCCCTTCGACGATGGCGATCTCCATGCAATCTTCCTGCACGCGTTCCGCCTTGAGGGCATCGGCCTGGCTTTGGACCTGGGCAAGCGCCCACGCCCGCTGCTCAGCGTGGGCCTCCCTCTGCCCGCCCTGGTCGGCGGTCTGGCTGAGTGCATGGATGCGGTGCTGAAGCGGGAGCCCGCGGAGGCGTTGCCTCACTTGCTGGAGCGCCTGAACCGGCGGCTGCCGCGGGGCCTCTGCGTGCACACGTGGACCGTGCTGCCCGCCTATGCGACACCGCTGGGTGACCTCGCCCTGCGTGCGTGGTGGCGGTGGGAGGTGCCTGCGGAAATTAGGGAGCGGGTGGCAGCTGGACTCTCCCTTTTTCTCGCGGCGGAGACCTGGCCCTGGGACCGCGGTGGCGCCAAGGCCGAGGCGCCGCTGGACCTGCGCACCATCGTCCTCGAGGCGCGCCTCGAAGCGGCAGTCCTCACCTTCGCCACGCGCCTGGGAGCCCTGCACGCGCTGAATCCGCTGAAGGTCCTCGGTGCGCTCTTCACACTGCAGGCGGCGGAGCTCCAAGGTCTCGTCCGTACGGGCGTGGACCTGAAGGCGGACCCGCGCCTGGGTCAGGCCGAGCGGTTCGAGCCGAAGCTGAAGAACATGTTCGAGGACGCGGTGCTGCTCGGCGGTGGCTCCAACATCACCCTCGTGGACGAGGACGACGACGAGCCCCTGCGCCTGGGGTGAGCCTCAGGCGGTGTCCTTGCTGATGGCCAGCAGAAAGCCCAGACAGATGAGGCTGGTGATGAGGCTGTTGGGGCCGAAGGAGATGAAGGGCAGGGGGATGCCCTTGTTGGGTGCCATGGAGAGCACGACGCTCATGTTCATGAGGGCCTGCACCACCAGCAGCAGGACAAAGCCCATGGCGCAGAGCTTCAGGTAGCTGTCGCCCACGCGCTGGGCGATGCGGTAGCCACGCCAGAGGATGGCCACGAAGAGCGTGAGCACTGCCACCGTGCCGATGAGCCCGGCCTCCTCGGCGATGACCGCGTAGATGAAGTCCGTGTGGGCCTCAGGGAGGTAGAAGAGCTTCTGGCGGCCCGCCCCGAGCCCCACTCCCATGAGCCCACCGTTGCCTACGGCCACGAGGCTCTGGAGGGCCTGGTGCCCCTTGCCGAGGGGATCCGCCTCAGGATTGAGGAAGCTTGTGACCCGGGCCAGGCGGTAGGGGGACAGCACCACGAAAGCCGTGCCCAGGGCGCCAAGGACAGGGATGGCGAGGGCGAAGATCCACTTCGGCGCACCGCCGAGGTAGACGACCATCAAGGCCACGAAGACGATGAGGAAGGTGGTGCCGAAGTCGGGCTCGCGGAGGATGAGAGCCAGGGGTACCACAAGAATTCCCGCGAGGCTCAGCAGCTTGGGCAGGGCATCCCGGTGGTTCCGCCAAGCCTCGCGGTGCCGGACCATCCAGTAGGCCGCGATGAGCACCGAGACCGGCTTGAACAGCTCCGACGGCTGGATGCTCATGGGTCCGAGCCGCAGCCAGCGGTGGGCGCCGTTGATCTTGGGACCGAGGACCAGCACCGCCGCCAGCAGGCCGAGCATGATGAAGTAGGTGACCATCAGGGGTCGCGGGTGGTCCTGCAGGGTGGCGAGGTCCACCTGGGAGAGGGCCAGCATGAAGGCGATGCCGATGACGCCGCCGACCAGCTGGCGCATCAAGAAGGCGGTGGCCGCAGCGTGGTTCTGGGAGGCCTTGATGGCCGACGCGGAATAGATCCACACCATGCCGATGGCCAGGAGGGCCAGGGCGAAGAACACCAGCCAGCGGTCCACAGGGCGGCGGACGTCGGCGGCCATGTCAGCTCAGGACCAGGTCAAGCCGGGCCGCGGCTTCGAGCTCGACCAGGGCCTGGTCCACCCAGCTGGCGTGCTCGGCCTCCACCATGAGCCGCAGCTTGGGCTCGGTGCCGGACCAGCGCACCACCTGGCGCACACCCTCGCCCCAGCGCTGGTCGATGGTGGTCATGGCGGCGAGGAGGCTGCCGCAGTCTTCCACGGCCTTGCGCTCCCGGGCCTTCAGGTTCACCAGCCGCTGGGGCCAGGAGGTGAAGGTCCAGGCCCAGCGATGCTCTGCAGGCCGGTGGAGCAGGGCACGCAGCACCGCCAGTGCGGCCGCCATGCCGTCGCCGCTGGGGCCCACGCGCTTCTGGATGAGGTGACCGGAGGCTTCCGCGGCCAGATCCCAGCCCAGCTTGGCCATCTCCCGCAGCAGGAACTTGTCGCCCACGGCCGTCCGCACGAACGGGACGCCCAGCCCACCCAGAGCCTGGGGCAGGCCCCCGTTGGTCATCAGGGTGCCCACCACGCCCGGGGGCGGGTCGCCGATGGCCACGCGGTCCTGGGCCAGCAGCCAGACCATCTGGTCGCCATCCACGGGCTGGCCCAGCCCATCCACCAGCAGGCAGCGGTCGCCGTCGCCGTCGAAGGCGATGCCCAGCTGGGCCCCGTGCCGGTGCACCGCCGCCGCGAGCGCGTCGAGGTGGGTGGAGCCCACGCCCACATTGATCGAGGGACCGTCCGCCGGCACCCCGAGCCAGTGGATGCTGCCCCCGCGGAAGAGCAGCGGGGCCGCCTCCGCCGTGGCGCCATGCGCGCAGTCGATGATCACGCTGAAGTCCGAGGGCAGGTGGATGCCTCCCAGGTGCGCGAGGTAGGGCTGCAGTGAGAGGGGCGCCGTGGGCACCGCAAGAGGGTGGGGATCAGGGCTCGCCTCGAAGGCGGCCTCGATGGCCAGCTCCTGGTCCTCTTCCAGCTTCTCCCCGGCTTCGTTGAAGCCCTTCAGCCCGTTGTCCTTGGGCGGGTTGTGGCTGGCCGAGATCACCAGGCCCCAGGTCTTGGGGCCTTCCGCGCTCAGCTGAGCGACATGCCAGGCCACGGCGGGGGTGGGGGCCATGCCGAGCACGAGCACTTCCAGGGCGGAGCCGACCCCATGGGTGAAGGCCTCGGCCAGGTGCACCGAGCTGGACCGGGGATCCCAGCCCAGCACGAGGCGCTGCACACCGGCCTCGCGGGCCACCTGGGCCCAGGCGGCACCCCAGCGGGTGACCTCCCCCAGGGTGAGAGGGGGCTGCAGGGCAACCCCGCGGATGCCATCGGTGCCAAAGTAGCGAAGACTCATGCTGTCAGCTTAGAGCGGCTGCCCGGGGGCGACAATGGCATGGGTCCGGAACACGCGGAAGCCCCAGCCGAGGGCCTCGGCATGGGCCGCCGCCGTCAGGGGATCGCGCAAGGCCGGGGCCAGGCCGGGGGTGCCCGCCCGGGCGGCGAGGAAGCGCTTGCGGGAGATGCCGACGCAGACATGGTCCCCGGGCCAACCCAGGGCCCCTGGCAGCTCCGGGAGGGCCTGCCAGAGGGCGAGGTCCTCCTGGTAGGTGGTCCCGAAGCCGAAGCCGGGATCGAGCAGGATCCGCGCATCCGGGACGCCGGCCAGGCAGAGGCGGTCGCGCACCACCCGCAACTCGGCGAAGGCCGCGTCCGCGCGTCGGGGCGTGGGGTCGTCGTAGGGGGGCATCTGGAGGTACCCATCGGCCACCCGGCTGCGCATGGCGATGAGGCCGCAGGGGGTGCTGCGGGCCAGATCCAGCATGGCGGGGTCCGAGAAGCCGGTGACGTCGTTGAGCACCGCGATACCCGCTTCGAGGCCGCGGGTGGCCACCGTCGCGTGCCGGGTGTCCAGGCTGAGCGGCGTGTCCGGCAGCTCGGTACGCAGCCGCGCCAGCACCGGGGCCAGGCGCTCCCACTCGGTGTCTTCGCTGACGGGGGCGGAGCCGGGCCGGGTGCTCTCGGCGCCCAGATCCAGCATCCCTGCACCGGCGGCCACCAGGCGCTGGGCCTGGGCCAGGGCGGCCTCCGGAGCGAGGTAGCGGCCGCCATCGCTGAAGGAGTCCGGCGTGAGGTTCAGGATGCCGATGAAAAGGGGACCACCCGCGAGGCGTGGTCCCCAGTCGAACGCTGCCGAGCTCACGCGGGCTTGAGGGCGGGGTTGAACCCGGGATCCGTGGAGGGATCTTCCACCGTGGCCGTGGCGGAGGGCGTGGTCGTGTTCTTCGGCGGAGGCAGTGTGCCACCCTTCATCAGGATGTCGATGTCGTTGCCGTCGAGGGTCTCGCGCACCAGCAGGGCTTCGGCGATGGTCACCAGCTGCTCGCGGTGGGTCTCGATGGCAGCCTTGGCGCGGCGGTAGTTGCGCAGGACGAACTCCTGGACTTCCACATCGATGAGCCGGGCGGTGTCCTCGGAGATCTCCCGGTGCTGGGCGAAGTCGCGGCCCAGGAAGACCTCGTGCTGGCCCCCGCCGAAGTTCAGGGGACCGAGCTTGTCGCTCATGCCGTACTCCGTGACCATCGAGCGGGCCATGTCCGTGGCCTGCTGGATGTCATTGGCGGCGCCGGTGCTGAGCTGGTTGAAGAAGATCTCTTCGGCGATGCGGCCGCCCATGGAGATGGCGATGCGGCTCTCCATGTAGTCGCGGGTGGTGTTGTAGCGGTCCTTCACCGGCAGCTGCCAGGTGACGCCCAGGGCGCGGCCGCGGGGGATGATGGTGACCTTGTGCAGGGGATCGCTGTCGGGTACCACGGCGGCGACCACGGTGTGGCCGGCCTCGTGGTAGGCGGTGATGCGCTTGTCCTCCTCGGTCATCACGAGGCTGCGGCGCTCGCTGCCCATGTAGACCTTGTCCTTGGCGTTCTCGAAGTCGGCCATCTCGACCCATTTCTTGTTGCCACGGGCGGCGGTGAGGGCCGCCTCGTTGCAGAGGTTGGCCAGGTCGGCGCCCGCGAAGCCAGGGGTGCCGCGGGCAATGACTTCCAGCTCCACGTCAGGGCTGAGGGGGATCTTGTCCGTGGTGTGCACCTTCAGGATCTCGTGGCGGCCCTTCACGTCAGGCCGGTCCACCACCACGCGGCGGTCGAAGCGGCCGGGGCGGAGCAGGGCGGGGTCCAGCACGTCGGGGCGGTTGGTGGCGGCGATGAGGATGACGCCCTCGTTGCCCTCGAAGCCGTCCATCTCGACCAGCAGCTGGTTCAGGGTCTGCTCGCGCTCGTCATGACCGCCGCCCAGGCCGGCGCCGCGGTGACGGCCGACGGCGTCGATCTCGTCGATGAACACGATGCAGGGGGCGCTCTTCTTGGCCTGCTCGAACAGGTCGCGCACGCGGCTGGCGCCAACGCCCACGAACATCTCCACGAAGTCGGAGCCGGAGATAGAGAAGAACTGGACCTTGGCCTCACCGGCGATGGCGCGGGCCAGGAGGGTCTTGCCGGTGCCCGGAGGCCCCATGAGCAGCAGACCCTTGGGGATCTTGCCGCCCAGCTTCACGAACTTGGCGGGATCCTTCAGGAAGTCCACGACCTCTTTCAGCTCGTCCTTGGCCTCGTCGCAGCCGGCCACATCGGCGAAGGTGATGCGCTTGGTGCTGGCGGACAGGCCCTTGGCCCGGGCCTTGCCGAAGCTGAGCGCCTTGTTGCCGCCCATCTGGGCCTGGCGCATGAACACGAACCAGAGCACCACGAAGACCAGCAGCGGCGCCCAGAACATGAGCACGTAGGCGAAGTTGTTCTCGCTGGGCTTGGAGGCCTTGAACTCGTCGAGCTGGCCCTCGGTCTTCCAGCTGAGGATGACCTTGCCCAGGTCCTGCATGGGCGGGGCCACGGTGCGGAACTTCTCGATGACCTCGCCGGTCTTGCTGTTCTTGTCCGGCTGCTTGTAGGTGCCTTCGACATCAAAGCCGGACAGCGTCACGGACTTGTATTTTCCCGCCACGCCCTCGGTGTAGAAGGTGGAGAAGGGAATCTCGATCTGGCGGCTGTTCTGGGGGATCTGGCGGAAGGCCAGCACCAGGAGGGCGACGATGCCCAGCCAGACCAGAACGCTCTTCATCATGGAATTCAAAGGGTGACTCCTTGGGGCCGTCTGCGGCCCAGGTGGCCTTCCAGTCTACTAGGCCCGGGAAGGTGGTGCGCTCTCTCTTAGATGCAGATACCCCCCACCAGGTTCGAGGTTTAGACAGAAATGCCCCCTGGAGGCCGATTTGCGGCCCCGGGCGAGGCGTTCCTGCACCCAGGGCGCGAGTCCCCGCAGTAGCGCCGCCTCCCGGGGCCAGCCCAGGCGGGAGAAGGCGAACTCCAGCGTCCAGCGCAGTTCCGGCTCGGTCCAGGCCTCGCGGCGGAGGCAGATGCTCGCTTCCTCGACGGACCAGCGGGTGCCCTCCCAGGACGCGATCAGGGTCCGGGTCAGCTGCCGGGCCTCCTCGGCCTGGAGGTGGGTCTCGAAGAGGTGACGGTCCAGGTCCGGGGCTTCCTGGCGCAGGGTCTCCAGGAGGGGCCGCCAGCGGTTCCGGGCCGTGAAAGGCTCCACGTTGCTGGCGTCTTCCCGCCAGGGGATCCCCTTGGCCGCCAGATACGCACGCAGCTCGGCGCGGCGCACTTCCGCCAGAGGGGACCAGCGCAGTCCCTGCCGGGGCGCCAGGGGCTGCAGGCTGCCCAGCCCACCGCCCCGGGCCAGCCGCAGGAAGACCGTCTCGGTGTGGTCGTCGAGGGTGTGGCCCGTGGCCACGGCCGCGGCCCCCGCCTGCTCGGCCTCCTGGCGGAACCAGTCCCAGCGCAGCTCCCGGGCGGCCATCTCCAGGCCGACCTTCTGGGCCTCCTGGTGGGCCCGCACCCCGAGGGACGCCTCGGCCAGGTCCAGGTCCAGGTTCCGGCAGAGCATGCGGACGAGCTCCGCATCTTCCGCTGACTCAGCGCGCAGGCCGTGGTCCGCGTGGAGCACTTCCAGCTCCAGGTCCAGGCTCTTGCGGAGCGTCCAGAGCAGCACCAGCAGCGCTACCGAGTCCCCGCCCCCGGAGCAGGCCACCAGCACCCGGCCGCTGACCGCATCCCCCCGCCCCTGGATCTGGGCCAGCACCTCCGCTTCAAACCGGTTCATCTCCTCAGGCTAATGCAGAGTCCTGGAGCTGAATACGCCTAGAAGCTATGCGGCCGGGCTTGACGTTTCCAGCCCTGCCCACGCAGGCTGTGGGAATCGAGGGTGGGTGTGCCGGATCGCAAGGGTGTCCTGAAGAACTTTGTGGGCCTTGCTGCGTTGGTCATGGGAAGCTCCTTGTCCGCCCAGACCGATGACTGGCAGGCCTACGCGGACACCTGGCGCCGGGGGTCCCGCGCCCCCCTGACCCTGCTCGTTCCCGACTCCATGTCCACGGCCCCCCACGAGGTGGCGGACGAGACCTTTTTTCAACTGACCCGGGCCAGGGACCTGGACATCGAGCACCTCGAGGCAGCAGCGTTCATCCGGCTGCGCCAGGCCCGTGGCTGGCCCGAAGGCCCGCGCTGGGTGCTGCTGGACCGGGAAGGCCGGGCCCTGGCGGAGGGCGTGGCGCTGCCCACCGGCGCGACGCTTCGGGATCATCTGCTCTCCCTGGGCCTGCAGCCCACCTGGGAGGCCCTGGACCAGTTCCTGGTGCTGCACCCGGATAGTGGCTTCGCCCTCGACCGGCGCTTGAGGTTGGCCTTTCGGCTATCCACGGCCCGCTTCCGGCTTCTTCGGGGCCAAGGTCAGGGTGAGGGCCTGATGGAAGCCACGGACTCCCGCTGGCCCTCCTATAGACCTGCCCGGATGACCCACCCTGAAGGCGCTGCTGGCATCTCGCGGGAGGTGGTGGACACCCTCCACCGCCTGAACCGACTCCCGGATGGCTGGCGGACCGATCGGGACTTTCTCGCGGTCTGGCTGACCATCATGGGGGCCCTGGACGCACCCGCGGTTCAGCCCGAAGTCGCCTTGCTGCGGGAGGCTGCACTCGGGGTTTGGCAGGCCCGCCCCCACACGGGATCCACATCGGTTCCCGGGGAGGGCAGTCCCGGTGTGGAAGGGCTCTCAGCGTTTTGGCTGGCCACTCAGGCGGGCAGTGCGAGTCTCCTGGACCTGGACTCGCTGGCCCGGATGCAGCCTTCCCCCGGTCACCTCTGGCCGTCTTCCGATCTGCTTAGCGATCTCGCACGCTACGCCATGCAGAAGCAGCAGGCCAGGGAGCTGCTGGGGTTCCTGGACCGCCTCCCGGATTCTCCTCCACCGGAGGGCGCCTGGGCCGAGTGGCTGAAGCTTCGGTCCGGGGTGGCCCTCTGGCGCGTGGTCGCCCTGGTGGAGCTGAACCGATGGCCCGAGGCCATCGGGGGGCTGCAGGAGGGACGCAGGCTGGCGGGTATCGGCTGGCGTGAGTATGCGGCTTCGCTGAAGTCTCTCTACGGTCCTAGGGAACCTGCTGCCCAGGACAGCAAGCCCTCGCTGTCGAAGTTGCCTCCCGCCCCCGCCGAGTTCCTGGAGATGCTGGAGCTGCCTCCCCTGGAGCCGCCGGCGCCGCCCCCGGCGCCAAAGACCCTGCGGTTCCTGGTCTGGGGCAAACCCGCCTGGGCCGAGGGCTGGGCCGCCTTGCGGAATTCGCCTGAGATTGCCCCGTGGGGTCCTGAGGAGCTGCGGCTCGAGGCCCCCACGGAAGCCGATACCCGGCGGCTAGAGCAGGTGCAAGTCTCGGGCGATGGGTGGGCCGTCTTCCGGGGTGAGACCGACATCGTGGCCACCGGCCGTGACGCTCCCAATCCGACTCGCCTGGCCCTGCAGCTGCGCGCCGTGGCCCCATCTCGGATCCAACAGCTGGATGTCTTCCTGGGCAAGCACCCGGACCAGTTGGACGCCCGGAGGGATCGCTACAACCTGGCCCGGGCGCGGATGCCCCTTCCGGCCCTGGAGGAACGGCTGCTCGAAGATGCCGTGGCCGCCACGATTCCCGTGGATTTCGGTCCCGAGGCGCCGTGGCTCTCAACCCCAGAGAAATGGCGCTTCCAGGCACGCCGGGTGGTGCCGGAGCTGGCGGCCGCCCTGCAGCGTTGGCCCGCAAACCGGAGTCTCTGGCAGGCCTGGCTCGCCTGGTCGGCCTTTTTACCGGCGCCGCGTCCCGTGGTGGCCTTTGCCGAGGGCCTGCCGGTGTTCGGGCCCCGCTCCAGCTGGAAGGCCCTGCTGCCGGCGGCGGCTCACAGGGCCGTCGCTGCTGAGTTTCGAAAAAACCAGCGCTTCGAGCTGATGGCGGACTGGTTCCGGGAACCCTGGCGGGGGATCGTGGCACCCCCGGAGGAGAAGCCGTCCGAACTGCCGTCCGCCACCGAAGATGAGACGGCGATTCACGAGGCCTACCTGGAGGCGCTGAAGGCCCTGAAGCAGACCACCGAAGCCGCTGAGGCGGAGCGGCGCTGGCGCCAGGCCAGAGGATCCGCCCCAGCGAAGAAGCCCTGATTTCGGCTCAGGACTGGGGGCTCAGGCTTGGCTCCAGCTTCGCCAGCAGCTCGACCAGGGCCTTCGGCACGGGCTTCTCGCACCAGAGGGCCTCGGCCCAGTCGCACATGCGGAGGGACCCCCAGTGCATGGCGCGGCCGAGGACGCCGCGGCGGAAGGCTGGGTGGGCGATGCGGGTGACGGGCTGGGCAGCATCCTGGGCGAACTGGCTGCCGAAGGCGTCGAAGGCGGCCATGCGGCGGTCCCACACGGCGCTGACATCCACGAGCAGGTCCGGCTGGCCGGGATTCTCGCCGCCCACCCAGGCGATTGCCTCGGGGCGCCAGGGCGTGCCGGGGCAGGGATGGTTCTTGAGGCCGGCGTAGTAGGCGGCCTCCCGGGCCAGGCGGAAGGCCCGGCGGTGATCCGGGTGCCGGTCCTCGGGCGCGGGCAGGATCAGCACCCGGGGCCGCAGGCGACGGAGCTCGGCCATGAGGCGCTGGAGGTAGTGCTCATCCTCGGTGAAGCGGCCGTCGGGGAAGTCCAGGATGACGCGCTCCACGCCCAGGATCCGGGCGGCGGCGTTGGCCTCGGCGCGGCGGGTCTCGGCGGTGCCCCGGGTGCCCAGGTCGCCGGCGGTGAGGTCCAGGATGGTGCCCCGCAGGCCCCGGTCCGCCGCCAGGGCCAGCAGGCCGCCCACGTGGACTTCCACATCATCGGGATGGGCGCCCAGGGCCAGGAGCTCGAGGGGGGCTGCGGCGGTTTCAGGGCTCATGCTTGCTCCACCAGGATCACCGGCGTGGTGCCGTCCATGCGCTCCAGAATGGCAGCCAGCAGGGCCTCGTCGCGCAGCCAGGGCAGGCCCGGCAGCACCCGCTCCTGGGGGCGGCTGAAGGGGAACAGGGTCTGCCGCAGGCGCTCGGGGTCGCCCCCCAGGGCCTCGGCGGCGGCCTCGCGGTGGAGGCGCCGGTCCAGCTTGACGAACCGGTCGCGGCTCCGGGCCAGCTCGCTCCGGAAGCGCAGGCGCACGGCCGCGGGCCAGGCCGGATCGGGATCACAGGTCGGGAAGGTGGCCGTGGGCAGGGCGCCGGGCCAGGCGCCCAGGCGGTCCCAGGCGCCCAGGCGCAGGGCCTCCAGCTGGCCGGGGGCCACGCGGAAGCCCGGGGGCACCACGTAGACGCTGGGGCGCGGGAGGATCCGGGGCGCGGGGAGGCCGACCCGCTCCCAGAGGGGCTCGCAGAGGCGCCAGTAGGCCCGCTCGGAGGGGCCGAGGACCACGCCGCTCACCGGCAGGAGCAGCGACTGCATGAGGGGCCGGAGGGCCGCGCCGGGACTCAGCCAGTGGCCCCCGGGCAGGGGCTCGCCCGCCTCGAGCCGCTGGCGGCGGCCGCTGCGGGGGTCCAGCGAGAACCAGGCGGCCTGCACCCGCGGGTCCAGGGGCAGGGCGGCGCCTTCGGCCTGCAGGCGCTCGGCCTGGCGCGCCAGGAGGGTCTCCAGGCCCAGGCCCCGCCAGCGCTCCAGTTCGGCCTGGATGGGCTCGCGGACCGCGGGATCGGTGGGCGAGAAGGGGCGCAGCCCCAGGGCCCAGAGGGGCTGGCCCAGGGCCAGGGTATGGCCGCGCAGGGTGGGCTCTTCCGGCTCGGGAACGGGGCCCCAGAGATCCGCCGCTTCGGCCTGATGGCTGGGGGTCCAGGGCAGCCAGCCGGTGGCCGTGCCGGGCCGGGTGTCGAAGCGGAAGCGGTGCCGGACCAGGCGATCCTGCCGCCAGCCCACGACGGAGGCCACCTCGGCCCGGTCATGGTCCTCATCTGCCAGCCAGTAGACCGCCTGGGCCCCGGTGCGGCGGGCTTCGGCCAGGGCCGCCAGGGCCTTGGCCACGGACAGGGCCGGGCTCCAGCCCGCGCCGATCTGCTGCCCCGTGGCGATGACGGGCTGGCCGCCCGGTTGCGTTGTAACCATGCGCCCCAGCCTACCCGATATGCGATGCTCAACCGCATGTGGAGCGTCAAACCCTGGATTCCTCCGGCCCGGCCGGACCTGGCGGCCCTGGCCATGGAGGCCGCGGACACGGCGGGCATCGACCAGCTGCGCGCCTGGCCCGAACATCGGAAGGGCGGGGTCGGTTTCGGGACGCTGCCGCCCTTCCTCTGCTGGCAGGGGGTCCAGGAGGGCCGCTGGCACCTGGCCCTGCTGCAGGCCCGGGAGGTGGGTGCCCTGGTGCCCGGCGCCCGCACCCAGGCACTACCCGAAGGCTGGCTGGAAGCCCTTGACCTCGAAGCCCTCGCCCGTCCCCTGGCCCTGCATCCGGACTTTCCCGGCGGGGCCTCTGTGCACGTGGTGCACCTGCCCGGTGGGGGCAGCTTCCGGGTCCGCACCTTCGGCGCACCCGCTCCGGACTTCGTGGAAGAAGTGCTGAAGCAGGCCAGCCACCTGCAGGTCTGGTCCCTGGCGGATTAGCCTCGAGGCTGGCTACTTGCCGCGGTTGCTCATGCGGGTGTGGGTCACCCCGCTCTTGCCCTGGGGCTTGGTGGAGGCCTTCTGGAGGGGCTTCGGACCGGGTCCAGCCTTGGGCTTGGCGGTCGCGGGGCTGGCAGCGGCCTTGTCCACGGCCTGGAGGGACTTCAGGAGGTCGGCGGGGACGAGTGGCTTGGTCATAGGTACTCCTGTCCTCATGCTATCCGCAGGATAGGTTGAAGCGCAGGCAGTTGCCACTTTCGTTGAAACTCATCTCCGAGGCCACGGACCGGATGATCATGAGGCCCCGGCCGCTGGCCTGGTGGGCCTCCGCGGCCCCGGCCTGCTCCCAGGCCCGCCAGTCGAAGCCGGGTCCCGAGTCCTCAACCTCGATGCCCAGGGCGCAGACGGCCCCCAGGGCCTCCCGATAGAGCCGGAAGCGGAGGGTCAGGGTGCCCGTCTCCTGAGAGGCCAGGCGCTCCTTCCGGACCGCGTCATAGGCCTCGAAGCCCTGCTGCTTGAGGGCCGAGTCCAGGTGCAGGAGCCCGTGGTCCAGGGCGTTGGTGGTGGCTTCCGTCAGCGTCATGGCCAGCAGCTGGTTCATGGCGCTGGGGACGCCGTGGTTGTTGAACAGGCGCAGGCAGTCTGGCAGCACCTCCCGCAGGGGATGCTGCCGGGGATCGAAACACAGCTCGAAGGCAAAGGGGCTGGTGTGGGGGGCCGGGGCGAGGGGCAGAGCCTTGTCCATGCGGGAGGGGGCGACCGGCTCGGGTGGCGGCACTTCCCACAGGGCCCAGCTGACGTCGTCGTGCTGCTCATTGTTGTGGATGCCCAGGTTCAGGGACTCCTGGATGACGAAGCGATGGACCTCGAAGGGGGTATCGCTCATGCCCTGGGTCAGCACCCGGTAGGCGTCCTCCGTGCCCAGGATCTCCTGGATGCCGTCCGTGAAGGTCAGCAGCCGCTCGCCGCCGGAGACGGCGACCTCTTCCACCACGGGGTCCTCGACCTGATCGAGGACCCCCGCAGGGAGGTTCCGCGAGGCGAAGCGGCGGACCTTGCCTTTGGGATTCATGAAGATGGCCTCGGGCAGGCCCGCGTTCAGCAGGGACAGGGTGCCGTTGTGGACGTCCAGGCGCACCAGCAGGAGGCAGACGAACCGGCCCGAGGGCAGCATCTTCCGGAGCTTCGTGTTGATCTCCCGGTAGATGGTCTCCAGGGGGATGTCGCGGCTGACCATGCCCTGGAAGGCCTGGATCGCCGGAATGGTCGAGACCCCCGCGGCCAGCCCGTGGCCCGTAGCGTCGCAGAGGAGGCCGAAGTGGATGCCGGGCAGGCCCTGCTGGTAGGTGCAGGCGTCGCCGTTGATGCGCTCGGTCTGCAGGGTCTCCATGTGGATGTGGTCCGGCAGGGTCCGCAGGCCGGGCTCCACCAGCCGGTGCAGGATGTGCTTCGTGATGAGCATCTCCTCGTCACTCGAGGACTTGGCGAGCGCGAGGTTCTTGTGGAGTGAGATCAGCTCCACCAGCGAGCGCACCCGCAGGCGCAGCTCGTCCGGGGTGACGGGCTTGGTCAGGAACTCCACCAGGCCCGCGTCCAGGCTCTCGCGCAGGATCCGGGACTTCTCGTCCCCGGTCAGCATCACCATGGGGATGAAGCGGTGGGGGTCCAGCGCCTTGATGCTCCGGCAGAGCTCGATGCCGTTCAGCCCAGGCATCTGGTAGTCGGTGAGGATCAGGTCCGGACGGTGCTCCCGGTAGAGCTCCAGGGCCTCCAGGCCGTCCCGGGCGTGGATGACCTTGTAGCCGTCGCCTGCCAGGACCGCATTCGCCACGATGTGGAAGAGGGCATCATCGTCGGCGACCAGGATCCGCAAGCTCAGGCCTCCCGGATCTCGAACAGCTTGCCGAACTGCACGATCTTGAGGATCCCCATGACGGCGGGGGAGGGCTTGATCAGCACCACCTGGATGCCCTTCTCCTCGGTTTTCTCGCGGAGGACCAGCAGCATGCCCAGGGACGAGGAGTCCATGTAGTGCAGGCCCGAGAGGTCCAGGGTGATCTGCTCGGTCCCCGGGTCATCCAGCAGCTCCTGGGTGGCCGAGCGGAAGGCCGTGTGGGACTCGAAGGTGAAGTTCCCCTCCAGCCGGATCATGGACGTCGAGGGTTCTCGGTGCAGGGTGAGCATCATGGTCGGGCCCTCATCTAGTCGCCAAGCTCAATGCATCGGCCCCTCCCGGGGGAAGAATGATTAATGGACCTGGGGGCGATGTGACCTGGTTCATGGGTCTTGTGGACCAGCGCGGATAAGCTGGATGGGCTCGGCTGATGGCGGGGCAGATGCAGGGATGGTGGCCCATGGGCGCAGAAGCGTGGGAAGAACAGGCCAGTCAGGCCGCGTTGGCCTTTGAGGGCTGGAAGGACGCCTCCCGGCTGGCCCGGCGGGCCCTGCTGGAGGCCTGGCTGGGGCAGATCGCCCCGGTCCGGGAGGAGCTGGCCACGGCCATGGCGGTCGAGACCGGCAAGCCCATCACCATGGCCCGGGGTGAGGTGGGCCGCGCCGAGATGACCCTGCGGGCGACCATCGAGGCCATCGCGACCTTCGGCGAGGAGGCCATCCCCTACGACCTGATGCCAGGGGCTGACGGCTGCCGGGCGGTGTTCCGGCGCTTCCCCCTGGGACCCGCCCTGGCCATCACGCCCTTCAACTTCCCGGTGAACCTGGCGGTCCACAAGCTGGCGCCGGCCCTGGGCGCGGGCTGCAGTGTGATCTGGAAGCCCTGTCCCCAGGCGCCGCGCACCTCCCAGCTGCTCTGGGCGAGCTTCGAGGCGGCCCGGGCGCAGGTGGGCGCGCCCCTCGGGCTGCTGCAGCTGGCCGGGTCCGATCCCGTCCAGGCCGAGGCCCTGGCCCGGGACCCCCGCATCGCAGTGGTGAGCTTCACCGGCTCCGAGCGGGTGGGTCGTCACCTGGAGCAGGTGCTGGCCGGGAAGCGGCTGCTGCTGGAGCTGGGCGGCAACGGCGCCGTGGTGGTGGACGAGGGCGTGGATCCCGTGGCCGTCGCCAAGAGCATCGCCCCGGCGGCGGTGGCGGGCGCGGGCCAGAGCTGCTCCAAGGCCCAGCGCATCTATGTCCATCGCAACCTCTGGGAGGCCTTCGCCCCCGCCTTCGTCGCGGCCGTCCAGGCGCTGCCCTGCGGCGATCCCATGGATCCCGCCACGCTGGTGGGGCCCGTCATCGACGAGGCCACGGCCCGCCGGGTGGACGCGGGTCTGGACCGGGCCGCCCAAGCCGGCGCCCAGTTCCTGCTGCGCGGAACGCGCCAGGGGGCCCTGCTGCCACCCGCCATCCTGACCGGCCTGGCCGAGGAGGATCCGCTGCAGTGCGAGGAGGCCTTCTCGCCGGTCACCGTGCTGACCCCGGTGGACTCCTTCGAACAGGGCCTCGCCCTTGCCGCGGCCACTCGCTTCGGTCTGCGGGCCAGCGCCTACAGCCGGGACCAGCGCCACCTGCGCCTGGCGGAGACCACGCTGCGGGCCGGCGGGGTGCTGCTGAACCTGCCCCCCACCTTCCGGCTCGACGCCGCACCCTTCGGCGGCGTCCGCGCCAGCGGCAACGGCTTCGAAGGCCCGCGCTGGGCCATGGAAGGCTTCACGGAAGGGCGCCTCATTGTCGAGGGGCCGGCCCTTTAGCATCCCTGGAGTCCGCCATGCCGCTGCCCATGCCCTTCCATTCCGGTGACCTGGTGGTGGTGGTGGCGCAGTCCCCCCGGGAGCGCTTCTGGGGCCGCATCCTCGGCCTCGAGGCCGCGGGCATCGCCCTGCGCGGCCTGGACCTGAGCCCCTGGGAGGAGGTGCTGAGCCTCGTCCGCACCGGGCAGGCCGACCAGGTGGCCCTGAGTACCCGATTTCTCCCCATGCATCGCATCGAGGCGATGTACCTCGACGAGGCCAGCTCTGGCGTGCCCAGCCTGGCGGACACGTTCCGCGAGCGCACGGGCATCGACGCCGGGACCTTCCTCGCCGACGCCTGACTCTTTCACCTCACATCCTGCCGCAGGAGGCTCCCTTGACCAACGCCAACCACTCCCTCTGGATGGAGCGCTTCCGCGAGCGGGCCAAGGTGCTGCAGCGCCACATCGTCCTGCCGGAGGGCCGCGAGGATCGCACGCTCCAGGCGGCCCAGATGCTGCTGGACCAGAGTCTCTGCCGCCTCACGATCCTGGGCGATCCCTCGGACATGGCCAGGCGGGGCGCGGCCTTGGGTCTGTCCCTGAAGGGTGCCGAGCTCGTCGACCCCGCGACCAGCCCGCTGCTGCCGGAGCTGGCCGGCGCCTACTACGAGCGCCGCAAGGCCAAGGGCATCACCGAGGCCCAGGCCCTGGAAGCCCTCAGCAATCCCCTCTGGTTCGGGGCCATGCAGGTCCAGACCGGCCACGGCGATGGCATGGTCGCCGGGGCGCTCAACACCACCGCCGAGACCGTCCGCGCCTGCCTCCAGGCCATCGGCGCCGCCAAGGGCATCAAGACCGTCTCCAGCTTCTTCATGATGATCCACCCGGACGCCGCCTTCGGGGAGCAGGGCGCGGTGATCTTCGCGGACTGCGCGGTGGTGCCGGATCCCACGCCGGAGCAGCTGGCGGACATCGCCCTGGCCGCCGCAGGCAACGCTCGCAGCGTCATGGGCGTGGAGCCCCGGGTGGCGCTCCTGAGCTTCTCCACGCGCGGCTCCGCCGAGCACCCCCGGGTGGACAAGGTGCGGGCAGCCCTGGCCATCCTCAAGGAGAAGGCGCCGGATCTCCTGGCGGACGGCGAGCTGCAGGCCGATGCCGCGCTGCTGGCCTCCGTGGGCAGCCGCAAGGCGCCAGGTTCCGCCGTGGCGGGCCGGGCGAACGTGCTGGTCTTCCCGGACCTCGACGCCGGCAACATCAGCTACAAGATCGCCGAGCGCATGGGCGGCGCCGCCGCCATCGGGCCCTTCCTCCAGGGTCTCGCCCGCCCAGCCAATGACCTCAGCCGCGGCTGCAGTCCCCAGGACATCGCGGATGTGGCGGTCCTGACGGCCCTGCAGTGAGGCGGATCGCCTTCTTCATCTCCGGTACCGGCGGCAACGCCCTGAACCTGCTCAGGGCCTGCCGCGAGGGCCGGGTGCCCGGGCTTCCCGTAATTGGGGTGGCCTCCACCGCCAAGGCGGGCGGCATCCCCCGGCTCGAGACCGAGGGCCTACCCATGGCCGTGGTGGTGCGGGGGGCCTTTGACTCGGACGAGGCCTTCTCCGAGGCCTGCTACCGGGCCGCCGAGGCCGCGGGCGCCGAGGTCATCTGCCTCTGCGGCTGGCTGAAGAAGCTCACGGTGCCGATCCGCTGGAGCGGGCGCATCCTCAACATCCACCCGGGCCTGCTGCCCCGCTACGGCGGCCCCGGCATGTACGGCATGCACGTCCACCGTGCGGTGCTGGTCGCGGGCGAGGCCGAGTCCGGCGCCACCGTGCACCTGGTGGACAGTGAATACGACCACGGCCAGGTGCTGGACCAGCTGCGGGTGCCGGTGCGGCCCGGAGACACCGCGGAGGACCTGCAGCGGCGGGTCTATGGCGCGGAGATGGAGCTCTATCCCCGGGCCCTGGCGGCGTATCTCGGACAACGGGACTAGACTGGTCCCATGATCCCTCTCCTCACCGCCGACGAGATGCGGGCCGCCGAACGCCAGGCCATCGAAGGCTGGGGCGTGGCGTCGCTGGTCCTGCAGGAGCACGCCGCCCTGGGCGCGCTGGCACTGCTGCCTGCTGACGCCCCGCTGCACGTGCTGGCGGGCCCCGGCAACAACGGGGGCGATGCCCTGGCCCTGGCCCGGTTGGCGTGGCTGCGAGGCCAGTCGGTCACGGTCTGGTCCCCCTTCGCCAAGGCACAGTGGCAGGGCGACGGTGCCCATCAACTCAAGCTTTGGCAGGGTCTCGGCGGCGTCGTCCAGACCGCCGAAGCTCCCGCCCGGGTCATGGCGACCTGGCGGGGCTGGGTGGTGGACGGCCTCTTTGGCCTCGGCACCACGCGGCCCCTGGAGGGTCCCGCGGCCACCTGGGTGCAGGCGCTGAACGCCAGCGGGCTGCCGGTCCTGGCCCTGGACCTGCCCTCCGGCCTCGATCCCAGCTCCGCCGAGGTGCCGGGCGAAGCCGTGCACGCGACGAAGACCGCCTGCTTCGGCGCCCGCAAGATCTGTCACGGCCTGCTGCCCGCCCGGAACTGGTGCGGCGAGCTCACCGTGGTACCCATCCCCCTTGACCAACCTCCCGCCGGCCGCCTGCAGCTGCTGGAGCGGCCCGTCCTGGTTCCCCGCGCCTGGGACTCCCACAAGGGCAGCTTCGGCCATGTGGCCATCCGCGCTGGCAGCCTCGGCATGAGCGGCGCCGCCGTGCTGGCGGCCCTCGGCGCTCTCCGGGTCGGGGCCGGGCTGGTCACGGTGCTGACCGATCCCGAGGTCCGGGCGGAGATCGCCGCCCAGGTGCCCGAGGCCATGGTGCAGCCCTGGCGCGGGACGGTGCCCGCCGAGGCCGATGTGCTGCTGGTGGGTCCCGGCGGCATCACTGAGGTGCCGGACTGGCAAGGCCCCCTGGTGGTGGACGCCTCCGCCCTCAAGGAAGGCCAGGGCCCGCGCTGGCTGGATCGGCCCGGCACCGCCATCACTCCCCATCCCGGCGAGTTCGCCCGCCTCTTCCACCTGGCTCGGCCCCTGCTCATGGACGAGCGGCTGGCCCAGGCTCGGGACGTGGCCGCCGGCAAGCCCGGAGTGCTGCTGCTGAAGGGCGCCCAGAGCGTCATCGCCGGCGGCGCCAGCCCCGACCTCTGGATCAATCCGACCGGCCACCCCGGGCTGGCCACCGGCGGCAGCGGCGACCTGCTGGCGGGCATGGTGGCGGGATTCCGCGCCCAGGGACTGCCCATGCGCGAGGCGGTGGCCACCGCGGTCTGGTTCCACGGGGCTGCCGCGGACCGTCTGCCGGGCCCGGGCCTGCTGCCCCACGACCTTGCGGATCTGCTGCCCGAGTTGCTGCGTGGCTGAGCGGTTCCTGGCCGACGAGGCGGAGACCGAGGCTCTGGGCGAAGTGCTGGCCCGGCTCACCCCCCCCGGCGGGACCTGGCTGCTGCGGGGCGAGCTGGGGGCGGGCAAGACCACCTGGACCCGGGGCTTCCTCCGGGGCCTGGGCGGTGATCCCGACGCCGTGGCCTCGCCTACCTACGCTGTGCTGCACCGCTATGAGCTGCCTGAGGGGAGCCTGTTCCACCTGGACCTCTACCGCCCCGGGCCGGAAGGGGCCTGGACCCTGGGCCTGGAAGAGACCCTGGGCGCCAGGGACCGGCTGGTCGTGGAGTGGGCGGGCACCAGCGGCCCCTGGCCCTCTCCCTGGGTGGCGGACCTGAGCCTGGCCGCGGACGGCGAGGGACGGCGCGCGGAATGGACACTGCCTGACCAGTCAGACCGGCGATAATCACCCCATGAACCTGCAGCTGACCCTCGCGCTCCTGACCCTCATCACCGCGGCCCTCGCTGTCTGGGCGGCCCTGCGGCCCCGGCGCGACCCGGGGCTGGAGGCCCTGCAGCGCCAGCTCACGGATGAGATCGGCCGGGCCCGGCGGGACAGCCAGGCTGACCTTGGCACCCAGTTGGGCCCCCTGCGGGATCAGCTGACGGGCCTGGGGCAGAACCTGGCGACCTCCAAGGCCGAGCACCAGCAGGCCCTGGCCGAGGGCCTCGCCGACCGCTTCCGGGAGCTCGCCAAGGACCTCCAGGCGGCCCTGACCCTGGGCCGGGAGGAGCAGCGCCGGAGCCTGCTGGAGGTGCAGGACGCAGTGCGGCTGCAGCTCGAGACCCTGCAGAAGGGCAACGACACGAAGCTGGAGCAGATGCGGCAGACCGTGGACGAGAAGCTCCACGACACCCTGGAGAAGCGGCTGGGCGAGAGCTTCAAGCAGGTCAGCGACCGCCTGGAGGCCGTGCACAAGGGCCTGGGCGAGATGCAGACCCTGGCCCAGGACGTGGGTGGCCTCAAGCGGGTGATGGGCAACTTCAAGACCCTCGGCATGCTGGGCGAGGCCCAGCTGGGCGGCCTGCTGGCCCAGTTCCTGGCGCCCCAGCAGTTCGAGGCCCAGGTGCGGGTGAACCCCGACAGCCGCGAGGCCGTGGACTTCGCCGTCCGCATGCCCGGCCCCTCCGAGGACCAGCCCGTCTGGCTGCCCATCGACGCCAAGTTCCCCCTGGAGGACTACCAACGGCTCATGGATGCCCAGGAGCTGGCGGACCTGCCCGGGGTCCAGGCCGCTTCCAAGGCCCTGGAGGCTCGGGTGGTCACCGAGGCCAAGGGCATCTGCGAGAAGTATCTCCGCCCACCCCTCACCACGGACTTCGCCCTGCTGTTCCTCCCTTCGGAGGGGCTCTACGCGGAAGTGCTGCGGTGCCGGGGCTTGTTCGAGCGGCTCCAGCGGGACTACCGGGTCACCGTGGTGGGTCCCACGACCCTGTCGGCCCTCCTGAATGCCCTGCAGGTGGGCTTCAAGACCCTGGCCATCACCAAGCAGAGCGCGGACGTCTGGAAGGTCCTAGGTGAGGTGAAGACCGAGTTCGGCCGCTTCACGGACAGCCTCAAGGCCGTCGAGAAGAAGCTGCAGGAGGCGGCCAACAAGGTGGGCGAGGTCACCACCCGGTCCAACGTGATGACCCGGAAGCTCAAGGACGTGGAGGCCTTGCCGTTCCTGGAGTCCGGGACCCCGGCCGCGCTGCCGGATGAAACCGAATAATTCACTTCACAATTCCCGCGTTTGCCTTAGGATTCGGGCAACCGCGAGGGTGCGATGCTGAAGGGGAAGGAGCGACACGGGGCCGGGGAAGTCATTGCCGTGGACCGGAACTACGTCCCCATGCAGGAGGTCAGCCGCCGCCGGGCGCTCTGCGCCGTCGTGGCAGGCCGGGCTCATGTGCTGAATCCAGCCACCTTCGAGCGGCATGGCAACCTGGAGGTCCGCCTCGAGCTGATCATCTTTCCCCATGTCCAGGCCTGTAGCGACTCCAAGCTGCTGCTGGGCCGACTGGAGCGCCGGGTCCTCCGCCGAGATCATTACATCTGCCAATACGAGGGTTGTGCAAAGAAGGCCACCACCGTGGACCACGTCATCCCGGTCTGCCAGGGCGGCTCCACCACCTGGCAGAACCTGGTGGGCTGCTGCCTCTCCTGCAACCAGAGCAAGGGGGGGCGCACGCCGGAGCAGGCGGGCATGGTCCTCAAGCGCCAGCCCAAGGGGCCCCGGGCCCACCTGTTCGAGCGCTTCGAAGAGCTCCTGAAGCGCGCCAGCGCAGCCTGAATGGGAACGGCCTTCCTGTTGACAGGCCCTGGCCAGGCGAATCCTATTCGTTGTAAACAACAAATAGGATTCGCCTAATCGACTGATTTGACGGCTAAGTAAGGAAAAGTTGGCCCTAACCGACTGGGATGTTGCGATAGCTAACGATCGAAAAATGGGCTTTCCTTTTTTTCGTCCTGCTCCTAGGCTCGATCACGAGGAGGAAACCCTATGCCTTCAGTGGATATCAGTTCTCAGACCGGTAAGGATTTCGCTGGAGATGCCTTGATCGTTCCCGTCTTTTCGGGCCGTGAACGCCACCGTCTGCCGCTCGCCATCAGCAAGGTCGCCCGGCAGGTGATGGATGAGGAGGATTTCAAGGCGGACTATCTTGAAGTTGTTCCACTCCATCACCCCAATGGCGTCAAGGAGAGCCGCTGGATGGTGCTGGTCGGCCTCGGTGACGAAGAGAAGGTGACCCTCAACAAGATCCGCAAAGCCGTGGGCGCCGCAGGGCGATTCTGTCTGAAGAAGAAGTGGAAGAAGATCGGCGTGCTCTCGCCGTCCACGTCCACCCTCGATCACGACGCCGTGCAGATCGCGGTGACCGAAGGGGTCCTGCTCGCTAACTACGATTTCGTGGTGTTCAAGGGTGGCAAGCCGGAAGCCAAGCAATTCAGCTCGGTCGAGGTCTTCACGAACGGCGACGACACCCGCAAGGCGCGGCGCAAGCTGCCCGTGGTCGAGGCCGGGGTCGCTGCCTGCCACCGCGTTCGGGATCTGGCCAACACCCCCGCTGGTGATCTCTATCCTGAGGTCTTTGCGGAAACGGCTGCGAAGCTCGCCAAGCAGCACAAGATCCACTGCGAGATCCTGGACGTGCCCGCCCTGGAGAAGGGAGGCTTCCGGTCGGTCCTCGCCGTGGGGCAGGGCAGCGTCCGACCGCCCCGGGTGGTCAAGCTGGAATACAAGCCCAAGGAAAAGCCCAAGAAGCATGTGGTGCTCGTGGGCAAGGGCGTCTGCTTCGATTCCGGTGGCCTGTCCCTCAAGGACGGCTCGGGCATGGAGACCATGAAGGACGACATGACCGGCGCGGCCATCGTGCTGGCCACCCTGGTCGCCTGCGCCCAGCTGGAAGTCCCCGTCCAGGTGACAGGCCTCCTGGGCCTGGTGGAGAACATGCCCTCGGGCTCCAGCTACAAGCCCGGTGATGTGCTGCGGACCCGCAGCGGCAAGACCGTCGAGGTGCTCAACACCGACGCGGAGGGCCGCCTCGTGCTGGCCGACCTGCTGCACCTCGCCAGCGAGCTGGGCGCCGACCACGTCGTGGACTTGGCCACCCTCACCGGCGCAGCGCTGGTCGCCATGGGCGATGGGGTCTCCGCGGTCATGGGCACGGACCAGAAGCTGGTGGACCGGCTCGTGGACTCGGGCGGCGCTGTGGGCGAGTATCTCTGGCAGCTGCCCCTGGTGGAGGAATACTCGGACCTGCTGAAGAGCCCCCTGGCGGACCTGAAGAACATCACGGGGATCCGGTGGGGGGGCACCATCACCGCCGGCCTGTTCCTGCGGGAGTTCGTGGGCCAGGCCTCCTGGGTCCACGTGGATCTCTCCGGCTCCTGGTCCGGCAAGGAGCGGGACTACCGGACCCACGGGGGCAGCGGCGAGGGCCCCCGGTTCCTGCTCGAGTGGCTGCTGGACTGAAGGGCTCCCCCCTTCCACGGGAGGGGGGTACACTCTTTTTTTCAAATAGATGGAGATGTCCCCCTTGACCAAAGGGCTCGGATGGGGGATTTATTGAGGACTGCCCTTGCGCATCCATACGAAGTAACCCCTACGGAGTTCCCATGGAATCGATGGAGACCCTCACCAAGGCTGACCTCTCCCGTCACCTGATGAAGCAGCTTGAGCTTGGCAAGAAGGATGCGGACCTCCTGGTAAACACCTTCCTGGAGAGCATCATCGAGTCGCTCCGGACCACGGGCGAGGGCGTTGAGCTGCGCGGCTTCGGCAGCTTCCGTCTCCGCGATCGCCGCGCCCGCCAGGGGCGCAACCCCCGCAGCGGGGAGAGCATCCAGGTCCCGCCCAAGCGGGTGGTCTATTTCAAGCTGGGCAAGGAATTGCGCAGCAAGCTCATCGACGACTAGTCGAGCGTTCTCAGAACCTGTCTCTACCTGGGGAGTCTCCATGCGCCTCCGCACAATGCTTTTGTCGCTGCTCGCGGTCTTTGCCATCACGGTTCCCGCCCTGGCTCAGAAGAAACTGTCCAAGGAAGACAAGGCAAAGCTGCCCCGCATCGCCATCCTGGAGTTCAAGGCCGCCCCCGATGCCTGGAATGGCTGGCGCCACGGTGGCTGGGGCAACCAGATGGGGACCATCTCCAACCAGCTACGGGATCTCTTCACCACGGAGATCGTGGAGAAGGGGAAGAACAAGATCCGCGTCATCGAGCGGGAGCGCCTCCAGGAGATCCGCGGGGAGCTGAACTTCCAGCAGAGTGGCGAAGTGGACACCGCCACGGTCCAGAAGATCGGCAAGCTGCTGGGTGTGAAGTACGTCATGACCGGCAAGGTCACGCGCTTCGCCTACAAGGAGTCCGGCTTCAGCTCGGGCTGGGGCGTGGGCGCCCTGGTGGGCAAGGTGACCGGCAGCGGCATGGCCGGGGCCGTGGCTGGCAGCGTGAACGTCAAGAAGGCCTCGTTCACGGGCCGCCTGGACATCCGCCTGATCGAGGTGGAGACCGGCGAGATCCTCGGCGCCTGGAAGGACGAGGACAAGGTCGATGACACCAGCGTGAAGGTGGCTGGGACCGGCTCCGAGGTCTCCTACGACGAGGAGCTGGTGAACAAGGTCTTCGAGCCTATCGTCCAGCGCATCGCCCCCAAGCTGCTGCGCGCCACCGTCTCCGCCAACGAAGACGACTAGGGCCGGGAACAGATCGAACCGGACTCAGGGCCCTGCGGGGCCCTTGTCCTTGCCCGCCGGGAACCAGGCCTGTACGGACCCGTGGATGGCGGCGGTGTAGCCCGGGCCCAGCACTTCGGCGCAGTGCAGGTGCCAGGTGTTCACCTCGACCACCCGGCTGTGCTGGAACTGGGCCGCCAGCAGCCGCTGGACCGGGGGCGGGGCCAGCCGGTCCTGGGTGGCCAGGAAGCACAGGCTGGGAGTCGCCAGGCGCAGCCCCGCCAGCCCCTGGACGAGGTCCGTGGCCTCGGGGTCATAGCCGCCCCAGCGACCGGCCAGGCGGGCCGCCGTGGCCCCGATGGGGGGAGCCAGCACGTGCCAGAGCCGATCCTCCGGGCCCCGCACCAGGCGCTCCGCAAAGCTGCGGGAGCTGGCCGGGGCGCCCTCCCAAATGATGCCGGCCAGGGGACCATGGCCCTCCCGCTCCAGGTCGGCCAGGGCCAGCAGGCCCACGGAAGCGCCCAGGCTGCGGCCCAGCAGCAGGATCTGCCGCCGGGGCAGCCCCGTGGCCTCCAGGTGGTGGACCATGCGGACCACCTCCTTCGCTTCCAGGGCGCCGAAGGTCACGGGCGGCACCGGGCCGCCCCGACGCATGGCATCATCCCGGCGCCGGTAGGTGAAGATGGCGGCATCGAGCCTCGGGAACCACTTCAGGGCCGGGCTGGTGCCCCAGCGGTCATCCCCGAAGCCGTGCAGCAGCAGGACCAGGCCCGGGGAACGCGTGGGCCGGGTGAAGCGCCAGAGCTGCAGGCCCTCGACCTCGGCGCTGGTCCAGGTGCCGCCGGGATCGCCATCCTGGCCCAGGGCCAGCTCCCGGTAGGTGCCCTCCACCCGCGCGAGGGGCTGGGCCCGGTAGAAGGGCGGATCGATGAGCTCCCGGGCCACGGCCCGGGTCTTCCAGGCGCAGAAGGCCCCCAGGCCCACAAGCGGGGCCAAGCCCAGGGCGACCCAGGTGCGGGGCCTCACCAGTAGCCTGCCGTGATGATCAGCTCTTGTGCCTCGGGGGGCAGGGGGCACTGGCAGGCTAGGCGCTGGTCAGGCCCGGCCCCCAGCTTGCCCAGCAGTACCTTCTCGGGCGGGGCGCAGGGCTCCAGCTGCTCGGCGCCCCGGAGCACGGTCACGAGGCAGCGGCCACAGGCACACCGGCCGGAGCAGGCCGAGGCCACGGGGACGCCAGCTTCCAGGCAGCTGGCCAGGAGGGTGTCCCCGCCGCGGAGGAGGCGGTCCCCTTGGTGCGTCCGGGCCACCCGCGCCACAGGGCGGCTACTTGATGAGCAGGGCGGTGACGCCGGGAAGCCCCTCCGCAGGAGGCAGCTGATCCGGCTTGCCGTAGAGGACCGCATCGAATTTCTGCGTGAGCGCGACCAGGTAGAGGCCCCGGTCCGCGGGAAGGTCCAGCTCGCCAGAATCGGGGCTGAAGGTCTCCGCCTGACTCGTGAGGAAGAACCGGTGCTTGCCCGTGGCGAGTCCGCTGAGCTGGAGGCTGCGGGCTTCCTTGGACGGCTGCTGGACGGGGATGCGGGCGCCATCGACCGTGAGCTCGACGGGACCCCGGATGGCGCGGGTGAAGCGGAAGACCACCGTGCCCGCGGGAATCGGAGCGCTGGGCGTGAGGGGCACCTTCCTGCAGGCAGTGAAGGATGCGGCGGCCAGCAGCACCAGGGCGGGAACAGCGGGGTGGAACTTCATGAAGCCTCCGGAACACCCATCATATGCGAGGAAGGCCCGCTCGGTCTCATCACCTGTGCGGTCAGCTGCGCTGGAGGAGCACCACCGCCTGGGCGGCCAGGCCTTCGCCGCGACCCGTGAAGCCCAGCCGCTCCGTGGTCGTGGCCTTCACATTGAGCAGGTCCGCGGAGAGGCCCAGCAGGGGCGCCACGCGGTCGCGCATCTGCTGGCGGTGGGGGCCGATCTTCGGGCGCTCCCCGATCAGGCAGACGTCGGCGTTGACGACGCGCCAGCCCCGCTCAGCCAGGTCTCCCATGACCTGCTCCAGCAGGTGGGCGGAGTCCGCGCCCTTGTAGGCCGGTTCCGTGTCCGGGAAGTGCAGCCCGATATCGCCGAGCCCGGCCGCGCCGAGCAGGGCATCCATGAGGGCATGGAGCATCACGTCCGCGTCGCTGTGCCCGGCTAGGCCGCGGTCATGGGGGATGGCGCAGCCCATGAGCATCAGCTGGCGGCCCTCCTCGGGCGCCGCGAACCGGTGGACGTCGAAGCCCTGACCGATCCGGAGGGCCGTCATGGCGCGTCCGGGCGTACGACGGGGTTCTTGCCCGTGCTGGCCTCAAGGGTCTTGCTGACGCCGGTGATGGGATGGTCCGGCAGGGTGACGATGACCTCGGTGCCCAAGCCCTCCTCACTGAGGAACTCCAGGCTGCCGCCGTGCTCGTCCACGATCTTCTTCACCGTGGCCATGCCCAGGCCCGTGCCCTTCTTCTTGCCGTAGGTGAAGAACGGCTCGAAGATCCGCTTGATCATCCGGCGCGGCATGCCGCGCCCCTGGTCCTTGACGTGGATCTGGACGCCCCCGTTGACCGAGTGCCAGGCGACGAGGATCTCGCCGCTGAGGTCCTGGGTGGCGTCGAGGGCGTTGGCCAGGAGGTTCTCCATCACCCGGGTGAAGCGGCCGGGATCCAGCTTCACGAGGCAGGAAGCACCCTCTGCGTGGAGGTTGACCCCCAGCTCCGCGGCCCGGGGAACCAGGGGCTCGAGGATGGCGTCGAGGAAGGACCGGAGGTCCACGGTCTCGCGGCGCGGCTCCCGGACCTTGGCGAAGTCGAGGACGTCCTGGCTGAGGTGGGTCAGTCGGTCCACGCACTGGAGGATCTTCTGGGAGTGGTGGCGGACCTTGGGATCCTCCGTGGAGAGCTCCAGCAGGTCCGCGTGGCCCCGCAGCACGAACAGGCCGTTCTTGAAGTCATGGACGATGGAGCTGGCGACCTGGCCGACGGTGGCCAGCACGTGGCTGCGCAGGTTCTCCTCGGAGAGGCGGGTGCGCTCGATGGCGATGGCGCAGAGGGCCACGATGGCCTCGAAGGTCTCGCGGTCGGGGGGTTCGGTGATGGGTCTCCGGCTGTCCAGGTAGACCACGCCCAGGCGCCGTCCCTGCAGCAGCAGGGGCAGGCAGAGGATGGTCTTCAGCTCCAGGCGCTGGATCGAGTGCTGGTTCTGCAGCAGGTCGTCCTCGGAGACATTGAGGATCCAGATGGGGTCGCCGGTCTCGAAGACCTTGCGGACGCTGGACATGGACAGGTGGATGCTGCCTTCCAGTTCCTGGCCCAGGTTTCGCTGCACCCGGGGGGTGAGCTCGCCGTCCTCCAGCAGCATGAGGAAGCCCCGGTCCGTGCCCGAGATGGCCAGCAGCTTGTCCAGGGACTGTTCCAGCAGGTCTTCCAGGTCCACTTCCTCGGCCAGCAGCTGGGCTGTCTCCAGGATGGCCTGCAGGTGCAGCTCCGAGCTGCTCTGATCCGAACAGAGCAGGGTGATGATATAGGCGCCATCGGCCAGGCGGAGCGGAGTTCCCGGCGTCCAGACGGCCCGGCCCAGCGGCTGCTCACCGCAGGTGCTGCCGTGGGTCGTGCCCAGGTCCTCGGCCCACCAGGTCTCGCCCTGCAGCTCAAGCCGGAGGTGGGCGCGGCTGATCATGCTGTCCGACAGCACCACGTCGCAGAGGCTCTGGCGTCCCAGGGTGACGGAGCGGGACACGGGCACGGTACGCTCGAAGCCGTGGCGGTCGCGGATGAGGAGTTGGTAGCGCTGGGGCACAGCAGGTCTCGGGGGGGACAGAATACGAAGGCGGGGATTGTCGGGCGTGACCCAAGATTATCCGTCCACTGGCTGGACACAAGTGGAAGTCCCGTGCGGGAATAGGAGTCATGCACCGACACCCCGACCTCGATCCCACCACCGACACCGAGGATCCCGCCGAATATTCCCTCAGGCCGCAGCGGCTTCAGGAATATATCGGCCAGGCCAAGGTGAAGGCCCGGCTGGAGATCGCCCTCCAGGCGGCCAGCCAGCGCGGCGAAGTGTTGGACCACGTGCTGTTGTTCGGCCCTCCGGGACTGGGCAAGACGACGCTGGCCCATGTGCTCGCCAACGAGATGGGCGCGCCCTGCAAGGTGATCCAGGCCCCTGCCCTGGAGAAGAAGGGCGACCTCGCGGCCATCCTCACCAACCTGGAGGCGGGGGAGTTCCTGTTCATCGACGAGATCCACCGGCTCTCGGCGCCCATCGAGGAGATGCTCTACTCGGCCATGGAAGACCGGAAGCTGGACATCCTCATCGGCCAGGGGCCCAGCGCCCAGACCCTCAAGGTGGACCTGCGGCCCTTCACCCTGGTGGGCGCCACCACCCGGGCTGGCCTGATCTCCAAGCCGCTCCACGACCGCTTCGGCCTGGTGCACCGCCTGGAGTTCTATACCCGGGTGGACCTGGCCATCATCGGTCGGCGCTCTGCCGAGCTCATGGGAATCCACCTCTCCGAGGCGGGCTCCGAGGCCATTGCCCGGCGCAGCCGCGGGACGCCGCGCATCTGCAACCGGCTGCTGCGGCGGTGCCGCGACTACGCCGAGGTGAAGGGCGACGGCACCATCACCATCGAGTCCGCCGAGGCCTGCCTCAAGCTGCACGAGGTGGATGACCTGGGCCTGGACGGCCTCGATCGGGACTACCTCCACACCCTCTGCCACAAGCACCGGGGTGGCCCCGTGGGCCTGCGCACCCTGGCCGCGGCTCTGGGCGAGGACGAGGGAGCCCTGGAAGATCTGGTGGAGCCCTACCTCATGCAGGTGGGCTTCCTGGATCGCACGCCCCAGGGCCGCAAGGCCACGGACGCGGCCTACGCCTACCTGGGCGTCAAGTCCGATCCCGGCCCGCTCTTCCGCTAGCTAGAGAAGCTGGCCGGGGGTGCCGAGCTCGCTGGTCGCCAGCGTGCCCGCGGCCAGGGTCTCATGGGCGCCCGAGCGGTCCCGGCGCACACAGACGCCCTGCAGGGTGCCGCCCTCGTCCACCACGAGGGAGCCGACCTCGACCTCGCCCTCCACATACCCGGTGCCGTGGATCTCGAGGCAGTCCGAGATCTTCATGACGCCGAGGGCGCGGCCCGTGACCACCAGGTGCTTCGCCAGGATGGTGCCCGTCACCAGCCCGCCGGGGGCGATGGAGACCTCTCCCACCGAGTGGATGGTGCCTTCCACGGTGCCCTCGATGCGGAAGCTGCGGCCGCCCGTGTGGATCTCGCCCTTGAGGAGCACGTCCTTGCCAAGCAGGGAGTGGATCGCGGGGGCGGGCTCGGGCTTGGGCTTGCTGCTGCTGAAGAAACCCATGGGGCACTCCTTCGATCAGGATTTGCGGATGGCCTGGAGCCACTGGCGCTGGAGGCGGAGGTAGGGCTGGGGATTCACGGGCTGGCCGTTCCGGCGGACTTCGTAGTGCAGGTGGACGCCGGTGGCGTTGCCGGAGCGGCCCATGGTGCCGAGGATGTCGCCGCGCGAGAGCTGCTGGCCCAGGACCACATTGAGATGGTCCAGGTGGGCGTAGAGGGTCTCCTGCTCTTCCGAGTGGCGCACCCGGGCGCCCCAGCCGTAGCGGTCCATCCAGCCGGCCTCGACCACGACGCCATCCGCCGTGACCTGCACCGGGGTGCCGAGGCTGTTGCTGATGTCGATGCCCGAGTGGTAGCCCAGGAGGCCGTCGTCGGACTCGTTCTTGCGCATGAAGGGGCTGAGCCGGACACCGAACCCGGAGCTGAGATAGCCCGCGGTGGGGGGAATCGACGGCGTGTGGGACCAGGCGCGGATGACCGGCTCCATGCGGGCCCGTACCACGGCGGCCTGCTTGGCGGTGTAGTCGAGGTCCTGGCGGAGGCGCGAGAGCTTCTCCTGGGTACCCGGAGGCACCGGGGCGGCGGAGGGCTGGCCCGGCGGGGCGGGCAGGGCCGTACCCGCAGGGGCCTTGGGATCCAGCAGCCGCATCAGCTCCGTGTGCTGCTTGCGCAGGGCCATCACCTCGTTCTCCAGGGCCTGCGCCTGATCCAGGGAGGACCGCAGCTGGTCCTGCTGCTCCTGGGTCTCCTTCTGCAGGCGGCCGAAGCTCATGATCTTCTTCGTCGCCCAGAACCCGTAGCCCGAGCCGATCATGGCCAGGGTCCAGAAACCCAGCACCAGGCCGATGGCCCAGAGCAGATTCCGGCGGGTCAGGGACCAGCGGAAGGTGCGGTGGCTGAACACGACCATGACCGTGAGCCAGCGCATGGAGTCTGGGCGGCTGAGACGCAGGGCTCGGCGGCTGGCTGGTTTGGGCGTAGGCATGGCCTTCCAGCATACCTGGGACATCCCTGGGTGGCGATTGCTCATCTCTGGACGAAAACCCCTATCCCGGCCTGAGCTAGATCCCAGCTTGAAGGGTCCTGGCCAGCACGAACTCCACCGCATGACCCACGAAGAACACCAGCCCCACCAGGCTGTTCAAGGTGAAGAAGGCCTGATCGATGCGCGCGAGGTCGCCGCTGCGCACCAGCCACTGCTCGCGGCCCAGCATGACCGCCACCGTGGCCCAGGCGGCCCAGGGCCAGACGTGCCCGCCCATGAGGAGGTTGAATGCAGCCCAGCAGGCGAGGGCCACCAGATGGAAGCAGCGGGAGAGCAGCAGCGATTGCGGCACCCCGAGCTTCGAGGGGATCGAGTGGAGCCCTCGGGCCCGGTCGAAGCCTTCGTCCTGCAGGGCGTAGATGATGTCGAAGCCCGCGGTCCAGGCCAGGACGCCACCGGAGAGCCACAGGGCCGGAGCCTCGATGCGGCCCGCCACGGCGATCCAGGCGCCCAGCGGCGCGCCGGCCAGGGACAGCCCCAGCACCACATGGGCCCAGGCCGTGAAGCGCTTGCACAGGGAATACCCGAGGATGATGACCAGGGCCAGCGGCGAGAGCGCCCAGGTGAGCGGTCCGAGGGCGCCTGCCGACAGCCCGAAGAGCACGACCCCCGCGCCCAGGAGCAGCATGGCGCCCAGCCTGGAGACCCGGCCCGCAGGCAGGGCGCGGCTGGCGGTGCGGGGGTTCTCGGCATCCAGGTCTACGTCCACCAGACGGTTGAAGGTCATGGCCGCCGTGCGGGCCCCTACCATGGCTGCCAGGATCCAGAGCCCCGTCCGCAGGGGCGGCAGGCCCTGCGCCGCGCCCAGGGCGCCGAGCAGCGCGAAGGGCAGCGCGAACACCGTGTGCTCGAACTTGATCATGTCGAGCAGCTCGCGGAAGTGGCGGAAGGCGGAGCCACGTGGCACCCCAGGCGCGGTGGCTGGAGCGGGCCTGGCCTCGGTCAGGGGCGTGGGTTCCGCATCGGGAGCGTGGTCTGGGTCTTGTTCAGGAGTGGCCATCACCTTCCATGATCGGATGAATCTGCGGGTTTGTCTCCGGGAGCGCCCGGGCGGCCCAAGCCGGTGTAGACCAGGATGAAGTCGGCGACGGCGCCCGGGTCGTTCAGGTCCAGGCAGGGAACGCTCAGGTCCGAGAGGGGGACATCGCTGGCCACGGCCACAATCCCGGGATCCTCCGGGCAGAGCAGGGCCTTGCCTTCGGATTCCCGGTAAATCTCGATCTTGGGGTGCTGGTGGGTCTTGAAGCCCTCGATGAGGAGCAGGTCCACGGGGGTCATGCGCTCGATCAGGGCTTCGATGCTGGGCTCGGGCTCCTCCCGGGACTCGTGCATGAGGACCCAGCGCGAGGAGGTGACGACCAGGACTTCCGAGGCCCCGGCCTCCCGGTGCCGGAAGGAGTCCTTGCCCGGCTTGTCCACGTCAAAGCGGTGGTGGGCATGCTTCATGGTGGAGACTCGGAGCCCGCGCGCCTTCAGCATCGGCAGGACCTGGACCACCAGGCTGGTCTTCCCGCTGCCGCTCCAGCCCACGATGCCCATGACCTTCATGATCCTTCTCCTCGTTGCAGCGCATAAGCCCTGGGAAGACTTCATGATCCGCCGAAAGCCTGTCTTTGTCTCTGGGGTCCCCTGCCGGGGGGAGCCTTTGCTTGCGCGGTAGGATTTCCTGGTGTTGAGGGGCAACCCCTGACGGGGGTTCACGCCTGCCTCAGCACCTTCCTCCCAGGAGCAAGCCATGTCCGACGCCACGCCCAACGTTCCCCAGAGAGCCCCCATCAAGGTCGCCGTCGAAGCCGGGAAGACCTACTACTGGTGCACCTGCGGCCACAGCAAGAGCCAGCCCATGTGCGATGGCGGCCACAAGGGCAGCACCTTCGTGCCCCAGGCCTACACGGCCGACGTGACCGGCGACAAGTGGTTCTGCGCCTGCAAGCACAGTGGCAACAAGCCCATGTGCGACGGTGCCCACAAGCACCTGTAGGCGGCTTCCCCTCCCGCGGCCGGTGAACCTAGTCTTCAAGCCGCAGCCGGTAGCCGATGCCGGGTTCGGTCTGCAGGTAGCGGGGGCGGGAGGCGTCCTCCTCGAGCTTGTGTCGTAGCTGGGCCATGTAGACGCGGAGGTAGAGCGGCTGCGCGCCCGCCACACCGCCCCAGACTTCCTTGAGCAGCTGCCGGTGGGTGACGACCTTGCCGGCGTGCCGGATCAGGGTGGTGAACAGCCCGTATTCAAGGGGCGTGAGATGCACTTCCTGGCCCGCGACCAGCACCTGGCGCCGGGCCAGGTCCACCTGCCAGCGCCCCAGCTTGAAGACGGGTTCCTCGGCGGCTCCGAGTTCGGCGTGGCGCAGGGCCACCCGGATGCGGGCCAGCAGCTCCCCCGTGCCGAAGGGCTTGGTGAGGTAGTCGTCCGCGCCCACATCGAGAGCCCCGATCTTGTCGGTCTCCTGCCCCCTTGCCGAGATCACGATCACCGGTGTCTGGCTCCAGGCGCGGAGGCGGGTCATGAGCTCGAGCCCGTCCATGTCGGGCAGGCCCAGGTCGAGCAGGATCACGTCGGGTCGGTGCTGCACGGCCAGGGTGAGGCCCTCCTCGCCGGTGCTGGCCTCCAGGTAGCGGTAGCCGCTGCCCTCCAGGGCCACCCGGAGGAAGCGGCGCATCTGGGGCTCGTCCTCGACAAGCAGGACCCGGAGCGGCGCGCTGGTCATGGGCCCTCCTCGGGGATAGCCGGGGCCGTGCCCAGCGGCAGGCTGACCAGGAACTGGGCTCCACCCTGGGGCCGGTTCACGGCCTGGATCTGCCCGCCGTGGGCGGTGACGATGCCTTTGCAGATGGCCAGGCCCAGACCTGCACCGGGTCGGCTGGTGCCTGCCTCGCCCCGGGTGAGCTTCTCGAAGATCCGCTCCTCCTCGCCGGGGGCGATGCCCGGCCCCTGATCGGTCACCGAGAGGGTGAGGGACTTCCAGGCGGCCCAGGCCTTGATCTCCACCGGGGAGCCCGGCGGTGAATACTTCAGGGCATTGTCGAGGAGGTTCACGAGCACCTGCTCCATCAGCACGGCGTCCATGGCCACCAGGGGCAGGTCCTGCGGCAGCTGGGTGTGCACGCGCGCGGCTTCGGCCCCCAGCTCGCGGCGGTTCAGGACGGCGCCCACCACTTCCTCCACAGGCATCCACTCGGTGCGCAGGTCCAGGCTGCCGGACTCGAGTCGCGTGATGTCCAGCAGGTTGTTCACGAGGCGCTGCAGTCGCTGGGCCTCTTCCTGGGCGGAGAGCAACAGGTCGCGGCGCACGGACTCGGACAGGTCGGGGGTCTCGAGCGCGGTGCTCACTGCGCCGGTGATGACCCCCAGCGGCGTCCGCAGGTCGTGGGAGACCGAGCTGAGCAGGGCATTGCGCAGGCGTTCCTCGTCAACCCGGCGGCGGTCCACGGCGCCCTGCTCCGCCAGCAGGGAACGCTCGAGGGCGAGGGCTGTCTGGTTGGCAAAGGCCTCCAGAAGCTGCCGCTGGTCCGGGTCCAGCCAGGTGGGGATACCTTCGGGAACCAGGCCCAGCACACCCAGGTTGCCCCGCGCACCCCGGAGGGGAAGGTAGGTTGCGCGGGCCTCCGGAAGGGTGGACGTGCCCAGTCCTGCAGCGTCATCGTGCTCCTGGACCCACTTGGCCACCTCCTGCTCCCGCTCATCCAGGAGGAACGCCAGCGGGTGGCTGGGCGCCGTCAGGCGGCCGGTGGCGTCCGGCAGCAGCACCACCGCCCGGCCCTGGAACCGCGTGGCCACGTTCTGGATGGCCGAAGCCACCAGGGCCGAGGTGCCGGCGTTGCGGGCCAGGTCCTGGCCCAGGAGGAAGAGGGCCTGGCTGCGCTGCTCCCGGGCCCGGGCCAGGCGGGCCTGGGCGCGGATGCGCTCGGTGAGGTTGCCGATGACCACTCCCACCAGCAGCATCACGGAGAACGTGCCCACATGGCGGAAGTCCGCCACGGCGAAGGTGAAGTAGGGGGGCACGAAGATGAAGTCGAAGGCTGCGACGCTGAGCAGGGAGGCCAGCAGGGAAGGGCCCCGCCCGAAGCGGGTGGCGACGATGAGGATGCCCAGCAGGTAGATCATCACGATGTCGGCGGTTTCCGTGCGCTGGAAGGCCAGGCCCGCGAAGGCGGTCGAGATAGCCACCGCCGTGGCGGCCAGGAGGTAGTTCCGCAGCGGACTGGTGATGCGAGCGCGGAAGGTCCGGGGGGCGGCCTCCCGGGAGGCCTCGCCGGTGATGACGTAGATGTCGATGTCGCCGCTCTTGCGGATGAGGTCGTCCACCGGGGAGCCCGCGAAGAGGTCCATCCACCTGGGGCGTGAGGGTTTGCCCAGAACAATCTTGGTGATGTTGCGGTCGCGGGCGAAGGCCAGGATGTCCTCGTCGGTGCGCCCCGCGCCCTCGATGACGGCGGTCTCTCCGCCCAGTTTCTCCGCCAGGCGGAGGTTCTCCTCTAACCGGTTCCGTTCCTCCTCGCTGAACTTGAAGTGTTTGGGGGACTCCACGTAGAGCGCGACCCACGGTGCGCCCAGGGCGCCGGCCATGCGGCGGGTGGCGCGGATCAGCCGCTCTGAGAGGGCATCCGCGGCCACACACACCAGCAGCTGATCCCCGGCGGCCCAGGTCTTCCGGATGCCCTCCGAGGCCATGTAGCGGCGCATCTGGGCGTCCACATTTTCCGCCGTGTGGCGCAGCGCCAGCTCCCGCAGGGCCAGCAGGTTGCCCTTTCGGAAGAACTGACCATGGGCGTGGCGGATGCTGTCCGGGAAGTGGACCTTGCCCTCCTTAAGGCGCACCAGCAGGTCATCCGGTGCCAGGTCCAAGAGCTCGACCTCGTCGGCCCGCTGCAGGACCGTGTCTGGCACGGTGTCCCTGACCACGAGCCCCGTGATCTGGGTGACCACGTCTTTGAGGCTTTCCAGGTGATGGACATTCAAGGTGGTATAGACGTCAATGCCGGCATCCAGCAACTCCAGAACGTCCTGCCAGCGGCGGGCGTGGTGCGAACCCCGCACGTTCACGTGGGCCAGGTCGTCGAGGAGGATCAGACGGGGGCGCCTGGCCAGGGCCGCGGCCAGGTCGAACTCGGGCAGGAACTCGCCCATGGAGACCAGGGACCGGTGGGGCAGAACCTCCAGGCTCTCGGCCAGTGCGGCAGTCTCGGGCTGGCCATGGGTGTCCACCATGCCGACCAGCAGGTCGAGCCCTCCGGCTTGACGGGCCCGGGCTTCCGAGAGCATGGCGTAGGTCTTCCCGACTCCCGGCGCGGCCCCGAAGAAGACTTTCAGCTTCGCGCGGTGGGAGGCAGGTTCCGCCTCCAGCCGGGGCTGCGGAGCTGGATGGGTCCGATGGGGTTCACGCACGGGGCAAGCCTAGCGCAGCTGAGACCGCTCGGGAGGGACTTAACCAGGTGGCCGTGAATCCTAACGGCGCCTTAACGCCCCTCATGAGCATCCTTTGGGGTCGCCCGTGCTCCGGTGAATACATGACCGGCGGGTCCAGGGCGACTCAGGACCCCTCCCTCAGGAAGCCCACCGATGCCCAACTTCCGAACCCTGCTCCTTGGCCGCCGCCTCGCCAGCGAGGAGAGCCACGAGACCCGGATCAGCAACCCCATCGCCCTGGCGGTGTTCAGCTCCGACGCGCTGTCCTCCGTCGCCTACGGCACCCAGGAGATCATGGCGCCCCTCACGGCGGCCATCGCGATCTTCGGTGCCGGGGTCCTGGGCTGGTCCTGGTGGGTGGCCATCGGGATCGTGGGCCTGCTGCTCGTGCTGAACGTGAGCTACCGCCAGACCATCCACGCCTACCCCAGCGGGGGCGGCGCCTACCTGGTGGCCAAGGACAACCTGGGCGAGGTCGCGGCCCAGACCGCGGGGGCCTCGCTCCTCATCGACTACATTCTGACCGTGGCCGTGTCCGTATCCGCAGGCGTGTCCGCCATCGTCTCCGCCTTCCCGGGCCTGGAAGCCCACCGGGTGTTCCTGGCCGAGGCCATCATCGGCTTCATCGGCCTCATGAACCTCCGGGGCGTGAAGGAGAGCGGCCTCGTCTTCAGCCTGCCCACCTACGGCTTCGTGATCTGCATCCTGGGCCTGCTGGCCAAGGGCTTCTGGAATGTCGCCACCGGCCACGAGGTGGTCGTTGCCCACGCGGC
The DNA here is from genome assembly GCA_903857495.1 of uncultured Holophagaceae bacterium. GTDB lineage: Bacteria > Acidobacteriota > Holophagae > Holophagales > Holophagaceae > Geothrix. The sequence goes on along the minus strand of CAIOFF010000059.1, from coordinate 78,049 downwards.
CCCGGTCCACCTAGAGGGCACCTCGAAGCTGGCCGCGCTCTGGCTGCTGGCCCGGGCCTACAGCGCTGGCTGTACGGCCCTGACCGGTGTGGAGGCCATCAGTAACGGCGTGACAGCCTTCAAGGAACCGGTCTCCCACAACGCCTCCAAGACCATGACCTGGATGGTGGTGCTGCTGGGCACCATGTTCCTCGGCATCACTTACCTGACCAACCACTACGGCCTCACCTACCAGCCGGACTCACCGGAGACCCTACTGTCCCAGCTGACCCGAATCATCCTGGGTGGCGCCGAACACGGCCTGCCGAAGTTCATCTACCTCACCAGCACAGGCTTCACCATGGCGATCCTGGCCCTGGCCGCGAACACCGCCTATGCGGACTTCCCTCGGCTGGCGGCGCTGCATGCCCGGGACGGCTTCCTGCCCAGGCAGTTCACCAGCCAGGGGGACCGGCTGGTGTTCTCCAACGGCATCTTCATCCTGTCCTTGGCGGCGGGCTTCCTGGTCCTGCTCTTCGGGGCCAAGGAAGACCACCTGCTGCCCCTCTACGCGGTGGGCGTCTTCCTCGGTTTCACCATCAGCCAGACCGGCATGGTGGTGCGCTGGTTCCGCCTCAAGGGCAAGGCTTGGCGGTTGAAGGCGGTGGTGAACGGACTGGGCGCCGTGACGACCCTCATCGTCATGCTGGTCATCGCTGTGACGCGCTTTACCCACGGGGCCTGGATCGTCATCGTGCTGGTGCCGGTGCTGGTGTTCACCTTCTTCACCATCCACCGGCACTACATCCGGATCAAGTCCCTCCTCGCTGCCAGCCGCGTGGACTACTTCGGCCCCCGCCGGAACCGAGTGGTGGTGCTGGTATCCGGCATCCACGCCGGGGTGGTGCAGGCCCTCAACTACGCCAAGGTGATCGCCGAGCACGGCGAGGTGGAGGCCCTGACCATCGACTTTCCGGATGAGCACGGCCGGGACAGCGCCGCCCTGGAAAAGCTACGGGCCGACTGGCCCCGCTACTGCGAGGGCATTCCCCTCCGCTCGCTGCGCAGCCCCTTCCGCAAGGTCGTCGAGCCCATCGTGCAGGAGCTGGACCGCATGCGCATGGTGGAGCCGGAATACACCCTCACCGTGATCCTGCCCGAGTTCGTGACCGGCCACTGGATGGAGAACGTCCTGCACAACCAGACGGCCTGGCGCCTCAAGGGAACCCTGCTGCGCAAGCCCAAGATCATCGTCATCTCCGTGCCCTACCACGTGGAACCCCTTGCGGAGTAGGTTCAGGCCCCCAGGAACTTCCTGCTGACGGCCGGGGCAGGGGATCCTATCCTGGGAGATTGACCATGAGAGGTGGACCATGACCCGTGCCCTGCTGCAGACCGACAAAGGCGACATCAACATCGAGCTGTTCTCCAAGGAGGCCCCGGGCACCGTGGCCAACTTCGTGAAGCTCATCGAGGCCGGCTTCTACGACGGCCTGGCCTTCCACCGCGTGATCCCGGACTTCATGATCCAGGGCGGCTGCCCCAACAGCCGCGAGGGCGCCTCCGGCATGGCCGGCACCGGCGGCCCCGGCTGGAAGATCCCCTGCGAGACCGCGGGCAACCCCCACCAGCACCAGCTGGGCGCGCTCTCCATGGCCCACGCCGGCAAGAACACCGGTGGCAGCCAGTTCTTCGTGGTGAACGGCGACCGCCGCAATGTGGCTCACCTGGACGGCGTCCACACGGTCTTCGGCCAGTGCGTGGGCGAGGCGGACATCGCCGTGGTGAAGGCCATCCGGGGCAACGACCGGATCCTCAAGGCGACGGTCATCGAGGCCTAATAGGCATTCGCCCCGCGCAGAATCGGGCGGCTTGGCCGCCCGATTCTGCGTTGGGAAAAGCGAAGGAGGGGGGAATGACCCTGGTGAGATGTGGGTGGTGCGGGAGTGATCCGGCCTACATGGCCTACCACGACGAGGAGTGGGGGGTTCCGGTCCACGACGACCGGCGGCTCTTCGAGAAGCTCGTGCTGGAAGGAGCCCAGGCGGGCCTCAGCTGGATCACCATCCTCCGGAAGCGGGAGGCCTACCGCCGGGTCTTCCACGGCTTCGACGTCGCACGGGTGGCCGCGCTCACAAACGCTGAGCTCGAGGCGATGCTCCTGGACCCGGGGATCGTGCGGAACCGCCTGAAGGTCTTCGGGGCGCGGAAGAACGCCCGGGCCTTCCTGGCGGTGCAGGCCGAGTTCGGCAGCTTCGATAGCTTCCTCTGGTCCTTCGTGGGGGGCAGGACCCAGGTCAACCACCCGGAGCGGCTGGCGGACATCCCCACGGTGTCTCCGGAGGCGGAGGCCCTGAGCCGGGCCCTGAAGCAGCGGGGCTTCACCTTCGTGGGGCCCACGATCATGTACGCCTATCTCCAGTCCATGGGCCTGGTGGACGATCACCTGACCTCCTGCTGGAAACGGCAAGGCTGACTCGCAGGGCAGGCCCCGGGCCGGTAGACTGGAAGGCTCGGAGCTCATGTGTCCAAGCCCTTCTACGTCACCACGCCCATCTACTACGTGAACGACCGCCCCCACATCGGCCACACCTACACCACGGTGCTGGCGGACGTGGTCGCCCGGTTCCACCGCATGCGCGGGGAGGAGGTGTATTTCCTCACGGGTACCGACGAGCACGGCCAGAAGGTGGAGAAGGCCGCGGCGGCCCGGGGCATCACGCCCAAGGCCCTGGCCGACGAGGTCGTGGCTAACTACACGGACCTCTGGCAGCGCATGGGCATGACCCACTTCCGGCTCATCCGCACCACGGACCAGGACCACAAGGACCAGGTGCAGCGTCTCTTCAAGCGCCTGCTCGACAAGGGCGACATCTACAAGGCCACCTACAAGGGGCTCTACTCGGTCAGTGACGAGGCCTATGTCACGGAGCTGCAGGCCAAGGAGCTCCAGGCCCAGGGGCTGGCCCACCAGCTGGTGGAGCTGGAGGAGGAGACCTACTTCTTCCGCCTCAGCGCCTATCAGGACCGCCTGCTGGCCTACTTCGAGGCGCACCCCGGTTTCGTGCAGCCGGACTTCCGCTTCAACGAGGTCAAGCGCTTTGTGGAGGGCGGCCTCCAGGACCTGTCCATCAGCCGGACCAGCATCAGCTGGGGCATCCCCGTGCCCGGCGACGAGAAGCACGTCATCTACGTGTGGTTCGATGCGCTGCTGAACTACCTCTCGGCCTGCCCGGGCAACTGTTGGCCCCCGGACCTGCAGCTGGTGGGCAAGGACATCCTCCGCTTCCACGCGGTCTACTGGCCGGCCTTCCTCATGTCTGCGGGCCTGTTCCTGCCGGAGACCATCCTGGCCCACGGCTGGTGGCTCATGGGCGACGACAAGATGTCCAAGAGCAAGGGCAACGTGGTGCGCCCGGATACCCTGCTGCGCTTCGGCAATGACGCCCTGCGCTTCTTCTTCATGCGCGAGATGCAGGTCGGCCACGACCGCGGCTTCTCCTACGAGGGCTTCATGGACCGACTCAACGCCGACCTCGCCAACGGGCTGGGCAACCTGGCCTCGCGGACCCTCAGCATGATCCAGCGCTACCGCGGCGGGCAGGTGCCCATGCCTTCGGTCCTGGACGAGCAGGACCAGGAAATGGCGACCCGGCTGCTGGCGGTCTTCCCCGAGTATCTGGAGAAGGCCCGCGCCAACGACTTCCACGCGGCCCTGGACGCCCTCTGGTCCTACCTGCGGGCCCTGGACGGCTACATCGTCAAGGCCGAGCCCTGGAAGCTGGCCAAGGACCCCGCCAACGATCCCAAGCTGGACGCGGTGCTGGCGAACCTCTACCGGGCCCTGCGCGCCACGGCCCTGCTGGTGGCGCCGGTGATGCCGGGCCTGGCCCAGAGCCTCTGGGAGAGCCTGGGCCACAGCGATCAGGTCGGGGCCCGGACCTTCCACGGCTTTGCCCTGGACGGCCCCGCCATCGGTCCCATCGGCGAGTCCAAGCCCCTGTTCCAGCGCATCGACAAGGAGAAGGAAATGAGCGAGCTCGAGGCCACCGCGGCCCCCGTCGAGACCAAGCCCACCCTGGACGTACCCGAGATCCGCGAGACCGTGGATGCCGAGTCCTTCTTCAAGGTGGACCTGCGCGTGGGCCGGATCCTCGAGGCCGAGCGCGTCCCCAAGAGCGACAAGCTGATCAAGATGAAGGTGGACCTCGGCATCGAGCAGCGCACCATCGTGGGTGGCATCGGCAAGGCCTACGAGCCCGACCAGCTGCTGAACCGGCTGGTGGTGGTGGTGGCCAACCTCGCGCCGCGGAAGCTCATGGGCATCGAGAGCCACGGCATGCTCCTGGCCGCCAGCGACAACGCCAGCAAGCCCTACCTGGTGGCGCCGCCGGACGACGCCCAGCCCGGCTTCCTGGTCAAGTGAGGCAGCCGGTCTTCAGCTTCGAGGCGGAGATCCTCACGGACGCCCCCTTCGAGCAGGTCGCCGCCCGGCTGCAGGCCCTGGCTTCCCCCGCCGAGCTGCGCAGCCTGAAGGCGTTCCGCCGCTGGCAGCCCGTGGAGGTCGCCGCCGACCGTCTCAGCCTGCGCTGGGAGCGCACCCGGTTCGGGGCACTCGAGCAGGGGAACATCCTGATCCGGCCCGACGACCGGGGCGCGCACCTGCGCCTGGAGGGCCGCCTGAGGGGCTGGGGCGGCTTCCTGCTGCTGGGCCTGCTGCGCTGGCGCACGGACCGCCTGCTCGACCGCTTCGTGGAGGACCTGTGAAGTTCTACAGCTGGAACGTTAACGGCTTCCGGTCGGTGCTCAAGAAGGGCTTCATGGACTGGCTGGAGGAGGCGGAGCCGGACGTGCTCTCGCTCCAGGAGATCCGCTCAGAGTGGGAAGAGATTGACCTGGACGTGCGCCGCCAGCTGGAGAGCGCCTACGATGTCTGCTGGTTCCCCGCCACCAGCAAGAAGGGCTACGCCGGCTCAGCCACGCTCACCAAGAAGGAGCTGGGCTTCACCCACGCCAAGGGCCTGGGCATCGCCGCCTACGACGCCGAGGGCCGCATCATCGTGTCCCGGAAGGACCGCCTGGTCTTCATCGCGGGCTACTTTCCGAACGCCTCCTCGGGCCTGGTGCGCCTGCCGTTCAAGCGTCAGTTCGCCAAGGACCTGGCAGCCCTGGTGGCGCGGCACCACGCCGCGGGTGATGCGGTGATCCTGGTGGGCGACATGAACGTGGCCCCCGAGGAGCTCGACCTGGCCCGGCCCAAGGACAACACCAAGAACCCTGGGTTCACCCCCGAGGAACGGGAGGACTTCAAGCTCTACCTGGAGGCGGGCCTGGGGGATGTGCTGCGGGAGCGGCATCCCGGCGAACCCGGGCTCTACACCTGGTGGACCGCCCGGGGCGGCGCCCGGGAGCGGAACGTGGGCTGGCGGATCGACCTCTTCCTGGCCAGCCGTCCCCTGCTGGCCCGGGTGACCGACGCCCGCATCCACGCCGATGTGCTGGGGTCGGATCACTGCCCCATCAGCCTCGAGCTCAGTTGATCTTTTTACGAATCCCAAAAGCAAGGGCCCCGATCGGGGCCCTTGCTTTTGGGATAGCGCTCGCCTACTTGATCTTCTTCAGCGACGGATCCTTGAGCATTTCCTTGGCGGTGGCGGCGTTCTTGCCGGTGGGGGCCAGCTCGATGTACTTCTCGAGGTGCTGCTTGGTCCCGCGCAGGTTGTTGTCGCCGAACTCCACCATGGCCAGCAGGAAGTGCGCCTCGGCGTAGGTGGCGGAGATCTCGAGGGCCTTCAGGAAGAAGGTCTTGGCCTCCTTGGTCTGCCCGTTGTTGAAGGCCTCCACGCCCTTGTTGTAGACCACGTCCGGGTTGGGCCCCTGGATGGCTTCCAGGGCCGCGGTGAATTTCTGCTCGGCGGCCTTGTCCTGCTTCGCCTTGCTGGTCGAGATCAGGGCCGTCAGCACCCGCTCATCCTTGGGGTTGCGCTCCAGGGCCTTGAGCAGGTAGGGCTCGCCGGCTTCCTTGACGGCACCGGCCTGGGCCAGGCAGATGCCCAGCACCCGCTCGATCTTCAGGAACTCGGGGGCCAGCTCAGCCTTGGACTCTTCGCTCTTCAGCTTGGTCATGGCCTCGCTGAGGGCCTTGTGAGCCTTCTCGACCAGGGGCAGGGCGTCCTCGTACTTGCCCTCGTTGTAGAACGGGATGGCCTGGTTGAAGGCTTCCCGGCCCTCCGCGTCCAGGGCTGCGCCGGGATCATCGGGGACCACCAGGGTGCCGCCGCTGGCCAGCACCTTGGTGCGGGACTCGGCGGGAGTCAGCAGGGTGACATTCTTGACCAGGACATCAGCAAGAGGGATCTTGATGAATTCCTTATAATCCGTATAGCCTTCGGCGGAGATGGTGAGCTCGAAGTCCCGGGGCTCCAGGCCCACCTGAAGGTATTTCCCGTTCTTGTCTGCGGTGAGGTCCTTGCTCCAGTTGCGGTCCGTGCGCTTGAGGTTGATCTTGACGTTGGGAACGGGCTTGCCGTCCTTGGTCAGGATCTGCCCGGAGATCCGGCCAGTCGATTCGGCCAGCACGGACAGGCAGGCCACGGGGAGCATGAGGGCAAAAACAAGGCGTCGCATGGGTCTTCCTCCAAACCCATCCATGGTTTCACAGGGGCCGGTTTCAGCCGAGTGCTTTTCGTCAAAAGACGGCTTTGCCTCAGCATTGAGGCCCTGGAGAACCCGTATTCACGAGGAGGATGCAGGAAAATTCGGGCTGTGGTAGGCTTCCCGCCAGACAACTCCTGAAAGTGTTCGAGGTATCCCATGACCCCAGCCATGCCCGAGGCATCCTTGACCGCTCTGATGCACCTGCTGACTGAGCAGGCCCTGCTGGCCATGGGCGTACCGCACCCGATGATGAAGGAAGTGCCACCCGCCAATCCCGCCGCCGCAAGGTTTTACGTAGATCTGCTTGGCGTGCTCAAGGAAAAAACGGAAGGGGCCCGCAGCGAGAGCGAATCGGCGGAGCTGCAGGAGATTCTCTACCAGCTGAGGATGCGCGCCATGGATCTGAAGCCCGCGCCCGAAGCCTCCGGAGTCCCGAAATCATGACGCAGCCGCCAAGCAGGAGCATCGGCATGGGAATCAAGCGGGGCATCCGGATGATCCTCCTGGTGGCCGCTGGGTTTTTCATTCCAGCTCCAGACTTGCTGGCTGGCGGCGTCGGAGCCTCGACCTCTGCCCACGTGGAGACCCTCCCGGCGGTGGCGCTCAGCCATCGGACCCGGCACCTCATGGATGCCGTGGCTGCCGCTGATCCGGAAGGCATCCGTGCTGCCCAGCTGGAAGTGGAAGCGCTGCGTCGCACCTACTCGACCATGGACATGTCCCCCCTGGTGGAGGCCATGGCCTTCTGGGCCCGCCAGCAGGGCCTGGCAGGCAAGGCTGCGATCGGCCTGGAGGGACTGCAGGCGGTGGAGCGCTGGTCCCCAGACCACCCCACTTTGCTGGGAACCCGCATCACCCTCATGCGGCAGCAGGGCATCCAGGGCTGGCTCTGGAGCTTCCCGGATCTGCTCCGCCTCACCCGGCTCCGCGTCGAGCATCCAGTGCACCGGTGGCTCTGGCTGGTCCAGCACCTGGGCATGCTCCGCCTCGCCGCGACGCTGCTGCTGTGGGGTTGGGCCCTCACCATGGGGCTCCGCTACCGCAATGTCTTCCGGCACCTCTGGGAAGAGGCTCTGCAGCGCCGGCGGATTCCGGCTCCTCTCGCTGCCGCACTGGGGGCTGTCCTCCTGGCAGGGCCGGTGCTCCTGGGCCTTGATCCGATGGTCGCCGCCTTCCTCTGGCTGTTCCTCCTCGCCCCCTTCCTGCTGCCTGGGGAAGTCCGCGTCACCGGCTTCATCCTGGTGCTCCAGCTGGTGCATCCTGCCCTTGCCGCCCTCGAACCCTGGGCTGCCCGGGAGCCCAAGCCAAGCCTGCTCACCCTGCAGCTGCAGCCCCAGGTCTACCCGATTTCCCCAGCGACCCTGCGCTACCTGGAACCGACGGACCAGGTCTTCCTCAGAGGCTGGGCGCACCTGCAGAACCAGGAGTGGGCGGCCGCGGAGGCGAGCTTCCGCAGCCTTGTGGGTCGCCATCCCGAGCAGGCCGAGGTGCTCAACAACCTGGGGGTCGCAAAGTTCCAGACCGGCGATGTGGCCGGCGCCCAGCAGTCCTTCGAGCAGGCCCAGGCCGTGGCCCCGAAGATGGAGGTGCTGCTGAACCAGAGCATCCTCGCCTTCAACCGGCTGGACACCGCGCTGGGCTCCTCCAAGCGCGACGAGGCGCAGGCCGCCTCCCCGGAGGCCTATGCCCTCCTGATCACCCTGAATGATGCTTGCAAGGAGGCCCGCACCTACCCCGTGCCGCTGCCAGACACGCCCGAACGGGTGCAGGCGCTGCGGGATGCCATGGGCGCCGGCAAGGGCGAGGAGATGCAGCACCTCACCCAGCCCGCTTTCCTCGTCACCCTGCTGCTGCCTCTGCTTGGGCTGATCCTCTTCCTGGCGAGGGTCCGGGCCAGCATCCGCATGGCCCACCCCACCCAGTGCATCCGCTGCGGCGAGCCCTTCCACACCACGGACAGTCCCGACGCAGAGGTCTGCCCCAAGTGCCACCACCTGTTCGTGCTGCGGGACGGCCTCCATCAGGAGAACCGCCGCAAGAAGCTGGACGAGGTGGCAGCCTATCAGACCGCCACCCGGTGGTTACACAAGAGCCTCATTGTGCTGCTGCCGGGCTGCGACCTGGCCTTCCTGGGCCAGACCCGCGAGGGCCTGGTGGAGTTCCTGTCCTTCAGCCTGGCCGTGGGCATGGTGCTCGCCACGGGACGCTCCGTGCGCTACCCCGGCGAGATCCTGGCCGACCCCGTCTCCATCTGGCTGGCGGTGGGCATGGCCCTGCTGGTGCTGTTCTATGGCCGCTCCTGGCTGAAGCTGTTTCTGGGGAGGTCCTGAGATGGCACTGGAAGGCTCCCTCCGGGATTTTGACCTGTTCTCCCTGTTCAACATGATCAAGATCCAGGGGAAGAACGGCACCCTGGTGCTCTCCCAGGGGCAGGAGTTCGTGAAGGTCTTCTTCGAGAACGGGGAGATCGTCGGCTGCGACTCCAACCAGGTGCGCCTGGAGGACCGGCTTGGCACCATGCTCGTGCGCCTCGGTCGCCTCACCGGCGAGGAGCTGCTGGCCATGGTCCAGATGCAGCGCCAGACCTTGAAGCGTCTGGGCACCCTGCTGCTGGAGGCGGGCAAGGTCACCCCCTCGGACCTGCAGGACGCCCTGTTCAACCAGGCCACCTCCATCCTGCACCGCACCTTCCGCTGGGTGGAGGGGGACTACCGGTTCGACTCCATGCTGCCCCAGGATCTGGACCGGGACCATTTCGTACCCATTCCCGTGGATACGGTGCTCATGGAGGCGGCGCGCATCCAGGACGAGTGGCCCGAGGTGGAGCGGCGGATTCCGGGCATGGACACGCCCCTTGGCAAGTCACCGCTGGCCCAGTCGCTCCAGCTCGACCTCGACCGCGATGTATCCTCCATGCTGGATGGCCGGGGCCAGATGCAGCATGGCTCATCCGGACTGACCCACGAGCAGGAAGTGGTGCTGTCCTACTTCAGCCAGCCCCAGACGACCACGGAAGCCACCCAGGTCAGCCGCTATGAGGAGCTGGATACCTGCAAGGCCGTGGCCCATCTCCTCGAGGCCGGGCTGCTGGTTCCCCTCACGGCCAGGACCCCCAAGCAGGCCGATCTCCGGGCCAAGGCCAGTGCTCAGGACCAGCCGCTCAAGGACTGGGACCCGAGTCCGCTGCTCTGGCCCCTGGTGGCGCTGGCCTTCCTTGTGCCCCTGGTGCTGTACGTTCCGCACCACCGCGGGTCCATGAACATGGGCCTGGCCAGCCTGCAACCGGTGGATGTGCGGGTGGTGCCGGAGGGACCGACGCGGCTCCGCCAGGCCTGGGCCCTGCGCATGGCCTCGCCCCTGGACGGAGGCACCGCCTTGGCCATGGCCCTGGGCCGCCCCCTGGACGGGAAGAATCCTGTGCCGGATATGATGAGGCTTCCTGATCCCATGATGCCTCAGGCCCGTCAGGCCCCTGAGTCCGCCGCTACCCCCAAAAAGAAGTAAGGATTTCCGATGTTTGTGCACCAGCGCCAGGGTTCCCTGGAGGTGATCTGCGGCCCCATGTTCTCGGGCAAGTCCGAAGAACTCATCCGGCGGATCAAGCGGGCCGTCATCGCCCGGCAGAAGGTCCAGGTGTTCAAGCCCGCTCTGGATGACCGCTACGATGTGGCGGCCATCGCCAGCCACAGCCAGCGCAAGCACGAGGCCATCCCGGTGAAGGACACCGTGGAGCTGGCCCGGCAGCTGGATCCCGAGGCCCAGGTGGTGGCCCTGGACGAGGTCCAGTTCATGGACGAGGGCCTGATCCCCATCATCGAGGACCTCGCCAACCGCGGGGTGCGGGTCATCGCCGGGGGCCTGGACCAGGACTCCAACGGCGAGCCCTTCGGCATCATGCCGATCCTGTTGGCGAAGGCTGATTACGTCACCAAGCTCCAGGCCATCTGCATGGTCTGCGGCGCCCTCGCGAGCCGCACCCAGCGCATGGTCCACACCGGTGGCCAGGTGCTGGTGGGCGCGGCCGAGGCCTACGAGGCCCGCTGCCGGCACTGCCACGAGGTGCCCCACGCCACGGGGGAGCGGCTGCTGGAAGGGGACTGAGTTTCCAGTTCGTCAAGGCGATGACAGTCCTGACACCCATCTTCCGGGCCTGGTGCGGGATGCCGGTTCGCCCTGGCGCAGGCCGGGGTTAGACTGGCCGCGGCGCGCTGCTGCAGCGCCGTGTCACTTCACTTCGCCCGAGGCTTCAGGGCAACCCAGGAGGATTCCATGGCCGGCGCCTACGCCACCTTCACCCACATGACGGACTACATGGGCTTCGAGGGCCTGCTGACCGACGAAGAGCGGATGATCCGCGAGACGGCCCGCAAATTCATCAACGCCGAAGTGCTGCCCATCATCGAGCAGCACGCCCAGGCCCAGACCTTCCCCAGGCACCTCATCCCCATGATGGGCGAGCTGGGCTTCTACGGGCCTTCCCTGCCCGAGGAATACGGCTGCATGGGCGTGTCCAACGTCGCCTACGGCCTCCTGATGTACGAGCTGGAGCGGGGCGACTCAGGGCTGCGCTCCTTCGCGTCGGTGCAGGGCAGCCTCGTCATGTGGCCCATCTTCACCTACGGCAGCGAGGCCCAGAAGCGGCGCTGGCTGCCCAAGCTCGCCACCGGCGAGGCGATCGGCTGCTTCGGTCTCACCGAACCCGACTTCGGCTCCAACCCCGGCGGCATGCTCACCCGCGCCGTACGCGAGCCCGGTGGCAAGTGGCGCCTCAATGGCACCAAGATGTGGATCACCAACGGCACCGTGGCCGATGTGGCGGTGGTCTGGGCCCAGACCGACGGGGGCATCCGCGGCTTCCTGGTGGAGAAGGGGACCCCGGGCTTCAGTGCCCCGGAGATGAAGGGCAAGTGGAGCCTGCGGGCCTCCACCACCTCGGAGCTGGTGCTGGAGGATGTCATCGTGGATGAAGAAGCCTCCATGCTGCCCAACGTGAAGGGCCTGAAGGGCCCCCTGGGCTGTCTGACCCAGGCTCGGTATGGCATCGCCTGGGGTGTCCTGGGGGCAGCCGACGCCTGCTACCAGTGCGCCCTGGACTACGCCAAGACCCGCATCCAGTTCGACAAGCCCATCGCCAGCTATCAGCTGCAGCAGGAGAAGCTGGCCTGGATGGTCACCGAGATCACCAAGGGCCAGCTCCTGGTGCATCAGCTGGGGCGGCTCAAGGACGCCAAGACCTACACCACCGCCCAGGTCTCCATGGCCAAGATGAACAACGTGCACATCGCCCTGGAGGTCTGCCGCAAGGCTCGCACCATCCTTGGCGCCAACGGCATCCTGGACGAATACCCCGTCATGCGGCACATGGCGAACCTCGAGAGCGTCTACACCTACGAAGGGACGCACGATATGCACACCCTCATCATCGGCCAGGAAGTCACGGGGATTGCGGCCTACCGGTAACCCATCCTTTACCAGATGAGAAACGGCCCGTTTCGGGCCGTTTCTCATAGGTGAAAAGCCTGGTCCGGCCCGCGGTCAAACGACCGCGGGCCGGACTAGGATGAGGTCGCACTGGGGGTCGGTGCCCAGGGGAAAGATGTGGTTGCCGACCTCCTGGAATCCGAACTTCCGGTAGAAGGCGATGGCGCGGGGGTTGTGTTCCCAGACGCCCAGCCAGACCTGGTCCGCGCCCTCCGACTCAGCCTGGGTGAGGCAGTGGCGCATGAGCTCCTGGGCCAGGCCCTTGCCGTGCCAGGCGCTGGCGACATAGAGCCTCTGGATCTCCAGGGGCCGTGCCGACGGCACGCAGGGGGGCGGCGGGTCCCGCCGCAGCTGGGCGAAGGCGACGAGCTCCCCGTCGTGTTCGCAGACCAGGGTGGTCAGGCCGGGGTCCAGGATCTCCTGGCCCTGGAGCGCCTCGCGGTAGTGCTCCCGGCAATGCAGGGCCATGTCCTCCGGGGTGTTCGCGGCTTCAAACGTGTCCCGGAAGGTCCTCTCAGCCAGGGCCGCGAGGGGGGCCGCATCGCGCAGCTCCGCTTGTCTGATGATCGGCATGGGAAGCCTCCAGGGAGTGCCAGGGGCGGGCACAGGACGAGGTCGCTGGCTCACCTGTCGGCGCGGGGCGTGAGGATCGCGAGGGTCACCGTAGCCTTGGACACCAGGCGCAGGTCCTCGGCCGGACCGCAGTAGACCTCGGACTCCACCACCGTCAGCGCGGACCCGGGCTTGAGCACCTTGGCCGAGCAGGTGAGCAGGCTGCCCTTGGCCGGTCGGAGCAGGTTGATCTTGAACTCGGCGGAGAGCACGAACTGGCCGGGCTCGATCAAGGTGGCGCCCGCGGCGCCCGCCGTGTGATCCGCGAGGGTGGCCTGGACACCCGCGTGCACGTAGCCGTCCTGCTGGAGGTGGCGCGGCTCCAGGGTCAGGGACGAGCGGCACTCCCCCGGGCCAACGGAAACCAGCTGTGCGCCCAGGTCGCGGATGAAGGGCGCGGACAGGAAGATCCGTTCAACTTCAGCTCGGTTGATCTCGCCCATGTCGGCTCCGTCTGGCTCGTCTTGGCAGGTTGACCCAGCCTATCAGAGCGCTGCCCGGCTCGGCCCGGGGGTGATCCCGGGCCGCCTCCACGCTGTCGCAAGGACCTCAGTCCACCTTCACCACATGAGTGTCCGCGACCAGGTCGTGCAGGCACCGGCGGGTGGGGCTGAAGATGAAGAGAGAGTCGATGAGCCAGACGAAGCCCAGGAGGAACTGGAAGGCCTTCCCGGCGGGGGAGGGATCGCTGTGGCCTCCATAGCGCATGATCCCCACCGCCAGCGGAATCGCGAACTCCCGCACCAGCAGCCAGGGCACCGGCGGGACGCCGCCATCGGACCGGATGATGGCGATGTCCATAGCCTTCTTGCCGAGGGTCTGCCCCCGGGTCACCAGCAGCCAGACCTGTTCCGCCAGGATGGCCACGAAGCCCAGCAGGGCCGCCACCGAACCGAGGTAAGGGAAGAACAGGAGGGGCAGGGGCGCAAAACAGACCAGCCCATCGATGAGCCGGGCCGCCAGGCGGCTCCAGCGGGTGGCGGCTTCCACCACGGGGACTTCTTCCTGGAGGGCGTTCAGGGGCATACGGCCTCGCGCAGTCAGGAACCTTCAGCATGGTTCCTGACCTTTGCATCGGCGGTGGGTTTCCCCCGCTTGAATCAAGCCTGCAGGCCAAGGCAGCCGAGTCCTTGGTGAGGCTAGGCGCGCAGGGCATCGGGGAGGTTTTTCAGGGGGTGGGTCAGGCGGGCCGGTCCGTGCGCACCACCAGCACATCGCAGGGGGCGAGGCGCACGACCCGGGCGGCGGTGCTGCCGAAGAGCAGGCGCTCCAGGGTCGAGTGGCCGACCTGGGCCACCACCAGCAGGGTCTTGGGATCCGCCTCGGCGATGAGCTCCTCGGCGGGGCCGCCCCACTTCACGATGACCGTGGCCCCGGGATAGGCATTCAGCCAGCCTTCCAGCTGCTCCCGGGCATGGTCCTCCATGGTGTGGAGCCAGGCGGGGTCGGGCAGGGCGATCTGGGCCTCGGGCAGCATGGGCGCTGGGGGCTGCAGCACGTGCATGGCCACCAGCGGCACCCCGCAGGTGGTCGCCCAGCTTCCGGCCCGCTCCAGGGCCTGCTTTGACGCAGCAGAGAAGTCCACACCCACCAGCACCCGAGTGATCATGGCGGCCCTCCTTCAGACACCCCCAAGATAAGTCCTTGCTCCACAGCCGCCTTTGAAAATTGCGGGCCGAGTACTTGCAATAAGAGTTGCAACACCCATAATGGAATCAGGAGTGCCCATGATCACCACCCGACCCGCCGCCACCCGAGGCCACTTCGATTTCGGCTGGCTCGACACCTGCCACACCTTCTCCTTCGGCGACTACCACGATCCCGCCCACATGCAGTTCCGCGCCCTGCGGGTGCTGAACGAAGACCGGGTCCAGCCGGGGCAGGGCTTCGGCACCCACGGCCACCGGGACATGGAGATCCTGACCTGGGTGCTGGCGGGGGCCCTGGAACACCGGGACAGCCTCGGCACGCACGGGGTCATCCGGCCCGGGGAGGCCCAGGTCATGAGCGCGGGCACCGGCATCCGCCACAGCGAGTTCAATGCCTCGGACCAGGAGCCGGTCCACTTCCTGCAGATCTGGATGCTGCCCGAGCGGGCAGGTCTGCCACCCCGCTACGATCAGGTGGCCTTTCCAGAAGCGGACTTCGAGAACCGGCTGCGGCTCATCGCCAGTCCCGATGCCACCGAGGGCTCCGTGAAGCTGTTCCAGGACGTCCGGGTGTTCGTGGCCAGCCTCGCGGCGGGGTGCGAAGTCCAGGCCGCCCTGGCCCCCGGGCGCTTCGGCTTCCTGCAGGTGGCCCGGGGCAGCCTGACGCTGAACGGGCAGATGCTCCAGGCGGGTGACAGCGCCCGCATTGAAGCCGAATCCCACCTGACCCTCCACGCCGAGACCCCCTCGGAAGTCCTCTTCTTTGATCTCGCCTGAGGTGCCCATGTCCGCCAAATCCGTGCTTGCCCTCATTCCCGGTCAGCCCACCCAGGACGGGAACCGCGTGCCGCTCACCCGGCTGGTGCCGGGCCAGGGCCAGGGCGGCGCCGAGGCCTTCCGGGCCATGGACCCCTTCCTGCTCATGGACCACTTCGGTCCCATGGTGCTGCCGCCGGGCACGGACGCGGGCTTTCCGCCCCACCCCCATCGCGGCTTCCAGACCCTGACCTACCTGATCCAGGGGGCCTTCCGGCACCGGGACAGCACGGGCGGGTCCGGCCTGCTCCGGCCCGGCGGCGCCCAGCTCATGAACGCCGGCGCGGGTATTGTGCACGCGGAGATGCCGGTGCCCGAGCACCTGGAGACTGGGGGCGCCATCGAGGGCGTGCAGCTCTGGATCAACCTGCCCCGGGCCCAGAAGGGCTCGGCGCCGGGCTACACGGACCTGCAGCCGGAGACCATGCCCTGGCAGCCCGTTGGCGGGGGCCGCATCCGGGTGCTGGCGGGCACCTGGGCCGGTCTCACCGGGCCCGCCCAGACCCCGGCCCGCATCGCCTACGCCCACCTGGAGCTGGCCGCCGGGGCCCGCTTCGCCGCTGATGTGCCCGCCGGCTGGACCACCGCCGTGGTGCCCCTGCACGGCTCCGTGCGCGTCGGCGACCGCCTGGTTCCCGCGGATACCGTGGCCCTGCTGGGCGAGGGCGAGAGCCTCGCGCTCACGGCCGAGACGCCGGTCAGCCTCATGCTGCTGGCCGGGGAACCCCTCCGGGAGCCCATCGCCCACTATGGTCCCTTCGTCATGAACACCCGGGAGGAGATCGAGCAGGCCATCCAGGACTACCAGGAGGGGCGCATGGGTTTCCTGGACTGAACTTATCGTCCCGGCCCCGGGGGCCGAAGAAGATCACATAACCCCGGAAGGTCCGATGTCCTATCTGTCCACCAAGAAGGCCCCAGAGATTCCCACGGGGGGCCTGCGGGATTCGGTGCTCAAGGATTTCGCCGGGTTGGAAAAAGTCATCAACCGCTCTGCCGCGGGCGCGGCGCGCACCTCGGTGCGGGTGCAGACCCTGGCCCGGGAGGTGGACCAGATCCTGGACAGTACCCGGAGCATGCAGGCGACGCTGGAAGGCTTGGACGGGAACATCTCCCAGGCCACCTCTGCCGCCACGGAGAGCGCGGACGCCACCCGGCGCATGGCCGCCCTGACGCGCCAGGGCCTCCAGGAGAGCGACCAGGCCGTCACCACGGTACGGCAGCTGCAGCACCAGACGGGCCTCACCGCCGAGCGTCTCACGTCCCTCATGGGCCACATCCTCCAGGTGAACGAGATCTCCCAGGTCATCGAGGAGATTGCCGACCGCACCGGGTTGCTGAGCCTCAATGCGGCCATCGAGGCGGCCCATGCCGGAGAGGCCGGTCGCGGCTTCGCGGTGGTGGCGGACGAGGTCCGGAAGCTGGCGGACCGGACCTCGCAGCAGACCCACGAGATCAGCGCCCTGCTGGAGGCCATCCGGCGGGAGCTGGACCCCGCCCGGGAGGCCATGGACCAGAGCCTGGCCCTGGCCTCGGAGACCCGCACCCAGGTGGAGGCGGTGGAGCAGCGCTTCTCGGGCATCGCGGGGCTGGCGGAGTCCACCGCGGGCCATGTGGCGAACATCGCCGATTCCGCCGCCCAGCAGCAGGGGGCGACCCGCACCCTGGTCCAGGCCTCCAGCCGGCTGCTGGAGTCCACAGGCACCCTGAAGGCCGAGGCCGAGGCCGTGGCCCAGGATGCCTTCCGCCTGTCCGCCTTCACGGAGGTGGGCCACCGCCACCTCGCGCCCTACGACACCGGGTCTCTCTGCCACCGCGCCCTGGGCCTGGCCCGGGAGCTCGCGGCCACGGCAGCCAAGGTGCTGGAGGCTCCGGTGCTCGACGGGCGTCTGCACGCCGAGGACGTCCTGGCCCTGGACTACCGCGAGCTCCGCGGAGCCGCCGTCCAGGGCCTGTCCCGCTTCTTCAACGTGGTGCGCGTGCCCCCCGAGGGCTTCTCCCCGCCCAAGTTCAGCACGGCCTACGACGCCCTCGTCGACCGGCCCCTCCAGGAGGTCTTCGACCGGGTCCTGGAGCAGGAGCCGCGACTCACCTTCGCCGTGATCCTCGACCTGAACAGCTACGCGCCCTCCCACAACAAGCGCTTCACCCAGGACTGGACCGGGCAGCCGGACAAGGACCTAGGCGGCAACCGGGTGAAGCGGTTCTTCACGGACAACCGGGTGCTGGTGCGGGGGGCCCGCTACGGCCTGGGCGAGGCCGCTGAGGCGCTGCCGGACCGGGTTGGCCGGGAGAGCTTCCGGCGGGTGACGGACCTGGGCGAGGCCAAGGCTGGGCGGGAGGACTTCCTGGTGCAGACCTACGCTCGGGACACCGGCGCCATCATCACCGTCCTGGCCGTCCCCCTGCACGTCTGCGGCCAGCGCTATGGCGTCAGCCTGCTGGGGTGGTCGAGCGAGGACTAGCCTCCAGCTTGCGGGTCAGGGTGCAGCGCCCCTGGGCCAGCTTGCCCAGGGCCCGGGCGGTGGCCTCGCGGCTGCAGGCGAGCTCGGTGCTCCAGGCCTCCAGAGGAATCTCGCCGCCCTCGGGATGGGCTGCCAGCCAGGCCTCCCAGAGGGTCGCCAGGGCGCCCGCCTCGGGCTCCTGCCGGTCCCGCCAGGACCGCTCCTGGGGCCGCCGGGGTTGGTAGAAGGCGGTGCCCTGGAACTTCTCGGGGAGGAAGGGCTGGGGGCGGTCGTAGTCGTCGTGGGAGTAGTGGTAGCCCGAGCCGCGGCCGGCCTTGCGGGCGGTGGCGGTGTGGGCGTCGCGGATGGCGTCGGGGATGGGCGCGTCCTCCGCCGCCAGGGCCGCGTCGATGCCCAGGATCGTGGCGTTGCTCTTGGGGGCGTTGGCCACGTAGATCACGGCCTGGGCCAGGGGGATCCGGGCCTCGGGCCAGCCGATCTGCTCCACGGCGCGGCTGGCCGCCTCGCACAGCAGAAAGGCTTGCGGATCGGCGTTGCCCACGTCTTCAGCGGAACAGACCATGAGGCGCCGGGCGATGAAGCGGGGGTCCTCGCCGCCACGGATCATGCGGCTCAGGTAGTAGAGGGCGGCATCGGCATCGGAGCCGCGCAGGCTCTTCTGGAAGGCGCTGGCCAGGTCGTAGTGGCCATCGGCGCGGTCGAACATCATGCGTCCGCCGAGGGCCCCCTGGAGGGACTCCAGGTCCGGGTCCGGCATCTCCATCCAGGTCTCGAGGCCCGAGAGCGCCGAGCGCAGGTCCCCGCCAGCCCAGTGGGAGAGCCACTCGAAGACCTCGGTGGGCTCCGGCTGGCTAGGCCGTTCTCGGGACCAGGCCCGGGCCAGCACCTGCCGGATGTGGCCGGGCTCCAGGGCCTTGAGGGCGATGAGCTGGCAGCGGCTGCGCAGCGCGGGGTTCAGGTAGAAGGCCGGGTTCTCGGTGGTGGCACCGATGAGGATGGCCTCGCCGCGCTCCAGGTAGGGCAGCAGGATGTCCTGCTGGGAGCGGTTGAAGCGGTGGATCTCGTCCAGGAAGACCACGGGCGGCACCCCCCGGAACAGGGGCATGGCCTTACTTTCCTGGAGGAACTTCTTCAGCTCCGCGGCGCTGCCCCCGGCGCCGGAGAACTCCATGAAGCCGTGCCCCGTGGCCTCGGCCAGGATGCGGGCCAGCGTGGTCTTGCCCGTGCCCGGAGGGCCCCACATCACCATGGAGGGCAGGCGGCCCCCGGCGGTGAGGCGGGTCAGGGCGCCCTTGGGCCCCAGCAGGTGGTCCTGGCCCACCACCTCGGCGAGGGTGGCGGGGCGGAGGCGCTCGGGCAGGGGGATGTGGGACATGGACACTCGAAGCTTAACCGATGGGACGGTCCGTCCAAATGGGACGGCCCGCTGTGCTAGGCTCCCCGCATGAGCCAGCCACCTGCCTACGAACGGGACCCCCTGCTTGCCTCCTTGGAGACCCGCGTCCTCCGGACGGGGGAGGAGAAGGGGCGGCCCTTCGTGGTGCTGGAGGACACGGTCTTCTATCCCGAAGGCGGCGGCCAGCCCTGCGATCTGGGCACTGTGAACGGGCGGCCAGTGCTGGACGTCCAGAAGCGGGACGGGGAGATCCGCCACTACACCGAGGGCGCGCTGCCGGTCGGACCCGCCGCGCTGGTCCTGGACTGGGCGCGCCGCTTCGATCACATGCAGCAGCACACGGGCCAGCACCTGCTGACGGCCGTGGCCCAGGACCGCTTCCAGTGGGCCACCACGGCCTTCCATCTCGGCCCCTCGGTCTGCGACATCGAGCTGGCCACGCCCGGGATCTCTCCGGCGGCCCTGGAGCGCCTGGAGGAGGCCGTGGCCGCCGAGATCCGGGTCCACCGCGAGGTGGCGGCCCGGTGGGTGAGTCCCGAGGGCTACGCCCAGGAGCAGGTCCGGTCCCGGGGACTGCCCGAGGGCCATGCCGGGGACATCCGCCTGGTGGAGATCGCCGGCGTGGACTTGAACACCTGCGGCGGGACCCACCTGCGGCACACCGGTGAGCTCGAGGCCCTGAAGCTGCTGGGCACGGAGAGCATCCGCGGGGGCACCCGGCTCTTCTACGCGGCCGGGGGCCGGGTCCGCCGCCGCCTCGGCGCCCACGAGCAACGCACGGCGGCGCTGCGGGCCCTGCTGGGCGCCCCGGACGAGGAGCTCGTCCCCACCCTCCAGGCCCGACTGGATCAGGCGCTGGCCCTGGAGAAGCGGCTGCGCCGCACGGAAGATGAGCTGGCAGAGAGCCTGTCCGCTGGCCTGGCCGCAAGGCCCGAGGCCCTGGTGGCAGCCCACCTGGAGGGGCGGGACGCGGGGTTCCTGCAGAAGCTGGCCCGGGGCATCCTCGCCCTGGCCCCGGCCAAGGCCGTCTTCCTCACGACCGAGGTGGCGGGGCAGGGCCTCTTCCTGCTCAGTGCGGGCGAAGCCTCGACCCTGGATGTGGCGGTGGCGGGCAGGGCCGTGGCGGCCGCCCTCAGCGCCAAGGGGGGCGGTTCCGGCCGCAGCTTCCAGGGCAAGGCTCCCAGCCTCGCGGGCCGGGCCGAGGCCCTGGCCTGCCTGGGGGCCGACTAGCTCCGCAAGGGCCAGGCCTCGGCCGCCGCCTCTGGCAGGTAGAGGTGGAGGGTGGTGCCCTGGCCTTCGACGGACTCGGCCTGGATGGCCCCGCCCTGGGAGCGGAGGAGGGTGTCGCACAGGGCCAGACCCAGTCCCATCCCCTTCTGGCTGCCCCGCTCCTTGGTGGAGAAGTAGGGCTCGAAGATCATCGGGAGGTGCTTGGGGGCGATCCCGGTGCCTGTGTCCTGCAGCTGGAGGTGCAGATACCGCCCCGGGGGCAGGGGCATCAGCTCCCGCTCGGCCAGGGTCCGAACTCCGGTCGAGACGATGAGGCTGCCTCCCGTGGGCATGGCTTCGGCGGCATTGGTGGCCAGGCTGGTGAACACCTGTCGCAGGGCGGTCGCATTGAAGCGGACGGCGCAGGGCTCAGCGCTGAAGCGGTATTCCACTTCAGTGGGGGTTCCCGCAAGGACCCCGTCGATGGACTCGCGGATCAGCTTGTCCAGCGACCCCAGGTGATCCGTGGCCTCGGCGCCCGCGGCCAGGGTGTAGAGGCGCCGGGCCAGGATCCGGGCCTGCTCGGAGCTCCGGTCGGCGATCTCGAGGCTGCGGTGGGCCTCGCTGCCCGGGGGCAGCTTCATCTTGGCCAGGGTGAAGGCGGAGAGGATGGCCTGCAGCAGGTTGTTGAAGTCGTGGGCGATGCCCGAGGTGAGGATCCGGAGGCTCTCCTGGTGCTTCAGCCGCTGGGCCTCGGCCTCGAGCCAGAGCTTCTGCCGGAACAGCTCCTCACCGAGCAGGCGGTGGGCGCAGTCCAGCAGCGCATGCTCGAGGCGCTCGATCCGGATCGGCTTCACGACGTACTTCTCGATCCCGAGCTCGATGGACTTCAGCAGGTAGTCCGTCTGCTCGAAGGCGGTGGTGACGATGATGGGCACCGTGGGGGACAGCTTCCGGATCTCCTCGGCCATGGTCAGGCCGTCCATGACGGGCATGAGCACGTCCGTGATCACCATCTGGATGGGCTGGGTGCGGAAGAGCTCGAGGCCCTGGGCGCCGTTGACGGCAGTGATCAGCTTGCCGACCCGGCGCTTGAGGAACATCTCTGTCTGGGCGCGGCCCAGGTCGTCGTCCTCGACGTAGAGCACGGTGAGCGACTTCAGGAACTCCGCATCCTGGACTGCACTGCTCATGGAGTTCCTCCTGCGAGCGGAAGGCGGATGACGAACTCGGCACCAGCGCCGTTGTTGTGGCCTTCCAGCCGCCCATCCATATTGCGCTCGATGATCTGTTTTGACATGTAGAGTCCGATGCCGGTCCCCAGTTCCTTGGTCGAGAAATAGGGTTCGAAGATCTTGTCCATGATTTCCACCGGAATCCCCCCGCCATTGTCCTGCACGCTCAGGCAGCCCATCCCATTGGCCTTCGAGGTGGTCAGAGTGACGAGGCCGGCGCGCTGCCCGGATTGCTGGATGGCCTGCTGGGAGTTGCTCAGCAGGTTGAGGATCACCTGGGAGAACTCATTGGGGAAGCCGAACAGCTGCAGGTCCTGGGGGATGTCGATCTGGAGGTCGATGTTGGCATTGCGGAACCCCGCGGAGACCAGAGTGACCGCCTGCTGGATCTGCGCCTGGACGGAGAAGACGGTCTTCTCCTTCTCGGGCCGGAAGAAGTTCCTGAAGTCGTTGATGGTGGAGGACATTTTCTGGACGAGGGCGGTGCCGTCCGCCACGGACTTGTCGAGCAACTCCGGATGAAGCTCCCCGAACACGTAGGCGTCCTTGAGGTTGGAGAGCACCAGTCCCAGCGCGTTCAGGGGCTGGCGCCACTGGTGGGCGATGTTGCCGATCATCTCGCCCATGGCGGCCTGGCGGCCCTGGGTGATGAGCATCTGGTCCTTGGTGCGGATCTCCTCCAGGGCCTGGTTGACGCGGTCATCCAGGGAGCGGTTCAGCTCCTCAAGCAGGGCCTGCCTGAGGCGGATCTCGATCTCGAGATTGGCCCGCTCGGTGATGTCCTGGATGATGCTGAAGAGCACCTGCCGGCCGAGGATGGTCGTCGGCGAGGAGTTCACTTCCACGGTCCGGATCGCCCCGCTGGCCAGGCGGTGGCTGAAGACAAAGGTCCGCTTCTGCATGCCGGTGGAGCGCCGCATCTCCTCGGCGATCTGCTCCGGGGACAGGGTGTTGATCTCGGCGATGTTCATGCCTCGGAGGCGCTCGCGGTCATAGCCGTAGAAGGCCGCAGCGGCGGGGTTGGCGTCCTGGATCTGGCCGTCTTCGGGATCGACGAGGAGCATGACGGCGCTGTGGGACTCGAACATGGACCGGAAGCGGGCCTCGTCCGCCCGGAGGGCATCCTCCGCCGCCTTCTGGGCGGTGGCGTCCGAGAGGATCCACAGGGTGCCCCGGCTCAGGTCCGGAGGGTCGATGGCCTTGCCATTGAGGTGGATCCAGATGGGGGAACCGTCGCGGCGCACGAGCTTGTGCACGGTCTCGTAGTTCTCCCCCCGGGCGAGCACCTGGTAGGCGTCCCGGCCCACCTGCTCGTAGGCCTCCTGGGAGGGGAAGAGCAGGCGGGTGTCATGGCCCTCCAGCTCCTCGAGGGGATACTGGAACACCTTGCCCATCCAGCGGTTGATCCAGATCTGGCGGCGGTCCACGACCAACGAGATGCCGACGTTGGCGTTCTCCAGGATGATCTCCTGCTCCCGCATGATCCGCTTCAGCTCGTCCTGGGCCTGCTTCTTGCCCGTGATGTCATCCACCACGCCTGAGTAGAACTTCAGGCGGCCATCGGCGTCCCGTACGGGCTGGACCGTGAGAGCGACCCATAGCCCCCGCCCATCGCTGCGGACCCAGCGGGTCTCCGTTCTCAGCTCGTCCGACTTGCCCTGCAGCAGCGCCTGGCGCAGCAGCAGGTCGCGGGTCTGCTGGGCCGGATGGGTGAAGCTGTCGAAGGGGACGCCCAGCAGCTCCTCGGTGGACTGCCCGACGAGCTGCTGGAAGGTCGGGTTGGAGCGCAGGATGACGCCCTGCGCGTCGGCCCAGAAGATGCCGAGGGTGGCGTTCTCAAAGATCGCGCGCAGCTGCTCTTCGCTGGCCTGGAGGTCCTCCAGAGCCTGCTTGCGCGCGGTGATGTCCCGGTTGCTGACCCGGTGTCCCTTGAAGGTCCCGTGGGCGTCGCGGACGGGGTGGCAGACATGGGAGATCCAGCGGACGGCGCCATCCCGGCGGATGATCCGGAAGTCCAGGGCGCCGTCCTCCATGCCACTGGGGTAGTGCTGGTGGGCCTCGGCCAGGAATTGGTCTTCGGGATGGACGAGGCGCAGCAGCAGGGCCGGGTCGGCGATGAACTCCTCGCGGGTGTGGCCGGTGATGGCCTCGCAGGAGGGGCTCATGTAGACAATCTCGTGCGCGGTGCCCTCCCAGTACTCCCAGTCCGAGGTGTAGTCGGCCACGGTCCGAAACTTCTCCTGGGACTGGGCGATGGCCTCTTCCGCCTCCTTGCGGGCGGTGATGTCCTGGTGGGTGCCCGACATCCGGAGGGGCTGGCCCTCGGCGGTCCACTCCACCACCCGGCCGCGGTCCAGCACCCAGACCCAGCTGCCGTCCCGGTGGCGCATCCGCACTTCGCACTGGTAGGTCTCGTCCTCGCGCCGGAAGCAGCGCTCGATGAGCTCATTGGAGCGCTGCAGGTCCTCCGGGTGGACGAGGTCCACCCAGGACTGGAGGCTCACCGGGGTCAGCTCCTCCAGAGTCCGGCCGATGATCTCGGCCCAGCGGTCGTTGATGACGATGCCACCCGAAGGGATGTCCCAGACCCAGGTGCCCGCGTCGGTGCCCCAGATCACTTCCTTGAGCTGCTGGGAGAGCTCGGCCAGCCGGTCGTGGCCTTCCTGCAGCTGGGCCTTCCGCTCGTTGGCCAGCCGCAGGGCCTCGCGCTCGGAGCGGGTCAGGGCCAGGAAGAAGGCCGCCAGCAGCAGGCTGATCACGCTGCCCGTCAGCAGCACCGTCCAGTGGCGCCCGGCGCCCTGGATGGCTGCGCCCACCTGGTTCGGGCGGATGCTCAGGATCCAGTTCCGGCCGCCCGCGTCCAGCATGCGGGTGGTGCCGGTCTGGCCCGCCGCTTCGGCGGCCTCCCGGCTGGACTCGAAGATGCGCCGGTCCATGCCGTCGGGTGCGCCGTCGATGAGGTCCACGTCCGCATCGCGCACTTCCTGCTGCAGGATGCCGCCCAGCAGCTGCCGCACGTTGAAGGGCAGGAAGGCCCAGCCGAGAAAGGCCTTGCGGCGGGCCTCCAGGCTGTCGAGGGGGGCCTGCAGGCGGTAGACCGGCGCGAACATCAGGACCCCGGTCTGGCTGTCGGCGGCCTCCTCACCGTCGAGTCGGACCTTGCCGGACATGGCCACCTCGCCCGTGTCGCGCGCCTGGAGCATGGCCTCCCGGCGCTGGGGTTCCCCGAGCAGGTCCAGCCCGACACTCTTGCGGTTTCGAGTGTCCAGTGGCTCCAGGTAGAGCACGGCGCTGAGGCCGGCGGGATCCCGGGGCAGGGGGCCGGCGGACTGCACGCGGTAGTCTCGCAGGCCTTCCGCCCGAACCCGCCGCTCGTGGGCATTCAGGCTCAGGCTGGGGACCCACTCCGCAAACCCCAGCCCCTGGAGACCGGGATAGGCCCGGCCCAGGTCGGACCGCAGCACGTACTCCCGCCACTCGGCCCGGGAGGGCAGGGGCGAGCGGCCCAGGAACACGGCGCTGCCCTGGAGGTGCTTCTCCAGAGCGGCCAGCCGGTGCTGGACCACCTGGAAGGCAGCCTCGGCGCGTACTTCCCGCTGGAACTGGAGGCGGGAGCTCTCTTCCTGCCAGGCCAGCAGCCAGGCGATCAGGGTCAGGGCCAGGCCCAGCAGCAGCCCGGCGTAGGGAAGCAGGGGGTATAGCCGCCTTCTGCCTGTGGACTCCATGGGCCCTTTTCCTGTGGCTGAGCTGTGGTGGGTTTCCGATCAGCGCCAGGACAACCAGGCTTGGTGCAGAGATCGCCGCAGCGCGCCGGGAAGTGGGAGAATGACCCCACCATGGAACTGATCTACCTCGACCATAATGCCACCACTCCCCTGGATCCCGAGGCCTTCGAGGCCATGCGGCCCTGGTTCACCGAGCGCTTCGGCAATGCCAGCTCTGCCTATGCTCTGGGCCATCTCGCCGATGGTGCCCTGGTGGCGGCCCGGGAACAGGCAGCCGCGCTCATTGGCTGCACCCCCGCGGAGGTCGTCTTCACCTCTGGCGGCACCGAGGGGCTGAACCATGCCATCCGGGGCGTCTGGGAGGCCTTCCCGGCCAGGCGGCACCTGGTGACATCCGAGGTGGAGCACCCGGCCGTGCGGGCCCTGGCGCTCTGGTGGCGAGGGCAGGGCGGCGAGGTGACTGACATCGGCGTGGACGGCGCCGGACGCCTGGATCTGGCGGCCCTGGCCGCGGCCGTGCGGCCGGATACGGCACTCGTGGCCGTCATCGCCGCCAACAACGAGTCCGGGGTGCTCAGCCCTGTGGTCGACGCGGGCCGCCTCGCCCGACAGCAGGGCGCCCTCTTCCTGGTGGACGCCACCCAGTGCCTGGGCAAGGTGCCCGTGGACGCCGGGGCCTGGGGCGCCGACCTGCTCACGCTGAGTGGCCACAAGTTCCATGGTCCCAAGGGCACGGGGCTGCTCATGATCCGCCGGGGCGTGCGCCTGAAGCCCCTGATGCTGGGCGGCTCTCAGGAGCGGGGGCGCCGGGGCGGCACCGAGAACGTGCCGGGCCTGGTCGGGCTGGGTCGGGCCGCGGCCCTGGCCCAGGCGCGGCTGCCGGAGATGGCGCGGGTCGAGGGGCTGCGTGACGGCTTCGAGGCCCGGGTGCTGGCCGGGATCCCCGAGGTGCGGGTCCACGGCGCGGGTGCCCCCCGGCTGCCGAACACGAGCCTCCTGGGCTTCGCGGGACTCGAAGGCGAGGCTCTCCAGCTGCGGCTGGCCGAGCAGGGCATCTGCGTCTCCACGGGCAGCGCCTGCAGCACGGGCATGCGCGAGCCCAGCCACGTGCTCCGGGCCATGCGGATTCCCGCGGCCTACGCCCGGGGCACCGTGCGGTTCAGTTTGGGCTTGGGTACCACCGCCGAGCAGATGGACCGGGTCGCGACGCTGCTGCCGGGCCTGGTGGCCGAGCTGCGGTCGGTCATGCGCTGAGCAGCTCCCGGGCATAGTGCTCCAGGGCGTAGGGCAGCCAGCGATGCCCGGGCAGGTCGCGGCTGAGGTAGCCCATGTGGCCGCCGTGGTCCTCGAAGTGCAGGTGCACGCTGGCCGACGGGTTTGCTTCCGCCGCGTCCCGCCAGGGGATGAAGGGATCATCCTTGGCCATGATGACCACCGTCGGCACGGTAATCTTCGCGAGGTGGTGGCGGGCCGAGCAGCGGGCGTAGTAGTCCTCCGCGTCCCGGAAGCCGGAAGCCTGGGTGGTGTAGGTGTCGTCGAACTCGCGCAGGCTCATGAAGGGCCGGGTGGCGTAAGTCTCGGTGATCAGGCGATCGGCCTGCCGCTCCTGGATCGCCTGGCGGCAGCGCCGGATGAAGCGCAGCTCGTAGAGGCGGCTGAGGCCGGTGTGGATGGCATCCGAGCAGGCGCCCAGGTCCACGGGAGGATTCACGGCGATGGCCGCATCGGGCTGGGCGGCGGGCTGGGGCAGGCCTCCTCCCAGGTTGAGCAGCAGGGCGTTG
This sequence comes from uncultured Holophagaceae bacterium, assembly GCA_903857495.1. Lineage (GTDB taxonomy): Bacteria > Acidobacteriota > Holophagae > Holophagales > Holophagaceae > Geothrix. The sequence continues at coordinate 51,044 of CAIOFF010000059.1, read as the reverse complement.
GCCGAGAGGGAGTAGCCCACGGCCAGCTGCCGCAGGCCGGGATGCCTCTGCCGGGCCGCGGCGAAGGCCGCGCCCAGGTCGTCCCCGGCGCCGCTGTGGTAGGGCCGCCGGGCCAGGCCCCGGCCCTCGCCGCAGCCCCGGTGGTTCACGGTCCAGACGTGGTGACCCAGCGCCCGGGCCAGGGTGACCGTGCGCCGCACGTAGTGGGCCTGATCGCTGCCTCCCAGGCCATGGAAGACCAGCACCAGCACATCGGTCTCACCGGGGTAGTGGCGCCCGGCCAGCTGGTCCCCGTCGGGCAGGGCGAGGCGGAAGGGCTCCGATGGGTGGTCCGGGAAGGCGCCAGGCAGGTAGTTGCCCAGGATCGTCTGCAGGTGTCCGCCGATGGCCCACCACGGGGGACGACAGGGCAGGGGCGGCGCGGGCAGGAGCATCCACCCAGTCTGACCTAATGCGGGCTCAGTCGTTCCGCTTGAAGACCAGCTTGTAGGTGAAGGGATTGTCCAGCTTGGGATGGGTGTAGGTGGCCTGCAGGGCCAGGGTCTCGCCATCCTTCCGCATGGAATAGACATACCTCAGGACGGCGCCGTCCCCGGCGAGGGTCTGGGTCAGGGTGGCCGCGCTCCGGGTGAGGCTGACCTTGAAGGCTTCCCCGTCGCTGCGCTTCCACTCGCCCTCGGTGCCGTCGCCGGGGGTGTCGATGGGCCGCTCCTTGCCCTGGGTCACGGTGAAGCTGTCCCCGGCGAGGATGTCGAGCTTGCTGAAGCTGCGGCAGGCGGACTGGAGCTTCTTCTTCCAGTAGAGCTTCAGGGCGAAGTTCAGGTCCTTCACATGGGCGTCGATCTGCTCGTCGAGGTTGTCGCTCTGGGAGGCCTTCAGGGTCCACTCGCCGTCCCAGTCCACCTTGGCTTCTTTGGCTGTCGCCACAGCCTTTTGGGATGCCGGTGTTTTCTGAGCAGTGGCGAAGCCGGTCAGCAGGCAGGGCAGCACAAGCAGCAGGGCGCGCATGGTGGCTCCGGGGGATGGAGGAAGCCTACCCCCGGGCCGTCCGCCAGGGAAGCCTTGCATGTGATCCCTGCAACAAAGGCTTTAATTGATGACCTTCCAGGAAGGATCGCCTGTCCAGCGGTGTAAGCTGTGGCCTTCAGCCCATTGACAGGGCACTCAATCCAAGGAGTGTGGCTATGAAGAAAAGACAGGAAGCCCTCGATTACCATTCGCAGGGACGAAAAGGGAAGATCGAAGTCGTGGCCACCAAGCCCTGTTCCACGGCCCGGGATCTGTCCCTCGCCTACTCCCCCGGCGTCGCCGAACCCTGTCTCGCCATCGAGAAGGACCCTGAACTTGCCTACGAGTACACGGCCAAGGGCAACCTGGTGGCTGTGATCTCCAACGGCACCGCAGTGCTGGGCCTCGGCAACATCGGCGCCCTGGCCGGCAAGCCCGTCATGGAAGGCAAGGGCGTGCTCTTCAAGCGCTTCGCCGACATCGACGTGTTCGACATCGAAGTGGACGAGCTCGACATCGACCGGTTCTGCCAGGTCGTCAAGGCCCTGGAGCCCACCTTCGGCGGCGTGAACCTCGAGGACATCAAGGCCCCCGAGTGCTTCGAGATCGAAACTCGGCTCAAGAAGGAAATGAACATCCCCGTCTTCCACGACGACCAGCACGGCACCGCCATCATCAGCACCGCCGCCCTCATGAACGCCTCCGAGATCGTCGGCAAGAAGCTCGGCGACATGAAGGTCGTGTTCTCCGGCGCCGGCGCCTCCGCCATCGCCTGCGCGAACATGATGATCAATGCCGGCGTCAAGCTGGAGAACCTCTGGCTCTGCGACACCAAGGGCCTGGTCTACACCGGCCGCAAGGAAGGCAACAACATCTACAAGGACCGCTTCGCCAAGCCCAGCGAGTGGCGCACGCTGGCCGACACCATCGCAGGCGCGGACGTCTTCGTGGGCTGCTCGAGCAAGGGCGCCCTGAGCCCCGAGATGCTGCTGAGCATGGCCAAGGATCCCATCGTGTTCGCCCTGGCGAACCCGGATCCCGAGATCGACTACCCGACGGCCATGGCCACCCGCACCGACATCATCCTGGCCACGGGCCGCAGCGACTATCCCAACCAGGTGAACAACGTCCTGGGCTTCCCCTTCATCTTCCGCGGCGCCCTGGATGTCCGCGCCAGCGAGATCAACGAGCCCATGAAGCTGGCCGCCGCCCAGGCGCTGGCCGCCCTGGCCCGCGAGGAAGTGCCGGACTCCGTCAGCCGCGCCTACTCCGGCCAGAAGTTCACCTTTGGCCGGGAATACATCATCCCCAAGCCCTTCGATCCCCGCGTGCTGCTGTGGGTGGCTCCGGCCGTCGCCAAGGCCGCCATGGACTCCGGCGTCGCCAAGCAGCCCATCGCCGACATGAAGGCCTACATCGAGCGCCTTGAGGGTCTCCAGGGCCGCAGCAAGGACGTGATCCGCAGCGTGGTCAACCGCGCCAAGGAGAACCCCAAGCGCGTGGTCTTCCCCGAAGGCGACCACCCGCTGATCCTCCAGGCCGTCTCCCAGATGGTCGATGAGGGCATCTGCATCCCGATCCTCCTGGGCAGCCCCGACAAGATCAAGTCCGTCGCCGCCGACCACGGCATCGACCTTGCCGGCGTCGAGGTCCTGGATCCCAGCACGGTGTCCTGGCGCGAAGAGGCCGAGGACGAGTACTGGAAGATCCGCAACCGTCGCGGCGTCACCAAGTTCGAGGCCAAGCGGAAGGTCCGTGAGCGCATCTACTTCGGCGCCCTGATGTGCCGCCTGGGCAAGGCCGACGGCCTCATCGCCGGCCTGACCTCCTACTACCCCGACACCATCCGCCCCTGCCTTGAAGTGATCGGCACCCGGAAGGGCGTCAAGCGCGTCTGCGGCGTCTACACCATGGTGCTGAAGAACCGCGTCCTGTTCTTCTCCGACACCACCATGAACATCGAGCCCAACAGCGAAGAGCTGGCCGAGATCGCGCTGCTCACCGCGGACCTGGTGAAGGACACCTTCAACATGGAACCCAAGGTGGCCATGCTCTCCTTCTCCAGCTTCGGCAGCGTCGAGCACCCGCTGGTCCGCAAGGTCCAGAAGGCCACCGAGCTGGTGAAGGCCCGCCGGCCCGAGCTCAAGTGCGACGGCGAGATGCAGGCGGATACCGCCCTCGGCGCCGACATCCTGGCCGAGAACTACCCCTGGGTGGACCTGCCGGGCGGCGCGAACGTGCTGATCTTCCCCGACCTCACCAGCGGCAACATCGGCTACAAGCTGGTGCAGCGGCTGGCGGGCGCCGAGGTTATCGGCCCCATCACCTGCGGCATGGCGGCTCCCGTCCACGTCCTGCAGCGGCACAGCGACCTGAATGACATCATCCACCTCACGGCCCTCACGGTCGTCGAGGCGCAGAAGAAGTAGCTTCGAGCTGTCGGCTATCAGCTGTCAGTGATTGATTGAGCGGGGGCCTTCGGGCCCCTGCTTATTTCTGGTTCATCGGAGATTTCAGGGAAAGAGCCTCGACCCGCCACCCCTGTGTATTCTCCGAACTCTCAGGGGAAAGAAACTACTCTCGCAGAGAAAAGACGAGGTGAGCGGAGGGGCGCTGAGGGCTGCGGGTTACCCGCTGTTCTCTGTGAACCTCAGCCCTCTCCGCATCCTCTGCGAGAGTGGTTGCTCTTCCCCCACGAGCTGGTTGGATCCATGGAGAGCTGGCATTCCCAGAAATCCCGGAAGAACCCTACTTTTCCAGCTGCTGCAGCCAGGCCTGGATCTCGGGATCGGACTCGGGGCTCAGCAGGAGGGCCTCGCGCAGGTCGACCAGGGCGGGGCCGGGCTCGTTGCGCTGGAGGTGCACGAAGGCGCGCTCCTTGAGGGGCCGCGGGTTCCCGGCATCCAGCAGGACGAGGTGGGTACTGGTCCAGATGGCCTCGTCCCAGCTCTCGGCCTGCATGAAGCGCTGATGCAGGTTGCGCACCAGGCGGGCGAGGATCTGGCGGTCCGACGTGGCGCGCAGCATGCCCGGGTGGAAGGCCACCCGGCCTGCCGTCGCGGCCTTGACGAGGTGCTCGCCGCTCTCCTCGCCCACGGGTCGCCCCTGATGGAAGGGGTCGAAGCAGAGCAGCCCGAAGTCCGTGCGCAGGGCGGCGATGAAGTGTCCGGGCAGGCCCACCCCTACGGCGTCGAAGCCCAGCCGCCGGGCCAGGTCCACCCAGAGGATGGAGAGGGCGATGGGCAGGCCTTTGCGGCGAGCGACCACCTCGGGCAGCAGGGCGTTCAGGGGGTCGTCGTAGGTCTCCCGGTCGCCCCGGAAGCCCAGCTCGACAAAGAGCAGGTCGTTCAGGGCGTCGATGGCCTTGTGGGTGTTCCAGGGCAGGGGCATGCGCCCCGCCAGAGTGAAGGCCCACTCGTTCAGCTGGAGGTTCAGGTGGGAGGGGTCCGGGTCATCCAGGGCCGGGGCCACGGCGTGGATGGCCCCTTCCGCCAGGTTCCGGCACTCGGGATCGGCCTGCAGATACTCGAGGAGGGACATCAGGCATTCCGGCGGAGGATGGCCCGCGCGATCAGGCCCAGCACCACGAGGCCGAGCGCGCCGTAGACCCAGCGCTGCCAGGAGGTGGTGGCGGCGTTGACCTTGCGGGTCTCATCAGCCTTGCGGATGTTTTCCTCGATGGAGAGCTTCGACTGGACCTCGCGGGCATCCTTGACGGCTTTCTGGGCCGAGTCCCGGGAGGCCTTCAGCTCCTTCGCGGCGTCCTGTTCTTCTTCGGCACCCAGGACTGCCACGTGCCGGGGCGGCGGGCTTGGGGCCTGGTAGCGGGCCGGAACCGCAGGGCCATCCTCCTGGTCCTGGGTCGGCATCTTCCCGTCCTGGAAGGAGTCGGACAGGGCCTGGACATCCTCGCGCAGCCCCTGTAGCACCTGGTTCTGGCGGTAGAGCTGGGCGCCCTGGACCCAGAGCAGCGCCAGCTGGAGAGCCAGCAGGGTCGGGATGGTCCAGCGGAAGGAGGAGCGTCGCATTCAGGCCTCTCTTCCCAGGATAAACAGGGTGCGGTCGTCCGGGTTCCGGGTATCGAAGGCGGACACGTCCTGGAAGATGGCTTCGCAGGCCGCCCGGGGGCTGCCGGTGCCCCAGAGGCGGCGCAGCTGGCCGCAGAGCCGGGGCAGGCCGTAGAGCTCGCCGTCCCGGTTCATGGCCTCGGAGAGCCCGTCGCTGTAGAGCACCAGCCAGCCCTTCGGAGGCAGGATGCCCTCGGTGACCTGCCAGTCGCCGGGGCCCGCCGGGCGGAGGCCCAGCCCCCGCCCGCCCGGGGTCAGCTCCGTGGTGCCGCCCTCGCCCGGATGCTGGAGGAACAGCGCGCCGGGGTGACCGGCCCGCGCCAGCCGGTAGTTCCCGGCCGCGTCCCACTCCAGCAGGATCAGGGTCAGGAAGCCCCGCTGGCCCAGGAGGTGACGGAGGGTCTGGTCGAGCGACGCCAGGATCTCCGCCAGGCCCTGGTCCTCGCTCTGGGCGGCCTGCTCAAGCAGGGCGGTGGCCTGGGCCATGTAGAGGGCTGCGGCGAGACCCTTGCCGCAGACATCCCCCACGGCCGCCAGCCAGTTGCCGCTGGGACGGCGCTTGACGAAGAGGAGATCGCCGCCGGTCTCCAGGGCGGGCTCCAGGCGCAGCGCCACCTGGAAGCCGGGGATGGGGGGCACCTGGGAGGTGACCAGGCCCTCCTGGATGCGCCGGGCGGTCTCCAGCTCCTGGCTGAGGCGCTCCTGCGCCACCAGGCGCTGGTGCATCACGGCGGTCTCCAGCGATCCGCCCGCGGCCTGGGCGACCTCGCGGAGCAGGTCCTGGTCCTCGCGACTGTAGCTCAGCTGGGCGTACTTGCCGCCCAGCAGCACCACGCTGTGGGGCGTGTCCCCGGCGAGGATGAGGAGGAGCAGCTGCGCCTCCAGGGCATCCATGTGGGCCCGCAGGGTGCCGCCCTGCTCCCGGATCCAGTCGGCCTCCTCGCTGCCCAGGCCCAGCACCAGCTCCTGGTTGTCCCGGGCCAGCCGCAGGAGGCCCGCAGGAAGGCGCAGGGGCTGGGCCGGGAAGTGGAGGCGGCGCTCCTCGCGATCCGTGGCCTCGGCCGCAGGCAGGAGCACCAGCTGGTCCTGGACCGGCAGGATCTCGAGGGAGTGGGGCTGGAAGGCCTCGTCCAGGGCCCGGCGCACGGACTTGAGCAGGGACTCCTCACTGAAGCGCTTGCGGGGCTCCCGCACGATGCTGAGGGCCACCTCCCGGGTGCTGGCGAAGTCGCGGCGGAAGCGGCGGCGGATGGTGCGCACCAGGCGGCGCAGGGCCCAGCCCAGGGGCAGGGCGAGGAGGCCGATGAGGGCGCCGGCCCAGCCAGAGGGGATCGCCGCCAGGTGCGAGAAGGCCCAGGCCAGCCCGCCCAGGTAGGCGGCGAGGGTGAGGCCGAGCACCGCCATGTAGCTGACCCAGCGTAGGAGCACCACCCGCACATCGAAGAGCCCGTGCCGGAAGATGGCGAAGGCGAAGGTCAGGGGCAGCAGGGGTGCCGGGAGCATGAAGATGAAGACCTGCCGACGGAACAGGAGGCTGCTCCCGAACCGGGCCTGGAGCAGGGCCCAGGCCAGCAGGTCCAGGCAGAGGACCGCGGCGACGATCAGGGAGGGCAGCAGGGCCTTGCGGTGGTGATCCGGGGCGCGGATGACGCCCACCACGAAGAACCCGAGCCCCGTGAGTGCCGCGGCGAAGTAGAGCCCGATCGTAAGGACGCCGAAACCCATGAGGAACGTGCGGAGCAGGCCATCCGGCGCTCCGCCGCCGGGGCTCAGCAGGAGCCCGTTCCCAGCCACGATCCAGAGGCGGGCCAGGGCCTGGACCAGGGCCAGCACCACGAAGGTGCCGTAGAGTGCCCGCAGGAAGCCCCGGTGCTTCCGCCACTCGAAGGGGTGCGGGAAGCGCAGGAAGAAGTGCACCCAGAGTGGGGGCAGCAGCGCCGCGGCGACGGCGCCCATGAGGATGATGACGACGCTCATGGCCACGGGTGCGTTGCCAGCGACGTTCGCACCGGAGAGCAGCAGGGCGGTGGCGGCCAGGTAGAAGAAGTGCCGCGAGGACTTCCGCTCCGGCGCCGAGAGGACCACCAGCAGGCTGATGGCCCAGGCGAGGATGCCGTTGGCCAGCAGGGCCAGCTGCACCAGGTCCAGGGGCTTGACCAGGCGGATGGGTATGAGGATCTGGCGGCCCTGGCGCTTGACGGTGTAGATCAGGATGGTGCCTTCAGGCTTGGCATTGATGTAGCGCTGCGCCTTCAGGGTGCCTTCCACCGTGGGCTCGTAGGCGCGCCCCTGGATCTTCACCAGCTCGTCGCCCTCCAGCAGTCCCGCCTCTTCCGCGACGCCGTCCGGCAGGATCTCCCGGATGACCACCCGGCCCTTCTCCACCACCCAGGAGCACTGGTCGTCGGACTGGGCGAAGACCCACTGGTTCAGCGCATAGGACCCCAGCGCCAGCGTCAGGCAGGCGAAGCTGATCCAGAGCAGGCGCCAGCGGATGCGTTTCAAGTAGGGGTTCATGACGCCTTTGTGGAAAAATGCCCAGATGGTGCAGAGCGAACGGAACGGCAGGTCCTGCTGGGTGCTGGTGGGTGGAAGGCGGCGGCTGGGCCGGGCGCTCGCGGAGGATCTGGCTCAGGATCACGACCTGGTGCTGACGAGTTCAGAGTCCTGGGAGGGGGAGAGCTGGGTGGAAGACCTGGCTAAAACAGCCCAGATCCGGACCCTGCAGTGGGATGCCGAGAGCCCCGATCTGGTTTCCCGAATGATGGCAGATCTGGATACTCTCCAGGCCCAGGGCTGGGTTATTTCCGGTGTGGTTTTACTGGCCGGAACCTTTCCCGAGAGTCCCCTGGGCACGTGGACCCCCGAGGCCCTGGAGGCCACCTGGCGCCTGAACCTCAGCTTCCCGTTTCTGTGCGCCCAGGCCCTGGCACCTCACCTCGCGGAGGGCGCCTGCCTGCAGCTGCTGCTGGACACGTCCCTCCACCACCCCTGGCTGAAGCGCCTGCCCTACAGCGCCGCCAAGGCCGGACTGGCTGCGCTGGTGCCGGGCCTGGCCCAGCTGCTGGCCCCCCGGGTGCGGGTGGTGGGTCACGCCCTGGGCACCCTGCTGCCCGCCGAGGGATCGGACCCTGCCTTCCTCGCCAGCCGGACCCTGCTCAAGCGGATCGGGGAGCCCGCCGACCTCTGCCGCGCCGTGCGCTACGCCGCAGACAGCCCCTTCCTGACCGGGGAGATCCTCACCCTGGATGGGGGACGGCGCTGGGTCGATCGCTGAGACCTGCTGAAAGCCGGGCTCAGCCCTTCTTCCAGGCGGCGATCTCCTTCTCGAGGTTTTCGGTGTATTCCTTGGGCGCTTTGTCCTTGGATAGGTCGATCGCCTTCTGAAGGTGGACCAGGGCTTCGGGCAGGCGCTTGGCGTCCTTGTAGATCCGGGCGGCGGCTTCGTGGTTTGAATAGGTGTCTCCGGCCTTCAGGCTCTTCTCGATCCAGGCCAGGGCCAGCTGGGGCTCGAGGCCCTGCTCCTGGCAGTACTTGGCGGCCTGGTACCAGGGCACCCAGTCGGTCTCCGGGGCCTTCTTCAGCGTGGCCTCCAGGTGGGCCCAGTAGAGGGCCTTGGTGTCGAAGGTCAGGGCGAAGCTGATACGCAGGCTCTCCCAGGCCAGCTCCACCGTGGCGGAACCGGCGTCCCGGGGCACGATGCGGTAGTCCAGGCACTCCAGGAAGGCGCCGGTCTGGGGGGTGACCTCCCAGCGCAGCTGGTCCTCCTCGGGCTTGTATTCGTAGGCGCCCCACTGCTTCGCCTTCTGGTTCAGGATCAGCGTCCAGGTCTTGGGGCCGGGGATGGCGAAAAAGCCGTAGGTGCCCGCCGGGACATCCTTGCCAGCCACCTTGGCCGCGTGGCTGAGGGTCAGGGTCGTTGCGCTGTTGGCGCCCACCCGCCAGACCTGGCCGTAGGGGACCAGTTCACCCCAGATCTTGCGGCCCTTGACGAAGGGGCGCGAGAAAGCGAGCTCCACCTTGCTGATGCCGATGTCCTGGGAGACCGTGCAGGCGGGGCTGGGGCGCAGGGGGCTCAGGCGCACCGGGGCCGGTTTTTCCTGGGCGGTGAGGGCCGTGGCCAACAGAAGAGGGAGCAGGAAGGGGCGCATGGGGACTCCTTTGCAGGGAGTCGAGGTTAGCACCCCTGGCCCTCAGGAAGCGGCCCCGAAGTGCCGCCTCCGCTGGGACAGGGCGCGGTCCAGGAAGGCCTTCACGGCCCGGGGGTCTACGGTGGCTGGGGTGCCGGACCAAGTCTGCGAGGGGCGCAGCATGGCCAGCATGTCCTCGGGGCAGCCCACCTGCTCATAGAGCCGCTCCACCGCCTGGGCCAGCTGGCTGGCGGTGCAGTCCGTGGCCAGGGCCTCGCGCAGGAGGGCCTCCCGCCAGCGGTCCTGGGCCTGGGCCCAGCGCAGGCTGCCTGGGCGCGGCGTGACGCCCTGGGCCTCGGCGCAGGCGGCCCAGAGGTGGGCCTCGAAGGTCAGGAGGGCTGAGCCCTCCAGGGCCCGCAGCCGCTGGACGGCGAGGCCCGCGCCGGCAGCCTGGGACTGGATCTCCAGGGAGCTGAGCAGGCCGAAGTCGTAGCCGGCGACGAGGTCATCCCAGCTCAGGGAGCCGATGTAATCGAGGAAGGCGTCGAGTGGAGACATGGGTTCCTCAGGCGAGCAGGTGGAGGGCGAGGTGGACGGCGACGCGGGCGGTGGCTTCGGCGCCCTCCAGAGTGGGGGCCAGCTCCATGAGGTCTGCGCCCACCCAGGGCCGGGCCCACTGCCGCGCGGCGTGGATGAGGCGGAGGGTCTCGGGCAGGCTCAGCCCGCCAGGCACGGGCTCGGCCACGGCGGGGGTCAGGACCGGGTCCAGGGCATCCAGGTCCAGGCTGAGATAGGCGGGGCCCTGTCCCACCAGGGCCAGGTCCGCCTGCAGCCAGGAGGCCAGCGAGGCGTCGCGCAGGTCCGCAGGGGACCACAGGCGCACCCCGGCGGCCCGAAGGAAGTGCAGTTCCTCGTCATCGAAGCGCGGCGCCCGGAGGCCCGCCTGCAGCACCCGCTGGGGGTCGACGAGGCCTTCGAGGATGGCCTGCCGCAGCCAAGTTCCATGGTGGATGTCGGTGCCCCAGGCGGCGCCGTCGGCGGCGTCCGGATGGGCGTCGATGTGCAGCAGGCCCAGCGGACCATGCTGGAGGGCCAGGGCGCGCAGGGCGCCCAGCGTGAGGGAGTGATCCCCGCCCAGCAGCAGGGTCCGGCAGTCCTGCCGCGCCCAGGCGCCGACGGTGGCCTGGACGGTCTCCAGAGCTGCGGCCAGGGAGAAGGGCAGGGTGGGGATGTTGCCGCCATCCACCCAGCCCCGGGCGGCGGCGGGGGTGCCTTCCGCGCGTCCTTCCCGCAGGCGCTCGGGCATGGGGTGGGTGCCCATGCCCATGGAGGCGGCGCGCAAGGCCCAGGGACCCAGGCGGGCGCCGGGCCGGTTGATGACTCCCGCATCACAGGGGACGCCCAGGACCACGCCGGTGGCGGCGCGCGGTTCCACGGAGTGGGGCAGGCCCAGGAAGGGCGTCAGGCCCGTGCAAAGGCCCTGCATGAGCACGTCAGCAGACATCGAGGCTCCGGGGGGCGAGGGCGGCCTGGAAGGCGGAGAGCCAGGCCAGCGGATCGGGGTAGTCACTGGGAAACAGGGGCTCCCCGGGCGTGATGACCACGGGGGTGCGGGTGGCGAGCAGGGTGCGCAGGTGCGGCAGCAGGGTCTCGTCCCCAGTCCAGGGATAGTGCGGCGCAGGGCTGTCGATGCGCATGGGCTGGGCCGGGAGGCCCAGCTCGTAGGCCGCGTGGAGCCCCCCGGCGTAGAGCGGTGCCAGGCGCCCGCCCCGGGTGGTGGTGCCTTCGGGGAACAGCAGCATGTCCCGGCCGGCCCGGAGGGCGGTGCAGAAGGCCACCAGGGCCGCAGCCCGGCTGGTGGCCTCCGTGCGGTCCACGAACTGGATGCCCGACTTCCGGGCCCATCGGCCCAGGATGGGGTAGCTGGTGACCTCGTGCTTGGCGATGGTGCCCATGGGCCGCAGGCTCATGAACACCACCGGGTCCACCCAGCTGAGGTGGTTGGCCACCCAGAGGGGGACGTCAGTCCGCAGGCGCCCCTCGATGGTGAGGTCCACGCCCAGGGCAGGCAGCAGCCGCTGGGCCCAGCGGTGCAGGTCGGGCTGGGTCTCGGCTCCCGCCGCCAGGCGCGGCAGCAGGGCGGCGGTGGGCCAGAGGACCCCAGCCCAGGACATCAGGAGACCAGCTTGAGGCGGGTGTAGCGGGCCCGCACCCGCTCCAGGTCGGCCTTGGTGATGGCGGACCAGAGCCGGGTGTCGCCGGGGGCGTAGAAGTCCTGGACCTCCTCGATCACCCGGGCGCCCAGGGCGTTGTGGACGCTGCGGGCATCGTTGTTGCCGGGCTCCACCAGGAAGCGGCACTCCTCGACGTCCTCGTTGAGCAGCTTGGAGACCATGGCGCGGATGAGCAGGTAGTTGACCCGGCCCTTCTGATACTCAGGGTGCACGGCCAGGGTCGCGCAGTAGACCGTCTTGCCCTGCACGAAGTTGAGCACGTAGCCCACGGGGCGGTCCCCGTCGAGGGCTAGGAAGCACCAGTCCCGGTAGAGCTCGGTGCAGAGCCGGAGGTAGTGGGGGCAGAGCTCGCCGGTGCTGTCACCGGACCAGATCTCCGCTTCCAGTCGGCGGAGGTGGTTGAAGTCCGCGCTGGTCAGCGACCGGACGGTGTAGCGGGCGCCCTCGGGATGGGGGGTGAGGGTTTCGATCGTCATGGCGTTCCTCCCTGAGTCTCACGATCAGGGTCGGGGGTGCGGATGACGGTGGCGTGGCGTGGGCGCCAACTCTGCGCAAACAAGCTGAGACGCAGCCGTGACAGGCCTCTGCGGCGCGCGGACACTGATCATCGCGGCCCTGCGTAGGAGCTCGAGGCGGCTCCGTCACGTCCCAGGAACGGGCCTCAGAAGAAGGGCGTGACCAGCTTCAGGAAGCCCGCGGCCAGCAGGGCGCTGACGGGGATGGTCAGGACCCAGGCCACCAGGATGTTGCCGGCCACGCCCCAGCGCACGGCGGAGACGTTCATGCTCGCGCCCACGCCCATGATGGCGCCGGAGATCACATGGGTGGTGCTGACCGGGATGCCGAAGTGGGCCGTGGCGAAGAGGACGATGGCGGCGGCCGTCTCGGCGGCGAAGCCGTGGATGGGCCGGAGCTTCACGATCTTGGTGCCCATGGTCCGGATGATCTTCCAGCCGCCGGACATGGTGCCGAGGCCCATGGCGCAGGCGCAGGCCAGCTTCACCCAGACGGGCACATCGACCTTGGCGCCGTGGGCCTCGAGCTTCCCGTAGGTGATGAGGGCCAGGGCGATGATGCCCATGGCCTTCTGGGCGTCGTTGGTGCCGTGGGTGAAGGCCATGGCGCCGGCCGAGATCAACTGCAGCTTGCGGAAGGCGACGTTGACCTTGTGGCCGGCCTGGCGCCGCACGATCCAGAGGATGATGAGGATGAGCACCATGGCGATGAGGAAGCCCACCACCGGGCTGACGATGAGGAAGGTGCCCACTTCCTTGAGCTTGGTGGTGTGCAGCGCGCCCCGTCCGGCCTGGGCCACCACAGCCCCGGCCAGACCGCCGACCAGGGCATGGCTGGAGCTGGAGGGGATGCCGAAGTACCAGGTGATGAGGTTCCAGGTGATGGCCGAGAGGAGGGCCGCGACGATGACCGCCGGGACCACGAACTGGCTGTCCGCGATGCCCTTGGCGATGGTGGTGGCCACCTGGGTGCCCAGGAGCGCCCCGCCGAAGTTCAGCACCGCAGCCATCATGATGGCGTTGCGCGCACTGAGCACGCCGGTGGAGACCACCGTGGCGATGGCGTTGGCCGTGTCGTGGAAGCCGTTGATGTAGTCGAAGGCGAGCGCAAGCAGGACGATCAGCACCAGGGCCGGGATGTAGCCTGAGAACATGGGCGCTCCAGTCCTAGGCGTTCTTCATCACGGTGGAGCCGATCACCTTGGCCACGAGCTCGATCTTGTCGGTGGCGTGCTCGACCTCCTCCAGCAGCTCCTTCCACTTGAGCAGCTCGATGGCGTCCTTCGGATCCTCGAAGATCTGGGCCAGGGCCGCGTGGTAGATGGAGTCGGCCTTGTTCTCCAGGGCGTGGACGCGGCGGATGCGGTCCACGATCTCCTTCTGGTTCGACATGTTCCGCAGTGACTTGGTGAGGTGCAGGATCTCCCCGGAGCCCTCGACGATGATGGAGCTCATCTCGGTGATGGCGGGCATCACGTGGCCGATGCGGTAGAGGATCAGGCGCTCGCAGACCGAGTGGATGCGGTCCACCACGTCATCGATGGCGAAGGCCAGGTGGAGAATGTCCTCCCGCTCGAGGGGGGTGACGAAGGTGTGATTCAGGCGCTCGATGATCTGCTGGGTGAGGTTGTCCCCGTTGTGCTCCAGGTCCTTCATCTGGCGGCGCAGCTCCGCGAAGCGGGTTGGATCGTTGCTGCGGATCTCCCGGTCGAACAGCTGGGCAGCCTGATAGACGTTGGCCGTGGCCTCCTCCAGCAGATCGAAGAAGATCATCTCGCGGGGCTTGAGCCAGCGCATCAGGGCGTTCAGGGACATGGGAACTCCGAATCAGCCTTCAACTGTACCGGGTCCGGGGAGGTAACTGGAGCGTAAATTCTCCCGGGGGTGCTGGGCGGGCGAGCGTGGAAGGTGTAAGGTCTAAAGCATGGAGCAGCAGCATCTGCAGCGGGGGGATGGCTCGGGAATTCCCGTGTTTCTGGGCCGGGCGCTGATCTGTCTGGCGTCCATGCTCTTTCTGGGCGTGGGCCTGGGCATGAGTTTCCATAAGGGTGCCTTCTCTTGGTGGACCCTGGGCCTGCTGGCCACCGTGATCGGCGTCCTCTTCCTCATGGCCCGGTGGCAGGTGGGCTTCCTGGCGGCACCCCTGGGCCAGCTCCTGGGCGGGAGCCGACCCCGAAGCATCGAGGAGTTGCCCCAGGCCTGGACGGAGCTGGAGCAGGAGAACCTTGACCTCCGGGAGCGGGCGGCCTGGGAAGATCGGCTGCTCCCGGGCATCATGGCGCGGTTGGAGGAGGGCGTCCTGCTCTTTGGCCGGGAGGGCGCCCTGGAGCAGTTCAACCCCGCGGCCCAGCGGCACCTGGGCCTGAGCGCCCCCCTGGCCAAGGGCATGCCCGTGGCCGACGTGTTCCAGGATGCCGATGGCCGCGCGGCGGTGAAGCGCGCCTATCTGGGGACGGGCGCCGAGTGGCGGCTCACGCGGGCTGCCCGGAGCCTCCGGGTGCGGGCCATCCCCTTCGCGCCCATGGGCGCCGTGAGCGGGGTGCTGCTCACGCTGGACGACATCACCAGCCAGGAGGCCCTGGAGACCACCCGGCAGAAGTTCATCTCCAACGTGAGCCACGAGCTCAAGACGCCCGTGACCGCCATCCGCATCGCCGCCGAGAACCTTCAGGAGGAGGACCTGCCCGAGGTGGCTCGGGGCAATGCCGAGTCCATCTTGCGCTCCGTGGACCGGCTGGCGCTGCTGCTCGGCGACCTCTCGGAGCTCAGCCGCATCGAGAGCGGCGCCCTGCATCTGGCGCCCGTGAGTCTCGATCCCGCCGCGTTCTTCGAGATGACCCTGCAGGAGCTGCGGCTGCAGCATGGCGGGACAGGGGTGGAGCTGTCTGGAAGCCTGACGGCTCCGACTGGTATCCGGATCCTGGCAGATCCCCTCCGCCTGAATCAGGTCCTCGAGAACTTGGTTTCCAACGCGGTGAAGTTCACCCCGCCCAGAGGTCAGGTCATGGTCACTGCGACCCTGACGGAGCAGGGCCAGACCTGGGAGGTTCGGGATCAGGGCCCGGGGATTCCCGAGGCAGAACAGGGCCGGATCTTCGAGCGCTTCTACCGGGCCCAGGCCGCCAAGGCCAAGCCTGGCACGGGCCTGGGGCTGGCCATCGTGAAGCACCTCTGCCGGCTCATGGGCGGCGAAGTCACCGTGGAGAGCCGCCCCGGCGAAGGCGCCACCTTCCGGGTCAGGCTGCCCCTGGGCGGCGGGGTTCCACCCGTGTAGGTTGCCTTCTCGCAATCGGCAACGCCGGTTGCGAGTGGAAGGAAGGACCGGTAGAGGGGTAACTCCTCAATCAGTCTGCCGGCCCGCCCAAACGGTAGCCGACGCCGACGACGGTCTCGATGTGGGCGGCGGCGGCCTCGCCCAGCTTGGCGCGGACTCGCCGCACGTGGGCGTCGATCGTGCGGCTCTCGCCGAGGTATTCCAGACCCCAGACTTGTTGCAGGAGCTTCTCCCGGGTCAGCACCCGCTTGGGGTTGGCGAGGAAGTAGGCCAGGAGCTCGAACTCGCGCCGCGTGAGCTCCACCAGGGCGCCATCCACCCGAGCCGCGTGCATGTCCAGGTCCACGGTGATGGGGCCATAGCTGAGCGTGGGGGCCTTCTCCCCGGCATCAGAGGGAGAGCTGCGCCGCAGGGTGGCCCGCAGCCGGGCCGCCAGCTCCCGGGCGGAGAACGGCTTGGAGATGTAGTCGTCGGCGCCCAGCTCCAGGCCCAGGATGCGGTCGATCTCCTCGCTGCGGGCGGTCACCAGCAGCACGGGGAGGGCCTTGTAGGTCGGATGGCTCCGGATGGCGCGCAGGACGTCGAGGCCGTCCATGTCCGGCAGGCTGAGGTCGAGCAGGGCCGCGTCCAGCTTGGGACCGGAGGCGTTCAGGGCCAGCAGGGCGTCCCGCCCGGTGCCCACGGGCAGGGGACTGAAGCCCTCCCGCCGGAGGTGCTGCTCCAGCCCGAGGCGGATCTCGGTGTCGTCTTCCAGCAGGAGGATGCGCGGCATGGGTTCCTTCTACTCCGAGTCTACCGGAGCGCTGGGGCCCTGGAGGTAGGTGTGCTTGGCGTTGCGCCCCTCCAGGATGAAGAGCACCTCCTCGGCGATGTTGGTGGCCTCGTCGGCGATGCGCTCCCAGTTCTTGATGACCAGGATCAGGTGGCTGGCCCGCTCGATGCAGAGCGGGTCCGCCAGCATCAGCTGCAGGAGCTTCCGGTAGATGGTGCCGTACAGCTCGTCCACCGAGTCGTCGGCCTGGATGACGGAGCGGGCCAGGCCCGCGTCACTGCCGATGAAGGAATCCACCGCCCAGCGGACCATGGCGCGGGTCTCCTGGGAGAGGCGCTCCAGCAGGCCGGCCGGCAGGATCGGCGGGTGGACATAGGTGGCCCGGCGGGCGATGTTGCAGCAGTGGTCGCCGATGCGCTCCAGCTCCGGCACGATCTTGAGGCTGGAGGCGATGAGGCGGAGGTCCCGGGCCGCCGGGGAGCGGAGGGCCAGCAGGTCCACGCACAGGCGGTCCAGGCGCAGCTCCCACTCGTCCATGGTGCGGTCCATGGCCTGGACCTGCTCGACCTTGGCCGCAGACCGCTCGGCCATGGCCTGGTTGGTCAGGTCGATCATCTCCTCGGCGAGGCCGGCCATGGTGAGGATGCCGTCCCGCAGCTCTTTCAGTTCCTGGTCGAAATGTCGCATCAGCCAAACCTTCCCGTGAGGTAGTCCTCGGTCATCCGCTGCTCTGGCGTGGTGAAGAGCTTTTCGGTGAAGCCGGTCTCGATGAGCTTACCCATCCAGAAGAAGGCCGTGTGGTCGCTCACCCGGGCCGCCTGCTGCATGTTGTGGGTGACGATGACGATGGTGAACTCCTGCTTGAGCTCCAGGATCAGCTCCTCGATCCGGGCCGTGGCGATGGGATCCAGGGCCGAGCAGGGCTCGTCCATGAGGATGACCTCGGGCCGCACCGCCAGCGCCCGGGCGATGCACAGGCGCTGCTGCTGGCCGCCGGACAGGCCCTGGGCCGAGTCCTTGAGGCGGTCCTTCACCTCGTCCCACAGGCCCGCGCCCTTGAGGCTCCGCTCCACGGCATCGCCCAGCACGTGGGGGTCCTTCTCGCCCTGGATGCGCAGGCCATAGGCCACGTTCTCGAAGATGGACTTGGGGAAGGGGTTCGACTTCTGGAAGACCATGCCCGCCCGCTTCCGGAGGGCGATGACATCGGTGCCGGGGGCGTAGAGATCGGTCCCGCCGAGGAGCACCTTGCCCTCCACCCGCACGTCGTCGATGAGGTCGTTCATGCGGTTCAGGCAGCGCAGCAGGGTGCTCTTGCCGCAGCCCGAGGGGCCGATGAAGGCCATGACCGAGTTCTTGGCCACCTTGAGGTTGATGTCCACCAGGGCCTGCTTCTGGCCGTAGAACAGGTTGAGCCCTGCCACCTCGAGCATGGTCGGCGCCGAGAGCACGGACGGATCCGTGAGCGGCAGGTCGGCCTTGCCGGGAGGCCCTGGCCGGACGCTGAGCGGGACGTAAGGCGAGGGCGCCTGCACCGGCTCGGCCACAGGGCGCGGATCTTCGATTTCCATGTCGATAACTCCAGTGGATGGCATTAGAAAGTACTCCCTCCCAGGCGGGCCCGCAGCTTCCTGCGGAGGTTCAGCGCGAAGATGTTGAGGATCACGACCACGGCCAGCAGCAGTAGGCTGGCCATGAAGACCATGGGCTTGGCCGCCTCGGAGTTGGGACTCTGGAAGCCGACGTCGTAGATGTGGAAGCCGAGGTGCATGAACTTGCGGTCCAGGTGGAAGAAGGGGAAGGTGCCATCCAGGGGCATGGAGGGGGCCAGCTTCACCACGCCCGTGAGCATGAGGGGAGCCACCTCGCCGGCGCCGCGGGCAATGGCCAGGATCAAGCCCGTGAGGATGCCCGGTGTGGCGGCGGGCAGGACCACGTTCCACAGGGTCTGCCACTTGGTGGCCCCCATGGCCAGGCTGGCCTCCCGCTGGGAGCGGGCCACCGACCCGAGCGCTTCCTCCGTGGCCACGACCACCACCGGGACCGTGAGCAGGGCCAGCGTAAGGGAGGCCCAGAGGATCCCGCCGGTGCCGTAGGTGGGTGTCGGCAGGCTCTCCGCGAAGAACATCCGGTCGATGCTGCCGCCAAGGGTGTAGACGAAGAAGCCCAGGCCGAACACGCCGAAGACGATGGAGGGCACGCCCGCCAGGTTGTTCACGGCCACCCGCACGGCCCGGACCAGCCAGCCCTGGCGGGCATATTCCCGCAGGTAGAGGGCCGTGACGACGCCCAGGGGCACCACCATGACCGACATGACCAGGACCATCATCACGGTGCCGAAGATGGCCGGGAAGATGCCGCCCTCGGTGTTGGATTCCCGCGGATCGCCCGCGACGAACTCCCAGAGCCGGGCCAGGTAGACCCCCAGCCGTCCGGGGGTGCTGAGGGTGTTGGCGGGCACGATGCGGACCACCGAGGCCAGGGGCCACTCCTTCTTCTGGCCGTCAACGGTCTCCAGGCCAAGTACCCAGGCCTTGGTGTCAGCCCGGGTCTGATCCAGGGAGGTCTGTAGGGCATCGTAGGTGCTCTGGAGCCCCGCGACCTCCGCGTCGAGCGTGGCCAGGCGGCCCACGTCGCCGCGCAGTTCGAGGCCCTTGCGGGTCACCCGGAGCTTCTCGATGCGGCGGTTGAGCTCGCCCACCTTGCCGACCTCGATGCTGTGGAGCTGGTCGAGGAGGCGCCGGCTCTCGGGCAGGCGGGCCTGGGCCTCGGCCAGGGCCCGGTCCCCCTCGGCGACCACCGCGCCCAGGTGGCTGATGGAGGCGATCCGGCCCAGGAATGGGCCGTACTCCGAGCGCTCCAGCAGCACCGCCTCCCGGGGCTGGGTCGGGGTGCTCATGCCGGTGGCGGGGACCCAGCGGAAGTCCTGCCCGTAGATATCGCGGTTCCCCACCCGGAACTGGACTTTCGCGGACTCTTCCCCGCGGGCGGGCTCGCGGTCCGTGATCTCGCCCAGCACCACGCCCTCGGTGGTCTGCACCTGCAGCAGGGGGCCAGGCCAGAAGAAGCCCAGGCCGCGGGCGGCGATGTAGCCCACCAGGCTGATGATCATGGCCAGGGAGAAGGCCAGGGTGGCTCCCGAAAACCACACGAAGCCGCTGCCGCGACGGAGGTGTTCAGCCAGGCGCGTCATCAGATGGACTCATAGCGGCGGCGCAGGTGCTGGCGGACCAGCTCGGCGACGGTGTTGAGGACGAAGGTGAACAGGAACAGGAGGAAGGCCGCCAGGAACAGCACCCGGTAGAGGGTGCCGTGCAGGGGCGCCTCGGGGATCTCCACGGCGATGTTGGCGCTGAGGGTGCGCATGCCGTTGAAGGGACCCCAGTCCATGACCGGTGTGTTCCCCGTGGCCATGAGCACGATCATGGTCTCGCCGATGGCCCGGCCCAGGCCCACCATGGTCGCCGAGAAGATGCCGGGGCTGGCCGTGGGCAGCACCACCCGCCAGGCGGTCTGCCAGGGGCTGGCGCCGCAGGCGAGGCTGGCCGAGGTGAGGGAGCGCGGCACGCTCGAGAGCGCATCCTCGCTGATGGTGAAGATGATGGGGATGACCGCGAAGCCCATGGCGAAACCCACCACGAGGCTGTTGCGCTGGTCGTAGGTGACCCCCAGCGCCGACTGCAGCCAGGTCCGGTAGCTGCCACCCATGAGGCCGTGCTCCACCCAGGGGCCGACCAGGACCGCGAGGCCGACGGCCAGGAGTAGCACCGGGGCGATCCAGAGGGCCTCCTGGCCGGTCCCGAAGCGGTTCCGGAAGGGCTGGGAGAGACGGGTCCAGAAGGGGGCGGCGAGCAGGACCGCCAGCAGTACGCAGAATGGATAGACCAGCACCTCCACGGCGCTGCGCTCCAGGAGCGGCGCCATCACGAGGCCCGCCAGGAACCCCAGCACCACCGAGGGCAGGGCGGCCATGATCTCGACGGCGGGCTTGATGACGTTCCGGAAGCGGGGGGCCGCGAACTGGGAGGTGTAGAGCGCCCCGAGGACGGCCATGGGAAAGGCGAAGAGCATCGCATAGAGCGTGCCCTTGAGGGTCCCGAAGACCAGCGGCACCAGGCTGAACTTGGGCTCGAAGTCATCAGTGCCGCCCGTGCTCTGCCATACGTATTCAGGCTTCCCGTAGCCTTCAAAGTGCGTCTTGCCCCAGAGGACGCCCATGCTGACTTCGGGGTGGGGGGCGTCCAGGGTCCAGAGCTGCAGGGCACCGCTGTCAGACCGGGAGTGCAGGATCAGGTCGCCCCGGGGGGCCATGGCCGCGAGGCCGGTCCCGCTGACGGATACCGACATCAGGCGGCGTTCCGTGGTCAGGTGATCGACCACGGCCTCGGTCGGCGTCCAGGCCAGGAAGCGCTTGTCTCGCAGGCTGGCCTGGAACCCCAGGACCGGGCCCGACAGGCGGGGGAACTGGTGGAAGGGCTGGAGCTGGAATTCTTCGCCCAGGCGGGCCCGCTGGTAGGCCACGAGGCCGCCCCGGCTGCCGCCCACCAGGATGCTGGACTGGCCCAGGGCGTAGCCCAGGGCCGTGATGGGCTCACCGAAGACCGCCGAAGCGATGACCGTGCCGGAATCCGGCTCCAGGATCAGCAGCCGACCCTCTCGGGTGCCCACCGCCAGGGAGGCGCCATCGGCGCTCCATACCGCGGCGGTGGCTTCCAGGCCCGCCTCGAGGGGAATGGTCTTCCAGGTGGCAGGCGCTTCGCCTGCCAGATCCGCTTCCAGCCAGCCTAGGCCGGAACCGAGCTGGGCGGCGATCAGCAGCTGGGGGGCCGCGCCCAGGCCGCCGCCCTCCTTCAGCCGGAAGGCCAGGATCCGAGTGGGGGCGGGGCTCGACAGGAAGCCGCCCTGCCACTGGGGGTTCAGCTCCCAGTGCGAGGGATCGTTCTCTCCCGCAGGCTTCGTCCAGGTGAGTCGGGCCAGGAACAGGCGGCCGTCCGCACCGGTCACCAGGGACTCGCCCCGGGTGTTCGGGGGGGTGACTTCCCGCCAGGGCAGGGCGGGTCCGCCGCCGGGCGCGGGCAGGGCGGTGCCTTCCGGCAGCCGAATCGCCTTCAGGCCCGTCTCGCGGGAGAGCGTGACCGCGGCCTTCCCGGACTCGTCCAGCCAGACACCGCTGGCAGGGGCGCTCTGGACGGTGCCGGCCTGGCTGACTCGGGGCGGCAGGAAGAGGGGCGCAGCCTCTTTCAGGATGAAGAGCAGCATGGCCAGCACGGCCCCGATAATCAGGAGACCCCCGCCGGAGATGGCGAAGGTCATGAAGCGATCCACGCGTTTCGCGCGGGCCTGGATACCTGGATTGCTGGCCATGGAAGCTCAATCAGAGAATCAGGCGGAGGGGACGGGGATCCCGAGCCCTCCGCCTGAGGTTGGCGACTACTTCAGCTTGGAGGTCTCTTCGCCTTCCATCTTCGCGGTCAGGGGCAGGAAGCCGTCCTTGACCACGATCTCCTGGCCTTCCTTGCTCAGGACGAACTTGAGGAACTCGCGGGTCAGAGGATCGATGGGCTTCTTGGGATCCTTGTTGAGGTAGACGTAGAGGAAACGGGAGAGGGGATACTTGCCGCTCAGGGCGTTCTCGTAGGTGGCCGGGAAGGCGGCGCCGCCGTTCTTCTTCTCGTCGGACAGGGGCACGGCCCGGACGCCGGAGGTGGCGTAGCCGATGCCGCTGTAGCCGATGGCGAAGCGGTCGGAACCCACGCTCTGGACCACAGAGGAGGAGCCGGGCTGTTCCTTGACGGTGTCCTTGTAGTCCCCCTTGAAAAGGGCGTGCTCCTTGAAGTAGCCGTAGGTGCCGCTGGCGCTGTTGCGGCCGTAGAGGCTCAGGGTGCGGTTGGCGGCCTCGCCGGTCAGGCCCAGCTCACCCCAGGTCGTGAGGTCCTTGGCGGCGCCACCCTTCCGGGTCTTGGAGAACATGGCGTCCACCTGTTGCAGGCTCAAAGCCTTGATGGGGTTGTTCTTGTGGACGAAGACCGCCAGGGTGTCGATGGCCACAGCCACCTTGGTGGGCTTGTAGCCGTATTTCTTCTCGAACTTGTCCATCTCCTCGGCCTTCATCTCCCGGCTCATGGGGCCCAGTTGGCTGGTGCCTTCGATGAGCGCCGGGGGGGCGGTGGTAGAGCCCTTGCCTTCGACCTGGATCTTCACGTTGGGGTATTTCTTGCCGAACCCTTCCACCCAGTAGGCCATCAGGTTGTTCAGGGTGTCGGAGCCGATGGAGTTGAGGTTCCCGCTGACGCCGGAGACCTTCTTGTAGGTGCTCAGCTTGCTGTCCACCTTCACGGTCTGGGCCTGGGCGATGACTGAGAGCAGCAGCCCCGCGACGATGGTCTGGGCCAGAGTTCGGATCCTCATGGATTCCTCCTGTGTAGGTCCCAGCCTGAGCAGGCTAGGTAAAGGGGGGTACTCAGGCGCGTTACATCGGTGTAACTTCACCCCCGGCCGATCCCGCTTGCCCTCGGGAAAATAAGTGGGTTTAATGTTTAAAGATCCCGCGTGCCGTTCGAGGCGCAGCCCAGGTACGGGGGTCGCGACCATCCCGATTTTCCTCCCCCGGGTGGCCGAAGTCAGGGCAGGGCCCCCTTCGGTTTCCCGATTCACCCATCCCAACCCCATCAATCCCCAGGGCCGCTGAGCCTGCCGGGCGTAAGCCGCAGCGAAGCCCCTGGGCCCCGAGAGGAGGCCCTTTGAGCCCCAAGAAAACAATGATGATCAACGCCACGGATCCCGAAGAGATCCGCGTAGCCACCCTGATCGACGGTGTGCTGTTCGACTTTGATGTCGAATTTTTACACAACGAAAAAATCAAGGGCAACATCTACAAGGCCCGGGTCGTCCGGGCTGACACCAGCCTTCAGGCCGCCTTCGTGCACTTCGGCGGCCAGAAGAACGGCTTCCTGCCCATGGGCGAGCTGCCCCGGGACCTGAGCGGCGATGGCCGCCGCGGCCGCATCCAGGACGTGCTGTCCCGGGACCAGGAGATCCTGGTCCAGGCCGTGCGCGAGGAGCTCGGCTCCAAGGGCGCGATGATGACCGGCCAGGTCAGCATGGCCGGCCGCTACCTGGTGATTACCCCCGGCAATCCCGTGAATGGCATCAGCCGCAAGATCGAGAGCACCGAGGAGCGCCGCCACTTCAAGCAGCTCATCGACACCCTGGAGATCCCCGAGGACATCGGCGTGATCGTCCGCACCGCGAGTCTGGGCGTCACCAGGGAGGACTTCCAGCGCGACCTGGACTACCTCCTGGACTCCTACAAGGAAGTCCTGGCCCGCTACAAGCACCGCCAGGGGCCGGGCCTCGTCTGGCAGGAGGATGACGTCGTCACCCGCACCCTGCGCGACACCTTCAGCTCCGACGTGGAGGAAGTGCAGATCGACGACCTGGACACCTTCCACGCCGCCCAGTCCTTCTTCAAGCGCACCATGCCCCAGTATCTCGACGTGCTGAAGCACTACACCGGCAAGAAGCCCCTGTTCTCCCGCCACCAGCTGGAAGAGCAGATCGACCGCATCTACGGCCGGAAGGTGCCTCTGCCTAGCGGCGGCGCCCTGGTGCTGGACCAGACCGAGGCCCTGGTGGCCATCGACGTCAACAGCGGCAAGACCTCCGGCGACGGCGTCGAGGACATGGCCTCCAAGACCAACCTGGAAGCTGCGGAAGAAGTGGCCCGGCAGCTGCGCCTGCGCGATCTGGCGGGGCTCATCGCCATCGACTTCATCGACATGAAGCGCGAGAGCCACATCCGCGCCGTGCAGGACCGCCTGGTCGAGTGCCTCAAGGCCGACAAGGCCCGCATGGAAGTTGGCAAGATCAACCGCTTCGGCGTGCTGGTCATGACCCGCCAGCGCATCCGCCCCAGCCTGCAGCACGTGAACCACGAGACCTGCCCCACCTGCACCGGCACCGGCAAGGTCAAGACCATGGAGGCCCTGGTGCTGTCCGTCATGCGCCGCGTCCACGGCATCCTGGCCAAGGGCGGCATCGGCGAGATCCGCATCAAGCTGGCGCCTTCCATCGCCGCAGCGGTGCTGAACCAGAAGCGCCGCGAGCTGATCGTCATGGAGGAGCAGAGCGAGGCCAGGATCCTGATCCAGGCCGACTGGTCCATGAGCTATGGCGAGATGGCCGCCGAGATCGAGCGCGCCGAGGAGGCCCCGGTCGAGAAGGTGAGCGCACCCAAACCGCCCCGCGAGAAGGGCTCCCCCGAGGACGAGACCGTGGTCCTGGGCGGGGACAGCCCCATCTCCTTCGAGAAGGCCCTGGGCGAGAACACCAAGGACGCCAAGAAGGAAGCCTTCAAATACGACCGCCGCGACGTGCAGCGGGCGGCCCTGGATGAGCGGGAGCGCCTCCGCGCCCTGTTCGAGAGCGCCAAGCCCGAGGACGAGGAGGCCGAGGAGGGTGGCGAGGAATCTGCCGACTCCGCGGACGAGCCCAAAGGCGAAGGGGCCAAGCGCAAGCGCCGCCGCCGTCGCCGCAAGGGCGGCGCCGACCGGGCCGAAGGGTCCACCCAGACCCCTGGTGCCGAGGCGAATGACCAACAGGACGACTCCCAACCCGAGCCGCCCACCTTCTCGGCGGATCTGGTCGCCAGCCTGCTGACGCCCAGTCCCCGGCCCCGGATCGGCGCCGCGCCCGCGCCCGCTGCCGAGCCTGCGCCCGGCAAGCCCCGGCGCACCCCCCGGGCCAAGGTGGCCGTCACCCCGGAGCCTGCCCCTGTGGCTGCGCCCGAGCCCGTGGCCGTGCCGGTACCCGAGCCTGCGGTGGAGAAGCCGCTGAAGAAGAAGGCCGCACCCAAGGCCAAGCCGGCCGCCGCCAAGAAGCCCAAGGCGGAGGCGCCCGTCGAGGACGCTCCCAAGCCCAAGGCGACCCGAGTCAAGAAGCCCAAGGCCGAGTAGCCGCCCGTGTCCCTCTACTGGCTGGCGCCCCTCGCCTCCCTGGCCACCCTCCTGGGTGGCTGGGGGGTGGTGCGCTTCCTGCAAGGGCGGGCCCAGTTCATGCGCCTGCTCTCCGGCGTGGCGGCGGGCTACCTGCTGTCCCTGACCCTGGTGCGGATCATTCCCGAGTCCCTGGAGTCCAGCGGGGGCGAGGCCAATGCCCTCTGGGTGCTCGGGGGCTACCTCCTGGTCCACGTCATGGAGCACGGCATCACGCTGCACTTCCACTACGGGGAGGAGACCCACAAGGACGGGAGCCCGCTCAGCGGCGTGCTGGCCCTGGTGGGCCTGTCCCTGCACAGCCTCATGGACGGCGTGGCCATCGCCGCGGCCCTCTCCACCCACAGCAACCTGGGCCCTCTCGTGGTCCTGGGCATCCTCTTCCACCGGATCCCCGAGGGCGGCACCATCGCCTCCATCTTCCTGGTGCGGGGCTTCGGCAACCGGGCCGCGCTGCTGGCGGCGGGCACCCTCGCCCTGGCGGCCCTGGTGGGAGCTGCCGGCCAGTCCATGCTGCACCTGCCCCTGGGACCGATCCTGGGCCTGACCGCGGGCCTGGCCCTCTATGTGGCCAGCTCGGACCTGCTCCCCGAGGTGCAGAAGGTCTCGGGACTCCGTGGCACCGCGGCCCTGCTGTCCGGCGTGGGCATCTTCCTCCTAAGCGCGCGGCTGCTGCCGCACCACCACTGACCGCGCCATGCGCCGGATCGGGGTGGCGTTGCTGCTGTGCACCGGATCGGTGCTGCTGAGGGCCCAGAGCCTGCCGGGCCGGCCGGTGCTGGAGCTCCTGGATGCGCGGACTCCTGCGGAGCTGCTGCCCCTGCGCCCCTTCAGCCTTGAAGGCGGGCCGGGCACCTCTCGCGTCCCCTTCGACTGGCGCGGTGAGCGGGTGCGCGAGGCCGCCGATGTCTGGGTGCTGGAGCAGGGCGCCATCCAGGCAGAGGGCCTGCTCCTGCTGGCGGACCGCATCGAGTATCACATCCGGGAGGGTCGCCTCGCCGCCCAGGGCCACATCCGCCTGGAAGGTCCGGACCTCCGGTTGCGCTGTGAGCGGCTGGAGATGGGCTGGACCACCCGCTCGGGCGAAGCCTGGGCCCTGCAGATGGACCTGCCCCCGACCTGGACCCTGCGCTCGGGCCATGTGGCCTTCACCACCCTGCGGACCTGGGCCTTCGATGCGGTGGAGCTGAGTCCCTGCCCCGAGGAAAAGCCGGGCTGGCAGGCCAAGCTCTCGAGCCTCAAGGTCGATCTGGACGGCTTCGCCACCCTCCGGAACGCGCTCATTTTCTTGGGCCCGGCGCCCATCTACTACGTCCCCTGGGCCATCTACCCCGCCCAGGCGAACCGGGCCTCGGGCCTGCTGCCCCCCACGCTGGGGATGTCCAGCGCTTTCGGCACCACCGTGGGCCTGACCTACTACCAGGTGCTCGGCCCCTCGGCGGATGTGACCCTGGCGCCGGAGTATTTCAGCAAAGAGGGCACTCTGCTGGGCGGGGATCTGCGCTGGCGGCCCGACCTGACCCACGAAGGCAGCCTCTCCGGCCAGACCATCCACCAGCGCAGCCTGGACACCACCCGCTACCGCTACACCCTCAAGGAGGTCTGGCAGCGGGAGGATGGCTGGCAGCTCACGGCGGACGTGAACCAGGCCTCAGACAACCTGGTGGACGCCGACTTCGGGAAGGGACTCGGCTACCTGGGCAGCACCAGCTTCGACTCGGCCCTCTATCTGGGCCGCAGCTTCAGCTTCGGGAACCTCAGCCTGTCTGCCGCCGAGCAGCGCAGCTTCTTCTTCACCAAGGACCAGGGCGATCCCTTCTACAGCAATGACTTTCCGGCCTCGCTGCGTCGGCAGACGCTGCCCCAGGCGGAGTTCCGGTTCTTTCCCGTGCCGGTCATGGGTCCCCTCTACCTGGACGGCGGCCTTCGTCTGGGGCGCTTCGCCTACCGCATCGAAGGCAGCGCCACCGGCAACGACAAGGGCTATGCGTGGGACCGCCAGGACGCCAACGCCCGGCTGCATGGTCGCCTGGGGCAGTGGGGTCCCTTCCGGGCGGACTTCGAGTTCATGGGGCGGGGCACGCACTACAGCGGCACGCTGGCCGCGCCCGTCTTCGACCCGGCGGGAGGGGTGAACGGCGCTTCCGTGAATCCCGCCACCAGCCCCTTCGAGGTGGACGGGGCCGCCGCGAACCGGTTCCTGCTCTCCACCCACCTGCGGCTCTCGGGCCCTCAGGTGGGACGCTCGTTCCCGGACGTGTCGCTCCTGGGCTATCACGGCGAGCTGAAGCACGTGGCCGAACCCTACTTCGGCTTCACTGAGACCAGCCGCTATGGCCAGGTGGGCGTGGTGCCGCGTTTCGACAGCGCGGACTCGAACCCCGGCGTGAACGACAGCGCCTCTGGCGAGCGCAGCTTCGAGCTGGGCCTCAAGCAGCACATCCTGGGCCGCTCCGGGCCCGGCGTGAGCTTCGCTGATCTCGCCCGCCTGACCGTGTCCACCCGCTTCCACCTGACGCCCATCATCCTCAGCGACGGGCGCTACAAGCAGGGCTGGTCCTCGGTGAACACGGACCTCGACGTGGAGCCGGACAACCGCTGGCGCATCAGCCTCCGCCGCTCTTCGGATCTGGGCACGGGCGGCTCGGACAACGCGGTCAGCGTCGACGTGAAGGGCAGCCAGGGCAACCGCTTCAACCTCGCCTACTTCTCCACGGGCATCAACAGCTTCCTGGTGCGCCAGCAGGGGCTGCAGTTCGGCGGCATCCAGCGCTTCTTCGACGACCGGTGCCGGCTGGAGTTCAGCGCCAACTACGACTACCGGACCCACGGCTTCGCCTCCAGCCAGGTGGCCCTGGCCTGGGTGGAGCCCTGCGTGGCCTACGTGCTGAAGTTCACCCACGTGGCGCTGAACACCTCGCTGCTCTCTGGAGGCCGGGAGGATCGGGTGGACCTCACCCTGACCCTGCGCGGCCTGGGCGACCTCTTCACCTATCGCTACTGACCGCTGGGCGCCGCGGGGGGCTCCAGGCCGCCGAAGACCACCACGCGGTTGCGGCCCAGGCTCTTGGCCCGGTAGAGCGCCCGGTCCACCTGGGACAGCAGCTCTGAGATGGTGGCGGCGCCGGGCCCGCCGACGCCGAAGCTCATGGTGGGGAAGATGGTCTGGCCGCTGGGCAGCGCGATGGGCTCCTCATCGATGCGGCTGCGCAGCTTCTCGCCCACCTCGGCCCCGGCTTTCAGGCTGGTCTCGGTCAGGAGGATGGCGAACTCCTCGCCCCCGATGCGGAAGGCCAGATCGGACTTGCGCAGGGCGGTGCGGAGGCGGGCCGACAGCTGCCGCAGCACCTCATCGCCGACCGGATGGCCGAAGCGGTCGTTGATGAGCTTGAAGTGGTCGACGTCCCCGATGAGCAGAACGAAGGAGCGGCGGTGGCGCTCCCACTGCCGCAGGGCGTGCTCGATGTGCTGGTCGAAGGCGCGGCGGTTGAGCAGCTCCGTGAGGGGATCCGTGAGCACCTCGTTCCGCAGGGTCGCGGCCTCAACCTCGAGCACGCTCCGCCGGGCGCGGAGGTCGTGGAGGGCGGACTCGTATTCGGCCTGGATCCGCCGCGCGTGCAGGAACTCGATGGCCCGCTTGCAGGCGTGGATCAGCCGGGGGGCGGGGAGGGGCAGGGGCACCCAGTCGGAGATGCCCGCCAGGATCAGCTTCCGCTGGTCCGCGTCCGTCTTCACCTGGCCCACCAGGATCGTGTAGAGCAGGTGGTTCTGGTCCCGCAGCTGGGCCAGCGCGGCCAGGGCGCCCTGGACGCCGCCGGCGGAGAGTCCCAGCAGGAGCACGGGGGACTTCAGGCTCTGCTGGGCTTCAGAGGCGTTGCGGGCAGGCGGGGTATACAGCTCCATGCCGACATGCTGCAGGATCTCCCGGGCCCGCCGAGCGAGGTCTGTCTGGAGGCCCAACCCCAGCACGGGCACCCGCTGGCACCCCTCCTTGCTGAGGCCCCCGGCCATGACGGGACCCAGGCGGTTCAGCAGCTGCTGGATGCTGCTGGTGGTGAGGATGAACCCGTCGCCTTCGCTGGCCTTCAGGGCCAGGCGCTCCTGGTCGCTGGGGGGGTGGTCCAGGACCAGAAAGATGGGCAGGTTCTGGAAGAGCACCCGGGCCTCGCCCCGCAGCAGGCGGGTGAGCCGGAAGCCGTCCATGGGGTCCCCGATGGCATCCACCACCAGCACCTGGACATCCCCCCAGGCATCCTTGGCGAGGGCCTCCAGCGGGTCCCCGGCCTGGATAACGGCATGGCCCCCCCCCTCGAAGGCCATTCGGAGGCGCTCGACAAGGTCGTCATGTCGGGAAATGACAAGTAGGTTCATGGATGGGCCAGAAGCAAAGGCCAACCCATGGTAAGGCGAAATAGGGACTGATGCCGAAAAAGACGACCTGCTTTCGACCTGGCAGCCTACTCGGCGAGGCCCTTCTCGACCAGCCAGCGTTCCGCGTCAATGGCGGCCATGCAGCCACTGCCGGCGGCGGTGATGGCCTGGCGGTAGGTGTGGTCCTGCACATCGCCGCAGGCGAAGACACCTTCGATGCGGGTGCGGCTGGAGCCCTTCTCCACCTGCAGGTAGCCCGTCTCGTCCATGGGCAGCTGTCCCGTGAAGAGGCTGGTGTTGGGCTGGTGGCCGATGGCCACGAAGAGGCCGTCGATGGGCAGCTCGGAGATGGAGCCGTCCACGGTGTCCTGCAGCTTCAGGGCGCAGACCTTCTCGATCTTCTCGCCCATGGGCGTCTCCAGGACCGTGGTGAGCACGTCCAGGACGGTCTTGTTCCAGACGGGGTGGATCTTCTCGTTGGCCAGGGCGCGGTCCTGCATGGCCTTGGAGGCCCGGAGCCGGTCCCGGCGGTGGATGAGGTGGACCTTGGTGGCGAACTTGGTGAGGAAGACCGCCTCCTCCACCGCCGTGTCGCCCCCGCCCACCACGGCGATCTCCTTGCCGCGGTAGAAGAACCCGTCGCAGGTGGCGCAGGCGCTGACACCCCCGCCGGACCGGGACAGGTCCTCGTCCTTGCCGATGCCCAGCCACCTGGCCGAGGCCCCGGTGGCGATGATCACGGCATCGGCGGTGTAGTCGCCCTTGTCCGTGGTGAGGTGGAAGGGGCGGGACTGCAGGTCCGCGGTCAGGACCGTCTCTGACTTGATGACGGTGCCGAAGCGGAGCACCTGCTCGCGCATCTCGTCCATGAGGGCCGGACCCGCGATGCCGTGGCGGAAGCCGGGGAAGTTCTCCACCTCCGTGGTGATGGTGAGCTGGCCGCCGGGCTGGGCGCCCTCCAGCACCAGAGGCTCCAGGTTGGCGCGCGAGGTGTAGAGGGCCGCGGTGTAGCCCGCGGGGCCGGTGCCGATCACGACGACTTTATGGTGGCTCACGAGCGCTCCTGGCGATGAACGGGGCCCTCGGCCCTGTCCCTCAGTCTACCGCGCCAGGCCCCGCTCCCGGAGGAGGGCCTCGACGGCCGGGACATCGCCGGGCACGTCCACGCCAAGGCTCAGGTGGGGCGTGTCCGCCACGCCGATGGCCATGCCCGCGGCCAGCGCCCGGAGCTGTTCCAGCATCTCCACCTGCTCCAGCGGGTGCTGGGGCAGCCGGGTGAAGGCCCGCAGGGCCTCGGGCCGGTAGGCGTAGAGCCCCAGGTGGCGGCGGAAGAGGGCCAGCTGGCCCGGCGCCAGCCAGGGCCGGAAGTCCGGCTCGAACACGGTGGAGCTCCGCAGATAGGGAATGGGGCTGCGGCTGAAGTAGAGCGCCCGCTGCCGGTCATCCACCACCACCTTCACGGCGTTGGGGTTGAACAGCTCGTCGGCGCTGGCGAAGGGGCAGGCGGCGGTGCCCAGGGGCAGGTCCGGCTGCGCCTGCATGAGCGCCACCACCGCGGCCACGGTCTCGGGGTGCATGGCGGGCTCATCGCCCTGGAGGTTCAGCACGCAGTCATAGGCCTCGCCCAGGGCCGCCAGGGCAGCCGCGACGCGGTCCGTGCCTGAGGGCAGGGCGGGATCGGTCATCACGGCCTCGCCCCCGAAGCCCCGCACCACGCTGGCGATGCGGTCATCGTCGGTGGCCACCACCACGCGGTCCACGCCCCGGGCGCGCTGCGCGGCCTCAAAGACCCACTGGATCATGGGCCGGCCGGCGATGAGCGCCAGGGGCTTGCCCGGGAACCGGGAGGCCTGGAAGCGGGAGGGGAGGACAGCGAGGGTGCGCATGGGATCAGTCTATCGGGAGCGCCCAGATTCCAGCGCAGGGGGCCGTCTGCCGAATCGGCGGGAGGGAGGAGTGCCATTGGATCAGTCCTTCGACGATGTCTGGGCGGAATGCGAGGACCTGTTCGGACAGGCCCGGC
This sequence comes from uncultured Holophagaceae bacterium, assembly GCA_903857495.1. Lineage (GTDB taxonomy): Bacteria > Acidobacteriota > Holophagae > Holophagales > Holophagaceae > Geothrix. The sequence goes on along the minus strand of CAIOFF010000059.1, from coordinate 19,657 downwards.
AGACGCTTGCCACGCTGAAGGAGCCGCAGCCCGCCCACGTGGTCCAGGCCTCGGTGAATGCCCTGTTCCGGGCCACGCACACCCTCAAGGGGATGGCCGGCATGCTCGGGTATCCCGTGTTCAGCAAGGCGGCCCACCGGCTGGAGGACATCTTCGACCTCATGCGGAAGGGGCGGCTGCGCTCCACGGACTCCCTGATCGAGACCCTGGAGGCGGGCATCCTCGCCCTCGAGTCCGGGCTCGACAGCCTCCGCCGGGGGCGGCCCGAGCCCGAGGACTACCTCCAGCCCGTGCGCCGGCAGATCGGGGAGCTCGAGGCCATGGCCCGCCCTGCCGAGGGCCAGACCCAGGACCTGACGACCCTCCTGGACCTGCCCCTGGAGACGCTCAAGGCCCTGTCCGACTATGAGCGGCTGCGGGTGACGGCCGTGCTGCGGGCGGGGACCCCGATCCACGCCCTGGGCGTGTGTCTCGACTATGCGACCTTTGACGAGCGGCTCCGGGCCATCAGCGAGACCCTGGCGGCCCGGGGCGAGCTGATTTCCACCCTCCCCTGGGACCTGCCACCGGAGCGGGAAGGCCTGGCCTTCCTGCTGCTCTGGGCGGGACTAACCCTGGAGCCTCTTCCCGTGGAAGCAGGGGAGGCCATGGAAAGCCGGCAGCTGGTGGATCCCGCGGGAATTCCGGCCAGCCTGCGGGCCCCGGCGGCGTTGCCCCCAGAGGTGGTCCCCGAGCGCCTGCCGGAGGGCCCCGCCCCGCCGGTGGTCCCGGTGCATGAGGCCGAGATCCTGCGGCTGCCCGCCCAGCGGGTGGAGGAGCTGGAGGCCCGCCTCATGACCGTGGGCCAGCTCCGGGACACCACCAGCCGGCTGCTGCGGCGGGTCGAGGAGGCGGACCTGGAGGCGCCCCGGGCGCTCCTCTCTGAGATGGAGACGGGGCTGCTGGACGTGCAGAAATCCCTCCTCCAGATGCGCATGGTCAAGGTCGAGAGCCTGTTTTCCCGGATCGAGCCCATGGTGAAGAACCTCAGCCGGGACCTGGGCAAGCCCGTGCGGCTGCAGCTGCAGGGGGGTGAGCTCGAGGTGGAGCGGAGCCTGCTCAGCCGCCTGGCCGACCCCTTCCTGCACCTGGTCCGCAACGCGCTGGACCACGGTCTGGAGCTGCCTTCCGAGCGCCTGGCCCAGGGCAAGACCGAGACCGGCACCCTGAAGCTCTCGGCCAGCCAGTGGGGGCGGAACCTGCGCTTCGACCTGCGCGATGACGGCCGGGGCTTCGATCTGGCGCGCATCGAGGCCAGGGGCCTGGAACTCGGGCTGCTGGAGGACGGTGAGCGGCCCGACCCGGAGCGGCTGCTCCGGCTCTCCCTGGAGCCCGGCTTCTCGACCCAGGATCAGGCCTCCCAGATCTCCGGGCGCGGCGTGGGCATGGATGTGGTGCGGTCCGAGGTGGAGAGCCTCGGCGGCGAGATCCACCTCTCCACCGAGCCGCGCCGGGGCAGCCTCATCCGCCTGACCCTGCCCCTCAGCCGGGCGGTGGTGAACTGCCTCAAGGTCCGCTGCGAGGGGCAGGTCTTCGGCATCCCTCTGGCCAGTGTCCTGCGGGTCCAGACCGGCCGGACCCCCCTGGTTGGCGGGATGCGGGTTGAGGTGCTGGGCGAGCGCCTTCCCCTGGAGTCCCTCCAGGCCTGCCTGGGGCTGCGAGACCCCGAGGCTCAGCGCACCTTCGTGGTGCTCACGCAGCGGGGTGGACCCGCCGGACGGGGCAGCTTCGAGGTGGCGATCGGGGTGGATCAGGTTCTGGGCCGGGGGGATGTGCTCCTGCGCAGTCTGCCGGAGCTGGCCCAGACCCCTGGCATCATGGGCGGCAGCCCCCAGGAGGACGGCATCCTCTGGGTGGTGGATCCGGAGGCGGTGCTGGGGCTGGCCATGGATTCACTCATGCGGCGGGTGGCCAGTGTCTGAGGCGGGGAGCTGGCTCCTGGTGAGGGCTGCGGGGCGGGACCTGCTGCTCTCCACCCGGGATCTGCGGGAGGTGGTGACCCCCTCGCCGCCCACCCCGCTGCCTGGCGGTCTCCCGGGTATCCAGGGGGTCGTCATCCACCACGGCGAGTTCCTGCCGGTGCTGGCCTGGGAGGACCTGCCTGGTGGTCGGTGCCTGGACGGGCCCCCCGAGGCGCTGGCCGTGCTGCGCACGCGCCTGGCCCTGCCTCTCGAGCGGCTGGTGCGCACGCTCGATGAGCTGCCGGGGCCGTGGGAGGAACCCGAGGACGCCGACCCGGCGCGGCCCTGGCTCGGGGCTTCGGTGCAGCTGGGCGGAGTGGTGGTCCGACAGCTTGATGTTGAAGGGATGCTGGACCTGCTGCGCCGGTTCCGGAGCGAGCGCTGACGGGCTGCCCCCTTCGTGCGACAATAGCTGTTTCGCTCCGGAGGCCCTTTGAACCGTCGCCTTGCCGCCCCCGTCGGAATCACCGCCACCGGGCAGTGTTTTCCCCCTCGCGTGGTCACCAACGACGATCTTTCCAAGATCATGGAAACCAACGACGAGTGGATCCGGAGCCGCACGGGCATCAGCGAGCGGCGCTGGGCCGATCCCGGCACCGGGGCCTCCAAGCTTGGGGCGCCCGCCCTGCAGATGGCCCTCGACAACCGGGGCATGAAGGCCACGGAGCTGGATGCGATCATTGTTGCCACGGTGACGCCGGATACGCTCTTTCCTGCCACCGCCTGCCGCATCCAGGAGATGGTTGGAGCCACGAATGCCTTCGGGTTTGATGTAAGCGCTGCCTGCTCAGGGTTCTTGTATTCCCTCACCACCGCCGCAAGCCTGATCGCCGCCGGAGGGGTCCAGCGGGTAGCTGTGGTCGGCGTGGACATCATGTCGACCGTCATCGATCTCGAGGATCGGACCACCTCGGTGCTCTTCGGGGACGGCGCCGGCGCGGTCATTATGGAGCGAGTCGATGAGGGCCTCGGCATCTTGGACTTCGAACACCGTATCGACGGCTCCGGAGGCTGCTTCCTCCACATGCCCGCGGGCGGTTCCGCGAGTCCAGCCACGGCGGAGACCGTCGCGGCCCGGGATCACTACATCCACCAGTCCGGCAGCGAGGTCTTCAAGAAGGCCGTCCGGGAGATGGCTGACAACAGCCGCCTGCTCATGGACCGGAATGGCTTCGCGCCCGAGGAGCTCAAGCTCTTCGTGCCCCACCAGGCCAACATCCGGATCATGGATGCCGCCGCCAAGCGCCTGGAGCTGGACCCGGCGCGGATGATGGTCAACATCGACAAGTTCGGCAACACCACGGCGGCGACCATTCCCACGGCGCTGCACCAGGCCTGGGAGCAGGGCCGCATGGCGAAGGGCGATCTGGTGGCCCTGGCCGCCTTTGGCGCCGGGTTCACCTGGGGTTCCACCCTCCTCCGCTGGGCCTACTGAGCCAACTACCATGCGCGTCGTGGCCGGCACGCTGAAGGGACGCCGCCTGGTGGCGCCTCCGACTGGCGACCTGCGGGTGCGCCCCACCTCCGACCGGGCCCGGGAGGCGCTCTTCTCCATCCTCCAGCGCTGGCCCCAGGGACCCTTCCTAGACCTCTGCGCCGGCACCGGGGCGGTGGGGCTTGAGGCCCACTCCCGGGGCTATGCGCCCGTGGTCTGCCTGGAAACCGCAGAGCCCGGCTGGACCTGCCTCCAGAAGAACGTGGCGGGCGTGCCGGTCCAGGCCCTGCGTGGTGACCTCCGCAAGTTCGGTCCCAAGGCTTTCGCCGGGCAGGCGGTGATCTTCCTGGATCCGCCCTACGACCGGGCGGCGGACCTCTGGCTCCGCCTTGCGGCGACCCTGCGGGCCTGGATCGCCTCGGATGGCGTCCTGGTCTTCGAAACGGCCCGCGAGACCGCGCTGGAATTACAGACAGGCTGGAAGCTGGCCGAAATACGGGAATATGGCTCAGCCCGATTCCATCTCTGGATCCCTGCCTGAATTCAAGGCGGAGCCTGCGGTCCAGCTGGGGCAGGCAGACCGGGAGCAGGTGCTACGGCATCTGAGCCTGGGGACCGGCATCATCTGGCTCCTGCTGTTCCTCGTGACGGCGATCCTGCTGGTCTTTGTGGCGCCGCCAGGCTTCCGCTTCACCCTCAAGGGCGCCCTGGTGGCGCTGGGCTTCCTCCTGCTGACCAGCGGCGGAAACTTCCTCCAGGTCCGGCACTTCGGGCGTCACCTCGCCGACCGTGAGCTCGGTCCCGAGTCCTACCGGCTGCTCACCCGCTTCCCCCAGTCCTCCTCGCTCCTGTATTTCCTGCTGGGTCTGGGCCTGAGTGGTGGGGGCTACCTCTGGATGAAGCTCTACCTGGGCCAGAGTGTCTGGATCAGCTTCATCACCGCAGCGATGTTCGCCACCCTGGTGGCCGTCAGCGCCATCTGCCACTACTTCATCGCCAAGCAGAACCTCATGAGGCTCTACAAGCTGCTGGCGGGCCAGCCGGGCTTCAATGCCTCCTTCGCGCGGTTCTCCACCAGCCTGCGGGCGAAGTTCGGCTTCGGGTTCCTGGGCATCACCGGCGGGGTGCTCCTCCTCTCCATTCTCGTGTCGGGCCTGACCCTGCAGTCCTCGATCCGGGCGAAGGCTGCCCGATACGCCCAGAATGAGCTGGTCAACCTCGCGGATTCCGTGGCCTTCGTGGCCGAGATGAACACCACCCCGGAGGATCTGGAAGCCTTTCTGGGAACCCTGAAGCTCGGCGCCGGGGGCGGGGTCTCGCTTCGCCTGTCGGCGGCCCGGGGCGGCCGGGTGCTGGGGTCGCGGCTCCAGCCCGCCGGTGGCGGGGACATCCTGGTGGTCCAGCCCCTGCCGGACGGCTCCGAGCTGCGCGCCGTGATCCCGGAGGCGGAATACGCCGACGCCATCTGGAAGGCCCTCCGGCCCAACCTGGCCATCCTCATCCTGGCGGCCGCCTTCCTCGCCTACTTCATTCCCCTGATCCTGCGGGATGTGCAGCGCCCCCTGCTGCTCCTGACCCGCAACACCCAGCGGGTGGGCGAAGGCCGCATCGACCGCCTGGAGCCCGTCTACAGCGACGATGAAGTGACCGCGCTGGTCCAGGGCTTCGGCCACATGGTGGGCAGCCTGCGGGGCATGGTGCTCCAGATCCGGTCCGCCAGCCGCGACCTGGCCAAGGCCAGCACCCTGATCCGCGAGTCCGGCGACGGGGTCCGGCACTCCAACTCGGGGCAGCGCGAGCTCATCGAGGCCTTCCACCACGAGATCAACGAGCTGACGGACACCTCCATCGGCATCAGCGCCAGCTCCATGCAGCTGAGCCTCGCTTCCGAGAGCACCAACACCACCATCGTGGAGATGGCCGCCAGCGTCCAGCAGATCAACCAGAGCATGGACGAGCTCCTCCTGGTCGTGGAGGGCATCACCTCCGCCATCCGGGACTTCGACGTGGCCATCAAGAACGTGGGCAAGAACATCGACCACCTGGCCGGCCATGCGGAGCACACCAAGGAGTTCGCCGAGAACCTGGAGCAGAGCACCTGTGCCATCGACGACAGCGTGAAGATCGCCCAGCGCTACACCAAGAAGGTCATCCACAACGCGGGTCGGGGCATGGAGCTGGTCGCCCGGAACCGCGAGAAGATCCAGGTGATCGAGCGCGTCGTGCAGGATTTCCACGGCACCACCCGCACCCTGCTGCAGCTCGGCGCGGACATCGCCAAGATCCTCGACTACATCGGCGACCACACCCAGCAGACCAACATGCTGGCCCTCAACGCGGCCATCATCGCGTCCCAGGGCGGCTCCGGAGTGGACCAGTCCAAGGGCTTCTCCGTGGTGGCGGACGAGATCAAGGTGCTCTCCGAACAGACCAGCCGCTCGACCCAGGAGATCCAGCAGATCATCGGCACCCTCCAGGCCGAGATCCGGAAGGCCTACCAGCAGGTGGAGCTGGGCCTGGACGCGGTCCGGGATGGCGCCGACTCGGTGGGGCAGAGCGAGCTGGCGCTGCAGGCCATCCTGGAGTCTGTGAGCGAGACGGACTGCGTGGTGGAGAGCATCCACTCGGAGACCCTCCAGCAGGCGGGGCAGGCCTCCCTGATCCACGAGGCCAACCGCAATATCCACAACCAGGTGGAGACCATCCGCACGGTCATCGAGGAGCAGCAGCAGACCAGCAACTACATCCTCTCACTGGCCATGAACGTCCAGCAGGCCACTGCCGTGGTGCGCGACTCGACCCGGGAGCAGAGCACGGGCAGCGACGAGATCGCCAAGGCCACCGAGCAGGTCCGCGCCCTGGCGAGCCACCTCCACGAGATCCTGGCCCGCCAGGAGGACCACGTGGTCTCCCTGAAAGAGACCATGAACCGGGTGCTCGGCAAGGCCCTGGAGAGCGAGCGGGCCATCGAGACCTCGAACGGCGCGGTGGAGGAGCTGGGCCTGCAGGTCCACATGCTCAACCGCGAGGTGAACCTCTTCAAGTTCTAGCGCGCAAGCTACTGCTAGGCTGGTAACCGATTCCCCGGGCTTCGCGCATGTACCGTCTCTCCATCAAGACCAAGCTGAGCACCGTCATCAGCATCCTGGTGCTCTCCTTCATCGCCTTCAACCTGCTCTACTACCCGCGCTGGGTGGAGCAGCAGATCCGCACCCAGGCCGAGCTCAGCGCCCGCCAGGTGGCGGAAACGGCCAGCTACGCCCTTGGGCCCGCTGTCAGTTCCGGCAACACCCGGGACATCGCCCGGGTGCTCCAGGGGGTGCAGAACATCCCGGCCTTCCGGTTCAGCGCGGTCTTCGGGTCCCAGGGCGAGCCCCTGGACAGCACGCCGACCACGCCCGAGTGGGCCATGGGGCAGCTGCTGAAAGACGGCATCTCCCACACCTACGCCCGGCGGGAAGACAACATGCTGGTCGCGGTCGCCCCGGTGTTCTACGAGGAGCCCCGGGCGGACCAGGTGGGGACGCTGGTCCTCGGCTTCACCACCGAAGGCACCCAGCGGGCCGTGCGGGAGAACATCAGGGCCAGCCTGACCGTGGGCCTGGTCACCCTGGTGCTGGGCATCCTCGCGGCGGTGGTCCTATCGAACCGCTACCTCCGCCCGGTGATCGAGCTCACCGAGGCGGCGCAGAAGGTGGCCTCGGGCAGCCTGGAGACTGTCTCCGTGAGGGTCACAACCCGGGACGAGATCCAGGACCTCAGCCACTCCTTCGAGGTGATGACGGACAAGCTCAGGATCTCCCGGGACGAGATCGAGCGACAGAACCGGCTGCTGGAGTATCGCGTCCAGGAGCGCACCCGGCAGCTCATGGAGACCATCTGGGAGCTGGAGGAGATCCGCGCCAATCTGGAGCAGCTGGTGCTGGACCGCACCAAGGGCCTCGAGCAGAGCCGCACTGAGCTGAAGGCCTGGGCCGACACCCTGGAGGAGAAGGTTCACGAGAAGACCCAGGAGCTGAGGGAGCTCAACGAGGACCTGGTCGCCAGCTTCCAGAAGCTGAAGGAAGTGGACCACCTCAAGGACGAGTTCCTGGCCAACATGAGCCACGAGCTGAGGACGCCCCTGAACTCCATCATCGGCTTCTCCGGCATGTTGATGCAGGATACGCAGGGGCGGCTGGGCGAGGAGGCGAAGGAGGATCTCCAGATCATCTACCAGAACGGCCGGTCCCTCCTGGGCCTCATTGATTCGATCCTGGACCTTTCCAAGATCGAAGCGGGCAAGATGGAGCTGCTGCTGGAGGAGGTCGATCCCATGCTTCTGCTCGACGAGGTGAAAGCCATGGCGGCGGGGCTCATCAAGGGCCGTCCCATCACCCTCGAATACCAGCGGCCTGCCGAAGAGATCCGGGTGATGGGCGATGCCGACCGCTTGCGTCAGGTCTTCACGAACCTGGCCGGCAACGCGGTCAAGTTCACGGAAGCGGGCACCGTGCGCATCTCGGCTGCCCGGGAGGGGCGGATGTTCCGGGTCCGCATCGAGGACACCGGCATCGGCATGAACGAGACCGAGCTCGGGCGTCTCTTTGTGTCCTTCCAGCAGGTGGACGGCAGCATCACCCGACGCTTCGGCGGCACCGGGCTGGGCCTCGCCATCAGCCAGCGGTTCATGGGCCTGATGGCTGGTCGCATCACCGCCAGCAGCCGCAAGGGCGAGGGCAGCGTCTTCGTGATGGAGATGCCGGTCGTCCAGGGTGGGCGCCCATGAGCGACCCGGTCCGGATCCTCTGCATCGAGGACAATCCCATGAACTGGCGCCTGGTCCAGCGGCTGCTGTCCCAGGCCGGCTACGAGATGCACTGGGCCGCCGAGGGGCTCAAGGGGTGTGAGATGGCCCTGAGGCTGATGCCCGCGCTCATCCTGCTGGACATCAACCTGCCGGACCTCTCCGGGTTCGAGGTGGCCACGAAGCTCCGCCAGAATCCCAACCTGGCGGACACCCTGATCGTGGCCTTGACGGCCAAGTCCATGCGCCATGACCGGGAGACGGCCCTGGTCACAGGCTGCGACGGCTTCATCTCCAAGCCCATCGATCCATTCGTCTTCGTCGCCCAGGTCCAGGCCTACCTCGGGGGGCAGCGCGACCGCCTCGAACTGGGCCGGGAGAAGGCCGCCCTGCGCCAGTTCAGCCAGCAGGTGGTGGATCATCTCGAAGTCCAGCTGCGGGAGGCCCAGGAGAGCAACCGGAAGCTGCTGGAGGTCCAGGGGCAGCTGGAGCAGCGGAGTCATAGCCTCTCCCGGCTGCTGTCCCTCAGCCAGGACATCATCCCCCTCCGGGACGCCCAGGCCATCCTCACCCGGGTGCTGGAGCAGCTGGCGACGGACCTCCAGTTCGAGCACCTGTGCTGCTACCACCTGCATGACAGCGGAGCCTATTTCCAGGGCCTGGCCCGCACCCCGGAGGGCTTTGCCGAGACCCCGGTGCTCCCCATGGAGCATCCCCTGGCTGCCTGGGCCTCGGCGCTGGCCGCCGGCACGGTGTGCTCCGGGGTGGAGCTCCGCCAGTCCGGTTGCTGGCAGCAGGGCATCGAGCTGAAGCTCTGGGCTCCCCTGGCCCAGCCCCTGCTCATCCCCCTGCGCAGCCGCTCGGGCAGTGACCAGCTCTGGGGCTTCCTTGCCGCCGACCGGGCCCCGGAAGCCTACCAACCCTTCGAGCTGGAGCTCGCCGCCATGCACACCGGGCTCCTCCATGTGAGCCTGGAGAACGCCGGCCTCATCACCCACCTGAGGGAGACCAGCCGCGCCCTGGGAGCCAGCTACGAGGGGATCGAAGCCGCCTATGTCGAGCTGAAGGAAGCCCAGCGGGCTCTGGGGGCCCAGAACCAGAAGACCGCCCTGGGGGGCTTGTTCCTGAACATGGCCCGGCGCCTGGAGGGACCGGTGCACAGCCTCAGGGAGGAGAGCGCCGCCCTGGCGGAGCTCATGGACCGTCCCGACGCACCGGCCCCGGCGGAGCGGGTGGAGTGCCACCGGGCCATGGGTGAGATCCAGGGGGCCCTCGACCAGGTGGATCGCCTGGTCCGGGCCATGCTCCGGCGGGCGGGCCATGACCGGGCCAGCAGCCCGGAGTGGCTGAACCTCCATGCTCTCCTCGAAGAAGAGCTGGAGCTGTCCAGGGCAGCGGGCCTCCTGCCGGTCGGTCAGCAGGTGGTGCTTGAGCTCGCGGCGCCGGTGGACCGGCTCTTCGGGGTGAGCGCCGACTTCACCGATGTGCTCAGTCACCTGCTCCTGCATGCCCTGGAAGGGGACCCCGAACGAATCATCCTGCGAACAGCTTCCGGTGAGGGGCGCTTCCTGCTCGAAGTCGAGGATGACGGCGCCCCCATTGACGCCGCCCTCCTGGCGGCCGCTTTCGAGCCGTTCCCGGCCCTGCGGCCAGAGCCCATGGAGACGGGCCGCCGACCCGGGCATGGGCTCTCCGCCTGCGTCCAGCTGCTGAACGCCTATGGCGGCACGGTGGAGATCCTGCCCCGGGACCGGGGCTCCCAGGTGCGGATCAGCCTGCCGCTGGAATGACGGGGAGGCCCGGACTCTGCCATTCTGAGGGATACCTGTTCGTACGTGAAAAAGGAGTCCCCATGAAACGCCTGCTGCTCGCCGCGCTCTGCCCGCTGCTCCTGGTCGCCCAGCCCGCGCCCACGATGAGCCTGGTAGACGCCCGGGAGACCCACCTCCGCAACCCCGTCAAGCTCACTGCCACCGGCTCCAATGCGGAGGCCTACTGGTCCACCGATGGCAAGAAGGTCATCTTCCAGAGCACCCGGGACGGCTATCCCTGCGATCAGCTCTACACCATGAACGCCGATGGCTCGGAGCAGAAGCGCGTCAGCACCGGCAAGGGGCGGGTCACCTGCGGCTGGTGGCTGCCGGGCGACAAGAAGATCATCTTCGCCAGCACCCATGGCGCCGGTCCCGAGTGCCCGGAGGGGCCGCCCTACACGCCGGGCAAGTACCAGTGGCCCGTGTTCCAGGGCTTCGACCTCTACATCGCCAAGGCGGACGGCTCGGACGCCAAGCCCTTCCTGCCGGCCACAGGCTACGATGCCGAGGCCACCACGTCCCCCAATGGCAAGTGGATCATCTTCACGAGCGAGCGGGGCGGCGATGTCGACATCTGGCGCGTGGACCTCGACGGCAAGCACCTGCTCCAGCTCACGGATGGGGTGGGCTACGACGGCGGTGCCGTGTTCAGCCCCGACTCCAAGCTCATCGCCTGGCGCACGAACTACCCCAAGGGCGCTGAGGCTACGGCGAAATACAAGACCTTGCTGAAGCAGCACCTCGTCGAGCCCATGGCCATGGACATCTGGGTGATGAACGCCGATGGCACCGGCAAGCGGCAGGTCTCGAACCTGCCCGGGGCCGCCTTCGCGCCGATCTTCACCCCGGACGGGAAGGGCATCATCTTCGCCTCCAACCACCACGACGACCAGGGCAAGGGCCGCGGGTTTGACCTCTTCCGCATCAGCCTCGATGGCACCGGCCTGGAGCGCATCACCTGGACCGGTGGCTTCAACTCCTTCCCCCACTTCAGCCCCGACGGCAAGCGGCTGCTCTGGGTGAGTGGCCGGGCGCCCCGCGGGCCCCGCCAGTTCGATGTCTGCGTCGCCGAGTGGCTGCCTTGAAGCCAGCCATCTTCCTGGACCGCGACGGCACCCTCAACGAGGAAGTGGATCACCTTTGCGACCCTGACAAGCTCGTCCTGATCCCGGGCGCGGCAGCTGCCGTCGCCCGGCTCAACGCCCTCGGCATTCCCGTGGTGGTCGTCACCAACCAGAGCGGCATCGGCCGGGGCCGCTTCAGCTGGGAGGACTTCGACGCCGTCATGGACCGCATGGCGGTCCTGCTGGCCGCGGAGCACGCCCGCGTCGACGCGATTTATGCCGCGCCCCACCACCAGGAAGGGCAGGGGGAATACGCCGTGGCCGACCACCCGGAGCGGAAGCCCAATCCGGGGATGCTGGTCCGGGCTGCGGATGAGCACGGCCTGGACCTCTCCCGCTCCTGGATGGTGGGGGACAAGGCCATCGACCTGGACGCCGGACGTCGGGCCGGGTGCAGGGTCGCCCTGGTCCGCACGGGCTACGGGCACAAGGTGGACGGTTCCCAGGCGGATCTGGTGGCGGCGGATCTGCCGGCGGTTCTGGACCAGATCCTGGCCCAGTGGCCATGATCCTGGTCGAGAAGACGGGCCTGGTCCCAGGCCTTCTCATCCAGCGCTACAAGCGGTTCCTGGCGGATGTGCGCCTGGCGGACGGCAGTGTCGTCACCGCCCACACCACCAACACCGGCTCCATGAAGACCTGCTGGGAGCCAGGCGACCGGGTCCTGCTGGAGCGGGCCGCGAACCCTGACCGCAAGCTGAAGTTCACCTGGCTGGCGGTGGAGCGGGACGGCGGCTGGGTGGGCGTGGAGACCGGCATGCCCAACAAGGTGGTGGCCGAGGCCGCCCGGCGGGACGCGCTGCCGGGACTGTCCGGCCTGCGGGAGGTCCGCACCGAGGTCAAATACGGCGCCGAGCGCAGCCGCATCGACGTGCTGGCCCTGGATGGCGTGGGCCGCCAGGTTTTCGTCGAGGTGAAGAACACCACCCTGAAGGACCGGGACTGGGCGCTGTTTCCGGACGCGGTCACGGAGCGCGGCACCAAGCATCTGCGCGAGCTCCAGGCCATGGTGCGTGAGGGTCACCGCGCCGCCATCGCCCTCTTCGTCCACCGCACCGATGTGGACCGCTTCGATGCGGCGCGGGAGATCGATCCGCTCTACGCCGCGGAGCTGGACCGCGCGGCGGCGGCCGGGGTCCTGGTGCTCCCGCTGGCTGTGCGCCTTGTCACAACTGAGGACGCCAGTGGTCTGTGGAGTCTGGGCTGGGAGCTGCCGGGCCTTCTGCCCTGGTTGCGGCGGGGCTAGACTGAGACCTCAAGGAGTCCTTGATGTCTGAGCTGATGAAGACCCCTCTCAATGCAGCACACCGGGCGCTGAACGCCAAGATGGTGGACTTCGGGGGTTGGGACATGCCCGTCCAGTATCCGGCGGGCATCATCGCCGAGCATGAGGCAGTCCGCACCAAGGCCGGCCTCTTCGACGTCAGCCACATGGGCGAGATCCGCGTGAAGGGACCCGGCGCCCTGGCGCTGGTGGAGCACCTCACGCCCAATGCCGTCTCCCAGCTGGTCCTCGGGCAGATCCACTACACGGCCTTCCTGTATGAGAACGGCACCTTCGTGGACGACCTGCTGGTCTACCGCGAGGGCGAGGAGGAGTTCTTGCTGGTGGTGAACGCCGGCAACTCGGACAAGGACTTCGCCTGGGTCCAGCAGCACGCGGGCGGCTACGACTGCACCGTGGTGAACGAGAGCCCGGCCACGGGCCAGATCGCCCTCCAGGGGCCGCTGGCCCTGGGCATCCTGCAGCCGCTCACGCAGACGCCCCTGGCGCCCATCGGCTACTACCACTACACCCACGGCGAGGTCGCCGGGATCAAGTGCCTCATCAGCCGCACCGGCTACACCGGCGAGGACGGCTTCGAGCTCTACTGCGCCGCCGGGGACACCGAAGCGGTCTGGAACGCCGTGATGGCGGCCGGCACGCCCCAGGGGCTGCTGCCCGCGGGGCTAGGCTGCCGCAACACCCTGCGCCTGGAGTGCAAGATGGCCCTCTACGGCCACGAGATCGACGACACCATCCACGCGCTCGAAGCGGGCCTTGGCTGGATCGTGAAGCTGGACAAGGGCGCCTTCATTGGCCGCGAGGCCCTGCTCGCGGCCAAGGCGGCCCCATCCGCCCGCAAGCTCGTCGGCTTCAAGACCCTGGAGAAGCGGGACATCGCCCGGGACCACATGGCGGTGGTCCAGGACGGCCAGCCCATCGGCTTCGTCACCAGCGCGGCCCCCTCACCCACCTGCGGCATCAACCTGGGCCTGGCCTACGTGCCCACCGAACTGGCCAAGGTCGGCGGCCGCATCCAGATCGACATCCGCGGCCGCGCCGTCCCGGCCGAGCTCATTCCCACGCCCTTCTACAAGCGCCTGAAGTAGCTGTCGGCTGTCAGCTCTCAGCTCTCAGCCAGCCATTCGTTAACCGTTACCTTTTTTCGGAGGTCCCATGTTCCCGGCCGACCTGAAGTACACCAAGGACCACGAGTGGCTCAAGCCCGCTGCCGACGGCACGGCCCTGGTGGGCATCACCAGCTACGCCCAGGACGCCCTGGGGGACGTGGTCTTCGTGGACCTGCCGGAAGTGGGCGCCACCTTCGGTCAGGGCGAGGAGTTCGGCACGGTGGAGTCCGTGAAGACAGTCTCCGAGCTGAACCTGCCGGCCGCGGGGGAAGTGCTGGAGGTCAACGAGACCCTGGCCGATCACCCGGAAGCCGTGAACGAGGACCCCTTCGGCCGCGGCTGGATGGTCAAGATCAAGCTGACCGGGGATCTGGCCGGCCTGCTGGACGCCCCCGCCTACGAGGCGCTGGTCAGCGCTGAAAGCCACTAGTGCCGAGCCCGCTCCTGGCCGCCCTCCTCTGGGGGACGGCGCTGGCCCAGGTTCCGGCGCCGCCACCGCAGACCCCTGCGGTGGCGCAGGTCGTGCCGGCGGTCGAGTCTGACTCCACCCGGATCCTGCGCCTGCAGGCCCTGGTGGAGGCGGCGGAGCACGCGCTGGAGGCCGATGACGAGGACGCCGCGGCGGACCGTGCGGACGAGGCGGATGTCCTCACCGCGGACTGGCCGCTGGAGCTCCTCAAGCTGCCCGAGGTCCAGGCGCTGCTGCAGCGCCTGAAGGACGTCCAGGACCAGGTGGGCGTCGAAGAAGCCGCGGCCACCGAGCCGGGACTGAAGGCTCCCGAGGAGGTCGTGACCCTCAGCGGGGACGAGCTGCGGGCCGAGCAGGAGCGGGTGAAGGCCGCGGAAAAGGGCGCCACCTACGACTACCCCATCGACCTCAACGACCGGGTGCTCACCTGGGTGAGCCTGTTTACCACCACCAAGCGCGGCTTCATGGAGAACGCCCTGGGCCGGGCCTCGATGTACATGCCCATGATCCGCCAGGTCTTCGCCGAGGAGGGTGTCCCCGCGGATCTGGCCTACCTGGCCGTGATCGAATCGGGCTTCCGCAACGAGGCCAACAGCAAGGCCAAGGCCGTGGGCATGTGGCAGTTCATCCGCTCCACCGGCCGCATCTACGGCCTCAACGGCAATGCCTGGCTGGAGGAGCGCCGCGACCCGATCAAGGCCACCCGCGCCGCGGCGCGCTACCTCAAGCGGCTCTACCAGATCAGCGGTGACTGGTACCTGGCGGCCTCCAGCTACAACGCCGGACCCCTCACCCTGGACCGCGCCATCCAGAACGTGGGCAGCCGGAACTTCTGGGATCTGGCCCGGTCCCGCTGGCTGCGGACCGAGACCAAGAACTACATCCCCGAGCTCTGCGCGGCCATCCTCGTGGGCCGGAACCCCGAGCGCTACGGCCTGCGGATCGTGCCGCTCACCCCCTATTCCTACGAGACCGTCGCGGTGACGAGCATGACGAGCCTCACGGTGCTGGCCCGCTGCGCTGACACGGATGCCGCGACCCTGAAGGCCCTGAATCCGGAGCTGCTGCGGGGCTCGACCCCGCCCGGCAGCTATCTGCTGCGCGTCCCGCCGGGCCGGGCCATGGACTGCCTGCGGCAGCTGGCCCGCATGCCCGCCAACAAACGCCTGGACTTCCAGAACTACACGGTCCGCAAGGGCGACACCCTGGCGAAGGTGGCCAAGCGCTTCAAGGTCACCGAGGAGGATCTGCTCGTCGCGAACGACCTCACCGCCAAGCAGTTCAAGCCTGGCAAGCGCCTCCTGGTGCCGCCCGCGCCCTCCCTGGCCCTGGATGATCGGGATCTCGCCGCCAAGAGTGCGAAGCCCAAGTCGCTCGGCGATCAGCCCCTGCCCCCGCTGCCCGTGGTGCCCCGGGAGCTTGCCCCGGGCGAGGAGGGCGAGAAGCCGGCCCCTGAGCCCCGTCCGGCGTCCCCGGCCCGGGAGCTGCCGGTTCCATCGTCGACGACGGCCGCTCCTGTGCGGGAGCGCACGCCCGCGGTCGAGCCCCCCGCCGCCACGCGCAAGCCCGAGCCAGCGGCGCCCAAGGCCAAGGCGCAGGCCGAGGCGCCCGCCACCGTGCGGGCCAAGCCTGGCGATACCCTGTCGAAGATCGCCCGGACCTATGACCTGCCCCTCAGTGAGCTGCTGCGCCTGAATCCCGAGGCCGCGAAGGCCCTGCACCCCGGCGACGAGATCCGCCTGTCCGGCGGCGCCGCCTCGGCCAAGGTGGCCCCGGCCAAGGTCAAGACGGCACCCGCCCCGGCGCCCGCCGTGCATCGCGTGCTGAAGGGGGAGACGCTCGCGGCCATCGCCCGGAAATACGACGTCGAGCTCAGCGACCTCCGCACCTGGAACCACCTCAAGGGGGACCGGATCCAGGTGGGGCAGAAGCTGCGGGTCGCACCGTAGATCTGTGCTTGCAGAGGCGCAGAGGGAGTGGGATACTGGGTCTTCCCGATTGGGGCCATAGCTCAGCTGGGAGAGCGCTTGCATGGCATGCAAGAGGTCGTCGGTTCGATCCCGATTGGCTCCACCAAACAGAAGGCCACCTCACGGTGGCCTTCTTGCTGAAAGCCCTCCCCGATGCTCGCCTCCCTCAACCACGTCGACCTGCGCTTCGGCCCCCAGGAGGTGCTGAAGGACGTGACCTGGGCCATCCAGGAGGGTGAGTGCTGGGGCGTCATCGGCCGGAACGGGGCCGGCAAGAGCACCGTCTTCAAGCTGCTGCTGGCCCAGCTGGAGGCTGACGCGGGCACCGTGGTGCGGCCCACACGAGAGCGGGGCATCCGCATGGGCCACTACGCCCAGGACCTGATTCCCGACACGAACGGCACCGTGCTGGAGGAGGCCCTGGCGGCCTTCGGCGACGTGGAGCGCCTGCAGCACGAGATGCGTGAGCTGGAGCACCGCATGGGCGAGGTCGGCGGCGACCTGAACGAGGTCATGGACCGCTACCAGACGGTGACCGAGGCCTTCGAGCACCTGGACGGCTTCAGCATCCGTGCCCGGGCCGAGAGCATCCTGCAGTCCCTGGGCTTCAGCGCCGAGGACTTCGAGCGCCCGGTGGAGACCCTCTCCGGCGGCCAGAAGAGCCGCGTGATGCTGGCCAAGGCCGTGCTCCAGGGGCAGGACCTGCTGCTGCTGGACGAGCCCACCAACCACCTGGACCTGCCCAGCCTGCGCTGGCTGGAGGGCTTCATCCAGGACACGGACGCCACCGTGGCCGTCATCAGCCACGACCGCTACTTCCTGGACAAGATCGCCACCGAGATCCTCGAACTTGAGGCGGGCCGCTCCCGGGTCTACGAGGGCAACTACTCGGAGTTCATGGAAAAGAAGGAACAGGAGCTGGAGCTGCAGGAGCGCCACTACGAGCAGCAGCAGACCTACATCAAGAAGCAGGAAGAGTACATCCGCCGCAACATCGCGGGCCAGAACACCAAGCAGGCCCGGGGACGGCGCACGCTCCTGGGACGCCTCGACCGAATCCAGAGCCCGCTCCGCGACCGCCGGAAGGTGAAGTTCAGCTTCCCCGAGACCCAGCGGGGCGGGGACGTGGCCCTGGTGCTGGAGAACGCCAGCGTGGGCTGGGACGGCAAGGCCCTGTTCGCGCCCCTGGAGCAGCTGCAGATCAAGCGGGGCCAGAAGCTGGGCATCGTGGGTCTGAACGGCACCGGCAAGTCGACGATCCTCAAGGCCATCTCCGAGGAGATCCCCTTCATCACCGGCCAGGCCCGCCTGGGCAGCCAGGTGAAGCTGGGCTACTTCGACCAGCACCACCGGAACCTGGATCCGCGCAACACCGTGTTCCAGCAGATCCACGCGGTGACGCCCAACGCGGTGAAGCAGGACATCCTGGGCTTCCTGGCGAAGTTCCAGTTCCGCGGCGACGAGGTGGACAAGCCCGTCACGGCCCTCTCCGGCGGCGAGCGGGCCCGACTCAGCATTGCCACCCTCATCCGCAACGGCGTGAACCTGCTGCTGCTGGACGAACCCACCAACCACATGGACATCCCCAGCATGGAGGCCATGGAGGACACCATCCTCAGCTTCAGCGGCGCCGCCATCGTGGTGACCCACGACCGCTACCTGCTGGGTCGCGTGGCGGACACGCTGCTGCGCATCCATGAGGGCCGCGCCGAGTATCGCGAGGGGAGCTACGAGGAGCACCAGGCCTGGGTGGATTTGGATCTTGGAAGCGAAGGAGGCTCCGACTCCGCGAGCCCGAAGGGTGAGCGGGAGCGTCCCGCGCGGCGGGGCGCGTCAGGCGGAGAGGTGGGCAGCCAGGAACCCGAAGCCCCGAAGAAGGCCGACAGGAAGCCCGAGCTGCCCCCGACCAAGGCGCCGTCTCGGCCCCAGCCGACCCCGAAGCCGCACACCCCCATCGACAAGGACAAGCAGCGGTCCCTGAAGCGTGCCGAGCGCCTGGTGGCCGAGGCCGAGGCCAAGGTCGCGGCCCTGGAAGCCCAGCTCACAGACCACCAGAAGGGGCTGGCCGCCATGGACCCCGCCGACTGGCAGGCCTTCAGTATCCGCCTGGACGAGCAGAAGGCCCTCGAGGCGGACCTGGCCTATGCGATGAGCGACTGGGAAGCCGCCCAGGGCGCCCTGGAAGAACTCCAGCGCTGAGTTTGGTGCTAGGGTATTTGCGATCTGGGTGGTGACTATGACCCAATTTTTCGACGCTCACGTTCTAATCACCGGCGCGGCCAGCGGCCTGGGGCGCCTTATGGCCCTGGAGGCCGTGCACCGGAAGGCCCGCGTGACCCTGCTGGACCGGGACCCGGAGGGGCTGGACCGGGTCCGCGAGGAGCTCTGCCGACTCGGGGGCGAGGTTAGCGCCTTCGTGGTGGACCTCGCCGATCGCGCGGCGCTGCAGGTCGTCTGTGCCCAGGTGCTGGCCGCCCGGGGTGGCGTGGACATCCTCATCAACAACGCCGGCATCGTGTCAGGCAAGCCCCTGCTGGAGACCAGCGACGAGGCCATCGAGCGCACCTTCCAGGTGAACACCCTGGCCCACTTCTGGACCGTGCGGGCCTTCCTGCCGGGCATGCTGAGCCGGGGGAAGGGACACATCGTCACCGTGGCCTCCGTGGCGGGCCTGGCGGGCACGTCCCGGCTGAGCGACTACTGCGCGTCCAAGTTCGCCGCCGTGGGCTTCGACGAGTCGCTGCGGGTAGAGCTGAAGCGGCTGGGCAGCCCGGTTCGGACCACCGTGGTCTGTCCCTACTTCATCGACACGGGGATGTTCGAAGGCGCCAGCACCCGCTTCCCCCGGCTGCTGCCCATCCTCCAGCCGGACGATGTCGTGCGTCGCATCATGATCGCCATCGAGAGAAATCGGTCCCGGCTCATCATGCCCCGCTTCGTCCTGGCCCTGCCCGTGGCCCGCGTGCTGCCGCCCGTCCTCTTCGACGCCGTGCTGCGCATCCTGGGCGTGAACCGAAGCATGGACCACTTCCGCGGACGGCAATGAGACCGAACCCAAAAAAGCTTTGCCACCGATGAACACCGATAAAAGCTGATGAACACCGATAGAGGAAATAACAAATTCTGGTTATCGGCCTTGCTCCGCCCATTTGGGGCTTCAAGGATCTCCACGAAGGACACGAAGAACTGACCCAAAGGGACACGAAGGCCCAGTCATCGCGCCGACAGGGCATCCGGGCCTGGGGCCCCCGGTCGCGTGCGACCGGCCAAGGGGGCGGCGGCTGGAACGGCTTTTTGGGGCCGCAGCCAGCCGCCGCCCCCTTGGGGATGCCCAGGGTGAGTCCGGGCGCATTCGTGTGCTTCCTGCGCCCGCAGGGCGTCTTCGTGTCCTTCGTGGAGAGCCTTTTCAGCGGAGTCTGGCCGATGCTCAGGTAAAAAATAACTATCAATATCTATTAAGTAATTCTTTTTCAGCTTTTAATCAGCTTTTATCGGTGTTTATCGGTGTTAGGTCTTTTATCTTGTTTCACTAGTGTCCGGTTAAAAGTCAAACAATGGCAGTTGTTTAGAGAAGCGGTCCTCGTGGATCTGGATTTCCTCCTTCGCAAAGGCCCGCCGTAGCTCGATTTTCTCGAAAACGGAGACCGACAGGATCTGTAGCAGCT
>CAIOFF010000058.1 GCA_903857495.1 uncultured Holophagaceae bacterium | reverse complement strand
TCTCCGCTCTCCTCAGCTCCTCGGTTTTCCTCCGCGTTCCTTCCTTTCCTTTCCGCCACCCCTTGCCTGTTTTCCTCTGCGTCCTCTGTGTTCTCTGCGGTGAGATTTCTTTCCCTGAAATCCCGGAAGATCCTTTTTTTGGGCCACCTGCGGCGGAAGGATCGGTTCCCGGCGCGGGTCTCCGCCCAGCCCAGGGAACCGATCGAGTTACTTCACTTGCTATGGACCCAGCGCTTCACCAGGCCGCAGAAGGCGCCGCTGTCGCCGCCATCGGCGATGAAGACCCCCGGCCAGCGCAGGTCCACGAGCCACTCGGCGGCGGGGGTGCTGCCCACCGGCAGGCTCACGCCCAGCTGGCCCGCGCCGATGGCGTGCGGGGAGCCCGGCGTCAGCAACCGCGTGGCGGGATCGTAGCCGTCCAGGGTGGCCACGGGGCTGACGCCCGCCAGGGGCGCGAGGCCGGCGGGGTTGAGGGTGAGATCCCCTGAGAAGGAGAGCTGGAGACTCCCGGTCCCCGAGAGGCTGCTGCCCATGGTGGGAGCGGTGCCGACCGCCACGTCGGGCGCGCAGGGCAGCACCAGCTGGCGGGCCACCCCGGCGGAGGCGGAGGAGGCGGCCAGGACCATGCGCCCGCCGGGACTCACCGGGGGACGGGGGCCGCTGGGGTCGACCTTGAAGTAGCGGTCATCCGAGGGCGGGGCGTGCACCAGGGCCACGCCGTTGATCGTGACCACGGTGTCTGCGGGGGGAACCCCCTTGTCCAGGGTGACAATCACGAGGCCCTGCACGGAGGCCTCACCCGCCGCGGGATCCGTCAGGTAGAGGCCACCCCCCACGGCGCCGATCTGCCAGCGCTTGCTGCCGGAACCGCCCACGGGCAGCGGGTTCGGATCCGGCGGGGCTGGAGTCGGCGTCCCGGGCGGCGGCGGGTTCGTGGCCCCCGCGGGTGGGTTCACGGTGACGGTGACCGTGGCGGGGGTCGAGCTGGCATTGGCGTCGCTGACCACGAGGGTGAAGGGCAGGGTGAGGGCCACCCCGCCGCTGGCGACCGGGGGGGCTGCGAAGGTGGGGTGGGCCGTGGTGGCGCCCGCCAGGGTGAGGGCGGCGCCGCTGGGCGCGGTCCAGGCATAGCTCAGGGCCTGCCCGTCCGGGTCAGAGCTCTGGCTGCCGTCCAAGGTCACGGTCGCGCCTGGCGCCACGGCCTGGTTGGAGCCGGCGTTGGCGATCGGGGCGGGGTTCGGGGCCGGGGGCGCGTTCACGGTGATAGTGACGGTGGCGGGACTGGAGCTGACCGCGCCGTTGCTCACCACCAGGGTGAAGGTGAGGACCAGGGGCGGTGCGCCCGGGACCAGGATGGGCGCCGTGAAGGTGGGCCGGGCCGCCGTGGCGGTGGAGAGCGTGATGCCCGCGGGGGCGGTCCAGGCATAGCTGAGGGGCCGCCCCGCGGGATCGGTGCTGGCGCTGCCGTCCTGCACCACGCTGGCGCCGGAGGCCACGGCCTGGTCCGGTCCGGCCTGGGCCACGGGGGCCTGCACAGGAGCCTGGACCGGGGCCTGGATGGCGACGCCTGGGTTGCCGCCGCCCCCGCAGGCGGTGGCGAGCAGGAGGAGCACAGGCAGGGCGGGATGGACAGCGCGCATGAGGTCTCCAGGAGCTGAGGAGGGAGCATGAAGACAGGCAGACGGCGAGGGGGTCAACTGGCTGCCCCCTCGCCGTCTTTCGTTCGGGGCTACTGGCGCAGCTTCGTGAGGGCCGAGGTGCGGGTGCCGCCAAAGCTCGAGTTCACGGTGACGGTGGCGGGCTGGGACACGCCCGACAGCACCACGAGGTAGAGGCCATTGCCCTGATAGGTCATCTGGACCCCCGTGCCGTTCACGCCGTAGCCCATGAGGGTCAGGACGGGCGTGCCGTCCAGGATGGACGAGGTGGCATTGACGGTGAGGCGCTGGTTGCCCGTGCGGTATTCAGCGACGGTGATGTTCACGGTGTCAGCCACATTGGGATTGACGGTCACCGTGACCAGGGCCGGGGCGGAGCTGATGAAACCGTTGCTGACGGTGAGGGTGAAGCCCAGGGTGCCGGGCGCGGCGGGGGCGGTGAAGGTGGGGCTCACCGTGGTCGCGCCGTTGAGCGTCACGTGGGTTCCGGACACCTGCACCCAGGTGTAGGTCAGGGGCAGGCCGTTGGGATCGGTGCTGAGGCTGCCGTTCAGGGTCACGGCCGCGTTCACCTTCACGCCCTGGTTGGCGCCGGCGTTGGCGATGGGGGCCTGGGCCGGATTGACGGTGATGTTGACGGACGAGGTCGCGGACTTGGCGGCGGTATTGGTGGCCGTGAGGGTGAACGTGAGCACCGCGGCGGGGCCCGGGGGCACAACGGGGGCCTTGAAGGTGGGCGTGGTCGCTGCGGGATTCGAGAGCGTCACGGGAGGCAGTCCGGCGAAGCCTGTCTGCACCCAGTTCAAGGTGAGGGCAAGGGGCGGCGTGTTGGGGTCGGTGGTGGCCGTGCCGTTGAGCTGGACGGTCGCCGCGGAAGCCACGGTCTGGGCCGCGCCGGCGTTCGCGAGGGGCGCCAGCTTGACGGGGGCCGGGGCGTTGACGGTGACGTTCACGCTGGCCGGGGTCGAGGCAGTGCCAGCGCTGTTGGTGACCACGAGCTGGAAGGTCAGGACGGCGCTGGTCACGCCCGTGCCCAGGAGGGGCGCGGTGAAGGTGGGGCTGGCGACAGCGGCGCTGTTGAGCAGCACGGCGGGACCGGCGGTCTGGCTCCAGGCGTAGGTGATGGCGAGGGCGCTGGGATCCGAGCTGCCAGTGCCGTCCAGGGCGACGAGGGCGCCGGAGGTGGTGGTCTGGGCCACGCCGGCATTGGCGACCGGAGGCACGGGGACCGGCGGGGGCGGGGGCTGAGGTCCGCCGCAGACCGGCGCCACGACCACGGAGCCCGGCCAGGGGGCGAGCTGCCCGACGTTGACGCCGTTGAAGCCGCCGGTGCCGTTCACCAGGAAGGGGAAGTCGATGAAGTTGAGGGGCACGGGCGGGTTGCCGATCCCCAGGTTCTCAGGGAACAGGTAGTCGAAGATGGGGGCATGGTACTGGCCTGTGATCAGGCCGTTGCCGGACAGGACGGGGGCGCCGGCCGTGTAGGCGCCGCGCAGGACGGCACGCATCTCCCGGGTGGCGGGCAGGAAGGTGCCGGCGGGGGGCATGGCCAGCACCTTGCTGGGAGGCCGGAAGCGCCAGCGGCCCATGACCGCGCCGCCGCCCGCGGGGCCGGGATCCACATCGATGGAGCCCCAGGACCGGTCCGAGGTGATCGTGCTGCAGGCGTCCGTGTCGATGCCGAAGAGGTCCACCACCCGGGAGGGATCGGTGCAGAAGCCCTCGAAGCGGGTGCGGACGGTGGCTTCCTGGGGGATGCCGTTGATGGGGGCGCCGCCGACGCCCAGCAGGATGACGTCCACGGCCACATAGGCCGGGTTGGTGCCGGGGGCGGTGAAGATGCCAAGGTTGGCGGTGATGGTGTGGGCGGCGATGTAGGTCGCGGCCAGGCCGGCGGCAGGCATGGGACCCGCGCTGGGCTGGGGGCCATCCTTCATGAGGCAGCCCGCGTAGCTGATGTAGTCACCCACCTCGAAGGGGGCCGCGAAGAAGGGGTTGGGCGTGACGCCGGGCCCCGGGGGCGGCATGGTGAAGATGGTCTGGTAGAAGCCGGTGGCCGGGTTGAGGGGCCGGTTGGTCTGCGGGATCAGGGGGTCGTTCTGGATGGCCGGATCGAAGTGGGGGAAGCCCATGGGGTAGCCGGTCTCGGTGCGGATCGTGGGGTTCTCGGAATCGATGGTGAAGCGGGGATCCAGGGTGTAGGCCGGAGCGAAGCGGCCGGAGGGGTCGTTGATCTTCAGCCGCGTGCCAGTGCTGGGATCGCCGATGACGCCGCCCACGCGCATCTCGCCGTTGGCGTAGTCCATGTAGTTGATGAAGCCCTGGCCGGACTGGAGGGAGTGCTGGGAGATGAAGATGAGACCGGCGATGTAGCGATCCCCGATCCGGTTGCCCTGGACGTGGACTTCATAGGTGGTCAAGGGTGCGGGGCTGTCCGTCATGGCCAGGCCCGTCTGGAACGGGCCGTAAGGGGGCGGCGCCATGCTGAAGAGCTGCTGCCAGGTGAGGGCGAAGGCCGGCATCTGCATGATGGTGTTGCGGGGCACGATGACCGTGTGCCCGTTCACTCTCAGGGTGCCCCCGGCCAGGGAATCACCCGGGTCCAGAGTGGCGCTCTGCAGGAACCCGACCATGTCGAAGGGGGAGCCCACGGACTGCAGCGGCAGCTGGGCGCGGACACTCCCCGCCGAGATCATGGCCACGGCCACGAGGAACATCCGGAAGAGCTGCCGGAAACCGAAGGCCCGCACGGCGGGCAGGAACTGAACCAGGATCGTCATCGCGTCTCTCCTTCTGAGATCAGGTATCAACGAATGATCGGTCTAGGCCCTTTGGACTACAGATCCGATTTGAAAAAACAGACCCATCCGGTCCGGGACCCGGGTACCCATCCGGCTCTCAATGGCGGGTCTGGCCGTGGATGTCCAGCTCGTGCACCAGGCGCCCGCCAAGGTGGGCGGTGCGGAGCAGCGCCACGGCGGCGCCCGCACTCGCCAGCAGCCAGGCCAGCTGGAGGACCAGCACCACCCCGCGACTGGGGCGCCGTTTGAACAGGTAGGCCAGGGCCTGCAGCAGTCCCTGAGCCAGCGTGAGTACGGCAAAGGTGAGGAGGGTCCCCTTGGCCAGGCGCTCGTGAGCCCGGAGGGTATCCAGCAGCTCGGTGGAGGGCGCGGCGGGCAGGGGCACCGCCAGCCCGGTCACCACCGCCAGGAAGGCCAGGGCGGTGCCCAGGAGCAGGAGGCCCAGGGCGCAGGCATGCAGGCCGGCCCGCTGCGCGGGCCAGAGGAGGCCCATGGCCAGCAGCGGCGGGACCAGCAGCAGCAGGACGATGGGGAAGTGGATGACGGCCGGGTGGAGGTGGGACCAGGCGGGCACGGTGGCCTACCGGGCGCTGGCGGGGGGCTCGGCCGCGGCCTGGATGGGCTCACCCCTGCGGGCCTTCCGGAGGATGTTCTGGACCAGACGCAGGGTCTCTTCTTCGGTGAGGTCCTGCCGGTAGGCCGGCATGCTCAGGCCGAAGAAGACGCCGCCCTGGATGGTCTTCACGAGGCGCTGGTCCGAGGGACCGTGGGGACCGCCCAGCTCCGTGAGGTCACGGCCCTTCAGGCCTTTGCCATCGGGCCCCCTGGCGGCACCGTCCGGGCCGTGGCAGCCGACGCAGGCCCGCCCGTAGAAGGCCCTCAGCTCGGCCTCGGACCGCGGAGCTTCCTGGGGAGGGCCAGCCAGCAGGGCGCCGCCGAGGCAGAGCAGGGCCAGGGCCAGGAGAAAGGAGCGACGGAGGTGCAAGCGCCACATGAGGGACTCCTCGGAACAGGGAGACAGCTCCCCTCCAAGGGTTGGCGGTTTCACGCGTGGGCACAGATCCGGATGGAAGAGATCAACCCCTCCGGTCAGTGCGACATGAGCACCGGTACGGTCATGTGCCGGAGGATGAAGCGGGTGCCAGTGCCCTGGCTCATGAAGGGGCGCTTGGTCGGGGTGTGCGCGCCCATCACCAGCAGGTCGATGCTGGAGTCGCTGATGTTGTTGAGCAGCGCGTCCATGACGCCAAGCTGCTCGTCCATGACCTCGATCCGGGAGCGGGTCTTGATGCCATGCGCAGCCAGGTGCTTGGCGATCTCCACATGGGGATCGGCCTCCCCCTCGATGCTGGAGAACAGCACGAGCTCCTCGCAGCCTTCGATCAGCGGCAGGGCGTCGTTCAGCGCCCGGGCGGCCTCGCGGGCGTTGGTCCACGCAAGCATGGGCCGCTTGCCGATCTCGGTGTAGGTCCGGATGTAGGGGATGATCAGCACGGGGCGGCCCGAGCTCAGGACGACATCCTCGCAGAGATCCGGCGGCGCGAAGGACAGGGCGGGATCCCGGTACTGGCCCATCACCACCAGGTCGAAGCAGCGGGCGATCTCCACCACGCGCTGGGTCACGAGGGCTTCTGAGCCCCGGTTCACATCCACCCAGTCCACGTCGGGCAGGCCGACGGTGGCGGCCGCGAACGCAGCCCTGCTGGCCTCGCGAGCCTCGACATAGGACTCCGGCGGCCAGGTGGAGATGACTCCGACCCGCGCGGCATCAGCCAGCTGCCCGAACACGCCAACCAGCCGCGCGTTGTATTTCCGGGCAAGGGCAACGGCCGCCTCGACCCGCGCCGGGGTGCGGGCGCTCTGGGAGAGGTGGACCATCAGATTCTTCAGAGCCATTGACGCCTCCATGGATGTGGAGCTGGAGCCTGTAGGGGTAAGCAGCGTTCGTTGAAAAGTGGGGAGGGGCCGCCAGATTATCAGCACTCAGCTGTGATAGGGACAAAAACAGATACCGGGCCGGTTCCCACCGGATGTGCGGGCGCAGGGCGGCCATTCCGTGGCTTCCAACGGTGCGCGCTCCGTCACCCTCTGACTGGGGGCACGGGACCGCAAAGAAGCCGCCAAAAGGCGGCTTCTTTGGTACTGCCAGAGGCTTGAGCGGAGCTGGGGTCGCCAAGCGCCGGGAGCTGGGCTGCTGTCACTCCCGGCTGCCCCGAAGCCCTACTTCTTGTCGTAGACAGCCTTCGTCTTCTCGTCCTCTTTGCCGGGAGTCCACGTCACCGCAGCCAGCGTCTTGCCGTCTGCGGACACCTCCAGGCGACCCAGCCCGGTGACCCGGTCGTTCAGGCGGCTCTCATAGCTGAAGGCCCGGGGCGTGACGACCCTGAAGGACACGAAGAAATGCTTGGAGACCGTTGGGCCAGTGGGCTTCAGGGGGGTTCCATCG
Organism: uncultured Holophagaceae bacterium; assembly: GCA_903857495.1. GTDB lineage: Bacteria > Acidobacteriota > Holophagae > Holophagales > Holophagaceae > Geothrix. The sequence continues at coordinate 13,894 of CAIOFF010000058.1, read as the reverse complement.
GTGGGACCGGAAACCTTCAGTTTGTAATCAGGCACCTCGTAGCTGATCTGTCCCGGCGCAGGCACGGAGAGGACGAGGGTTTCGCTGGTGGCCTCCACCTTGATGTTCTTCCACTTGCCCAGCAGACCAGGCCCACCGGAGACGCGCTCGTAGACATCCGAGGATTTCGCCGTGGTGCCGTCGGGCCGGAATTCCGTCCAGCTGCTGATCAGCTGCTTCCCGTCGGCGGAGAGGGCGGTGTGCCCCTTCCCGGTCAGCTTCCCCTCGAACGATGACTCCCGGTCCCAGGCGCTGTCCCCGCCCTTCGTCCAGGTGGTGGTGCTTCCGCCTGGTGTCTTGTAGGACTTCCCGTCGAGGGCGAAGTCAAAGACCCAGGCGCCTCCATCCGAGAACTGGATCTTGCCGTCGGGCGCGGCAGAGTAGGTGAAGGTATCGCCCGTGAGCTGGCTCTTGGCCGGGTTGAACTTCCAGGTGCCGTCGAACGGACTGCCCGCGGTGAGGACACTGCACCAGGTAACCGATAGCAGGGCGGCGGAGAGGGCGAGGTGTTTCAAGAGAACCTCCTGAGCGTTTGAGTCGCTTGGACTCCTTGTGAGTGGGGTTTTGCGGGAATGCCGACCACCATCTCACGCCAACCATAGATTCTGTGTCAAGCATATTATCCATGTTTATTACAAGTGATGTCAGGATCGGGTTGCCGATTCTTCCTTGACTACAGAGGGCAGGTCCACCTTGCAGGAGTTCCGAGTCAGGTGCTGGTACGCCGCTTAACGGCTACCTGCCGGCAATTCAGTGACTTCGAATCCCGCTCTCTCCAGCAAGGAAGCAGCCCCCATGGGCGGCGAGGGCGACCGGTCCTCGGGATTCCCTCCGGGGCCACTCTACGGGCGTCTCCTCCGGCCGCACGAATTGCACGGCTTTCTGTCGCGGAGAGACAGCCCCCCGGGCTGTCTCTCCGCGCCAAAACGAAAGCCGGCAATTCAGTGACTTCGAATCCCGGCTTTTTCATCCGCCAAGGAAAGACCCCCCGGCGGGGGGCCTTTCCTTGGCGGAGAGAGAGGGATTCGAACCCCCGAACAGGTTTCCCCGTCTCCGCATTTCGAGTGCGGTGCCATCAACCACTCGGCCATCTCTCCTGGGGAGGCTCATTCTAGCAAACCGCCCGGTAGAATCCAGCCCAAGGGAGGCTCGACATGGTCTGGACGAGAGGATTGCTGGTGGGCGCGGCCCTGGTGGTCTCTCTGGCGGGGGCACAGGAGGTGCCGCTGGCGCTGACGGACGCGGCGGCGGACCGCTTTGCGGCCATGGCCCTCCGGTGCGTCCACCAGGAGTATCCGAACAAGCTGGACCACGTGATGAACGGGGCAGGGGAGGTCAAGGGCCCGCGGGAGCTGCATCCGGCCTTCTACGGCTGCTTCGACTGGCACTCGTCCGTGCATGGACACTGGATGCTGGTGCGGCTGCTGCGGGAACACCCGGGCATGGCGCGGGCGGCGGAGATCCGCGCGGCGCTGGAAGAAGACCTCACGCCGGGCCGCATTGCCGTGGAGGTGGCCTACCTGGGCCAGGGCAACCGCCGGAGCTTCGAGCGGACCTATGGCTGGGCCTGGCTGCTGAAGCTGGCGGCGGAGCTGCGGACCTGGGACGATCCCGCCGCCGTGCGTTGGGCCGCGGCGCTGCAGCCCCTGGCGGACGAGCTGACCCGCAGCTTCCTGGCCTTCCTGCCCAAGCAGACCTACCCCATCCGCACCGGCGTTCATCCGAACACGGCCTTCAGCCTGGACCTCGCCCTGGACTACGCCCGCGCCGTCCGTGATGCCAAGCTGGAAGCCCTCATCCTCGACCGGGCGCAGGCCTACTATGGCCGGGATCGGCGCGGCCCCCTGGCTTGGGAGCCGGGCGGGGAGGACTTCGTCTCCCCCTGCCTGGAGGAAGCTGCCCTCATGGCCCGGGTGCTGCCCCGGGCCGCCTACCGGACCTGGCTCCTGGCCTTCCTGCCCCGGCTGGCCGAGGGGCTGACGCCAGCGGTGGTCTCGGATCGCACGGACCCCAAGATCGTGCACCTGGACGGTCTGAACCTCAGCCGCGCCCGGGCTCTCCGGCGCATCGCCGCAGCCCTGGGCAGCCGCGACCCCCGGACCGCCGGCCTGCTCCGGGCGGCGCAGCGGCACGCCGAGGCCAGCCTGCCCCATCTGGCCTCCGGCAGCTATGAGGGCGAGCACTGGCTGGCCACCTTCGCCGTGCGGATGCTGTCCGAGCCTTAGGTGGTGCCCTCGCTTGGGGGGCGAAACAAGTCGAAGAAGTTCCGATCTTCGCCGAGGATGTGCCCCTTGACGAGGTCCATGGTCAGAAAGGCGAGCAGCTGGCCGAAGTCCATCTGGCCTATCAGAACGTCCCGCTGGATGCGGCGGGCCTTGGTCAGCAGGGCGGCGTGGACAATCTGGTGGGTCTCCAGCTCCGGGTAGTCGAGCTCAAGCAGCAGGGCCTCCTCGTCGTGGAAGTGCTTGGCGGTATGGGCCAGCAGCGTCTCCAGGCGCAGGGACACCTCGGTGATGGGGTCTTCTTCGGTGACCGAGGTGAGCAGGGAGCCCGCCAGCCGGAAGAGCCGTTCGTGCTGGCTATCGATGAGGGCATTTCCGCAGGCGTAGCCGTCCTCCCAGGTCAGCTCCAGGAGGGCATGCTCCGGAGGGGCCGTGGCCTGACTCTGCGTGGAGGGATCGGCGGCCACCACGCGGTTCCGGCCCTGGTGCTTGGCGAGATAGAGGGCCTGGTCCGTGCGCTCGATCCAGTCCGAGAGCCCTTCCCCGACCGCATATTCCGAGACGCCCAGGCTCATGGTCACCTGGCCAACGCCCGGGAAGGCGTAGGTGGCCACAGCGGCGCGGAGCTTCTCAGCCAGGGCCAGCGCCCCATCCTCCCGGGTGCCGGGGGCCATCACCAGGAACTCCTCCCCGCCCCAGCGGATCAAGGCGTCCGAGGCCCGGAGGTGGAGGCGGATGACTTTGGTCGTGTCCACCAAGACCATGTCGCCGACGCCGTGGCCGTGGGTGTCGTTGACCCGCTTGAAGTGGTCCAGGTCGAGCATGATCAGGGCCACGGGCCGGCGGAGGCGGTGGGCCAGGGCGATCTCGGGCAGGATCGATTCCTCGAAGCGGCGGCGGTTCCAGGCGCCCGTGAGACAGTCCGTGGAGGCGGCCTTCTCCAGTTCGAGGAGCGCCTGCTGGAGGCCGCGGTTCGCTTCCTCGGCATCCTGGCGGGCCTCGTCCAGTTCCCCCAGCCGGGTCGAGAGCTCGGCGTTCCGCTCGGTCACCAGGGCTTCCAGTTCCTCGGCCTGCCGCTCGGCGGCCGCGAGCTGGACGGCGTCCGTCGCCCGGCGCAGGGCGGTCATTCGGTCCAGCATGGCCCAGCCCATGGTGGTGGCCAGCACCAGGAGGGCCGCCTGGAGGGTGGCCAGGCTCGCGACGGTGCCGAGCCAGTCGGCGGCCCTGAGCCACAGCGCGGCGCAGCAGACCAGGAGGGCCAGGGTCACCACCAGGACGCCGTTCGCGGAGGCCAGTCCCTCCCGCCGGGCGCGGAGGCCGGCCAGGAGCGTCAGTCCGGCCAGCGCGGGGGCGAGCAGGCCCATCACCAGCTCTGCGAGGTCGTGGGCTGGGGCCCAGGGGACCAGGGCCAGCAGGGCGATGGTCAGGGCTGAAAGACCCACCCTTCGCTGGATGGGCACCAGATCGCGGGCCGCGGGGGAGTCGGCCAGCAGGTCCGCTTCGACCCGGGCCCAGAGCGCCAGGCTGAGGGCCCCGAGCACCAGGGAAGCCCGATGGGTCAAGGGATCCAGGGCATCGGGCAGGAGGATATTCGCCAGCCCGCTGAAGGCCGCCCAGGCCGCGGCGACGGTCAGGCCGAAATACCCGGCTGAGCGGAGCGCTCGGTCGCGCAGGGCCCGGTTGGCCAGAACGGAGAGGAGCGCCAGGGCCACCAGGAGACCCGCCAGGAAGGCCTGGATGGCCAGGGGAATCAGGTCTGGGGGTGAGGCGGCCGGGAGCTGGATCATCCCCGGCGCCGCTGGAAGAAGGCCTGGATCTGGGTGCGGCACTCGGGTTCCAGCAGGCCCCCCTCGAAGGAGAACTTGTGGTTCAGGTTGGCGTCCTCCAGCGTCTTCAGCCAGCGGCTGACGCCGACCTTGGGATCCGAGGCACCGAAGACCACCCGGGCCACCCGGGCGTGGATGAGAGCCCCGTAGCACATGAGGCAGGGCTCCAGCGTCACGTAGAGGGTGGAGCCCGTGAGGCGGTAGTTCTTGGCCCAGGCGCCGCCGCTCCGCAGGGCCAGGATCTCGGCGTGGGCTGTGGGATCGTTGGTCTTGATGGGGTGGTTGTGGCCCCGGCCCAGGAGTGCGCCCTCGGAGACCAGCACGGCACCCACGGGCACTTCGTCCAGCCAGTCCGCGCGCTCGGCCTCTTCCAAGGCCAGCTTCATGAAATAGATATCGTCACCGGTCCACATGGCATCCAGTGTGGCTCAAACAACCTGATTTACGAGGGGGGCAAAGGAGCAGTATGGCTTATTTTTCAGGCAAGAAAAAGCCTGATCCTCGCTTTCCGGGGCCGATAAACTCAAGGAGGTCCTTGAGGCCCGAATCATTCTCACGACCCCGCGCTGGCCTCAACCTGCGCGGGGTTATTTGCAGGGCCACCGAACGAGGGAGCCACATGCGAGCGCACCTGATCCTCAAGGATGGAACGATCTTCCGGGGGCGGGCGCCGTTGGGGTTCGGCGGCGGGGGGGAGGCGGTCTTCACCACCTCCATGGCCGGCTACCAGGAGATCCTCACGGATCCGAGCTTTGCGGGACAGATGGTCTGCATGACCTTCCCCGAGCAGGGCATCTACGGCATCCACGCGGACCTGAACGAGGGCGTGCGCCCCTGGGCCACGGGTCTGCTCTGCCGCCGGATCACCTTCCTGCCGGACCATGCCCGCGCCGAAGGGGACCTGCCGGGCTGGCTCAAGCGGCACCGGGTCCCCGTGATGTGCGACCTGGATACCCGGGCCCTGGCCCAGCACCTCCGGGACCACGGCGCCCAGCCTTCGCTCATCTGGACCGAAGCCGACGGCGGCGTGAGCGCGGGCATGACCAAGGCCATGGCCCTGCCGGACATGGCGGGCCAGGCCCTCTGCGCCCAGGTGAGCTGCAAGGAGCGCTACGAGCTGAATCCCGACGGCGCGCTCCGGGTCGCGGTGCTGGACGGGGGCATCAAGCAGAGCATCCTGAACCAGCTGGTGGGCGCGGGCCTGCACCTGGAGGTCTTTCCCTGGGACACCCCGGCCACGGAGCTCACGGACAGCCGCTTCGACGGCCTCTTCCTCAGCAATGGCCCCGGCGATCCCGCGGCCCTGCCGGGCATGCAGAAGGAAGTGGAAGCCTGCCTCGGGAAGCTGCCCATCTTCGGCATCTGCCTGGGTCACCAGCTGCTGGGCCACGCCTTTGGGGGCGGCACCTTCAAGCTGAAGTTCGGCCATCGCGGCGCCAACCAGCCGGTCCACGACCTGATGACGGGCCGCATCGAGATCACGGCCCAGAACCACGGCTTCGCGGTGGACGAGGCCAGCCTACCCCCGGAGATCGAAGTCACCCACCGCCACCTGAGCGACGGGACCATCGAAGGCCTGCGGCACACCAAGCTGCCCGTGTTCTCCCTCCAGCACCACCCCGAAGCCAGCCCCGGTCCCCACGACGCCCACCCCGCCTTCCAGCGCTTCGTGGCGCTCATGGAAAAAGAGAAAAGATGAACAGAATGAAACCGCAGATGACGCCGATGACGCAGATCAAGATCCAGCGTTGTTCATCTGTGAAATCTGCGCCATCTGCGGTTCAAGAAGAGGTTCTCTGATGCCTAAGCGAACGGATCTGAAGTGTGTGCTGGTGCTGGGGTCGGGACCGATCCAGATCGGGCAGGCCTGTGAGTTCGACTACTCGGGGACCCAGGCGCTGAAGGCGCTGCGGGAGGAGGGCATCCGCACGGTGCTGCTCAACTCGAATCCGGCCTCGATCATGACGGACCCGAGCCGGGCCGACGCCACCTACATCGAGCCCCTGACCCTGTCGGTGCTGGAGAAGATCCTGGAGGCCGAAAAGCCCGATGCCATCCTGCCCACGGTGGGCGGGCAGACGGCCCTGAATCTGGCCATGGAGGCCCACGAGAGCGGGCTGCTGGAGCGCACGGGCGTGAGCCTCATCGGCGCCCAGCCCGAGGCCATCAAGCGCGGCGAGGACCGGCAGCTGTTCAAGGCCCTCATGGACAGTCTGGGCCTGGAGACCTGCCGCGGCGGCTTCGCGCACAACATGGGCGAGGCCCGGGACCTGCTCAAGCTCACGGGCTTCCCGGCCATCCTCCGGCCCAGCTTCACCCTGGGTGGCAGCGGCGGCGGCATCGCCTACAACGTGGACGAGTTCGAGACCATCGTGGCCCGGGGCCTGGACCTGAGCCCCACAAAGCAGGTGCTCATCGAGGAGAGCATCCTGGGCTGGAAGGAGTTCGAGCTGGAGGTGGTGCGTGACCTGGACGACAACGTCGAGGTCATCTGCTCCATCGAGAACTTCGATCCCATGGGTGTCCACACCGGCGACAGCATCACTGTGGCCCCGGCGCTCACGCTGACGGATCCCGAGTACCAGCGCATGCGGGACGCCTCCCTGGCCATCATCCGCGCCGTGGGCGTGGAGACGGGCGGCTCCAACATCCAGTTCGCGCTGGAGCCCGAGACCAGCCGCATCATCGTCATCGAGATGAACCCCCGCGTGAGCCGCAGCTCCGCGCTGGCCTCCAAGGCCACGGGCTTCCCCATCGCCTGGGTGGCCACCAAGCTGGCCCTGGGCTACCGCCTGTGGGAGCTGCCCAACGCCATCACCCGCATGACCAAGGCGGCCTTCGAGCCGGTGCTGGACTACATCGTGGTGAAGATCCCGCGGTTCACCTTCGAGAAGTTCCCCCAGGCCGACCGGGTGCTGGGCACACAGATGAAGAGCGTGGGCGAGGTCATGAGCCTGGGTCGCAGCTTCCAGGAGGCCCTGCAGAAGGCCGTGCGCTCCCTGGAGGAGGGTCACCTGGGCTTGTCCGGCGCCCTGGAGGGCAAGCTGGATCTCGGCCGCCTCAAGGAGCACCTGATCATCCCCGGGCCCCAGCGCCTGTTCTGGGTCTACCACGCCCTGAAGGCGGGCCACAGCGTCGAGGAGCTGCACCGGCTCACGAAGATCACGCCCTGGTTCCTGCGCGAGATCGAGGAGATCGTGGTGCTGGAGGGGCGGCTGCGCAGCTTCCCCGTGGACCGGCTGCCCATGGACCTGCTGGAGAAGGCCAAGCGCGCCGGGTTCGGCGATGGCCAGATCGCCGTGTTCTGCTCGGGCACCGAGGCCGAGGTCGCCGAGCGCCGCGAGCAGCTGGGCCTGCGGCCCACCTACAAGCGCGTGGACACCTGCGCCGGGGAGTTCAAGGCGGAGACGCCCTACCTCTACGGCACCTGGGAGGACTCCTTCGGCTCCCTGCCGCTGGAGGCCGTGCCCACGGACCGGCCCAAGGCCATCGTCCTGGGCAGCGGCCCCAACCGCATCGGCCAGGGGGTCGAGTTCGACTGCTGCTGCGTCCAGGCCGTGGAGGCCATCCGCGCCAGCGGGGTTGAGGCCATCCTCATCAACTGCAACCCCGAGACCGTGAGCACGGACTTCGACACCTCGGACCGCCTCTACTTCGAGCCGCTCACCTACGAGCACGTGAAGGCCGTGGTGGACCGGGAGGGCAGCGGCGGCCAGCTGCTGGGCGTGTTCGCCCAGTTCGGCGGCCAGACGCCGCTCAAGCTGGCCTCGCCCCTGCACGCCGCCGGGGTGCCGCTGCTGGGCACGCCGCTCAGCGCGATCCTCGACGCCGAGGACCGCGAGCGCTTCGGCACGGCCCTCAAGCGACTGGGCATCCCGGCCCCGGCCTGGGGCATGGCCACCAGCTACGTGCAGGCCAAGGCCGTGGCCCAGCACCTGGGCTACCCCGTGATGGTGCGCCCCAGCTTCGTGCTGGGCGGCCGCGCCATGGCGGTGGTCTTCGACGACGCGGGCCTGGAGAAATACATGCGGGAGGCTGTGGCGGTCAGCGACGACCAGCCCATCCTGCTGGACCGCTTCCTGGACGGCGCGCTGGAACTGGACATCGATGTGGTCTGCGACGGCGAGGACGTGGCCATCGCCGGGCTGCTGGCCCACATCGAGGAGGCGGGCATCCACAGCGGAGACAGCTACGCCGTGATCCCGGCCCTGGGCGTGCCCGAGCCGATCCTGGAGACCGTCCGCGACTACAGCCGCCGCCTCGCCCTGGACCTCGGCGTGCGGGGCCTCATGAACCTGCAGTTCGCCCTGAAGGACGGCACCGCCTACTGCCTGGAGGCGAACCCCCGGGCCAGCCGCACGGTGCCCTTCGTGAGCAAGGCCACGGGCGTGGACTGGGCTGGCGTCGCCGCCCGCATCGGCCTGGGCCAGAGCCTGAAGCAGCAGGGCATCACCGACGGGGTGCCCCGGGCGGTGTCGGTCAAGGGCGTGGTCTTTCCCTTCGCCAAGTTCCCGGGTGTCGACCCGGTCCTGGGCCCGGAGATGAAGAGCACGGGCGAGGTCATGGGCATCGGCGAGACCTTCGGCGAGGCCTATGCCAAGGCGCTGCTGGCCGCGGGCATTCCGCTGCCGCTCTCGGGGACGGTGTTCCTCACCGTGAACGACGCGGACAAGGGGCGCCTGCCGGAGCTGGCCCAGAAACTGGTGGCCCTGGGCTTCGGCCTCTGCGCCACGGATGGCACCGCCAAGGCCCTGGAGTCCGTGGGCCTCAAGGTGCGCCGCATCTTCAAGGTGAACGAAGGCCGCCCCAACGCGGTGGATCTCCTGAAGAACGGCGAGGTGCAGTGGGTCATCAACACGCCCCTGGGCCGCGAGGCCTACTTTGACGAGAGCTCCATCCGCCGGGAGGCCCTGCGCCTGAAGATCCCCTGCCTCACCAACCTCAGCGCCGCCCTCGCCGCCTGCGAAGCCGTCGAGACCCTCCGCGGCGACATGACCGTGCGGGCGATCCAGAGTCTGGGGTGAAGCAGTCGTTCCAGCTCGGACATTGAGGAATTAGGGAATCCTGGCGGATTCCCTTTGGGGCCCTGCGGGCCGTTTGTGGCTTAATGGCCTCTCTGGGGGTTTCTATGTCCGCATCCGTCACCGAGCGCATTCAGGCTTTCCTCGCCGCTGATTCCTTTGCGGTGGTGGGGGCCAGCGTGGACCGGTCGAAGTATGGCAACAAGGTGCTGCGCTGCTATCAGCAGCACGGGCGGACCGTGCACCCCATCAACCCCCGGGCCGATGAGGTCGAAGGGCTTAAGGCCTATCCCACGCTGGCGGCGCTGCCAGCGCCGGTGCCGGCCATCTCGGTGATCACGCCGCCCGCCATCACGGAGCAGGTGGTGCGCGATGCCGCCGCGGCGGGCGTGCAGCATGTCTGGATGCAGCCCGGCGCCGAGAGCGACGCGGCGATCAAAGCCGCAGAGGAGCTGGGCCTGTCCGTCATCGCCGGGGGGCCGTGCCTGCTCGTCGTGATGGGCTATCGCGACTGAATTTGCTGCGCAAATTCAGATAGGAATTCGCTGCGCGAATTCCGCAGAGAGCTTCTCCTATCTGAATTCGCGCAGCGAATTCAGCCTAGGCCAGACCCAGGCTCCGGCGGACTTCCTGCCGATGCTCCTCGTGGGCCTGCACCTGCTTGGGGACCTCGCTCTGCCACAGCTTTGAAAAATCGGCGAAGGAGATGGTCGGCTTCGCTTCGGCGCCAGGCATCGAGCGATCGGTTGAGCCCTGCGAGCACATCTCGCGGGCACCAGGGTTCGTGGGCATGGGCTTGGGTCCTCAGGAGAGAAAGGTAGGCGGTCTGGAGCTGATAGGCAAGCACGGATTCCACCGGTTTGGGGCGGAGCCGCACGGTCGCGAGGGCGTCCGGGCCCGCGGTCATGGGGCCCGGGCCGTCCTCATTCACCTGGATGTGGTAGACCTCCAGGGCGTGGCCCACCCGGGGGGCCAGGCCCAGGAAGGTGAATGGGGCGTAGGCGTGGGCCCGGGCCATGCGGCCCAGGGGGACGTAGCGTCCCTCGCGCTCAGACCTGGCCAGCATGGCCTTGAGCGAGGTCTCGGGGGGGCGGTCGGTGTAGGCCAGGTGCACCTCGGCGCAGCCGGCCTCCCGGATGCGCCCCAGGAGGAAGGCCACGCCCTCGGGATCCGTGTGGGGCGCGTCGAAGACGGCACCGAAAGACGCTCCCAGGGCGAGGGCCCCGGTGGTCTTGCCCGACGCCTGGCCGCCCATGAAGATCACCACCGGACGGCCCCGGGCGTGGGCCAGGGCGCGGTCCCGCAGCCGCTTGCCCAGGGCGTTCAGGTGGACGGCCGCGCGCCCGGCGGGATCCTCCAGGGCCTCGTAGCCCTGGGTGGGGTTGCGCCGCAGGCTGGGCAGCAGGGTGGCGAGGAGATCCCCGTTGACCAGCTGACCGTCCAGGGTGCCCGGCAGGGAGGCGTATTCATCCAGGGCCACCGGGGCGTGCCGGGCCAGCAGGGCCGCCTCGTGCTCGAGGGCCCCCCGCAGCTCATGGCGCGCAGGTTCCTCCAGCTCCCAGTAGGAGCGGCGCAAGGGCCAAGGCACCTGGTGCCAGGCCGGGGGCGGGACGGAGGGCATCTGGACACAGTAGCCCAGTCACGGAGCAGGACGAAGCCGCTCTCACCCACCTGCCACGGGCTGGGGCGCAACCCCGTATGCTGGTGGGCATGACCATGGCAACCCCGTCCATCCTCCTCTTCCCGGGTCAGGGCACCGAGGCCGTGGGCATGTCCACCGGCTGGGCGGCGCACTCGGCCTGGGCCGAGACCCTCCGCGCCGCCGAACTCCACACGGGGCGGCCGCTGCGGCGGCTCATGGCCGAGGGGCCGCTGGCGGACCTGCGGGCCCAGCGCCTGGCGCCCTGTGCGGTGCTGGCCCACTCCGTGGGGATCTACCGGGCCTGGCGCCAGGCCGGGCTGCCCCTGCCTGTGGCCGGCGTGGGTCACAGCATGGGCTGCTACTCGGCCCTGGTGGCCGCGGAGGTGGTGCCCCTCGAGGCGGCCCTGGATCTTTTTTCCGCGGTGGAGGACCTGAGCGAGGCCGCCTTCGCAGGCCGGCCCATGGGGATGGCCTTCCTGATCGGCGTGGCCGAGGCCGACCTGCGCCAGGCCCTGGCGGCGCAGCCCGGCCTGGTGCTGTCCAACCGCAATGGCCGGGCCCAGTTCACGGTGTCCGGCCCGCGCGCTGAGCTGGAGCTGCTGGTGGCGGCCCTCGCCCCCGCCGCCATGAAGGCGGGCCTCCTGCCGGTCCAGCATCCCCTCCACGGCCCGCACATGGCCCCGCTCCTGCCGGGGATCGCCCGGCGACTGGCGGGAGTCAGCCCGGGCACTCCCGTTTTTCCGCTGCTCTCCCACTTTGATGGTCGACGGCTCGCCACGGGGTCCGCGGCCTGGGATGAAGGCCTGGCCTCGGTGGCCCTCCCGGTGGACTGGCTGGCGGTGGTGGCCCAGTTCCAGCTCCTGGCGGCGCCCCTGGCGGAATGCGGCCACGGGAGCCAGCTCTCCGGGTTGACCCGCTGGGCCGACCGGAGCCTGTCGGTGGTGAGCCTCCAGGCTCCGCCGAAGGTATCCTGAGCTTTGTGGATCATTGGGTAAAAAAAGATGATTCAGGCCTCCAATTCAATGGATACTCCGGAAGCGTCCATGCCATGATGGGGCTCCAGCCCATCTGCCCAGGAACCTGCCACCCATGTCTCCGTCCCAGTTGATCCTTGGCGAGGTGCTCGCCAACCGCTGTTCCCAGGTGCTCTACCGCTGCCTGGAAGACGTGGGGAGCACCAAGGGTGCGCTCTACCTCCGGCCGCCGGGTGAGCGCACCTTCGAGGTCGTGAGCTTCTACGGCTGGCCCCGCAGCACCCATCCCCCGGTGGCCATCCCCGAGGACCACCCCCTGGTGGTCCGCACCCAGCGTGAGCGCCGGGGCTTCGTGGTGAACGACGTGGCCGAGGCTCCGGAGCTCTCGGCCTTCGGCCAGGGGGGCGAGTGGCCCCGGTTCCTCGTGACCCCGGTCTACGTGGCGGGCGACTGGGTGGGCCTGCTCATCCAGCGCGACCGCATCAAGGGTGGCACTTTTGACCTGGACCGGGACGAGGGGCCGACCCTCGGCATCTGCGGGGACCTGGTGGCGGCCCTGAAGGAGTTCCGGCTCTATGGCCTTCGACCGCAGGTGGAGCCCGTGTTCCCGCTGCCGGAAGACGCCTCCGGCACCAACGCCGCGCTGGGCCCCAACCGAATGGTCCTGCCCACCGCCTCGGTGGTCATCAACCAGGTGGCCCCCGCCGATGCCGCGCATCCCTGGCACCTGCCGGAGGTGGTCCTGCCCTCGACCGGCCCCTCCGAGGAGGAGCGGCTGCACGGCTTCCCCGGTGGCCACGAGACCTACGCGACCATGCCCTGGGAGGCGGATCGCACCCTGAGCGCCTGGGTGGCTCCGGCGCCCGTCAACCCCGACCGGAAGCGGGGGATGGTACCCCCCGAGCTGCGGGCCTTCTTCTGGGAGACGGCGGGACTGCTCTGCCAGATCCTGATGGCCTCGGCGGTGGCACTGTGGACCGATGATCCCGAAGAGATCCGGCCCATTCTGGCCTACAGCACCTTGCCCCTGTCCCCGGAGCTGCAGCAGCAGATCCTGGCGCACGCCACCTTCCACCTGCCTTCGGTCCAGGAGCAGGACCTGCGGCTCATCACCCGCGTGGGCATGACCGACTCGCCGGAGCTCAAGGGCGCCTTCAACACCTACCTGCCCCTGCTGCTCAACGAGACCCTCCAGGGGCACGACCTGCTGATGGTGTTCCGGCAGGAGGACCAGTCCTTCTCCCTGGCGGAGATCGAAGTGATCGAGCACATGGGCCGGATCCTGGGCCTCCACCTGCAGGAGGCTCGGCTCCACGAGCGCTACCACCATGCCTTCCTCTCCGTGAGCCACCGGATCCTGCGGTCCAGCGAGGGGCGGCTGCCGAGCCTGCGGCCCCACAGCCTCGCCACCGCCCGGCTCGCCCGGGACCTGGCGCTGAAGCTCGAGCTCACCACCGAGGAGGTGGAGGCCGTGAGCATTGCGGCGATCCTCCATGATGTGGGCCTGCTGATGTTGGACCCGGCGATGCTCGGCAAGCAGAACCTCGACGCCGAGGAGCTGAAGAAGGTCCGGAACCACCCCGAGCTGGCCGCCGTCTTCCTGAAGGACCTTCGCTTCCCCTTCGATGTGGTGAGGATGATCCGCCACCATCACGAGCGCTGGGACGGGCGGGGCTATCCGGATCAGCTGCGAGAGAACGGCATCCCTATCGGCAGCCGCATCATCGGCCTCATCGAGGCCTACGAGGTGATGACCAGCGGCAAGGGCTACCGGGCCCCCCAGGGCTTCCGCAATGTGCTGGAGGAGCTGCAGAGCGAGGCCGGGGCCCAGTTCGATCCGCGGGTGGTGGGAGCCTTCCAGGAGCTCATGGCACGGCGCGGCGATCGGGCCTGACGCGAGGGCGATGCTTATTTCGGGTTCATCCGGGAATTCCGGGGAAAAAGAACTGCCAACCACAGAGAACGCAGAGAGCGCAGAGGCGCGCCGACCCACCGTGCATGGGCCCGCCGCAGGCGGCTTCCGGCGAAGCCGGAAGGCATCCCGGGGTGCCCCGGCCGCGCCCCCCAAGAGGCGCGGCAGCGGCGCCCCGAGATGGGGCCCATGCGCTGAGCAGCACGGCCCCAAGTGCTTTATCCCGCTCCTCCCCGTCCATCCCCGGCTAAGAAGCTT
>CAIOFF010000057.1 GCA_903857495.1 uncultured Holophagaceae bacterium | reverse complement strand
GCCCCCTGGGGTCCAACCCCAGGAAACCACCCGAAATCCCGTTCCCGCCGTTCAAATCGCCACCAAGGAATATTGATTGAAAATAGTTGAAAAAAGGGGTCTTACAACCTTACCTACTGCGCTCAACCGGACACTAGTGATCTTGTTTCTGAATGCATAGCCAAGCCCTCAGCCCCCCGCGGCGGCCTTGAGGAAGCTCACGCGGTCGCCGTCCTGCAGGGGGGTGTCCTGGGCGCGTCCCTGGCTGACGAGGACGCCGTTCACCACCAGGGCCGTCACCCGGGTCAGCCGGTCGAAGGTCTCGGCCTCAGCACCGAACTGGCTCCGCGTGAGCCGCACGACTTCGCGCAAGGTGGGCGTGCCTTCGAGCTCGAGGCGGCGGACCCCCAGGGCCTTGGCGAGATCATAGGTCAGCTCGACGGTGATGCTCATGTGCGCACCTGGAGGCGGTCCAGGGTGCGCTGCAGGGGCACTCCCTGGGCGTCCCACCCTCGGATCTCGTAGTAGCGGGGCAGGAGCTGATCCAGGGGATGCCCGGAGTCCAGGTGCGGGAAGGTGGACTCGTGCAGCATCCGGTGGGGCAGGGTGTCGTCGGCGCCGGTCAGGCCTTCGCGCAGGTTGTACAGGCGCTCGAGGTTGAAGATCCGCTCGCCGATCTCCTGCAGGTGCCCCGAGGTGAAGGTCTGGCCGGTGACATAGGTGAGCCACTGCTCGAACCAGGTCAGGGGCCGCAGCTTGAGCTTCGTGATCAGGCGATACATGGGGCCACTGCGCTCGAAGAAGTAGGTGATCGTGCGGTACAGGCGGCTCTTGGGGTCCAGCTCGTGGACCTGCCTGGGGATCATGCCGTAGGTGGTGAAGATGCACAGCACCATGGAGTTGATTGCACAGGCCAGGTTCTGCTGGACCACCGGGATCTCGGCCTTGAGGCGCAGGCTCTGGGGGTCGATGGTGAGGGGGCCCGTGGACTCGAAGTACATGCTCGCGCCCTGGACATGGCACCCGCCCCGGCTGGTGGTGGCGTACTCCACACCCTGGGCGTAGGAGCCCCGGGGGTCGTAGGCCGAGAGCTCCAGGCCCTTCACGTGCATGGCATAGGCCTGGCCGCCGTGCCGCACGCTCATCCGTTTCACACCGTCTGCCAGGTCGTTGCCCAGGCCCCGCCGGTGGGCGATGTCCTGGATCATGGTGCTGATTCCTGTGGCATCCCCGAAGGTCAGCCCGCTCTGGAGGAGGCCCTTCTCCTGCAGCTCCATGGCGAAGCCCAGTGTCACGCCGAGGCTGATGCTGTCCATGCCCAGGTCATCCGCCAGCTCGTTCCACTCGTTGACCCAGCGCAGGTCCGTGATCTCGAGGTTCGGCCCCAGCAGCGCCGCCGTCTCGTATTCGGGGCCCTTCACCCGGCCGACACCTTCCACCGTCACTTCCCGCCCGCAGGCCACGGGGCAGTGGATGCAGCTGGACTTCACCCCGACGAGGCCGTGGTCCTCCAGGTATTCGCCCGAGACCGCCATGGCGTCCGCGTGGTGCCCGAGCTTGAAGTTGCGGGTGGGGAGGATGTTCCGGGCGTTGGTGGTGTTGACGATCCCCATGGTGCCGTAGCGCCGGAGCTTCTCTCCCAGGACCGGGTGAGACCGGAAGAGCTTTCGGAGCCACTTGGTGTAGTCGTTGAACTTTTCCGGGTCTTCCAGCTCCAACTTGCGGGTGCCGGTCACGGAGACGGCCTTGAGGCGCTTGGAGCCCATCACGGCCCCCACGCCGGTCCGCCCGGCGATGCGCTCATCGGAGACGATGCCCGCGTAGAGCACCTGGTTCTCGCCCGCGGGGCCGATGACTGCGTGGTTCCGCCCCTTGCCGAGGGCCGCCTGGGTGGCGCGGGCGCCCTGGCCCCAGAGCTCGCCGGCGTCGAGGAAGGCGACGCTGTCCCGGTCGCCGTCGACCTCCAGGCGCACCGGCGTGGCCGACTGGTTCCGCACGATCAGGATGTCGATGCCCGCCTTCTTGAGGCCGAAGGCGAAGGAGCCGCCGCAGGCGCCGCTGCCGATGCCGCCCGTGAGGGGACTCTTGCAGATCACCGCAAAGCGATTGGACTGGGGTGCCAGGGAGCCGTTCAGGGGACCCGTCGCAAAGATCAGCGGATTCTCAGGACCCAGCGGGTCGATGCCCGGCGGGGTCAGGTCGTAGAGCAGCCGCGTGCCGTAGCCCTTGCCGCCCAGGTAGAGGCGGGCAGTCTCCTCGTCCAGCGGACGGAAGCTGAAGGAGCGGTTGCCCAGGTCCACGTCGAGGATGCGACCGGCATATCCCTTGATCACGAGGAGGCTCCGGGTTGCGATCCCTCAGCCTACCCCCAGCCATTCAAGATCAAAAGCGGAACCACAGGTGTGGTTACCAACCCAGTTAGACCCAGGCCATTTCTGCGGTGAAGTGCCGCAGGTACTTGCTCTGCTTGACGATCTTCACGCCGCGGATCTCCTTGGCCTTGGCCTTCACCTCGGCGATGACCTCGCCGGCGAAGTCGAAGTGGCTCTGGGTGTACATGCGGCGGGGGAAGGCCAGGCGGACCAGCTCCATGCTGTGGTGGGTCTCGGTACCGTCCTCGAGGCGCTTGCCGAACATGACCGAGCCGATCTCCACGCCGCGGATGCCACCCTCCAGGTAGAGCGCGTTGCAGAGCGCCCAGGCCGGGTAGTGCGCCACGGGCATGTCCGGCAGAACGGTGCGGGCGTCGATGTAGACCGCGTGGCCGCCCGTGGGCTTCACGAAGCCGACGCCGGCGGCTTCCAGCTTCTCGCCCAGATACTCGGCGGTGCGCAGCCGGTAGCGCAGGTAGGACTCATCCATGCCCTCTTCCAGGCCCACGGCCATGGCCTCCAGGTCCCGGCCGGCCAGGCCGCCGTAGGTGGGGAAGCCCTCGGTGAGGATCAGCATGTTGCGCACGGGGTCCAGCCAGTCGTCGTGGCGCAGCATGATGAAGCCGCCCATGTTCACCATGGCGTCCTTCTTGGCGCTCATGGTGGCGCCGTCGGCGTAGCTGAACATCTCCTGACAGATGGCCCGGACCGGCGTGTCCCGGTAGCCGTCCTCGCGGAGCTTGATGAACATGGCGTTCTCGGCGAAGCGGCAGACATCCATGACCAGCGGCTTGCCGTAGCGCTTCAGCAGCGCCGAGTAGGCGCGCAGATTGGCCATGGAGACCGGCTGGCCGCCCCCGGTGTTGTTGGTCACGGTGATCATGCCGAAGGGGATGCGGTGGCCTTCCGCCTTCAGGGTCGCCTCCACCCGCGCCAGGTCGATGTTGCCCTTGAAGGGGTGGATCAGGCTGGGGTGGAGCCCTTCCTCGATCACCAGGTCCACAGCCTCGACCCCGTTGAACTCCAGGTTGGCGCGGGTGGTGTCGAAGTGGCTGTTGTTGGGCACCAGCTCGCCCTGCTTGCAGACGGCGCTGAACAGCACCTTCTCCGCCGCCCGGCCCTGGTGGGTGGGGATCAGGTGGGCCATGCCGGTGAGGTCCTGGAGCACGGCCTCCAGCCGGAAGAAGCTCTTGGCCCCCGCGTAGCTCTCGTCGCCGAGCATGATCGCCGCCCACTGCGCGGAGCTCATGGCGCCGGTGCCCGAGTCTGTGAGCCAGTCCAGCAGCACGTCCTCGGCCCGCAGCTTGAAGACGTTGAGCTTCGCCGCCTCCAGCATCTCCAGGCGCTCCTGGGGCGTGGTCATGCGGATGGGCTCGATGGACTTGATGCGGAAGGGCTCGATCATGGTGCGGGGCATCGACAGACTCCTGACGGACGCTCCAGGCTACCGGATGCACCGGTCCGCGAGATCACAAGGGGGGTGGCGGCGCAGACCACCCCCGGCGATCCTAGAGGTTCCGAGGTTTTCCGGGAGCGTTCATGAGTCTTCTGCTGGCTGTCGATGTGGGCAACACCAACGTGGTCCTGGGGATCTTCGATCTCGCCCAGGGCCCGGAGGCGCCCCTGGTGTGCTCCTGGCGCCTGGCCACGAGCCGGGAGCGGACCGTGGACGAATACGGACTCTCGGCCCTGGCACTCATGCGGCACCAGGGCATCGAGGCCAAGCAGATCAAGCACGTGGCCATCTCCTGCGTGGTGCCGCCCCTGCATCCCGTGCTCATGAGCTGGGCGCGGAACTACTTCGGCGTGGATGCCTTCTACGTCGAGCCCGGCGTGAAGACCGGCGTGAAGGTGCTCATCGACAATCCCTCAGAGCTGGGAGCGGACCGGCTGGTCAACGCCGTGGCCGGCATCGAGAAGTTCGGGGCGCCCCTGATCATCGTGGACTTCGGCACCGCCACCAGCTACGACGTGGTCAATGCCAAACGGGAATACTTGGGCGGCCTCATCAGCCCCGGCCTGAAGATCAGCGCCGAGGCCCTCTTCCAGCGGGCCAGCCGGCTGCCTCGCGTGGAGATCGCCGAGCCCGAGCGGCTCGTGGGCAAGAACACGATCCAGGCCATGCAGTCCGGCATCTTCTACGGCTACGTGGGCATGGTCGAGGGCATCCTGCGGCGCCTCCTCGAGGAGTGCCCGGGGTCCAAGGTGGCCGCCACGGGCGGGCTGGCGCGGGTGATCGCCCCCCACTGCGCCCTGATCAACCACATCGCTCCGGACCTCACTCTGGATGGGCTGCGCATCATCTGGTTCCGCAACCAGGGCGGGCGGAAGTAGGGGATGGGGCCGCTGATCCACCTCGCCGTGGTCGATTCCACCCAGGCCTTCCTGCGGCGGAATCCCCAGCTCGGCTTCTGCACCGTGCTGGCCGACGGCCAGACCGAGGGGCGGGGCCGCCAGGGCAACGCCTGGGTGAGCCCGCTTGGGGCCGGGCTGTGGATGTCCGCGGCGCTGCCGCCCCACCTGGGCCAGGCCCCGGGGCTGGTGCTCCAGCGGGCCATGAGCGCCGTGGCCCGGGTGCTGGACCCCGCGGGCCAGGTGCTCGGGCTGAAGTGGCCCAACGACCTGGTGGCCTGGAAGGACGGCCAGCTGGTCAAGGTGGGCGGCATCCTGGGCGAGCAGGTCGGCAGCCGCCTGATCCTGGGGTTGGGAGTGAACCTGACCTCGGCACCCGACCTTCCCGAACGACCCATCGCACCCGCCTGTCTGCAGGAGCTGGGGCTGCCCGTCCCTCCGACCGTAGAGCTTGCCCTGGCTATCTCGAAATCCTGGTCAAAGTTGGACGAGGATCTTCAACCACTCTTCCGGTGGCCCGAAGCGGGCACGCCCC
Source organism: uncultured Holophagaceae bacterium (assembly GCA_903857495.1). GTDB lineage: Bacteria > Acidobacteriota > Holophagae > Holophagales > Holophagaceae > Geothrix. The sequence goes on along the minus strand of CAIOFF010000057.1, from coordinate 442 downwards.
TCTGCTGGGAGGAGGGCCAGGGCACCTGCCTGGGCTGGGAGCCCGACGGCCGCCTCAAGGTGGCCTGGGCGGAGGGCATCCGCAGGCTGAGTGCTGGGGATGTCCATGGACTCTCCGCCACCCGCAAGTGATTAACCGAACTAATTACCACAAAGCAAAGGGAATGCCTTGGCTCCCTTGGTGGTCCTGTTTCTCTTGAAAAGATGGATTAACCACAAAGAACACAAAGAACACAAAAAAGGCAAAAGGGCTGAAAAGGGGATTCTTTCTTTGTGCCCTTTGTGTTCTTTGTGGTTAAGTCTTTGCTTTTTTGGGTTCCTCGCTGAATCGTGTGGGTAAGGGACTACCTGGGTGATGGGTTTGCGATCATAGAGGGATGGATACCAACACCCTCTTCACCATGGCGCTCGGGTTGTCCTCCCCCTGGGAGGTGAAGGAGCTG
>CAIOFF010000056.1 GCA_903857495.1 uncultured Holophagaceae bacterium | reverse complement strand
TCCGCGAAAAGACCCGCTGGACAGGCAGCTCAGCCTCATTCAGGCGCTACGCCAGACCCGATTTCCCCATAACGGTCTGCTCGGCCCTCGCCGCTACGGGCTTGTTCAACATCGCATTTTGCCGGTGGGCACCGCCGCGCCGACCCACCCCATCAACCCGGTCCCGCCACCGACGAAATGCTCACTGTTCCTTTTTCTTTTCCGGAGCTTGTTCAACAGGGATGAAGGGGATGAAGGGGATACTGATTGCCTACCGGTTTCGGGGTCGAAGTAGTTCAGACCCTGCTGTATGTGGGCATTCAGTGAGAAGGCGCCTCCTGATCGGATTTTCGCCCGGCATGGCACTGGTGCAGTTCTTCAGTCAAAATCAATGTTTCAGGATCAAGGAGCAGCCATGGCCTTCCAGTCGGTGCGCGATCTCAACGTCAAGGGCAGCCGGGTCTTCCTGCGGGCGGATCTGAACGTGCCGCTGAAGGAAGGCCGGATCACCGACGCCACCCGCGTCAAGGAGACCCTGCCCACGCTGAAGTGCCTGCTGGACGGGGGCGCCTCCGTGGTGCTGGCCTCGCACCTGGGCCGACCCGAGGGCAAGGGCTTCGAGGCCGCCTACAGCGCCGCGCCCGTGGCCGCCTGGCTCCGGGAGCAGGGCTTCGACTGCCGCCTGGCCAGCTACGTGAACGGCGAGGCCGTGGAGGCCGAGGCCGCCGCGCTGCAGCCCGGCCAGATCCTGTTGCTGGAGAACCTCCGCTTCGAGAAGGGCGAGACCAAGAACAAGGAGGAGTTCGCCAACAGCCTGGCCCGCCTGGCCGACACCTACGTGAACGACGCCTTCGGCTCCGCCCACCGCGCCCATGCCTCCGTGAGCGGCATGGTGGCGCGCTTCCCCAAGGACCGCGTGGCTGCGGGCTTCCTCATGGAGAAGGAGCTCAAGGCCCTCACCAAGGTCACCGAGAGCCCCGACAAGCCCCTGGTGGTGATCTTCGGCGGCGCCAAGGTGAGCGACAAGATCGAGCTCATCCAGAACTTCCTCGGCAAGGCCGACGCCATCCTGATCGGCGGAGCCATGAGCTACACCTTCCTCAAGGCCCAGGGCTACGAGATCGGCAAGAGCCTCTGCGAGGAGGACAAGCTGGAGATGTCCCTGGAGCTGCTGAAGCAGGCCCAGGCCAAGGGCACGCGCCTGTTGCTGCCCCTGGACCACGTGGCCGCGGACGCCTTCAAGGAGGACGCGGACTGCGGCATCACCCTGGACCAGAACATCCCGGCGGAACGCCTGGCCCTGGACATCGGCCCCGAGACCGTGGCCCTCTACGCGGCGGAGATTCGCGCCGCGCGGACCCTGCTCTGGAACGGCCCCATGGGCGTCTTCGAGATGGCCCCCTTCGCCAGCGGCACCCTGACCATGGCGGAAGAGCTGGCCGAGGCCGCCGACCAGGGCGCCTTCGTGCTGGTGGGCGGCGGTGACAGTGTGGCCGCCGTGAACAAGGCCGGGGTCGCGGCCCGGATGTCCCATGTCTCCACCGGCGGCGGCGCCAGCCTGGAGTTCCTGAGCGGTCTCGAGCTCCCGGGCGTCGCCGCCCTTTCCAAGTGAGGTCTGCCATGCGCTGCGTTGTCGCCAACTGGAAGATGAACCTGCGATCCGAGGAGGCCCAGGCCTTCTGCGAGGACCTGCTCCTGCACATCGCCGCTGAGCCCCAGGCCGAGGTCGGCATCGCGCCCCCCTTCACGCTGCTCTCCCTGGTCAGCGGCCTCGTGCGGCCCAAGGGCCTGCACGTGTTCGGCCAGAACGGCCACGCCGAGGACAAGGGCGCCTTCACGGGCGAGGTCTCCATGCCCCAGCTGCGGGACGTGGGCTGCTCGGGCGTGCTGCTGGGCCACAGCGAGCGCCGCCAGTTCTTCGGCGAGACCGACGCGGCCCTGGCCAAGAAGATCAAGGCCGCCTGGCAGTGGGACCTGCTGCCCCTGCTCTGCATCGGCGAGACCCTGGCCCAGCGTGACGCCGGCGAGACCCTGGCCGTGCTTGGCCAGCAGCTATCGATCCTCAGCCAGACCGGCCCCGGCCCCCTCTGGGTGGCCTACGAGCCTGTCTGGGCCATCGGTACCGGCCGCCGGGCCGAGGCCCCCCAGGTCCTCGAGGCCCACGGCTTCATCCGCGCCGAGCTGGTGCGGCACGGAGCCTGCGCCGACTACGAAGTACCCATCCTCTACGGCGGCAGCGTGACCCCTGAGAGCTTTCCCGAGCTGCTGAGCATCCCCGAAGTGGCCGGCGGCCTCGTCGGTGGCGCCAGCCTCGACCCCCACAAGTTCGCCGCCCTCGTCAAGCAGGCCGGCTGAACTAACTTTTTGGCTCTTCCTGGATTTCTGGGAATGCCAACTCTCCATGGATTCATCCAGCTCGTGGGGGAAGATCAACCACTCTCGCAGAGGGCGCGGAGAGGGCTGAGGTTCGCCGAGCACAGCGGGTAACCCGCAACCCTCAGCGCCCCTCCGCTCCCCTCGTCCTTTCTCTGCGAGAGTGGTTGCTTTCCCATGAGCGTACGCCGAACACCCAGGGTGTGGGGTTGGCGTGTCTTGGTGCCTTCCCTGAACTCCCGGATGAAGCTTTTTTAGGCCCCTGAGCTCAGCGGCGGACCCAGGCCAGGACCCAGAGCACGCCCAGGAGCGCCATGGCGTCGCGCTCGTCGGGGTCCATGCGCTGGTTCCGTTGGCCCAGTTCCTCGGGACCGGGCCCCCGCATGACCACCCGGTGGGTCTCCCGGGCGGGATCTTCCAGCAGCACCCAGTCCGGGGCCGTGCGGCCCACCACCGCGGCTCCGATGCGCGGTGCGCCCGCCTTCCAGCGCACCTCCAGCGGCTCCCACTGGCCGGCGTTCATCACGCGCCAGGCGCCCTCGGCAGGGAGCGCGGCGAGGTCCAGCACCGCATCGCGGTCCAGGAACCGCACCACCAGCCGGGCCTGGGGCGGAGCGACCGGTTCGGGCTTCCGGCAGCCGAGGACCGCCATCAGAAGGAACACCACCAGGAGCCATCGCATCGGATCCTCCGCCTTCCATTCTGGTGTCTTTTCAGGCTTGGGAAAGGTGCCTTCAGCTTGGGGGGGCTATTTCCGGTAGTAGGCCCGGATCGCGTCCACCACGGCCCCCGCGTAGCGCTCCCGGAAGCCGGGATCCCGCAGGTTGGCGGCGTCCTCCTCATTGGTGAGGTTCGCCACCTCGATGAGCACCTTGGTGGCGCCGGTGCTGTAGCGGATGACCGCCGGCACCCACTTCCCGCCGCTCCGGTGGATGACGTTCCGGATGGGCCGGTTGGCGTGGATGGGGATGCGGTCCTGCTCCAGGGCCTTCAGCAGGGCCTCGGAGAACTGGCGGCTGCGCGCCTCGCCCTGCAGCTTCTCTTTGCCCGAGAAGGTGACCCGGCCTGAGCGCTTGCCTTCGGCCACGCCCCCGGTCGAACGGCCGCCCAGCCCGAAGCTGGAGGGCACCAGGGCCGCGCCAGGCACGTAGATCATCGTGCCCCGGGCCGAGGGGTGCAGGCTGTCCGCATGGAAGCTCAGGAAGAGAGTCTTCTGGGCATCGCCGCTGGCCTTCCTGAAGCTGGCGAAGAGGTCGTTGGACAGTACCCAGCGCAGGTGGACGCTCACGGCTGAGGGGCTCTCCCCGTCCACGGCGAAGGGCGGCGTGGTGAGGATCTCCGCCGCCCGGCTGGGGGTGCGGATCTCTTCGCGGTTGCGGAAACCGAGCCCCGGGTAGCGGATGGTGCTGCTCACCTGCGCGTCCGTCTCCTGCTCCAGCAGGCGGCGCACCCGCATGGAGATGTCGTAGACGAAGTCTGATTCCCAGATGCCGTTGGCCCGGGCGCCGGGATCCACGCCACCGTGGCCCGCGTCGAGGACGATGCAGACGCCCTTGAGCTTGGGTCCCGCGTCCACCCGGACCGTGCGCCGCACCTCGGCACGAACCTCCCGCTCCTCGGCCAGCTCGGAGCTGCCCTCGGACTGGAAGGGATCGGCCAGGTAGGCGAGCGGGATCTTGATGAGCTGGCCGGGCTGGATGCTGCGGACATCCTCGATGCCGCTGCGGCGGGCGATGAGGTCAGCCAGCTCGCTCACGCCCTTGGGATCCACCCGGTCGGTGTAGCGGATGACCACGCTCGAATAGAGGGCCTCGCCCTTGCGAAGGCGGTAGGCCGCGTACTTCCCCAGGCCGTCCTCACCGAAGGAGAGCAGTGCCCGGTAGGCCGCCACGCGGGCCTCGTCGTCGAGGGCGTCCTCGGGCTGGGAGCGGTCGGGGGTCCGGCCGGGGCCGCCGAGATCTGCCGAGAGCAGGCTCCGCGGAATGCGCCAGAGGTCCCCCTCCCGCAGCTTCTCAGGCAGCTTGGAGTTCTCGGCCATGAGTCGGTCATAGTTCTGGCCGTGGCCGGTGAAGAGGGCTGCGAGGGTCCACACGGACTCGACCTCGGGGTGGCTGACCCGGTGCCAGACCTCGTCCTGACGCCACTGGTCCTGGGGGAACAGGGCCGCCAGGGACCACCGCTTGCCCTCGGGGCTCAGGGCCTCAAAGGCGACCCAGCCGCTGGCGTCGGCGCCCTTTGCCAGGAAGGCCCGGGGCAGCGCCTTGCCTTCGACACTCAGGCCCCGGCGGAACTGGAGCCGCAGGAGGATGGGACGGCCTTCGGGGGTGCGGGCCTGGGCCAGCACGGGCGGGGGTTCCTGCGCCGCGGGAGCGGCGAATAAGGCAGGCAGGAACAGGAGGCTCAGGCCTCCCACGGCGCCTCGCCTCCGGCCTCGTCTGCAGCCAGGGCTTCCCCGGAGCGTCCGGCCAGGACCCAGGCCCGCAGCTGTTCCTGCAGAGCTGCGGGGTCCCCGGAGCGCTCCCGGAGGAACAGCTTCAGGCGGCGCTCCAGGTGGCCGGCGCCCTCCTCCAGGAGGAAGAGCCGGTCGTGCAGCCGCTCGTGGGGGGCCTTGCCGGTGCTGGCGGGCAGCTTCAGCGTGCCCATGTCGAGGGTGGCCGCATTGATGGTGAACACCCACTCCAGGTCCCCGGAGAGGATCCGGAGCTTCATCTTGGCCGGGCGCATGCCGCGGCTGAGGGCCTCGAAGGCCTCGCGGCTCTCGGAAGGATTGCCCTTGCGCAGGGAGATCTCCTTCACCTCGCCGCGCTCGGAGGCCAGCTGGATGGCGTCATCCACGAAGCAGCCGGAGCCGTCTCCGTCCTCGCCACTGGCGCCGCCTTCGGTCATGCTGCGCATCCACAACCAGAGGAGGAATTCCTCCCCCAGGAAGCGGCCCTGTTCCAATAGCTCTAGAGGCTTCACCTCAGGCCTCCTCGAGTTCGAGATCCAGCGGATCCAGGGCCATCAACGCTTCCACGGACAGGTCCGGACAGAGCCGGCCGGACAGCACCAGGGGCGCCAGCGGATGGATCTCGCAGCCGAAGGACTTGATGAACAGGCTCGACAGCACGCCCTGCGCCTTGGCGGAGGAGGCGGTGGTCCAGAGGATGCCGCCCTTCAGGTCCCAGGCCACCTCGATGACCTTGGGGGTGGGCAGGACCTTGCGGAGCAGCTCGACCTTCACTTCATCCGCGAGGGAGATCCGGGCCTCCTTGCCGACGAAGGTGAGGTCGCGCTCCTTCTGCAGGGCCTGGAGCCGCAGGTCCACGTGGGCCTTCAGCAGTGTGGACGGCACACGCCGGGTGTCGATGCGCAGGGCAAAGACCGCGAACCGCTCCTGGCTGACCCAGTTCTCATCCGGGGGCGTGACCAGCGGGTTCCGCCAGTCGCACCAGCCCACGCGCTCTTCCTCGAGCCCGTCCATGAAGGGGCGGAACTGGTCCTGCTCCAGCCCGGACTGGAGGTCCTTCTCGTCCGGCACCGGCCCCATGACCAGAAAGCGCTTAAGGGACACCGTCCCCTGCAGGATGCTCATGATGCACCGCCCTTGAAAAATGCACAGAACCGGTCCCAGAACCCTCGCTCTACCCGGTCGGGGTCCAGGGGCTTGAGGCCTGACGACTCGCCCGGTTTCGGCAGCGGCAGGGCCGGATCCTGGAGCGAGAGCAGAACGCCCGTGATGTTGTCTCGGCCGCCGGCATCAAGGGCCGCCTCCACCAGCAGCTCGAGGCCCTGCTGGGGCGTCGCGCCCCGGCTCAACAGGGCGAGCAGCTGGTGGTTGGGCACCTCGCCGTGGAGGCCGTCGGAGCAGAGGAGCAGCTGATCACCGCGGCGCAGGGGCAGCCGGGCTACCCCCACCCGCAGCGCCTGGGGCGAGCCCAGGGCCTGGGTGATCATGTTGCGCTGGGGATGAACGCGAGCCTGCTCGAGCGTGAGGGTGCCCTGGGCCACGAGGTCGTTCACCAGGGTCTGGTCCTCGGTGAGCTGGTGCAGCTGGCCTTCCCGCACAAGGTAGGCCCGGGAGTCGCCGACCTGGGCGAGGTAGGCGCAGCCGTTCCAGAGCACGGCGGCCGTGAGGGTCGAGCCCATGCCCCGCACGGTGCGGTCGTCGTCGGAGTAGCGCAGCACCGCGGCACTGGCCTGCGTGACAGCCGTCCGGAGGGCCTGGATCAGCTGCAGCTCTTGTCGGTCACCAACCCCCAGCTGACCCCAGTGGCCAAATAGAAAAAGCGAGACCGCGGCCAGACCTTCATGGCTGGCCACCTCGCCCGCCGCGGCGCCGCCCATGCCATCCGCCACCGCCACGAGCAGGCCTGGCTCACCCAAATTCAGGGGGCGGACGGGGCCATTGAGGATGGGCTCATCGCCATCCAGTGCGCTCAACAGGTAAGCGTCCTCGTTGTTCTTCCGGACCTTGCCCGGATGCGTGATGGCGGCGTAGTCGATGAGCATGGCGCAGGAAGGCCCCGGGGATTGGGCTGGTTGGGGGGACGTCAAGGAGGCCCTTTCCGTTCATCATAGCGGGAGGAGACTCAAATCCATGACCGAAGGCCCCCTCGCGATTCTCGGACCCGGCACCCTGGGACTCTCCCTGGCCCAGTGGGCCGCGGAGTGTGGCCTGGAGACCCGCCTGCTGGGTCGGGATCACCGGCACGCCGAGGCCGGGCGCCTGAGGATCCAGCGCCGCTTGGAGCAGGCTGTCGCCAAGGGGCGCCTGAGCCCCGAGGCGCGCCGGGACGCGGAAGCTCACCTCTCGGCCCAGGCCTTTGCCCCGGAAGCTCTGGAAGGCATCAGCGCCTTCCTGGAGGCCCTTCCCGAGGACCCAGGCGTCAAGGGCCCTGCCCTGGCCCGCGCCGCCGGCTGGGGCGCCCCGGAGCTCCTGCTGCTCTCCGGGACCTCGTCCCTGCGGATTTCCACCCTGGCCCTGGCCGCGGGGCTGCCGGGCCGCCTCGTGGGCTTCCACCTCTTCGTGCCCGTGCCCCGGATGGCTGTCGTGGAGATGGGTGTGGCGCCCGGCACCCCGGAGCGGCTGGTGGCGCGGACCCGCGCCCTGGGCCACGCCCTTCGCAAGCGGGTTGTGCAGGTCCGGGACCAGCCGGGCTTCGCCGCGGCGCGCATGGCCCTGGCCCAGGGCCTCGAGGCCATGCGGCTGCTGGAGGACGGGGTGGCCTCCGCGGAGGACCTGGACGCCCTGATGACGCTTGGCTACGGCCATCCGGTGGGCCCGCTGGAGCTCTCTGATCGGATCGGGCTCGACCTCCGCCTCCGCATTGCCGAGGGCCTGGCCGACTCAGGCGAAGAGCGCTTCCGGCCCCCCGGAATCCTGGTCTCCAAGGCTGGGGAAGGGTCGCTCGGCCTCAAGAGCGGCGGCGGCTTCTTCCCGTGGGATCTCCAGGGGCGGCGCGCATGACCAACCTCCAGCTGCTCCTCGCCGCCGCCGTGACCCTCTTCGTGATCTATGTCGCATATCAGCTCGGGAAGGTGCTGCTGCGGGTCTTCGTCGGCCTCGCCGCCCTGGCTCTGCTAAGCTGGGTGATCTGGAAATTCTTCCTTTCCTGACCCCCAGCCTTCCCGAGGAGCAAGCATGGCCGCCATCTCCTGCACCCACTGCGGCGCCGATCTGACCGCCCCCCAGAGCGTGCGCATCGCCGAGTACCACTTTGGACACATGGAGAAGGTGGACGAGGATCCGGGCTTCAAGTACCACATGGAGCAGTCCGACAACTTCACCCTGCTCTGCAACAGCTGCAAGCGCCTCGTCCGCACCCTGCCCATCGCCAAGTAGTTGTCCCTTTTCATACCCATAAAAACGGCCCCGAATCGGGGCCGTTTTTATGGGTGGAGTCCCGCCTACTGGCGGAGAATCCTGGGTGTGATGAAGATCAGCAGCTCGGCGTTCTTCTCTTCCTTGGTGTCCTTGCGGAAGAGGAAGCCGATGATCGGCAGCTTCGCCAGGAAAGGCACACCGGCTGTGCCGACGGTGGAGTTGGTGATGTAGACACCACCCAGCACGGCCGTGCCGCCATCCCGGACCAGCATCTGCGTCTCCAGAGCCTTCCGGAGGATGGTGGGGGTGCCGTTCACGGTGCGGCTGAAGTCGGCCTCGGCCTTCTCGAGCTTGATGTCCATGATGATGGTGCCCTCGTTGGTGATCTGGGGCGTGACATCCAGCTGCAGGTTCGCATCGATGAACGCCACAGTGATGGCGCCGCCCTGGGCTCCGCCCTGCTGGGTCGGATAGGGGATCTTCTCGCCGCTCAGGATGGTGGCCTTCTTGTTGTTCTGGGTCACGATCTTGGGCGAGGACACGATCTTCACGGTGCCTTCGCTCTCCAAGGCCTGCAGGACCGCGTTGATGCTGAAGCGGTTGCTGAGGAAGGAGAGCCACAGCTGACCGGCGGGAGCAGCGAGGGAGGTCACCCCGTCCATGCCCGGAGCCCAGCCTACGGCACCTTGCTGGCCGGAGGCCGGCCTGCTCAGGCCCGTGGTGCCGTTCCAGAAGGGGGCTGTCGTGCCAACCCAGGGAGCCGTGCTGGAGGAGCCACTGCTGGAGGTGCCACTGCTCAGAGCCACATCTCCGTTGTTGGAGGTGGGCCACTTGACGCCAAACTGGCGCTGCCAGTCCTTGTTGGCCTCGACCACCCGCGCTTCGATCTGCACCTGCTGGATCTGGACGTCGAGGGTCTGGATGAGATCTTCGATAACCGGCAGCCGCTGGGGCAGGTCCGTGATGATCAGGGTGTTGGTGCGCTCGTCCAGGATGGCCGAGCCACGCTTGGAGAGCATGTCCTTGAGGATCCTCTGGACTTCGTGGACCTTGGCATAGGAGAGGGGCCGCGTCACGGTCTGCAGCTCACCGGCCAGGGCCTTGATCTCGTCCAGTTTCTTGCGCTCTTCCTCTTCCCGCTGAAGCTTGTCCACCTTGGCGACGCGGAGCACGCCATTCTGGATTTCCTTGCCCAGGCCCGAGTTCTTGAGGACGACATCAAGGACCTGATCCCAGGGGGTGTCCGTGAACTTGAAGCCGGCGCTGCCCTGCACCTCAGGGTCCATGACCAGGTTGAGCTTACCGGTGTCCGCGAGGATCCGGATGAAATCGCGGATCTCGGTGTTCTGCAGATCGATGGTGATCTTGGACCCGGTGTACTTGGTCTGAGCCTCACCCAGGGTGCGGCTCGAGGACCGGGCCGGAGCGGCGGCTCGAGGCTTCTCCAACTCGGGGACCTGCACCGCGTCCGGAGTGGCGACCGGCAGGGCCGTGACCGCGGCCACCTGAGGCAGCAGCTGGAAGGCTCCGCCGACGGCGGGGAGTGGGGCCAGGGGCTTCAGAGCGACCACCTTCGGCTCGGCAATGGTAGGAGGCACCGGCACGGTCAGGGTCGGCGGCGCGACCTCGGCAACTTCGACAGGGGCAGGCTTGGGTGCGACTACGGGAGCAGGAGCAGGTAGCGGGGCAACCTCGACGGGGGCAGGCTTGGGGGAGACCACGGCAGCAGGAGCGGGTGCCGGAGCTACCTCGAAGGACGCCAACAGCGAGACGACCTCGGAGGCGGTCACCGGGGCCGCCCCAGGAGCCTGGGGGCGGCTGGTGGGCTCGAAGCGGGCTTGCACGCGGCCTTCACCAGGGGTCAGGAGCAACTGGACGCCTTCGGCCGTGAGTTCCACGACGACCTGGGTGCCGGGAGCGACCTCGAGGACCATGCGGGTCACCGGCTTCGGTTCCGGCGCGAACTGAGCGAGCCGCACCTTCTGGATCAGGGGGTGCGTCAGCAGGTTCAGGTCCTGTCGGGTGACCGCGGTGCCCCGATCGACACCAGGCAGGTCGACCACCACCCTTGCGGGGTTCGGCAGCACCTGGACGCCGGGCTTGGCGATCTGGCCAGCCACACGGAGCAGGACCCTGGCCCCGTCCCGGTCGGCCTCAAGTGCAGCGGACATCAGGGTGGCCCTGCGGGCGGCCGTCTCCAGGGCAGGAGATGCATGGAGGGATCCCGGGTGGATCCCCGCCAGGACCACGCCCCCTGCCACCAGCAAGGAACTCAGGCGAGCATTCATCGTTTACCCTCCTCACGCTTGAACGTCTTCGTGACCGTACGGAAGACCGAACGGTTGGTCGTATTCAATTCCCACTGATGGAAGCTGATTGACTTGTCATTGATGGCGGTGATCTCGGCGTCCCGGAACCGGTGACCGACTGGCAGCCAGCGGACGTTGCCACGGCTGTCCGAGATGATCGCGAAGCTCTTGCCGTCCTTGCGGATCATGCCCTTGACGGCGACGTCGTCCAGGATGTCCTGGGCATCAACGGGCCGATCATCTCGCGGAGCAGAGAAGGGGTCCCGCAGCATGGTGGGCTTGTAGGGCGTGGCCCTGATGACACCCACATCCTCGACAGGCGCCGCCGCGGGAGCGGGAACCGGCACGGGTCCCCCAGGAGCCTGGGCAAGCAGGACGGAGCAGAAGAGCAGGGTGAGGGGGAGGGTTCGTCGAGTCATAGGCGGCCTCAGTCCTCCTTCTTGCCAGCAGGGGCCGGGGCCACAGCGGGCTTCTTGGGAGGTTCTACCGGAGGAGGTTCCGGATTGTAGACGAATGCACTGATGGTGCACTTCACCGTGGCGGGATAGAGCGTGCGGTTGTCGGTCTTCCGGAGGAACTCAATGTTGGAGACGTTGATGATCTTGTCATAGCCCGAGACCAGGGAGGCAAACTGACCGAACGAGTGATAACCCACCCGGAACTCGAACTCCACCGGCTTCTCGGTGTAGTAGGCGTCCTTGCGCTCAGGCTTCAGGGAGAAGGCGACCTGGTCGATGCCCGCATCGTCGGCGAGCTTCTTGATGCGGTAGGGGATCTCGCCGTAGTCCGTGTCGGACGGCATGATCTTGATCAGCTCCTCGATCCGCTTGTCCTGCTTGGCCACCTCTTCCCGCAGCTTTTCGTAGCTCGCCTTCAGGAGCTTGCCCTTGTCCACCTGGGCCTGGAGGCTGCTGTTCTCGGCATGGAGGGCCTCGAGGTCGGTCCGCTTCCCGCCGAGATAGAAATAGACCAAGCCGGCCAGAATGATTCCTGCCAGTGCGCCCAGACCAATCTGTTTCTGAAGTTGGGGATTCATGGCCTACCTCAGACGGCGTTCTGGAGTTCGAAGGAGATGGTGAATTCGAAGGCGCCGTTGGCCCCCCGTTTCGCGCCCGGGTAGGCGATCTTCTTGAACCAGCGGGTCCTGGACTGCAGGTTGCCATAGAAGGCGTTGATGGCCTCGAAGTTGCGGCCTTCCCCTTCGATGGTGACGAGCGACCCCTTCTGGGCGACCCGCTTGAACCACACATCATCCGGCAGGCTGTTGGCCAGCTCCTCCAGGAAGTGCACCGGCAGGTTCTGCTGGCGCTTCAGGGTGGTCATCACCTCTTCCTTCTTCTGAAGGCCTTCCTTCTTGTCCCTGAACTTCTTTTCGAGGGCGATGTAGGGCTCGTACTGCTTGCGGTCGATTTCCAGCTCAGCCTTCTTCCGCTCCGCCTTGGCGACCTCGTTGTTCAGCCAGAGGAAGTAGATGCCACCCAGGGCGGTAAAGGCCAGGCCCACCACGACACCAGCAATGGGCAGGCTGGAGCGGCTGCTGCCTTCACCAGTGTAGATCTGGGCCGGCTCCGCCGCGCCCTTGTCACTGCCTTTCTTCGCCCCCGACTGGGCCAGCGCGTCACCGAGCAGGTTGATCTTGATCATCGGTCCCCCACTTGGCGCATGGCCAGCCCGACAACGACCGCCGCCGCGCCGCCGATGTCTCGGACCGTCACGGGATCCTCGGTCCGTCCATCAACCTCGATCAGCGCGAAGGGGTTGAAGCGTTCCACCGCCACGCGCAGCCGGTCACCGAGGATCTCCAGCAGCCCATAGGACATGGAACCCCCGCCACTGACCATGACCCGGTCCAGGCGGTCCACCTTGAAGCTGCTCTTGAAGAAGTCGAGGGTCCGCGTCAGCTCGTCCGCAAAGGCATCAGAGACGGCGTTGATGGAGGGATGAACCTCCTCCGGCTCGCGCCCTTCGGCGGCCTGGTTTCGCTTCAGGAGCTCCGCCGCTTCCCGGCTCACGCCCCAGTCCTCCATGAGCTTCTCTGAGTAGCGGCTGCTGCCCCAGGCCATGTCCCGCCAGAAGACCGACTTCCCACCCACCATCATGGTCAGGTTGGTGAAGGTCGCCCCCATGTTCACCAGGGCCACCACCTCGTCCCGGTTCTCACCCGAGTGGTTGATTTCATAGGCATTCTGAATGGCAAAGACATCGACATCCACGACCTTGGGCACACAGCCGGCCTGGGCCACACAGCTGACGTAAGCCTCGAGCTTGTCCTTCCGGCAGGCCACCAGGACCACATCCATGTTGCCTTCAGCCGCACGCTCCTCGATGAGGTAGTAGTCGAGCGCGTAGGAGTCCAGCCCCTGTCCGGCGGGAAAAAAGCTTTCGGCTTCCCAGCGGACGGACTCGGCCAGCTCAGCCTGGCTCATGAGCGGGAAAGTGACTTTCTTTACCATCACCTGCTGGCCTGAGACGGAGATGGCGACCTCTTTGGCCTTGATCTTCTGTTCCACAAGCACCTGGCGGATAGCCGACGCCACTGCGTTGCTGTCCATGATGTCGCCGTCCACGATGGCGTCAGGCGGAAGGGGTGCCAGGCCCAATTTCTGAAGCCGGTAGCGGGCATTGGCGCCCTTGCCGACCAGCTGGAGCTCGCAGACCTTGACCGAGCTCGATCCAATATCCAAGCCGACAAGGCTCTTGGTTTTGCTACCGAAAAGGCCCACCGTATGCCTCACTAGGAGAAATAAACTATAAGGGAAGGGTAGCGTCGGAATGAACTAGGTCAAGGCTAACTGTTGTTAATAGATCACACTTCCTCAGGATCCAGCCCTACAAGAATGACGGTGATATTGTCATCGCCCCCGTGCTCTCTGGCTACCAATATCAATGATTCTACAGCACTTTGAAGGTCCTTGGAGGCTCTGACGATCTCCCAGATCTGCTTATCGGCGATCATTCCTGACAGCCCGTCCGAGCAAAGCAAGAGTCGCTCCGAACCGGAGAGCTCGAACTCCTGGACCTCCACATCCAGGTCGCCGCCGTTGCCGAGGGCCTGGGTGATGACGTTTCGGAAAGGGTGGACCCGAGCCTCCGCCGGCGTGAGGATCCCGTTGGCCACCTGCTCCGCGACCCAGCTGTGGTCCCGGGTCACCTGCCGGATGCCCTCGGGCCCGAGGATGTAGGCACGGCTGTCCCCCACATGGGCGAGGGTCACCCGGGCACCGTGAAGAAGACCGGCAACGACCGTCGATCCCATGGTCTCCCGCTCGGGATTGCGCCGGATGTCCTCGGCGATGGCCTGATCCGAGAGCAGGAAAGAGACCTTGAGCCGGTTCCCGTCATAGGTCAGGGAGGGATCGTATTCCACGGGCCAGGTGCGGTCCTTCTCAAGTGTCTCGCCCACGAACCGCCCGACGGTCTCCACGACGATCTGGCTCGCCACCTCTCCCGCAGCATGGCCGCCGAGTCCATCGGCCACCACGAAGAGCCCCAGGGCGGGGTCAGACAGCAGGCTGTCCTCGTTGTGTTTGCGGACACAACCGACATCAGTGACACCTGCAGCGATAATTCCCATGATCAACCCTTCCCCGTCAATCGGCCCCAGAGGCTCTTGAGTTGATCAACGGCACTCGGGGGTCCCTCGGGAGCCCCACCCTTCTGCTTGGAGCCAGGGGCAGCCGACCCCCCTTTGGCACGCCGATCAAGGGCGCGGAGCTTCGCATGGTTGGGAGCGATCTCCCGGGCCAGTTGGAGGTGGCCCTGGGCCCGGGCGGCAAGGCCAAGGGTCTGGAAGTGCTGAGCCAGGCGGATGTGGCAGTCGACATCCCGCGGGGCCAGCCGGACAGCCGTCTCCAGGGCTTTCACGACGGCGCGGAGGTCCCCGCCCTCCTGCTCCAGGATGGAGGCCAGTAGGGCGTGATACTGAGGCTTGGTGCCATCGAGCCGGATGGCGTAGTGGATGAGGGCGCGGGCCTGATCCACCTTGCCGTCGTCGAAGGCGGTCTTGGCCATGGCAGCCCAGTCCTCTGGGGTCCGCTCCTGCGCCAGCTCCGGCTCCGGGATGGCGGTCTGCCCCTTGGGCAGCTGCTGCTGGAGCAGCAGCCTCCGGGCCGGATCTTTCAGCGTGCTGAAGGCTTCCGCCAGCTCCCGGAACCGCACCTCTGCCTCGGCCTTTTCTGCTCCCATGAACCGGTCTGGATGCCAGCGCTTGGCCAGCCGATGGTAGGCGGCTTTGATGTCCTCGGCCGAAGCATCGGGGGGGACTTCCAGGACGTTGAAAGGGTTCATCGGATTCCAGGGTGTGCGCAAAAAACCGGCTCAAGGCGGGGCGCGAAGGTCAGGGGGCTTGAGCAGAGGATCTTAGCTCAATTTCAGCCTCTAGGTGGACCTACATGCTTTGGCCGGTGGAAAACCGGTGCCCCCAGACTGGAAGGGAGCCCGTCGAAGTGGCACAGTAGAAGGCTCTGGAGGAGTGCGCATGGGGTTGGGCCTGGCGGTGGACTGGCGCGAAGGCCTGGATGCCGGCGACCTCTCCTCCGAAGCCCTGGTCCGGGCCTCCTTTGAGCGCATGGCCCGCCTCGATGGCCAGCTGAATGCGGTCCTCTCGACCGAGGAAGGCCTGAGTCTCAACCTCGCGCGCCAGGCGGATCGCCGGCTGCGCGCCGGAGAGCGCTCCCCGGTCCTCGGCCTGCCGGTGGTCCTGAAGGACAACCTGAACTGGACCGGACTACCCGTGTCCTGCGGTTCCCGGGTGCTCGGGGGCTACCGGGCCCCCTATGACGCCACCGTGGTGCGTCGCCTGCTGGAAGCGGGGGCGGTGCCCGTGGCCAAGGCGAACATGGACGAGTTCGCCATGGGCTCCAGCGGCGAATACAGCGCCTTCGGGCCGACGCGCAACCCCTGGGACACCAGCCGGGTGCCCGGCGGCAGCAGCAGCGGCTCCATCGTGGCCGTATCGGCTGGCTATGCGCCCCTGGCCCTGGGCAGCGACACCGGCGGCTCGGTCCGGCTGCCCGCCTCCTTCTGCAACGTGACCGCCCTCAAGCCCACCTATGGCGTCCTCAGCCGCTACGGACTCACCGCCATGGCCTCCAGCCTGGATCAGGTGGGCCCGGTGGCTGCCAGCGCCGCGGGCATCGCCCTGGCCCTGCAGCCCATGGCGGGCCGGGACCCCCTCGACAGCACCTCCGTGGACCTGCCCGGCCGGGAGCGTCTCTTCCCGCTCGGCCCGGCCCGGCTCAAGGGTCTCCGCATCGGCGTGCCCGTGGACTACTTCGGCGAGGGCCTGGAGGCCAGCTCCCGCCAGCTCCTGGAGGCCGCCCTCCAGGTCTTCGCCAACCAGGGCGCCGAGCTCCGCGAGGTCCGACTGCCCCACACCCGCTTCGCCATCGACACCTACTACCTGCTCTGCACCAGCGAGGTCTCCAGCAACCTCAGCCGCTTCGACGGGGTCCGCTTCGGCCACCGGGTCGCGGCCGGAACGCTGCCCGGCATGATCGCCGAAACCCGGGACGCCGGACTCGGCGACGAGGTGAAACGCCGGATCCTACTTGGCACCTTCTGCCTGTCCAAGGGCTACTACGACGCCTTCTACCTGAAGGCCCTCAAGGCCCGCACCCTCATCGCCCGGGACTTTGAGGAGGCCTTCGCCTCCGTGGACCTGCTCGCGACCCCCGTCAGCCCCGGTGTGGCCTTCCCCTTCGGCGCCCGCACCACGGATCCGCTGGCCATGTATCTGGCGGACGCCTACACCGTGCCCGCCTCCCTGGCGGGCCTGCCCTGTCTTTCCATGCCCGCGGGACTCACCGCGGGGCTGCCCGTCGGCATCCAACTCATTGGGCCCGCCCTTTCGGATGTCAAGCTGCTGGAGGTGGCTCAGGCCTTCCAGTCCCTCACCCGCCACCACCTCCAGACCCCTCCCCTGCCTGCCTAGGAGCACCCCATGGCCTTTGACGTTGTCATGCCCCAGATGGGCGAGAGCATTGCTGAAGCCACGGTGCTCAAGTGGCACAAGCAGGCGGGCGACGCCATCGTGAAGGACGAGACCCTCTACGAGATCAGCACGGACAAGGTGGACGCGGAGATTCCCGCCCCGGCCACAGGCACGCTCCTGGAGATCCTGGTGGACGTGAACATCACGGTGCCTGTGGGCACGGTTGTGGCCCGCATCGGGGACGCTTCCGAGAAGCCCGCTGGCGCAGGCGCGCCGGCCGTGACGGTGAGTTCGACGCCTGCCGCCGTAGTACCTCCCCTGCAGACAGGAGGCATCGAAGACGCCAACAGCCTGGAGGACCGCCTCCGCACCAAGAGCAGCCCCCTGGTGCGGGAGATGGCCCGCCAGCACGGCATCGACCTCAGCCGGCTCCAGGGAACCGGCCAGGCCGGTCGCGTCACCCGGGAGGATCTGGAGGCCCACCAGGCCGGCCAGACCGCCGTGGCACCAGCCCCCACCGGCATCGCGCCCATCCTGCCGGCGGTGCATGACCCCTCCGCGCCGACCATGGGGCTTCTGCCGGCCCTGGCCGTGCCGCCGGCCCCCGCCCTGCCCGCCTTCGCCCCGGGCGAGCGCGTGAAGGTGGAACCCATGAGCCGCATGCGGAAGGTCATCGCGGACGGCATGCTGGCCAGCCGCCGGACCTCGGCCCACGTCTACACGGTCTTCGAGATCGACATGACCCGGGTCGCGCAGCTGCGCAACAAGCACAAGCAGGCCTTCGAGGCCCAGTTCGGCACCAAGCTCAGCTTCCTCCCCTTCGTGATGATGGCGGCGTGCAAGGCGCTGCGGGCCTATCCCGTCGTCAACGCCTCCGTGGACGGCGACACCATCGTCTACAAGCAGGACATCAACCTCGGCATCGCCGTGAGCCTGGACTGGGGCCTCATTGTGCCCGTGGTGCGCAACGCCGACATGATGAACCTGGGCGGCCTGGCCCGCAGCCTCAACGACCTGGCCGAGCGCGCCCGCACCAAGCAGCTCAAGCCCGACGAGATCAGCGGCGGCACCTTCACCATCACCAATCCCGGCGTCTACGGGGACACCTTCGGCCTGCCCATCATCAACCAGCCCCAGGTGGCCATCCAGGGCGTGGGCGCCATCGTGAAGCGGCCGGTGGTGGTCACCGGCCCCGATGGCACGGACTTCATCGCCATCCGGCAGATGATGTTCAGCAGCCTGGGCTTCGACCACCGCATCATCGACGGCGCCACCGGCGACCTGTTCATGGCCTTTGTTAAAAAGGAGCTGGAAAACTCCACCTTCGGGCTGGAGTAGGTTCCGACCGCTTCACCCGAAGCTGCTGGTCTCCCGGATCAGCTCGCGATACAGCGCGTGCTCCCCCGTGAAATGCAGCTGGATGAGGCCCGTGGGCCCGTTGCGGTGCTTGGCCACGATCAGCTCGGCTGTGTTGTCGGGCTCTTCGTTGGCGGACGGCATCATCTTCCGGTGGATGAAGGCCACCATGTCCGCGTCCTGCTCGATGGCGCCCGAGTCCCGCAGGTCGCTCAGCTGGGGCCGGCCGCCGGTGCGATGCTCCACCTCGCGATTGAGCTGGGAGAGCACCACCACGGGAATGCCGAAGTCCTTGGCCATGATCTTCAGGCCGCGGCTGATCTCACCGATGCGGACGGCCTCGTTCTGCTTGGCCCCGCGGCTGCCCTCGGGGCTGCTGATGAGCTGCAGGTAGTCCACGATCACGAACTCCACGCGGCGGTTGTTCTGGCTGCCCTGCTTCACGATCATGTTCTGGATGAGCGGCACGGTGATGGAGGCCTGGTCACAGATGTAGAGCGGCATCTGGACCAGCGCGTCACGGCTCTCCAGGACCTTCTCCATCTGGCCCGAGGCCCGGCCGGACTGGAGGTCCTTCATGTTGGTCTGGCTCTGAGCCGCGAGCAGGCGCATGAAGACCTCCTCGTGGCTCATCTCAAGGCTAAAGAAAGCCCCACAGTGACCGCCCACCCGGGCCGCGTTGAGGACCCAGTTCAGGGCCAGGGCGGTCTTGCCGATGCCGGGCCGCGCCGCGAGGACGATGAGGTTGCCCGGCTGGAAGCCCTGGGTCAGGTCGTCGAAGCGGCTGAAGCCCACCCGGATACCCGTGGAGAGTCGGCCTTCCATGCGGTCGGCCAGGCGGACCATGGCATCGTCGGCCACGGACTGGATGGACAGCAGTCCCTTGGTCTTGGCGTCACCCTGCGCGAGCTGGAACAGGCTCTGGGCCGTGAGGTCCACGAGCACTTCCGGCGCCTCCTCCTCCTCGGCCGCCTGCCGGACCAGCTGGGCCCCGAGGTGGACGAGACGGCGCAGCTTGGCCTTGCGGCGGATCACATCGGCCAGCACCTGCGGCCGCTCCACGTCCTCGGCCATGAGGATGTCGGTGAGACCCGTGAAGCCGCCCACTTTGTTCAGGCTGTCGTCCTGGTCGAGGGCGTCCTTCAGGGTGAGGGAGTTCACCTCGACCTGGGCCTCGATCAGGGTCTTCAGCGCCCGGAAGACGGCCCGATGGGCGGGATGGACGAAGTCCTCTTCGGTGAGGTTGAACACAGCCTCACTGGCGATGAAGCCTGCGCCGGGGGCGCAACAGGTCGCCAGGAATGACCGCTCAGCATCGATATCTTCCGGGAGTCGTTCCGGAAGCCAGTCCGCCATGTTCCACTCCTGCCCGTCAGAGTCCTGGAGGAGTGTAGCCGCCGCCGGTGACATCCACGAAGATCGGGTTGGTCACGGCGATGGGATACAGGCCCTTCATGATCTTGTTCCAGGGGGTTCCGGCCCGGTAGGCGCCCGTGGTGCTTCGGGCGACACCGGCCTCCACCACGAGCCAGGCGTCCTTGCCCACGGGCATGGGCACGGTGACCGTGGCGGTGCGGAGCCGGAAGTCCGTCGCGGAAGCCGTGAAGCTGCTCAGGGGCACCGGGATGGGCGTGCTCGAACCGTTCACCACCACGCGCACCTCGTCCACGGGCACCCAGTCGGGCGCATAGAGGGAGATGCTCACGGACACGCTGGCCACGGGACCCGACACCAGGCTGCCCGGTCCAACCCCGCTCACGGATACATCCAGCATGGGACCGGTGGAGGCCACTGCGGCGCCGCTGCGGAGGGCCGAGAGCACCGGGGTGAGGGCGCCCTGGCTGAGCGTCGCCGTGCCGGTCTTCAGGTAGGTCCGGGCGAGCCCCACGGGCGTGTCCAGGCTGTAGCGGGCCGAGGAGAGGCCCAGGCCCTTGGTGAAGGCCGTCGGGGTCTGCTGGTTCAGCAGGGCGTACCAGTCGTCACGAACGGCGGTGAATTCGGCCATCCAGGACGTGGGGTTGGCGGAATCAAAGCCCTCGCCGCGCAGGAGCTCCAGGGCATCGAAGTCCCCGATGCGCTTGCCGAGCGAGGCCGGGCCGGTCGCGGTCCACCAGGCATTGACGCCGGTACCAAGAGCCACGGTGCGGCTGAAGCCGCGGACTGTGAACAGGCCGCCGGGGCCGCGGGGGCGATGGATGACGGTATAGCCGCCTTCGGCCTGGGTGATGAAGTCAGCCAGGTTCCAGCCCCTGGAAGGACGGGCGCCGCCATTCCGGTCCGTGCTGGGGGCAGGCGTGAAGAGGGCTGTGGCAAAACCATCGCTGAGGGAGGCGCTGCGGGCGCCGACCACGAAGGGATCACTGCCGAGGGGAGCCCGCTGGGCGTCGCTGACCAGGAGGATATTGTCGATCTCGGACCGGAACTCCGCCTGGAGTGCCGAGGGATCGCTGAGGGCGTCCTCTTCCGTGCGGGTGACGACCTGGACACCCTCGGCCACCGCGGAGGTGAGCAGCTCACCGGGGTTGAACCCGCCGGTGGTGACCTGGGTGGGGCCCGGCACGTCGAAGCTGGTCCAGCCCGTGGGCAGGGCGGGGGGAGTCACCACGAAAGCGTGGGCGGTGTCGGCCTGGCCCTCGAAGGCTTTGAGCGGCAGGGAGTCCAGGTGGGACAGGGGACCCCGGCTGGCATAGGCGATGTAGTCCCCGGCGGGGAAGAATGCGGCGGTAGAGGCTGCCGTGGCTCCGAAGGTCGTACCGAAGACCTGATTCCCAGCCGTGTACTGGTAGGCACCATAGTTCGCCCCGGCACTCAGCTTGCCTTTGAGGACCTCGTTGTAGGCGGTGGAGAGCCGCCGGATGCGCTGCATGTTGGGATCGGCGACACCGATGCCCTGCAGGGTGATGCGGAGCGGGTTGATGCCCCCGAACTCCAAGGTCCCGGACTGGCGGGCCGAAAACGTGTGCGAAGTCTGGAGCTGCCGGAGGATGTTTCCGGAAGCGTCAACGACCTGGTCCCGCTCGGGGCTGAGGACCTCCAGGACTTGCCAGTTCTGGGCCTTGGAGGGCGTCACAGGAGTCGCGAGGGCAGGACGGGTGGTGTCCAGGGAGTTGGTCCCCAGGTAGAGCGGCGAGCTCTGCTGGAGGCTGTTCCGGGCCGTGATCCGGTAGCGCTGGGACTGACCACTGGTGCCATCGGGGATGGCTGGGAGGAACATCCCGATGCTGGAGATGCCGGCCGCGATGTCGGCGGGTTCCCGCCACTCCACCCGCTCCAGGCGCCAGTTGGCGGGCTGGTTGGCTGGATTGGCCGGATCGGCCAGGTTGAAGGCCTGGCTCCCGGCATAGGTGTAGCGCTCGAACTTGAACTCCGCCTGGAGCGGACCACCTCGGACCGCGGTCCCGGAGCTGGTGTAGGCCAGGTAGCCCACATCCTCGGTCCGGAAGCCAGCCCGGGCCTGGGTCATCAGCGTGAAGATCGTGGTGGTCTGGGCCGGCAGGGAGCCGATGTAGCTGGCCCCTCCGGTGACATAGAGCCGACGGCGGTAGCGGACGGACTGGCCCGCCGCGAGGTTCGTCACGGCGGGACTCCCCACCACGAGCCGCCCCGGGAACTTTGGGCGATTCTCCGTGAGGGCCTGCTGGGGATCCGAGGCCACCAGGACACCATCCACGTCCAGCGGCAGAATGCCCAGGGAGGCGTGATAGTCGCTGGTGTTGGCGGCGGATTCGGCGCCCATGAGCCCAACCATGGGAGCGACCACACTGCTGGTCAGCGGGGCGGCGAAGTCCGAGCCGGGGATCTCGACCCCCCAGGTGTTGAGCGGAGTGCCCGCGAAGGTGGAGACCGCAGGCACCACGAAGCGGAGGCCGCCGCCCCGCTGGGAGAGGAAGTCCCCGACGTTCCGCAGCGGCAGGGTGGCCCCGCTGCCATTGGTCAGCGTGGTCTCCAGGAGGAAGAAGGCGTCGGCCTTGTTCAGCGTGATCCGATGGACCACCGACACGCCGTTGACCCGGCCCTGCGCGTCCTTGGCCGCGCCCAGCTTGCCCTTGGTGTCGAGCAAGCCGCCCTGCATCTCAAGGTAGACCGAGCCGCCATTCGAGGAGGGCGTGAAGCGATCGATGACCACCGGCAGGTCCGGATCCTGGTTGGCCACCAGGCCCAGCCGCTCCACCAGATCGGTGGGCATGGAGACGCGATGGAAGCTCTGATCCAGGGAGATGGAGCCCACGTCCAGGATCGCGCCGCCCGAAGCCGCGCCCAGCTGACCTTCGCGGTCCCCGTAGACTGCGCCATCCACAGCGAGGTGGACGCTGTCGTTGCCCAGGTAGTAGTCGCCAGGACCGGCCGTGGCCTTCAGGCCCGAGACCCGGTCACCACCAGCTGCAGCGATCTCCTCGACCACGACGTCAGGCCGGGAGATCCCCGTGGCCCGGAAGCACCCCATGCTGCCGGCAGCCAGGATCAGCGCGAGCGGCGCCAAGACCCGGAGGGTTCCGGCAAGGTGAGTCCGGGAGAGGGCGACGGCGGGACGGAGGCGCATGGTCATCAACGGGTCTCGATGGAAGTCTCGAAAGGGAACGGAGGTCCGTGGGTCTTGGCGGACGAAAGGTCTATGCTAACTCACGATGCCGATCTCCGCCTTCCTTCATCGCTGCTGGCAGCACCGGTGGCCCCTGATTCTGGTTCCAGCGATGGTCCTCCTCGGAGATCTGCTCTGGACGCTGGTTAGGTTCCCCGCGATGCACCATTTGCAGATCTATCCCGCCGACCAGCTGCCCGTGGTGGGCGGGCCGGTGCTGGTGCTCGGAGCCGGTGTCTATGGGGACGGAGAGCCCACGTCAATCCTGGAAGGACGGCTGCGCACCGCCCATGAGCTCTACCGGACCGGCAAGGTGCGCTGGTTCCTGGTGTCCGGGGACAACCGCCACCCCACCTACAACGAGCCCCAGGCCATGCGCCGCTGGCTGATCCGGCAGGGCGTGCCGCCCACGCACATCGTCAGCGACTACGCCGGACTGCGCACCTGGGACAGCCTCCGGCGCGCCCAGGTCGTGTTCGGCCAGCGTCAGGCGGTCATTGTGACCTCGGACTTCCACCTGCCCCGGGCGCTCTACCTGGCGGACCAGATCGGGCTCCAGGCCTGGGGTGTCCCCGCCCGGACCGATGATCGGCCCTGGACAAGCCGAGTGCGGTTCTGGGGGCGTGAATACATCGCCCGGCACCTGGCCCTCTGGAACGCCTGGTTTCCCCCGGATGCCCGCCTCGGCCCCCGGGAACCCACCCCCGACGACTGGGATCCCGCCCGATGAAACCTGAGACAGAGGTGCTCATCCTGGCCGCCCGCCGCCTGCCCCAGGGCAGCTATGGCGGAAGCCTGAGGGGCCAGGGCGCCGTCCCGCTCGGCCAGACCGTGGTGGACGCCCTCACCACAGACCCTGCCCTGCCCCGCCCCGATCGCCTGCTCTGGGGCATGGCCCGCAGCCACACCCAGGGGATGAACCCCGCCCGCACCCTGGCACTCAAGGCCGGGCTGCCCCTGGATACCGCCGCCTTCACCGTCAACATGGCCTGCGGCTCCAGCCTCCAGACCATCCTCCTCGCCGCCCAGCAGCTGGCGGAGCCCGGCTCAGGTCCGGTGCTGGCCGGCGGCAGCGAGGCCATGTCGGACACCCCCCACCTTGTGCCGGGGCTGCGCTGGGGCTTCCGCATGGGGCACCGCCAGCTGCCGGACGTCATGCACCAGGATGGTCTGCGCTGCCCGGTGACCGGTCTGCTCATGGGCGAGACCATCGAGCAGCTGGCCCGGAAGCGCGGGCTCACCCGTTTGGAGGCCGATGCCTGGGCCGCAGAGAGCCACCGGCGCGCGGCCCAGGCCGACTTCCAGACCGAGCTGGTCGTGCATCCGGCCCTGGACCATGACGAGTGCGTCCGCCCCGCGGTGACTCCGGAGCGTCTGGCCCGCCTGGCCCCGGTCTTCGATCCTGAGGGGCAGGTCACCGCCGGCAATGCCTCGGCCCTCTCGGATGGCGCCGCAGCCCTGCTGCTGGGCCGGCGCGAGCACGCAGGTGACGCCAGGCCCCTGGCGCGGATCCTGGGCTGGAGCGAGGCCGGAGTGGACCCCCTGGACATGGGCGAGGCCCCCGTGCCGGCCGTGCAGCGCCTGCTGGCCGCCCACGGGATGACCGTGGCCGACATCGACCTCTGGGAGCTGAACGAGGCCTTCTCCACACAGCTGCTGGTCTGCCAGCGGCAGCTGGGCCTCCCGCCGGACCGCCTGAACGTGGCCGGGGGCGGCGTGGCGCTGGGGCACCCCATCGGTGCCACGGGGGCCCGCATCATCTGCACCCTGATCCATCAGCTGCGGCGGCGCGGCGGCGGCCTGGGCGTGGCCACCCTCGGCATCGGCGGCGGTCTGGGCCTCGCCCTGCTGCTCGAGACCCTGCCTTAGGGTCTGTTGTCAGAGTGGATGCCTAGGCCGGTGTCTCGCCCAGCAGCTCCTTCAGCGCCCGGTAGTTGGTCTTGCCGGTGCCCAGGGTGGGGATCTGGTCGATGTGGCGAACCACGCGGATGTTGTGCAGGGACGACAGCCCCGCCGCGCGGATGACAGCGTTGGCATCGTCGCGGCCGATGCCGGCCACGGAGAACAGGATCAGGTCCGGGTTTAGCTCCTCGGGCGAGGCCTCCACGGCCAGGACCGGCTCGGTCTCGTCATCGCCCTGGAAGCGGCGGGACAGGGCCTCTTCGATGGCGGGGAGGGAGACCATCTCGCCCCCCAGCTTCACGAAGCGCTTGAGCCGACCTGCGAACACGAGGACGCCGCGGTCCTGTCGCACCAGGTCGCCGGTGCGATACCAGGAGCTGCCCTCAAAGGTCTCAAAGGGGGAGTCCACATCGGGGTTGAGGTAGCCCCCGAAGATGCTGGGACCCTTGACCAGCAGCATGCCGGGCTGCCCGGGTTCCACCCGACGTCCGGTGTCCAGGTCCACGATGCACCACGTGACGGACAGCAGCGGCTTCCCGATGCTGCCGGTGCGGGGATCCTCCTCGCGGTTGACGGAGACCACCGGCGAACACTCGGTGATGCCGTAGCCTTCGAGGACCGTGCAGCCGGACCACCGCCGGGCGAGGGTCGCATAGATCGAGTCGGGACACTTCTCGGCGCCCGACACGACGACGCGGAGGGACTCCAGGTGGCGGTCTTCCGCCATGCGGAGGATGCCCCCGAGGAAGGTGGGCGTGCCCACCAGCATGGTGGCGTGGTAGGCCTCGATGATCCGGGCCAGCATGCGGCCTTCGGTGGGATTGGGGTGGTAGACCACCCGCAGCCCCAGCAGCAGCGGCAGGATCGTGGTGGTGGTGAGGCCGAAGGCGTGGAAGGGCGGCAGGCAACCCATGACCCGCTCGTCCTCCCGGAAGTGAAGGGCCTCAGCCGCGTCCCGGATGTTCGCCAGGATGTTGCCATGGCTCAGCGGCACGGCCTTGGGGTTGCTCTCGCTGCCGCTGGTGAACAGCACTGCCGCAGTGGCAGGGGCCTTCTCCGCCACCAGGGAGGCCCAGTTGAAGCGGGCCCGGAAGGCCGCCATCAGCTTGGTCGGCAGGGTGATCTTCTTGCCGGCCTCGTCCAGCAGCAGCAGTCGGTCCTTCACGGCCGACAGGTCCACGCCCTGCGCATCCAGCCGGTTGACGAGCGTAGAGACCGTGACGACGTGCTGCACACCCACCAGATCGAGCCCGAAGCCCATGCTCCGGGCGCCGGCGGTCCAGTTCACCAGCACCGGCGTCTTGCCCGCGAAGAGCAGCGCCAGGTAGATGATGCTGGCCCCACCCGAGGCCGGCAGCATCAGGCCCACATGGGTGCCCTCCAGGCGCTCGAAGAGGGGCTTCAGCACCAGGATCGCGGTGAGCACGTCCTGGTAGGTCTTCACGCCGCCCGCCTGGTCCGCCATCACCACGCGGCGCGGATCCCGCCGGGCCTGCTTGAGGAAGACCTCGGGAATGGTGTCGCCCTCGGGCATCTCGATGGGCAGGTCGGTGCGGGTGTGGAACCAGGCCTGGGGCACGGCCTTCAGCTCACCCTGGCGCAGGGAGACCGCGGCGCCCGTGGCGGCCAGCAGCACATCCCCCACGGTCTGGAGGGAGGCTGGGTCGCCGCAGGCATAGCCGTAGGCCCGCTGGATCCAGAGCTCGAGTTCGCGGTGACCCAGGGCATCCAGGCCGAGGTCGTTCACCAGGGCCTGGGCATCCTGGATGTCCGAGTGGCCCGTGACCGCCTGCAGGTGGTGGCGAACTGTGTCCCGCACCTGGGTGGGCACCGTGCGGGTGTTCCCCTCGACCCGGGGTCGGGGTGGCTCCGGCAGCGTGCGCGGGGCATGGTTCCGCCAGAACCGGTAGGGAACATAGGTGCGGGCCGTGGCCTCCCGGTTGAGCGCCCCTTCCAGGGCCCGGTTGAGGGCGGTCCGGCCCTGGTCCAGAGGCAGTTCACAGGCCTCCTCCAGCACCAGGCGGACGTCCCGGCGCGGCATGAAGAACAGGCCATTCACGCCCAGGTAGAACACGGTCTTCAGCAGCTGGAGCCCCAGCCGGGGCCGCGTCCCTGCCGCGGCACTGAAGCGACTGCCCCACAGGCCCTGCAGCCGCACCGTCACGACCCGGGCGCCGGGGGACTGGCGGAGGATCGCCTCGACCACGCTGTTGTCGGAGTAGTCTTCGGTGCGCTGGCGGGCCAGCCGCCCACCAGGGAAGAGCAGCAGGTTGCGGCCCGCGGCCAGCTGGGTGGCCAGCGCGGCCAGCTCGGCGTCCAGCGCAGGCCGGCACCGGTCGCCCAGGTCCGAAGGATCCGGCAGCGCCCGAGCGCCCAGCAGCCGGGCGAGCCAGCGCAGGGGCAGCGAGGCGGCATGGTCGCGGCCCGCCACCAGGATCGGCGCGAAGCGCGGCGCGAGGGTGGTGAGCAGCAGGAAGGGGTCCACCAGGGTCGGATGGTTCGCCACAAACAGCGTGCCCGGCCCCAGGCGGGGCGACAGTTCCTCGAGTCCCTCGGCGCGCATCCGGTACCGCAGTCGCAGCAGAGGTCGGCCCAGGGCGAGAAACAGGGAGGCAATCATCGGGGAGTGTTACCTGCTGGCTGATGACGGGTGAGCGGGAATTGTAACGGGAAACACAGCCCGCTCCTAAACCTGTCCCGGGACTTCTGCGAAGATGATGCAGGACCCAGCGGGGTCCTTCGAGGTTCCGATGGCCGATTCGCCCCTGATCCAACTCACCGACATCACCAAGGTCTACCAGATGGGAGACATGGAGGTGCGGGCTCTGGATGGTGTCTCCATGGCCATCCAGCGGGGCGAGTACGTGGCGATCATGGGACCTTCCGGCTCCGGGAAATCGACCATGATGAACATCATCGGCTGTCTCGACACGCCCTCGGCCGGCACCTACGAGCTGAACGGCAAGCTGGCCTCGGCCATGAGCGACGACAACCTCGCCCAGATCCGGAACGAGGAGATCGGCTTCGTCTTCCAGACCTTCAACCTGCTGGCCCGCACGACCTCGCTGCAGAACGTGGAGCTGCCCCTGATCTACGCGGGCAAGACCCCCCATCAGCGCCATGAGATGGCACAGCGCGCCCTGGAAAACGTCGGCCTCGGCACCCGCAGCGACCACATGCCCAACCAGCTCTCCGGCGGCCAGCGGCAGCGCGTGGCCATCGCCCGGGCCCTGGTGAACGAGCCCTCCATCCTGCTGGCAGACGAACCCACGGGCGCCCTGGACTCCAAGACCAGCATCGAGATCATGGCCCTCTTCGAGGACCTCTACCAGAAGGGCAACACCATCATCCTCGTGACCCACGAGGAGGACATCGCCCGCCATGCCCACCGCATCGTGAAGCTCCGGGACGGCAAGATCATCCACGACGAGCCCAACACCCCCATCACACCCGAAGAGCACATGGCCCGCCTGAGCCTCTGACAAGGGGTCTTACCCGGGGTAACATGGTCGGATGCAAAGACTCGTCCAAGGCATCCACCAGTTCCAGACTCAGATCTTCAGCAACCACCGGGAGCTGTTCGAGCGGCTGGACCAGAATGAGCAGACCCCCGAGACGCTCTTCGTCACCTGCTCGGACTCGCGCATCAGCCCCAACCTGATCACGCAGACCCAGCCCGGCGAGCTCTTCATCCTGCGCAACGTGGGCAACCTCATCCCGCCCTACGAAAGCATGGGCGGCATGGCCGCAGGCATTGAGTTTGCCGTCGCTTCCCTCAAGGTGAAGGACATCATCATCTGCGGCCACTCGAACTGCGGCGCCATGCGGGCGCTGCTGAACCCGGACGAGCTGGGCGAGCTGCCGGCCACCCGCGCCTGGCTGGCCCACTGCCGCACCACGGAACGGATCATGTGGGAGAGCTACGGCCACCTGAAGGGCAGCGACCTGCTCCACGCCACGGTGGAGGAGAACGTGCTCGTCCAGGTGGACAACCTGCGCAAGCACCCCTCAGTGGCCAAGGCCGTGGCCAACGGCATGCTGCACCTGCACGCCTGGGTCTACAAGATCGAGACCGGCGAGGTCTTCGCCTTCGACCCCGCCCGGGGGCAGTACGCCTCGATCACCGGCACTCAGGGGCTGGATCCCCTCGACACCGACCACCGGGGCACGGACCTCTCGATTTAGTGGTGCCCGCGCGAAATGATCGGACCATCCAACCCGCCCCCGGGCACCACGCGGCGGGGGTCTGGGGGCACGGCAGTGCCCCCAGTGGGGTGACAGCCCCGGCGCGTCTGCGCGCTGGGGCGCCAGAGGGGCTTTGCCCCGATGGAAGTGCACCTCGCCGGCACCAACTTGATCCAGATGTTTCAGGCGAGGTGCACTAGGTCAGAGCTGCAGCCGATCCAGGCGGTCCGGCCGGTCGCGCCAGCCCTCGTCGGCCTTCACGAACAGCTCCAGTCGCACGGGTCGCTGGAGCAGCTTCTTCAGCTCCCGCTGCGCGCTCTGGCGGATGTCCTTGATCATGGCGCCGCCGCTGCCCAGCAGGATCTTCCGGTGCCCGTCGCGATCCACCACGATCCGCGCGGCGATGAACACGCCGTCGGGACCCATGTCCTCCGGATAGTCCGCCTCGCCGGGCTCCAGCCACTGCTCGATGAGCACCGCCACGCCGTGGGGTACCTCTTCGCGAGTCTTGCGCAGCACCTTCTCACGGATGAACTCCGCCGCCAGGGACCGCTCGGTCTGGTCCGTGAAGACCTCCTCCGCGTAGGGCCAGCCCGGCTGAGTGGCATCCCGCTCCAGCAGCGTCCAGAGGGGCTCCAGGTTCAGGCCGGTCTTGGCGCCGATGGGCACGATCTCCTTGAAGGGGAGCAGGTCCTTGTAGGTGGCGATCTTCTCCAGGAGGCGGCCCTTGGAGAGCAGGTCGACCTTGTTCAGCAGCAGGTAGGTGGGCCGCTCCAGCCGGCGCAGGCGCTTGGCGAGCGCGTGCTCCCCGGTGCCCAGGTAGGCGTCGGCGTCCACCACCCAGAGTACGATGTCGGCTTCCTCGAGGGCCTGCTCCACGTGGGCCATCATGCGCTCGTTGAGGGCGTGCTTTGGCAGGTGGATGCCCGGCGTGTCCAGGAAGGCCAGCTGGGTGTCGCCCCGGTCGATGACGCCCAGCACCCGGGTCCGGGTGGTCTGGGGGATCTGGCTGGTGGCCGCCAGCTTCTGCCCCAGCAGGGCGTTCAGCAGGGTGGACTTGCCGGCGTTGGGAAGACCGATGATGGCGAGGGTGGCGTGGTGGCGATCAGCCACGGTGCACGCCCCGCTTGGCTTCGCGGATGAACTGCAGCAGGTAGGCGACCTCGGCGATATGCCCCACTTCCTGCTGGGCCTGGGCCAGCGCCTCGTCGCGCAGCAGCCCGGCGTGGAAGAGCAGCCGGTAGGCCCGCTTCAGCCCCTCGACCGTCTCGGCCGGGAAGCCCTTGCGCTGGAGCCCGATGGTGTTCACGCCGTAGCTCTTGGTGTCCCGGGCGCCGGCGGTCTTCATGAAGGGCAGCACATCCTGGGTGGCCACGGTGAAGCCGCCCATGAAGGCGTGGTGGCCCACCCGGCAGAACTGGTGGACCGCAGAGAAGGCGCCGATGTTGCAGCCGTCGCCGACCTCAACGTGTCCCGCGAGGGTGGCGGAGTTGGCGAAGATGTTCTTGCTGCCCACGTGGCAGTCGTGCGCGATGTGGGAGCCGGTCATCAGGAAGTTGTCGTCGGCCAGGGTGGTGAGCCCGCCGCCGCCTTCGGTGCCCCGGTGCAGGGTGCAGCCCTCGCGGAGGACGTTGCGGTGGCCGACCTGCAGGCGGGTGGGCGCCCCCTTGAACTTGAGGTCCTGGGGGCCCATGCCGAGGGTGGCGTGGGGGTATATGTCGTTGTCTTCGCCCAGCTCCGTGTGGGGGCCGATGACGATGTGGCTGCGGAGCAGGGTGCGGGCGCCGATGACGGCGTTGCCCTCGATGACGCAGAAGGGTCCCACCACCACGCCCTCGCCAAGACGGGCCTCGGGGCTGATGACACTGCTCGGGTGGACTTGTGCGCTCATTTCGACTCTCCCTCCGTCACATCCATCAGCATGGACATGAACTCGGCCTCGGCGACCTTCTGGCCGCCCACGAAGGCCTCTCCGCGCATCTTGCAGATGCGGCCCTTGATCTGGAGCACCTTCACTTCCATGACCAGCTGGTCCCCGGGCTGCACCGGCTTGCGGAACTTGACGTTGTCGATGCCCATGAAGTAGATCACCTTCGTGGCGCGGTCCTCGAACTCCCGCATGAGGAGGCAGCCGCCGGTCTGGGCCATGGCCTCCACGATGTAGACCCCCGGGAACACGGGGCGACTGGGGAAGTGCCCCTGGAAGATCTCTTCGTTGTAGCTGACGTTCTTCAGGCCGCGAATCCAGACCTTGGGCTCGAAGTCCAGGATCCGGTCCACCAGCAGCAGCGGGTAGCGGTGGGGCAGCAGATCCATGATCCCCTGCAGATCGATGGTGCGCGGTTCGCGGTCAGACATGACAACTCCAATCGTTTAGCTTACCGGCTTCGGCGCTTCGCCTCCAGCCTCAGCTCTGGGTCGTCGTGCGCTCGAAGACCCGCGCCTCGATGAAGAGGTCCAGCAGGGGACGATCGATGGCCCCGCTCCGGGCCTCCTCGTCGAGGATGGCGAGGCTGCGCTCCAGGGGCACCGCGGCCTTGTAGGGCCGGTCCCGGGCGGTCAGGGCGTCGAAGATGTCCGCGATGGCCATGGCCCGGCTCTGGATGGGGATCTCCGCGGCTCCGAGCTGGCGGGGATAGCCGTGGCCGCTGAGCCGCTCGTGGTGGGCGTAGGCGATCGCGGGCACTCCGGCCAGGTCCCGGGTCCACGGGATGCGCTCCAGGAACCGGAAGGTGTGGGTGACGTGGCTCTCGATCTCGAGGCGCTCGGCCTCCGAGAGGCTCCCGCGGCGGATCCGCAAGCTCGCGAGGTCGTCGGGCTCGACCAGGCCCCGGCGCTCGCCGCTCCAGTGCGTGAAGGAGAGGTCCTCGAGCAGCCCCAGCCCCTCGACCACTTCCTGGGCCAGCACGGTGGGCTCGTTGCTCTGGCTGACCAGGCGCATGAGGCGTTCGGTCTCCACCTGGCGGTCCCGCAGGGTCTGTTCCCAGCGCGCGGGATCGAAGGCCTGACCCCCCTTCCAGGCCAGGGACAGCAGCTCGAGGCTCTCCTCCATCTCCCGCTGGCGAAGGCGCTGCAGGATGACCTCCAGCTGGCTGGGTTCGAGCTTCTTGGCCTTGATCAGCACCTGCTCCCGGACGCCCACCTTGCCGAAGTCGTGGAGCAGGCTGGCGTAGCGGAGCTCCCGCAGCTGGCGATCCGTGAAGCGCAGGTCGCCGTAGGTGCCGTTGGGCGTGGCGTTCACGACCTCGGCGAGGCCCACGGTCAGGTCCGCCACCCGCCCGGAGTGCCCGCTGGTGACCGGGTCCCGGGACTCGATGGCCTGCACGGAGGCCGCGACGAAGCCTTCGAACAGCAGCTCGATCTCCTGGCGCAGCTGGGCGTTCTTCACCGAGACCGCCGCCTGCCCCGCAAGGCTCTGGGCCAGGGCCTGGTCCTCCGAGGTGAAGCAGCCCCCGTCCCCGGAGTCCTCCTCCAGCCGGTTCAGCAGCTGCAGCACCCCCAGGACCTGCCCTTCGGTGTCCTGCATGGGCACCACCAGCATCGATGTCGTGCGGTAGCCCGCCTGGCGGTCAAAGGCTTCATTGAAGCGGTAGGGGGCCTCAGCCGGAATGTGGTACACGTCCCGGATGTTGAGGGTCTCCGCCGTGAGAGCCACGAACCCGGCCAGGGTCTGCCGGGAGGCGGGCATCACGATGCGGTGGAAGGGCAGGCTCACCCGGGCATTCTGGGTGTGCGCGAAGAGCAGCTCCCGCTGGTCCGGCTCCCCGGACAGCAGGTAGATGGAGCCGGCCTCGGCCTTGAGCAGCTCCCGGGCCTTGGTGAGGATCAGATCCAGCAGCCGGTCCAGGTTCTGCTCCGAGGCCAGCGCCCGGCCCACCTCGTGGAGGCGCTCCATGGACCGCCGGTCCTTGGCCCGCTCCCAGCCGGCCTTCAGCAGGGCCAACGCCGCATCCGCACCGGGCCAGGCATGGCAGGCGACGAAGGCGCCCTCCCCAGGCACGCCGATCACCACGTCAGCTGGCGCACCCTCCTGGAAGACCAGGGCCCCGCGTATCTCTCCTGCGATGCAGTCCAGGAGGGTGTTACGGTGCTTTGGGGGTACGGCTACGGTGAATCGCAAGGCGGAATCAGGCTCCAAAAAGAGAGGGGTTCCGCCAGCATATCGGAATTCCCCAGCACCGACTGAAGGTTGGCGAGGACCCATCGAGCGCCTCGCCTGGGGCGGTAAGGGCGTCGGAAGGGCCGAGGATGGCCGCCTGCTGCTACTGGAAGCGCCCCTCGCCCTCTTCCCTGGCGAAGTCGTCGAGGCCGAGGTCATCTGGAAGGCCCGCCACGGCGAAGGCCGGGTCACCCGCTGGGTCACGCGGGACCCGCGGAGGGCCGTCGCCGATTGTGCCGTGGCCGACCTCTGCGGCGGCTGCGAGCTGTGGGAAGCCGGGCGGCACGGTGCTGAGCTCAAGCGCCAGATGGTCGCGGACCTGCTGCGGCGCCAGCTGGGCGAAGACCAGCCCTGGACCTGGCACCCCGCCCCGGAAGGCGCCCGCCGCCACCGGATCCAGCTGCACTGGGACGGCGCCTCCCTCGGCTACTTCCGGCGGCACAGCCACGCCCTGGTGCCGGTCACCACCTGCCCAGCCGCGGCCGATCCCCTGTCGAACGCCATCCCCAGGCTGCTGGAGGGCATCCTGGGCCAGGCGCTTACGACCCGCCCCGGGCGCTGGGAGCTGTCCACGGGCAGTCCCGCGGACCAGGTGTGGGCCACCGATGAGCGGAGCCGGACCTGGTCCCTCGAGTCCGACGGCTGGCACCGCGCCACCGAGCCCATCCGCCACCAGCTGGGCGAGACCGTGCTGTGCCACGAGCCCGGCGCCTTCTTCCAGGTGAGTCCGCCCTGGGCCGCCGAAGCCTTCGGGGGCCTGCTGCGGGACTGGAAGGTCCAGGGCAACACCCTGTTCGACCTCTATGGCGGGGTGGGCCTCTTCTCCGCGCTGCTGGGCGACCGCTTCCAGCACCGGGTGCTCGTCGAATCAGGCACCGCGGCCGTGGCCTGGGCCCGGCGCAACCTGGAGGCCGCGGGCCTGCCCTCCGAGTGCCTGGTGGCCGACGTGGCGGAGTGGGTGCCGGAGGGCCTCGGCCAGCCCGAGGATGTGATCTTGCTGGACCCGCCCCGGGCGGGACTGGAGCCCGCCCTCTGTGACCGGCTCGCCACCGCAGGCGCGGGCACCCTGGTGCTGGTGGGCTGCGACGGCGCCGCCTTCTGCCGGGACGTGAAGCGGCTCTCCACCGCCTGGCGGCTGGACCAGCTGGCCGTGCTGGACCTCTTCCCCCTCACCAGCCATGTGGAGTGCGTGGCCCTGCTGACTCGAGTCCCATGAGCGCCCTGGGCCGTCACCTGCTGGTTGAGTTCACAGGCTGCGAGGCCCCTGCCCTGGCCGATCTCGAGGGCGTGACCCGGGCCATGCTCGAAGCCGCCACGGTCTCCGGGGCCACCATCGTCACCCACAGCTTCCACCACTTCAGCCCCCACGGGGTGAGCGGCGCCGTCATCATCGCCGAGAGCCACCTCGCCCTCCACACCTGGCCCGAGCACGGCTTCGCCGCCCTGGACTTCTTCAGCTGCGGGGCCGTGGCCATGGAGCGAGGCGTGGCTCACCTGAAGGCGGCCTTCGGCGCCACCGGCGAGACCCGGCTCGAGCTGGAGCGCGGCCCCCTGCGGGTCCTCCCAGGCTGATCAGTCCCAGCTCAGCGGCAGCCTCGGCTGGGGCGGCGCCTTGGGCAGCACACCCTCCAGGCGCAGCAGGAACTCCTTCATGTCCAGCCCGCCAGCGTAGCCCACCAGGGAGCCGTCGGAGCCGATCACCCGGTGGCAGGGGATCAGGATCGCGATGGGGTTCGCGGCGTTGGCGCGGGCCGCGGCCCGGATGCACTTCTCGTCGCCCAGGCGGCGGGCCAGCTCCAGGTAGGTGACAGCCTGGCCGTAGGGGATCTGCTGCAACTCCTTCCAGACCCGCCGCTGGAACTCGGTGCCTTCCACGATCATGGGAATGTTGAAGTCGCGCAGGTTGCCCGAGAAATAGGCCTCCAGCTGCCGCCGCAGGTAGGGCAGGCTCCGGGGCGGTGGTCCCTCTGGGGGCGCCGGAGGCGCCTTGTAGACCCGAACCAGCTGCGCCAGACGCCCATCGCCATCGAAGGCTGCGCCCAGCTCCCCGAAGGGCGTGCTGAGCATGTGAAAGGTCTCTGGCATGGGCTCCAGCATGGCAGAATCACGGTTTTTTGTTATCAGGGCTTCTGCCATCCCATCCCAGTCTCAAGGTGACGCAGTGCTTTCGGGAGCGGGCCGCCCCCCGGCAGGATCAGCCGTTGGGCGGGGGTCAGCTCGTCGTGCCAGAGGAGCATGGAGTCATCATGCCAGGGCCGCCGCGGCCTGCAAGGGATTCGCAGAAGGGTTTCCCGGGTGCCGCCTGGGCTCCTAGACTCAAGCCATGCCCGAGTCTCCCTTCCGCCTCTCCATCATCGACTACCTCAACGCCGCCCCCCTGAACCAGGGGTTCAAGCACGGGCTGGGCTGGGAGCACTTCCACCTGAAGTTCCACTATCCGTCGGTCTGCGCCGACCGCCTGCGGGCGGGCGAGGTGGACGCAGGCATCGTCAGCTCCATTGAATACCTGCGGATCCCGGACCTGCTGATCGTGCCGGGCCTGTGCATCGCCTCGCCCAAGCGGGTGCGCAGCGTGGTGATCCTGTCGAAGGTCCCGCCCGAGCAGATCCGCAGCCTGGCCCTGGACACCTCCAGCCGCACCAGCGTGGTCCTGGCCCAGTTGCTGCTCCGCGAGCGCTACGGAGTGAGCCCAGTGGTGGCGGACATGGGTCCGGACCTGCCCGCGATGCTGGAAGCCCACGACGCGGCCCTGATGATCGGCGACGCGGCCATGCGCGCGCCCCGCCAGGGCCTCTTCGTGCTGGACCTCGCCGAGGAGTGGCACGCCTGGACGGGCCTCCCCTTCGTCTTCGCCCTCTGGCTCGTGCGGAAGGATGCCCCGGTCCTGAAGGTGCCCGGTGGCGTGGGGCCCTTCTTCCACAAGAGCCTGGAGATCGGCCTGGCCCAGCTGCCCGACATCGTGGAGGAGGCCCGGCGGACCATCGGCTGGACCAAGATCGAGCTCCACGAATACCTCACGGAGAACATCAGCTACACCCTGGGCGAGGCGGAGCGGGAGAGCCTGGCCCTGTTCTTCGAGAAGGCCGTCCGCCACGGGTTCGCCCCCGAGGAGAAGCCGCTCCGCTTCCTCTGACTTTCCGAACGCCCGTTCCTCTGACAACCTGGACCCTCACCTGGATGACCCCATGACCGACCTCGCCGCCCTCTTCCAAAGCCATGTCGCCGAGCGCCAGCGCACCACCGCCGAGGCCCTAGCCGAGACGGGCCACGACGCCCTGGTGATCTCCAGCGGCAAGGTCTACACCCACTTCGCCGATGACCAGGACGCCCCCTTCCACCCCACGCCCCACTTCGCCCACTGGTGCCCCATGGCGGGCCCCCACCATGTGCTGGTGATCCGCCCGGGCCAGCGCCCCCGCCTCATCCGCTACGCCCCCGAGGACTTCTGGTACGAGCAGTCACCGCTGGGCGATCCCTTCTGGGCTGACGCCTTCGACCTCGAGGAGGTCGGCGGCACCGTGGAGGACGTCTGGAAGCGGCTCGGCACCCTGACCCGGGCCGCCTACATTGGCAACGAGCCCGACCGAGCCGAGGCCGCGGGCCTGGAGGTGAACCCCACCCTGCTGACGGCCCACCTCGACTGGCACCGCACGACCAAGTCAGCCTACGAAGTCCAGTGCATCGACGAGGCCACGGTCATCGCGGCCCGGGGCCACCGGGCCGCCCGGGCCGCCTTCCTGGCCGGGGCCAGCGAGCTGGAGATCCACCATGCCTATGTGCAGGCCGCGGGCATCGTGGATCACGAGATGCCCTACGGCAGCATCGTGGCCCTCAACGAGAAGGGTGCCACCCTCCACTACGAGGGCAAGCGCGGGCTGAAGCACGGTGCGGTGATGCTCATCGACGCCGGCGCTCAGGTGCGCGGCTACGCCGCCGACATCACCCGGACCCTGGCCGCGCCCCACTGCAACCCCCGGTTCGCGGCGCTCATCGACGGCATGGTCCAGATCGAGCTGGACCTCTGCGCCATGGTGAAGCCCCAGCTGCCCTACGGGGACCTCCACCATCAGGGGCACCTGCTCATCGCAGGCCTCCTGCAGGCGCAGGGCATCCTGAAGGTCAGCCCCGCTGAGGCCGTGGCCGACGGCCTCAGCCGCCCCTTCTTCCCCCACGGCCTGGGCCACCACCTGGGCATCCAGGTGCATGATGTGGCTGGCCGCCAGGGCGCGCCCGACGGCACCGTCGCGCCGCCGCCGCCCCAGCACCCCTTCCTCCGCACCACCCGCACCATCGACGCGGGCCAGGTGTTCACGGTCGAGCCCGGCCTCTACTTCATCCCCATGCTGCTGCGGCCCTTCCGCGACAACGAGTATCGGGACCGCTTCAACTGGAACCTCATCGACGAGCTCACCCCCTGCGGCGGCATCCGGATCGAGGACAACCTGCTGGTCACGGCCGATGGACACCGCAACCTGACCCGGCCGCACCTGCCCGCCTGAGGCCCCACGCCACCCTGACCCTGCCCTACCCCCGGGATGCCCATCCGCCATCCCTCCGGAGTTCCCATGTCGCTGCGCACCGCCCTGGCCTGCCTGCTCCTCGCCTCCAGCCTGCTCGCTCAGGATGCGGGCACCCTCAGTCTGGAGGCGGTGGGCCATCCGACCCTCCGGAAAGCCTACGAAGGTCCAGCCGCCACCCGCCTGGACTGGCTCCCGGATGGGGGGCTCCTGCGGACCAACCGGGACGGCAACCGGGTCGCCCTGCTGCGCGTGGACCCCGTCACCTGGGAGGCCAAGCCTCTGCTGGACGCCGGTCCCATCGAGAAGGCCCTGGCCGGGGCCGGTGTCACGGAGGCCGCGGCCAAGGCCGCCCTGGACCGGGGCACGCTGATCTGGAATCCGGACCGCAGCGCCTTCCTGCTGGCCGTCGCCGGGGAGTATTTCCTGGCGGAGCTGCGAGGGGCCTCGGTGCGGCGGCTGCTCGGCGGGAAGGCCGACGAGCCCACCTTCAGCCCCGACGGCCTCCAGGTGGCCTACCTGCGCGGCAATGACCTCTACCGGACCGAGCTGGCCACGGGCCAGGAGACGCGCCTCACCACGGGCGGCAGCGCCACAGTCTTCAATGGCCGCCTGGACTGGGTCTACCAGGAGGAGGTCTACGGCCGCGGCGGCTTCGGCGCCTTCTGGTGGTCCCCGGACTCCCGGCATGTGGCCTACCTGAGCCTCGACGAGACCAAGGTCCCGGTCTTCACCCTGCTGGACGACCGCACCCAGCCCCAGAAGGCACTCACCGCCCGCTATCCCAAGGCCGGCGACCCCAACCCCATCGCCCGGCTCGGCGTGGTGGACCTGCAGGGCCAGACCACCTGGATGGAGAACCCCTACCCGGCCCAGGAGACGCTCATCGTGCAGGTGGGCTGGGATCCCGAGGGGCGGCTGCTGGCGGCCTATCAGGACCGCATCCAGTCCTGGCTGGACCTGCGCCGCCACCAGGGCACCGCCTCGCGCGTGCTGCTCCGCGAGAGCAGCAAGGCCTGGCAGGAGCGCCTGCCCCTGCCCTGGTTCCTGGCGCATGGCGGCTTCCTCTGGGAGTCGAGCCGAACGGGCCACCAGCACCTCTACCGCTACGACAAGGAGGGCGGCCTGGTCGGCGCGGTCACCACCGGCGCCTGGGATGTCCGGAAGCTCCACGGGGTGGATGCCAAGGCCCAGCAGGTCTACTTCGACGCGACAGAGCGCAGCCCGATCATGCTCGATGCCTGCCGCATCGGCCTCGACGGCAAGGGCTTCATCCGCCTCACGGAGCGGCCCGGCACCCACCGCGTGAAGTTCAACGCCACCTTCACGGCCTTCCTCGACACCTGGAGCGATGTCCACACCCCGCCTCAGCAGACGCTCCATGACGGCTCCGGCCAGCGGCTCCGCCTCATCGACGCCAACCCCGGCGCCGACTGGAAGGCCCTGAAGCTTGGCCAGGTGACCTTCCAGCAGGTCAGAACCCGGGACGGCTTCCTCATGGAGACCATGCTGGTGCGGCCCGTGGACTTCGACCCCGCCAAGAAGTATCCCGTCTACCAGTACATCTACGGCGGCCCCGCTGCCCCGCTGGTCGGCGACACCTGGAACCGCTCCATGAGCTGGTTCCAGTTCCTGGCCCAGCACGGCATCGCCACCTGGATCTGCGACAACCGCAGCGCCTCGGCCAAGGGCATCGCCAGCGCCCACGGCATCCACCGGAACCTGGGCGCCCAGGAGCTGCAGGACCAGCTGGATGGCCATGCCTGGCTGAAGGCCCAGGGCTGGGCCGACCTGGACCGGCTCTGTCTGGACGGTTGGAGCTACGGCGGCTACATGGTGACCTTCGCCCTCACCCACAGCAAGGCCTGGAAGCTGGGCATCGCCGGGGCGCCGGTGGTGGACTGGAAGCTCTACGACAGCATCTACACCGAGCGCTACATGGGCCTGCCCGCGGACAACCAGGCCGGCTACGAGTCCAGCTCGGTGCTGAAGGCCGCGGCGAACCTGTCCGGCAAGTTGCTGTTGCTGCACGGCACCCTGGACGACAACGTGCACCCCCAGAACAGCGTCATGCTCATCGACGCGCTGCAGAAGGCCGGACACTCCGTCCAGCTGGTGCTGCTGCCGGGTTCCGACCACAGCCCGCGAGCCCCCCAGCACCGCTGGGCGCGCTACCAGGCCATGTGGGAGTTCCTGTCCCGGAACCTGTGAGCCGTCAGTCCGCCTCGACCGGGGCCGGCTCCTCCGGCTTCGCAGGGAGCAGGCGGTCATACACCCACAGCAGCAGGGCGGTGAGCACGCCCACCCCGGTGATGGTCCAGAGCATGCCGGTCGGCCGGTGGGCCACCTCGCCGAAGTGGTGCATCAGCTTGCCCCCGAACCAGCCGCCGATGAGGGACCCGAGCCCGATCGGCAGGAAGGCAAAGCCCATGTAGGTGCCCTGCTGCCCCGGCGGAGCCAGCCGCGAGATGTACTCGTAGTAGCGCGGCGACTGGACGATCTCTCCGAGCGCAACGCAGACCAGGGTGATGATCACGCCGGTCACGGTGGGCATGAAGATCAGCACGATCCAGGCCAGGGAGGACATCAGCGTGCCCAGGGTGACCGCCTTCACGGAGGCGATCTTCTGGGTGGCCAGGCTGATGAGCACCGTCAGGCAGATCACGGCCAGGGGGCCCGTGACCAGCAGCAGCTCCGTATCCGCCTTGGGATCGATGTACTTCACCACGTAGAGGGGCAGCGTGATGAACTCCTGCCAGTACACCACCCAGTAGCCGGTGAAGATGAGCAGAAACAGCATGAACTTGGGATTCGACACCACCGTGAGGAAGTTCTTTCCGGTCTGGACCAGGGAGGGCGGCGGCGCATCCCCCTCCTTGCGCGGCTCCTTGAACAGCAGCAGGACCGCAAAGAACATCAGGAACACGCTGACCGCAGCCACGCGGAAGACGTTCTCGACGCTCATGTGGCGGTGGACATAGGACGCGGCGTAGGGACCGGCGGCGCCGCCGATGTTCACCAGCGTGTAGTAGATCGAGTAGCCGAGGGACCGGACGTTGCCCTTGGAGGCCCGGGCCGTCGTCCCCACCACCGCCGGCTTCACCAGGGCGATGCCCAGGGCCGGCAGCATCAGCAGGAAGGCCACGAGCACGCTCAGAGGCACCATGCCGCGGATCGGCGCCATCCAAGAGGAGCCGAGCGAGCCCAGAAGGAAGTAGGAGCCGCTGAGGATCAGGTAGGCCAGGGAGAGCGCCCGCCGGAACCCGAGGCGATCCGCCACGGCGCCCCCGAAGGCCGCCAGGAACCAGACCAGGCCACCGAACAACCCGGCCAGGCTGCTGGCATCCTGGGTCGGGAAGCCCAGCGATTCATTCAGGTAACGAGCCAGGGAGGCGAAGGCCGCGTAGTAGGAGAGGCGCTCGAACAGCTCGCTGACGTTCGCCACCCAGAACGGGCGCTCGAAGCCATCACGGATCTCGCGCAAGCGCTGAGCTGCACTCAAAGGACCTCCCTGGACACAGTCTTACCCCCGATCTTCCCGGGAGACTCGAGCTGAGGTCAATCCAAACCGCGCAGAACCTTCCCCTACTGGGGCTTGGTGAACTCCACCACCGCCTTGAGCATGTCGCCCACGGACATGATGCCCACCAGGTCGCCCTTGGCATCCACCACGCACAGGCCGTAGAGCTTGTGGTCCAGGATCGCCTGGGCGGCGGTGCTCAGGTCCGTCTCCGGGGCCACCGTCATGGGCGCGGGGTTCATCAGGTCCTTCACGGGGGTCTTGGAGAGCAGGTAGTGGACTTCCCAGGTGTCCAGGCTGGTGGCCTTGCCGGGGCTGTAGTCCTTGATCATGCGGTCCGTGATGAGGCCCACGAAGCGGCCGCCGCTCATGACGGGCAGCCGCCGCACGCCCTTCTCCTTCATCAGGTGAATGGCCTCGATGATCGAGGCGTCCTGATCAATGGTGTAGGGATTCTTGGTCATCCACTTTTCGACGTTGGTCATTGGCTTCTCCTCACATGCCCAGGAAGGCTTTCTTGATGTGGTCGTTGTTGAGCAGCTCGTCGCCCTTGCCCGTGAGCACAACCCGTCCGGTTTCCATCACGTAGGCCCGGTGGGAAATGCGGAGGGACTGGTAGACATTCTGCTCCACCAGCAGGATGGTAACGCCTTCCTTGTTGATGCCGGTGATGATGTCGAAGATGTTCTTCACCAGCAGCGGGGACAGACCAAGGGAGGGCTCGTCCAGGAGCAGCACCTTGGGGTTGGCCATGAGACCCCGGGCGATGGCCAGCATCTGCTGCTCGCCGCCGGACATGGTGCCGCCCAGCTGCTTCTCGCGTTCCTTGAGGCGGGGGAACAGCTCGAAGACCCAGTCAGTGTTCTTCTGGCGGTCGCCCCGGGTCGACTTGACGTAGGAACCCATGCGGAGGTTCTCCATCACGGTCATCTCGGGGAAGATCCGCCGACCCTCGGGAACCTGGATGAGCCCCGCTTCCACCACGTGATGGGACTGCATCTTGCTGAGGTCCTGCCCATTGAAGGTGATGGTGCCCGAGGCGGGCTTGACGAGGCGGGAGATGTTCTTGAGCGTCGTGGACTTGCCGGCGCCGTTGGCGCCCACCACGGTCACGATCTCGCCCTGGTGCACTTCCAGGTCGACGTCCCAGAGCACCTTGAGGTCGCCGTAGGCGAAGTTGAGCTTATCGATTTTAAGCATGGGGCTCACCCAGGTAGGCGCTGATCACATCGGGGTTGCTGACAACTTCCTGGGGCGAGCCCTCGGTGAGCTTCTCGCCCGAGGTCAGGACCACGATGCGATCGGAGATCCGCATGATCGCCTTCATGTCGTGCTCGATGACCATCTGGGTGAGGCCGCGCTGCTTGATGTCCAGGATGAGTTGGATGATCTCCTCGCTCTCGGCGGGGTTGAGACCGCCCATGACCTCATCGAGCAGCAGGATTTTCGGCTGGGTGGCCAGGGCCCGCGCCACTTCCAGTTTCTTGCGCTCGCCGATGGGCAGCCCGCCC
Organism: uncultured Holophagaceae bacterium; assembly: GCA_903857495.1. Classification (GTDB taxonomy): domain Bacteria; phylum Acidobacteriota; class Holophagae; order Holophagales; family Holophagaceae; genus Geothrix. The sequence continues at coordinate 36,994 of CAIOFF010000056.1, read as the reverse complement.
GCCAGGAAGTTGGTCCGGTGCTCCATGCGGACCACCTTGATCTGTTCCATGGCCATCTCGCGAGCCACCTTCAGCGAACCGGTGCGCGCCAGGGCGCCCACCATCACGTTGTCCACCACGGAGAGCTTGGCCAGGGGCCGCACCTTCTGCCAGGTGCGCACCATGCCGAGCATGCAGACCTTGTCGGGATCGAGCCCGTTCAACTTCCGGCCGTTGAAGATGACCTCGCCCTTGGAGGGCGGGTAGTAGCCGGTGATGCAGTTGAACAGAGTGGTCTTCCCGGCGCCGTTGGGGCCGATGAGGCCCATGATCGTGCCCTCGTGGACGTCGAAGCTGACATCCGAGTTGGCCGCGAGGCCGCCGAAGAACTTGCTGACGTTCTTGATTTCCAGGATGGCCATCAGACCGCCTCCCGCTTCCGGCGCAGGGCCAGCTTCTTGACGAACCCCATGAGGCCGTCTGGCATGAAGAGGATCACCAGCACCACCAGGATGCCGTAGAGCAGGACGTGGGCGTGGGAGAGGTTCTCCTTGAGGAAGATCCCGATCTTGGACTCGGCGTTGACCAGGCCGATCTTCACCAGCAGGTCCGTGACCATGTTGCTGCGCAGGGCTTCGGACAGCGGCACCAGGATCAGGGACCCCAGCACGGGGCCCCAGAGGGTGCCCATGCCGCCGATGATGCAGATGAGCATGATCTGGACGGAGACATCCAGGCCCAGCACCGTGGGGGGATCCACGAAGCCCACGTAGATGCCGTAGAAGCTGCCGGCGAGGGAGGTCAGGACCGCGGAGATGACCAGGGCGATGTTCTTGTAGAGCGCGATGTTGATGCCCAGGGAGTGGGCCGCGTCCTGGTCCTCACGAATGGCCTGGAAGAAGTAGCCGAGCTTGGAGTGTTGCACCCAGTAAGTGACGCCGATCGTCAGCAGCACCAGGAAGAGACCAATGTAATAGAAGGGCACCTTCGTCACGAAGTCGGTCACCACGGTGGCCCCGATCTTGAAGGCAGGCAACTCCGTGGCCAGGATGCCCTCGGCCCCGTTGGTCAGGGTGGTGAGGTTAATGGCCGACAGGCGCATGATCTCGGCCACCGCGATGGAGGCGAGGACGAAGTAGGGGCCCCGGAGGCGGAAGCAGATGCTGCCGATGATGAGAGCCACCACGATGACCGCGGCCACCCCCGCCCAGACCCCCACCCAGGGGACGATGTTCTTGGAGTGCATGAGCATCATGGTGGTGTAGGCGCCGACTCCGAAGTAGGCGGCGTGACCTACGGAGTGCTGCCCCGCGTAGCCGCCGAGGATGTTCCAGCTCTGGCCCTGAGCCACGCTCAGGAAGAGCAGGATCATCATGTGGAGGGCGTAGGGGCTCTCCACGTAGCGGGGGATGAGCAGCAGGCCGACCAGAAGGAGAATACCGAAGGCGCTCTTGAGGATGCTCTTGTTCATGGTGTTCTCCTCAGGTCCGCGACTTGCCCATCAGGCCCGAGGGCTTGAAGAGCAACACCAGCAGGAAGAGCACGAAGACCACCACGTCCTTCCAGCCAGAGGAGATGTAGACCGCGCTCATGGACTCGGTGATGCCGATGAGCACCCCGCCGAGCGTGGCGCCCACCACGCTGCCCATGCCGCCCAGCACCGTGATGACGAAGGCCTTCAGCGTGAAGACGCTGCCCACCTGGGGGAAGATGTAGTAGGTCGGTGAGATCAGGGCGCCGGCGGTGCCCGCCAGGGCTGAGCCGAGACCGAAGGCGATGATCGACATGCGCTTGACGTTGATGCCCATGAGCTGGGCCGCATCGCGATCCTGGGCCGTGGCGCGGATGGCCTGGCCGGTGTCCGTCTTCAGCAGGAACCAGTAGAGGGCCGCCGTGATCGCCGCCGTGATCAGGAACGAGATCAGGAGGGGCGTGGAGACCGAGACCCCGCCGCCGACCTTGATGGTGGCTGAGGAGTAGCTGGTGCTCAGGATCTTGTAGTCGGAGGTGAAGATGAGCATCACCGTATTGCTCATGATCAGGCCCAGGCCTATGGTCAGCAGGATCTGGTTCTGTGCCAGTGCGTCCAGCACCCGATTGATGAACACCTTCTGGAGGAAGCCCCCGAAGAGGAACATCAGGGGGAACGTGATCAGCACGGACACGAAGGGGTCGATCCCAAGGAGCGTGAAGATCATGTAGGTCAGGTACATCCCCACCATCAGGATGTCGCCGTGGGCGAAGTTGATCACCCGCATCACGCCGAAGATCAGCGTGAGGCCGATGCCGATGAGCGCGTATACCCCACCGATGAGGATGCCGCTGATGAGGGATTGCAGAAAGACAGCCATGGGCGCGTGACCCTCCAGGAATTCAGACGGGGGCGCCCGTGGGCGCCCCCGGACAGGACTCGATCACTTCCACTTGGGGAAGGGATAGATCGCCTTCTTGGTCGCGAACTGGGCGGGCAGCACCGTCTCGTATTTCCCGGCGATGATCTGCTGGACGAGCATCTGGTGGTTGTTCTGGTTCGTGAAGCCGTCATAGTCGGCGAACTTCACCTCACCCATGACGCCATTCCACTTGCCCGACTTCAGCGCGGCGCGAGTCTTGGTGCGGTCGCCGCCGGAGGCCTTGGCGGTCTCGGCCATGATGATCATGGAAGCGTAGGCGCAGGCGGCATGGTAGGTGGGTTCCTTGCCGAACTTGGCCTTGTAGCGGGCGCCGAAGTCCTTCGCGCCGGGCCAGTTGACATCGTCTGTCCACTGGGTGCAGGAGATGACGTTGTCGGAGATCGCCCGTTCCTTGGCGAACTCGACGGTGGTGAAGCCGGCGCCGGCGCCGAGGAAGGCCTGGGGCTGGAGGCCCACTTCGCGGGACTGGCGCATGAGCAGGATGGCGTCGGCCACGTAGGAGACCATGAACACCAGATCCGGATTCTTCGACTTGATCTGGGCGAGGGTCGAGCGGTAGTCGGCAGAGCCCTTGGGATAGGAGACATCGGCCACCACCTGGATGCCCTTGGTCGCCACATAGTCCTTGGCCGTCTTGGAGGTGGAGGTGCCGAAGTCCGTGTTCTCGTAGATGAAGGCGATGGTCTTGGGCTTGCCTAGCGAGGCCGCAGCATCGATGAGGCTGGAAGCATATTTGTCGGCAGGGGCGTTCATGCGGAAGACGTGGGTGAGACCCTGGCGGGTGATCTCCTCCTTGGCCGCGGCGGGAATCAACAGGGGCACCTTGTACTTCTCGGCCAGCTTGGCCACGGCGTTGGAGCAGGCCGAGGTATAGGGACCCACCACGCCCACCACGTTCTCGCGGGTCGCCAGCTTCTCCATGGCGCTCATGGAGATCTGGGGCTTGCCCGTGTCGTCCTCCCACACCAGCTGGACGTTGACACCCTTCTTCTTGAGGTCCTCCTCGGCCAGCTTGATGCCGTTGGTGATGTTCTCGCCGATGGGCGCCTCGGGGCCGCTCATGGAGTTGATGACGCCGATCTTCTGCGCCATGAGACAGGGGGTGAGAGCCAAGGCGGCGCCCAGGGCGAGGAGGTGCTTGCGCATGTCTGCTCCGATTGAAAAGAGATGGTGAGGTGGGTTTAGCAATGTTAGCCGAAGTCCGGGTAAAAAAACCACGGGACTGATGAGAATTTCTCAGCAGCCCCGTGGTCGTTCAGTAAAAAGACTTACTCTCTGGCGAGGCCTTAGAAGCCGATGCCGAGGGAGGCGACGAGGCTGTTGCCGCCCTGCTCGCCGGTCTGGCCAGCGCGGGGGGCCAGGAAGTTCTTGCTGCGCATGATGTAGTCGATCTTCAGCTTCGCCACGCTGTACTTGCCGGGAACGAAGTTGTAGTTGTAGCCAACCGTGGTCTCCGTGTAGTTAGGCGAGTAGTCGGCGGCAGCGCCGTTGACCGTCACCTTGTAGGGGCTGGTGGCGGTGTACCAGTTGTTCCCGGAGTTGTAGTTCAGGCTGTCATAGCGCAGCGCGAGCTGGTGCTGACCCATCTTGTAGACGAGGGTGCCGGTGTAGCCAGCGAACTTCTGGTCGAGGTTCTCGCGGGACAGGCCAGTCGGGGCGGTCGCGAAGAGGCTGGGGAAGCGGCGGCCCAGCAGGCCAGTCGCGTACTCGAAGTCGAAGTGCCACTTGCTGGTGTCAAAGGCGTAGAACGCGCCCTGGAGGGTGGTCTTGTCCTTGTTGTCCTTGATCTGCTGCGCGGTCAGGCCGGCCGGAATCGTGGTGGGGGTGGCGAAGGTGGAATCCTTCAGGTTCGTCACGCCCTCGCGGTAGTAGGCGCCAAACTTGTGCGCGCTGCCGAAAGCACCCTCGTAGCGAACGGTGAAGTCCTTCTGGGCGTTGGCATCAACCGCCGTCTTGCCGCCGCTGCCGTCGTCCGTGGTGCCGTTGGAGACGGCGACACTCAGCTTGCCCTGCCAGCCCTTGGCATCGCCGTAGCCGTAGCTGAGCCAAGCACCGCGGTCCCGCTTGTCGCCGAAGGCGCGGTTGAGCTGGTTGCGATCGAAGAAGTAGAGGTCCTTGGCGGCCACGATGGTGGCTTCATAGGTGGTGGGCATCTTGAACTGGCCGGCCTTCAGGACGAAGCCCTTGCCGAGGGTCCAGGTGATGACTGCGTCGTGCAGGACGGGGTTGAGGGTCGTCGTCGTGTTGACCGCGTTGTTGGGATCGAACATCAGGTTCCAGCTGATGGAATCCGAGATGGTCTGGCTGAGGTAGACCTCGGACCGCTTGACCGTGAAGCCGTTCTCAGCGAAGCGGCCAGCGCTCATGCCGTCGTAGTAGGCCGAGGCGCCGCCGGGCTTGGCGGCTGAGTCGAGCCGCAGGTTGTTGTCGGTCATCTGGGTGTACCAGATTTCGATGAGAGCGTTGACCTTGATGGCTTCCTGGGCCTGGGCAGCTCCAGCTGCGAGCAGCGCGGCGACACCAGCGAGGCGAGAGATCTTCATATTCTTTCTCCTAAGAGGGAGGGTGGGGGGAACTTCAGGAGGAAATCCGCCAGGCTCTGAAGAGCGCACAGTCAGGCTCTGCCGGGACATCAGTTCGATTCAAGCTAAGCGCGCCCTGGGAGCGAGTCCATCAAAATCCTAGGAAAGTTCCCCATGATGTGACAGATGACACATGGGTGTTCCGCAGGCCATGTGAAATTATGGAAACAATAGTGTTAAGGCGAAGCTACTGCACCAAAAACCGACTGTCCGGTCGGTCTTCGCGCAGCAAGTTTTTACGTCGATTGGACTAGGTAAATTCCAGCACGCTTGCGAACGACGAGAGAGGGGTCAGCCGCCCGGAGTCACCTTCTAAAATGACATGAACAGGGTATAAGGACGCCCCTCTCCACCAAGCTGATCCGTCCTCGGGCAAGCGGCTTCCTTCCAGAGAATGGATCAGCCTGGACGGCCGAGGCAGGACAGTTCTGAGTGCTTACTTTTTTCCTATCCGACCACGCCCCTTCTTGAGCGGTGGGGGCTTCCTCAGTCCACCGGGGGCTTGGCTCGGTGGGCACAAAGCTCGAGCGGCACGCCAGGGCGTACCGCTCGAGGTTTTCTGCACGCTCAGTCTGGTGCGGGGCCTGGTGACCTAGAAGACCGCTTCGATGGGCGCGATCTCGCCGGCCTGCAGGGCCACGGCCAAGGCCGCCACCAGGGGCAGGCCGCGGTGGGCGAAGTGGATCGTGGCCTGCACCTTGTTGTGATAGAAGGCGGCCTCGGGGCTGTCCTTGAGCAGGGCCTGGACGGCGGCGCGGTCCGTGGGGTCCACGCCCCGGGCCCGCTGCAGTTCTTCGCCCTTCTTGAGGGCCAGGGTCGCCTGCTGGAGGAGCAGGTGGCCGGACACCACGTGGCCCAGCATGTCGAGCACCGGCACGGCGTTGAGCACCGTCAGCTGGCCGCCGTTGGGCTTGGCCGGGACCTCCTGGAGCACTGCGGTCAGGGTCTTCAGGGCCGCGCCCAGCTGCTGGGCGGAGGGGCCCAGGACCGGATCCGCGGCCAGGGTCTGAACGGTGGCGCCGACCAGCTGGAGCAGGTCCTGCATGGGTCGGCCGTCCTGCATACGGAACTTGCGGCCCACCAGATCCAGGGCCTGGATGCCGTTGGTGCCTTCATAGATGGAGGCGATCTTGCAGTCGCGCAGGTACTGCTCGGCGGGATACTCCATGGTGTAGCCGTAGCCGCCGTAGGTCTGCAGCGCCCACTCGGTCACCCGGAAGCCCCAGTCCGAGCACCAGGCCTTGCAGATGGGGGTGAACAGCTCCACCAGTCCCTGCCAGCGGTTCTTGTCGTCGCCGGAGGAGACGTGGGCCATGTCCATGCACCAGGCGGTGTAGGACACCAGGGCCCGCATGGCCTGCACGTAGGAGGACTGCATGAGCAGCATGCGGCGCACATCCGGGTGCTGGATGATGGGCGACTGGCCGACGCCCTTGCCCGCGCGGCCCTGCAGCCGCTCCTTGGCGAAGGCGATGGCAGCCTGGTGGGCGGCGGAGGCGTTGCCCAGACCCTGGACGCCAACCTCGTAGCGCGCAGCGTTCATCATCTGGAACATGTAGACCAGGCCCTGGCCCTCCTGGCCCAGGAGGAAGCCCTGGCTGGCGTTGTCGATGCCGAACACCAGGGTGCAGGTGGGCGAGCCGTGGATGCCCAGCTTGTGCTCGATGCCCGCGCAGGTGACGTCGTTGCGCTCGCCCAGGCTGCCGTCGGCGTTGACCCGGAACTTCGGCACCACGAAGAGGCTGAGCCCCTTGGGCCCCGCCGGTGCATCCGGCGTGCGGGCCAGCACCGCGTGGATGATGTTGGGCACCAGCTCGTGGTCGCCGCTGGTGATGAAGATCTTCTCGCCGGTGACCAGGTAGGTGCCATCGGCCTGCTTGGTGGCCTTGGTGGTCAGGGCGCCCAGGTCGCTGCCCGCGCCGGCCTCGGTGAGGCACATGGTGCCGCACCACTCGCCGCTGTACATCTTCTCGACGTAGGTGGCCTTCAGCTCATCGCTGCCGAAGGTCTCGATGAGGTGGGCCGAGCCGCGGGTGAGCATCGTCTTCAGGGCCAGGGCCGTGTTGGCGCCCATGAGGTACTCGCTGATGCCCGTGCCCACGACTTCGGGCAGGCCCATGCCGCCGAACTCGGGATTCATGGTGGCGCTGATCCAGCCGCCGGAGGCCAGATCCTCGAAGGCCTCGGCGAAGCCCTCGGGCAGCTCCACCTTGCCGTTCGCCCACTTCGCGCCGACGCGGTCGCCCACCTCGTTGCAGGCCGCCACGCTGCCCTTTGAGACCTTCAGGGCCTCGTCCAGCACCATGCCCAGCTGCTCGCGATCCACGTCCTGGTAGGGCTCGCCCTTCAGAACCGCATCCAGGTCCAGCCACTCAAGGAGGTTGAAGTGGATATCACGATGGTCGTCGAGGAAGAGCATGGGACCTCCGGCTAGGGGTGGTGTGAAAGGAATCTGGGGTCTGAGAGGGGGCTACTTCAGCTCAGGGAACTGATCTTCGCGCCACTCGGTGGCGGAGGCACCCTGGTCGGCGGCGCGCTTACGGAGCTCCACCCGGCGGATCTTCCCGGAGATGGTCTTGGGCAGCTCGCTGAACTCGAGGATGCGGATGCGCTTGTAGGCGCTGAGGCGCTCACGGATGAACTTGAACAGCGCCAGGGCGGTCTCGCGGCTGGGCTCCACGCCCGCCCGGAGGATGACGTAGGCCTTGGGCACGGCCAGCTTCACGGGATCGGGGCTCGGCACCACGGCGGCCTCGGCCACGAAGTCGTGCTCGATGAGGAAGGACTCCAGCTCAAAGGGGCTGATGCGGTAGTCGGAGCTCTTGAAGACGTCGTCCGCGCGGCCGACGAAGAACAGGTAGCCCTCGGCGTCGCGAGTGGCCACGTCGCCGGTCCGGTAGTAGCCCTCCTTCAGGGCCTTCTCCATCTTGGAGGGATCGTCCTTGTAGCCGTCCATCAGACCCAGGGGGCGCGGACTGAGCCGCAGGGCGATCTCGCCCTCGTCCGTCTCCTTGCCGTCCAGGTCCAGCAGGACCACGTCGTAGCCTGGCATGGGCAGGCCCATGGAGCCCGGCTTCACGGGGACGCCGGGGGAGTTGCCCACCACGCAGGTGGTCTCGGTCTGGCCGAAGCCGTCGCGGATGGTGAGGCCCCAGGCCTTCTCCACCTGGCTGATGACCTCGGGGTTGAGGGGCTCGCCGGCGCCGATGACGCCGCGCAGCTTCATCTTGTAGCTGCCCAGGTCTTCCTGGATGAACAGGCGCCACACCGTGGGCGGGGCGCACAGGTTGGTGACGCCCTTGTCGGCGATCACCTTGAGGGCGGCCGCGGCGCTGAACCGGGTGGACCGGTAGATGAAGATGCAGGCGCCGGCGATCCAGGGGGCGAAGAAGTTGCTCCAGGCGTGCTTGGCCCAGCCCGGGGAGCTGATGTTGAAGTGGATGTCGCCTGGGCGCAGCCCCACCCAGAACATGGTGGACAGATGGCCTACGGGGTAGGACTGGTGGGTATGGAGCACCAGCTTGGGCTTGGCGGTGGTGCCACTGGTGAAGTAGAGCAGCAGGGGGTCCGTGGCCTTGGTGATGGCGTCCGGCACGTAGGTGGTGGAGCCGCTGTAGAGCACGGACACGTCATGCCAGCCGGGAACGGCGTCGCCCACGCAGATGCGGGTGAGGGAGGTGTCCATGCCGTCGAACTTGGCGGTCTGGGCGGAGTCCACCACCAGGTGGCGGATGCCGCCCCGCTCGAGGCGGTCGGTCAGGTCCGCCGGGCTCAGCAGCAGGGTGGAGGGCACCATCACCGCGCCGAGCTTGATGCAGGCCAGCAGCACTTCCCAGAGGGGGCGCACGTTGTCGAGCATGATGAGCACGCCATCGCCGCGCTTGACGCCTAAGTCGCGGAGGGCGTTGGCCACCTGGTTGCTGCGCTGGCTCATCTCCTGGAAGGAGACCTTGGTCTCGCTGCCGCCCTCCTCGACGATCCAGAGCGCGGGGTTCTCGTTCCCAGCCGCCATCACATCGAAGTGATCGAGCGCCCAGTTGAAGTTCTCCAGCACGGGCCACTTGAACCCCTTGCAGGCAGCGGCACGATCCCCGCTGTTGTCGAACAGGAACTGCCGGGCACTGAGAAAGGCCTCTCGTTCGTTCATACAGCTCTCCTGGAAAGGGGTGATCCATCCAATTTATGATGACGGGCTGCCACCGTCTAGAACGAAAGATGACACAATGGATAAGAAAGCTCCCTGAATCAGAACAGTGGACTGGAAGGCATGGTAGGTTGGTCGCGTCGCAACCGATTTCGTGGGGCTCCCCTTGTTCAGCATCATTCCTGACGGCGCCGGTTACCGGGAGTTCGTCCTCCTAAAGGACGGCCAGGGGATCTATCTCCGGATCGCCACCCCCGAGGATGTGGACCGGGTCGAGACGTTCATCCGGGGCCTCTCCCAGGAGGCCCTGTCCATGCGCTTCATGGGGGGCATCTCCCGCATCGCCCGCAAGTTCGTGGAAGAGCTCTGTGTGGAGAATCCCCATGTGCGGGCCTGCCTCCTGGCAGTGGAGGGTGAGGGTACCGAGGAGCGTGTCCTGGGCCTGGGCAACTACGTGGGCGAGGGCGGCGCCAACGCCGAGGTCAGCTTCATGGTTGCGGACGAGCACCAGGGCCGGGGGATCAGCAGCCTGATCCTCGAGCGGCTGGCGGGCCTCGCGGCCGGGGCCGGCTACCTGGGCTTCGAGGCGGACGTGCTCTACGAGAACGAGAAGATGAGCAACGTCTTCCGGGACTCCGGCTTCGAGACGCGCCGGGCCATGGAGGGCGGCATCATCCACGTGCACTTCCCCCTCAACGCCCCGCAGGCTCAGAGGGAACGGGCGGACATCCGCGAGCGAGTGGCCGCCGCAAACTCGCTGGTGCCCCTGCTGCGCCCGGAGACCGTGGCCGTGGTGGGGGCCTCGCGGGATCCCGGCTCCGTGGGCAACGCCATCTTCCGCCACATCCTGCAGGGTCACTTCAAGGGGGTGGTCTACCCCGTCAATCCCCATGCCCGGGCCATCGAGGGCGTGCGGGCCTATCCCTCCCTGGACTCCCTGCCGGAGGCGCCGGACCTGGTGGTCCTGGCGGTCCCGGCCACCAAGGTGGTCCCCATGGCCAAGGCCGCCCTCGACAAGGGCGCCCGGGGCCTGCTGGCCCTGGCCGCGGGCTTCGCGGAGTCGGGCCCCGACGGCGCCCGGCGCCAGGAGCGCCTGCTGCACCTGGCTCGCAGCCGGGGGGCGCGGCTGGTGGGCCCCAACTGCCTGGGCCTCCTGAACACCAATCCCGCCGTGCAGCTCAACGCCAGCCTCGCCTCGGCCATGCCGCCCCGGGGGCGCGTCGGGTTCTTCAGCCACTCCGCCGCCCTGGGCGTCGTGATCCTGAAATACGCCGCCGAGCGCGGCCTGGGCTTCTCCACCTTTGTCTCCGCAGGCAACCGGGCGGACGTCTCCGGCAATGACCTCCTCCAGTACTGGGAAGAGGACCCGGACACGGACGTGGCCCTGCTCTACCTGGAGACCTTCGGCAATCCCCGCCGCTTCGCCCGCCTGGCCCGCCGCATCTCCCACCGCAAGCCGGTGCTCTGCGTGAAGAGTGCCCGCAGCCACGCGGGCCGCCGCATGGCCCAGGCCCACATCGGCGCCAGCCCCCGGGACGACGCGGAAGTGGAGGCCCTGTTCCACCAGGCCGGCGTGATCCGGGCGGACACCCTGGAGGAGCTCTTCGACATCGCCCTGCTGCTGTCCCACCAGCCCCTGCCCCGGGGCAACCGGGTGGCGGTGGTGAGCAACTCCGGCGGCGTGGCCACCATCTGTGCCGATGCCTGCGAGTCCAATGGCATGCAGATCTCCGGTCCCGGTGTGGTGGACCTCCACACCATGGCCACCGCCGATCACTACGAGCGGGCCTGCCTGGCGGCCCTGGAACACCCCGAGGTCGATGCCCTCATCGCCACCTTCGCCTGCGTGGGGGACTGCGACCCGAACCTGGTGGCCCGGGCCATCCGCCGGGCGGCGGTGCGGGCCGAGCGCACCACCGGCATCGCCAAGCCCACGCTCCTGTCCCTCATGGGCGTCAGCGGCGCCGTGGCCGTGGGGGCCGCCGGTGCCCTGGGTGATGGCGGCGGCGTGCACCGGACCTTCCCGTCCTACCGCTTCCCCGAGTCCGCCGCCCTGGCCCTCTCCAAGGTCGTGGACTATGCGCAGTTCCGGTTGCAGCCTCCGGGCCGGATCCTGAACTACGACGACCTGGACGCCGGCGAAGCCCGGCGCCGGGTGGAGCAGCTGCTCGAGGGCGCCGCCGAGGGCTCGGCCCCGCGGGCGCTCAACGCCACCCAGGCCCGGGAGCTCCTGGCCTGCTTCGGCGTGGCCGTTGCCGAAGCGGCCCCCGGCCTCTCCCTGCCCAAGCCCACCGCCATCACCCTGGGCCTCTCGGCGGACCCGGACTTCGGGCCCATCTGGCGCTTCCGCCGCGCCGGTGTGGGGTCCATCCTGCGCATCACACCGCTCACCAACCTCGATGTCGCCGATGTGATCCAGCGGCTGCACCTCAGCCCCGAATGCGGCCTGGCCGAGACCCTGGGCCGCCTGACCCACCTGGTGGAAGAGCTGCCCTGGCTCTCCAGCATCGAGGCCCAGGTGCTCGTTCCGGCCGAGAGCACCGCACCGGTGTCGGCACTGGCCCTCCAGCCCGGCCCCCGCCTCGCCTTCACTCAGGTCGGTTTCCGCACCCAATAGACAAAGGAGGGCACCTTGTTCGTCAAAGACAGGATGCGCAGTCCCGTGACCGTGCTCTCCCTCACCTCCACCCTCGGCGAGGCCTATGCCCTCTTCGAGGCCCACGGCTTCCGGCACCTGCCCGTGGTGGACGGGGGCCGGGTGGTGGGCATCCTCACGGACCGCGATCTCCGCTTCGCCACCAGCTCCTTCTGCACGACGCCCCACACCGCCACGGATCCTGTGACCCTGGCCATGAGCACCCACGTCCTCACCGCCGATCCCCTGGATCCCGTGGAGGACGCCGCCAAGATCATGCGGGAGCACAAGATCGGCTGCCTCCCCGTGGTGGATGGCAGCGAGTTGGTGGGCATCCTCACCGGCATGGACCTGCTGGACGCCCTCATCAACCTCACGGGCCTCACCAAGCCCACCTCGCGCCTGGAGGTGGCCCTGGCGGACCGCCCCGGCGAGCTGGCCCGGCTGACGGTCTTCATGGCCGACCGCAACGTCAACATCCACTCCCTGCTGACGTCCCCGGCTCCGGATGGCACCGTCCACACGGTGCTGCGGGTGGGCTCGAACCAGTCCCGGCCCCTGGCCGAAGCCATGCGCGCCGCCCACTTCGACGTCCTCTGGCCCCTGCCGAAGCCATGGCCACACTGATCCATCGCCCGGAATACGCCGGGTACGACTTCGGGCCTGAGCACCCCTTCACGCCGTCGAGGCTGGGGATGCTGCTGGACCTGCTGCGCACCCTGGGTTGCCCGGTCGAGCCCCTCGCGCCGCCGGCCGCCACCCGGGAGGAGATCCTCTCCGTCCACGCCGAGGCCTACGTGGCCATGGTCGAGGCCCTGGACCGGGGCGAGGCCAGCGCCACCCAGGGGGAACCCTACGGTCTGGGCACGCCGGACAATCCCATCTTCCCGGGCATGGACCAGGCCGCGCGGTGGCTGGTGGGCGGCACCCTCCACGGCGCGCGCCTCCTCCTGGACGGCCCCGAGCGCCGCGTCCTGCAGCTGGGCGGCGGGCTGCACCACGCCCAGCGGGAGCGCGCGGAGGGCTTCTGCCTCTACAACGACCTGGCCGTGGCCATCCAGGCCCTGGTAGACCGCGGCCTCCGGGTGGCCTACCTGGACATTGATCTCCACCACGGGGACGGCGTCCAGAACCTGTTCTACAACCACGACCAGGTCCTGACCATCAGCCTCCACGAGTCCGGCCACTACCTCTACCCCGGCACCGGCCACATCCAGGAGACGGGCAGCCCCCGCGCCCCCGGGACCGCCGTGAACATCCCCCTGGAGCCCTTCACCGGCGCGGAGGACTACCTGGAGGCCTTCGAGGCCGTGGTGCCCAGAGCCCTGGCCTGGTTCAAGCCCCAGGCGCTGGTGGTGCAGGCCGGCGCGGATGCCCACTTCTCCGATCCCCTCGGCGACCTGGCCCTGACCACCCAGACCTTCGAGACCCTGTTCCGCCGCATCCTGGAGCTGGCCGAGACCCACGCCGAGGACCGGCTGCTCATCACATTAGGCGGCGGCTACGAGGCCCAGGTGGTGGCCCGGGTCTGGACCATCCTCTACCACACCGTGATGGACCTCCCCCTGCCCCAGGACCTGCCGACCGGCTGGGCGGCGCGCTGGGAGGCCACCCTGGGTCCCGAGGTCGGTCCCCACCTGCACGATCCCGATCCCGCCTTTCCGCCCCTCTCGGGCCGGGAAGCCCGGACCCGCCGCAACCGGGATATCGTCGCCCGCCTGCTGGACACCCTGGCACCCCTCTGGGTCTGAGGTCCCTACCTGCCGGCAAGTGGCCGCTGGACCCAAGGTCGCGCGGCACGGCTGCCGCCCCTGAGCCTTGGGCGGTCATGGATGATCACAATACGTCCTTGTCCTTAGAATAAGCCGCCCGCATGGCCGCGGGTTCCGGCCTATCCTTTGGGGGAAACCTCATCCTGCTGTTCTCGTATCGCTATCAACCCGGGTGTCCTAGGAGCCTTACGGATGGCCTCACCCGCACGCAAACCCTGGCGGCCGAAGCTCTGCAGGAAGAAGGCGGAGGCGGTGCTGTCCACGCAGCAGCGGCCCTCGGGGCCGCTTGAGGAGCTGTCAGCGCTGCGCCTGGTCCATGAGCTGCAGGTCCACCAGGTCGAGCTGGAGATGCAGAACGACGAGCTGCTCGAGACGCGTGAAGAGCTGCTGGCCGTCCTCTCGGAATACACGAACCTCTACGACTTCGCGCCCATCGGGCTCCTCACCCTGGATGCGGGCGGCCTCATCCGCCGGGCCAACCTCATGGCCGGCTCCCTCCTGGGCGTCTACCGCGGCCGGCTGACCGGCCGATCGTTTCCCCGGCTGCTGGACGCCCCGAGCCGCCGCCGCTTCCTGGACCACCTGGCCGAGCCTGACTCCGGATCTGCCCTCAGCACCTGTGAGCTGGCGCTCCTGCCCGCCGAGGGGGCCGTGACCTGGATCCGCGTGGAGGAGATCGTCCCCGGCGTGAACCAGGAGCGCCTGATCGCCTTCAGCGACAGCACCGAGAGCCATGAGGCCCGCAGGCTGCGGGAGGACCACCAAGTCCAGCTCGAGCAGCTCGTTGCCGAGCGCACCCGAGAACTAGAGCTCCGCACCGCCGAATACGCCGACCTCTACAACCGCGCCCCCTGCGGCTACCACTCCCTGGACGCCCAGGGCACCATCCTCGGGATGAATGACACCATGCTCCGCATGCTGGGCTACACCCGGGAAGAGGTGGCCGGCCGTCTGCACGCCCGGGACCTGCTCACAGAGGCGGGTCATGCCACGTTCCAGCGGGCCTTTCCCGAGCTCCTCCGGACCGGTCGCCTCCGGAACATCGAGGCGGACTTCAGGCGCAAGGACGGCTCTGAGTTCCCGGCCCTGGTCAACTCCGACGCCAAGCTGGACGCCGAAGGGACGTTCCTCCACTCCCTCGCCACGGTGGTGGACAACACCCCGGGCAAGGAGGCCGAGCGAAAACAGCAGGCCATCCAGGAGGAGCTGGAGCGCCAGGTGATCGAGCGCACCCGGCAGGTACGGCGCCTCGCGGCGGAGACCACCCTGGCTGAGGAGCGCGAGCGGCGGGCCATCGCCCATGACCTGCACGACGACCTGGGGCAGCTGCTCCATGTCACCACCCACCAGCTCGATCGGCTGGCCGCGGCCCGGACGGCCACCGAGCGCAGGGCCCTGACCGCCCAGATGAAGGCCACCCTGATGGAGGCGAGCCGAAGCGTGCGGTCCCTCACCTCCCAGCTGAGTCCGCCGGTGCTGGAGACCCTCGGCCTGGTAGCGGCCCTGCACTGGCTCAGCGAAGAGCTGGCGGACACCTACGGGCTCGAGGTGGGGATCCAGGATGATGGCCTGGCCAAGCCCCTCAGCCCTGCCCTCGCTACCTTCGTCTTCCGGGCTGCCCGCGAGCTGCTGCTCAACGCCGCGAAGCACTCGGGCGGAAAGCGGGCTAGCCTCAGCACGCGCCTCCAGGATCGACGGCTGTTGATCGAAGCCGCCGATGAGGGCTGTGGCACCGAGGCCCCGGAGCGGGTCCTCGAGACGGCCAAGGGCTTCGGCCTCCGGAGTATCCGCGAGCGCACCCTGCAGCTGGGCGGGGCCTTCCGGGTCCACCGGAAGCCTGGAAGCGGCTGGGTGGTCTCCCTGGACATTCCCCTGGAACCTGTGGGAGCCGGGGAGCCCGCATGACCATCCGCATCGCCTTGGCCGATGACCACCGCCTGTTCCGGGAGTCCCTGCGGGTGGTCCTCACCCGGGAGCCAAACCTGGAGATCGTGGGGGAGGCGGGCACGGTTCAGGAGATCCTGGCCATGGTGGCGGCCCAGCAGCCCGAGGTGCTCCTGCTTGACATCGCCCTGCCGGATGCCAGTGGCATCGACCTGGCCAGACAGCTCACCCAGCTCTACCCCCGGCTCGCCATCCTCGCGCTCACGGGCTATGCAGACCGGATCTTCATCAAGGAGATGTTCAAGGCCGGGGCCCGGGGCTACATCGTCAAGTCCGCCGGCGCCGAGGAGCTCTTCCGGGGCATCCAGACCCTTGCCGCAGGCCGGAGCTACCTCTGCCCCGACGCCACCCAGACCCTGATGGGCCAGCAGCACGGGGCGGCCGGGTCCCTGAGTCCCCCGGCGACGGTCCTCTCGAAGCGGGAGCGGCAGGTGCTGAAAGCCCTCGCCGAGGGCCAGCGCTCCAGCCAGATCGCCGAGCAGCTGGGCATCTCAGCGGCGACGGTGGTGGTCTACCGCCGGAAGCTCAAGGCGCGGCTCGGCCTCCACACCACCGCCGAGCTGACCCGCTACGCCCTCCGGGAGGGGCTGGTCTAGCCTTTCGGGTGCTTGAAGAGGCCCTTCTCGGGCCACTTGGTCATCACCAGCAGCAGGCAGGCTCGGGCGATGGTGTCCACATCCTGGCGTTCGTTGCTGAAGACAGCGTCATACCACTGGGGCAGCGTGATGTCGGCGTGGAGGTGATCGCTGATGAACTTCTCCCGCAGCCGCGACTGGACCCGCACCAGTTCCTCCGCCTCGGCCAAGGGGAGGCCCCGGCGCCGGGCAAGGGTGGCAGCCCGGAAGGCGGGGCTGCTGACCAGGCGGAAGTGGAAGCAGTTCGGCAGGCCCTGACAGGCCACGGCGCCGCCACGGCCGACGATGATCGCGCAGCCGGCCTGGGCGATGCCGAGCAGGTGCTTGAGCACGCTGGCGTAGACGTCGTCATGGGTGAGGAAGCCGAACTGGGTCTTGAGCACGTCCCCGGCATGGCTCTCGTCGCCCAGGCGACTGAGGATGTGCCGGGAGAGCTTCTCGTCCTCCCCCACCTTCTCCACGAGCGCCTTATCGAACACCTGCCAGGGCTCCGTCGAGACTTCGTCGAGGAGCTCCCTCAGCCGCTGGGCCAGGGCATGCCCTTCACACCCGAACTCGCGCGAGATGGTGAGGGTGGGATGGGCGACTTCCCGCCCGTCCCGGGCGAGACGCTCCCGGATCTGGAGCCAGCCGGTTTCCCGCTGCTCGATGCTTGGGATGAGGGTGCCAAAGGACTTGGTCATGGCAGCTCCAGCGCAGATGTAGCCAGACAGGATTGCCTCTGTTCAAAACATAGGGTCTGCGGGGCTATGGGCAAGGTCCGATCCGCCCCTCCCGGGGGGGCTGGGTTGTAAAAAGTCATGCTTTGCGCCTGGGGTTCGATAGACACTCTAGATGTACACCTCTCCCTTTTTCCAACCTGGCCGAGTCCTGCCCTCCGGGGCGACCTCGGCTCTGCCCACCCAGCGACGGGCCCAGCCCCATGGCTGAGCAGCCCTCGCTCGAGTGGCGGAAACCCATCGGCCTGCTGATCCTGGCCGGCTTCCTCATGCTGGCGATTACCGGGGCCACGGCTGACTACCTCCGCCGCCAGTATCGGGAGGAACAGGCCAAGATCCAGACCCAGCTCTCCTCGGTCGGCGAGCTGAAGGTCCGCCAGATCGCCCAGTGGCGGCAGGAGCGCATCGCGGATGCCCTGGCTCTGGGCCGGAACCGGGCCTTCGCGGACCTCTTCCAACGGGCCCAGGTCGGGAAGGAAGACCCTAAGGCCCGGGCGCTCCTCCAGAGCTGGCTCGAGTCCATCTGGCACCAGCACGCCTATGACCGGATCCGGCTGCTGGATCGGGATGGGCAGGAACTCCTGAGCATCCCCGCGGAGCTGCCCAAGCCCACAGCCGCCATCCTCCGGGGCTTCCAGACCGCCATGGCCGAGGGGCAGCCCAGGTTCCAGGACTTCTATCGGAGTGTGGAGGACCAGCGGGTCTACCTGTCCATCCGCGTCCCGATCGCCGACCCTCGGAATCCGCAGCGGATGCTCGGCATCGCCGCCCTGCGCATCGATCCCGCCCTGGAATTCTACCCCTTCATCAGCCGCTGGCCCACCGCCGCCCAGAGCGCCGAGACCCTGCTCGTCAAGCAGGAGGGCCAGGAAGTACTCTACCTGAACCAGCTGAAGTTCCAGGCGGACGCCGCCCTCAAGCTCCGGTTCCCGCTGGGCCAGACGGAGCTGCCCGCGGCCATGGCCGTGAGCGGCAAGGTCGGGGTCGTGGAGGGCCGGGACTACCGGGGCAACCAGGTGCTGGCCGATGTTCGCCCGGTACCCGACTCCCCCTGGTTCCTGGTCTCCCGCATGGACCGGGCTGAGGCCTACGAGCCCTTCCGGAGGCAGGTGCTGGGCACCCTCCTGCTGGCGGCCCTGTTGATGCTCTGCACCGGGGTGGCGATCGCCGGTTTCTGGCGGCACCAGCGGGCGCGCTACTTCCAGGCGCGCTACGCCCAGGAGCAGGAACTGGCCTGGCTGCGCCAGGCCATCGCCCGGAGCCTGAACGAGATCTGCGTCTTCGACCCGGACACCCTCCGGATCCTCTTCGCCAACGACGGGGCGGTGCGGAACCTCGGCTACTCCCGCGAGGAGCTGCTCGCCATGACCATGGCCGACTTCAAGCCGGCGCAGTCGCCCGCCTCCTTCAAGGGTCTCCTCGCCCCCCTCGCCGCCGGTGACCAGGAGACCCTGGTCCTCGAGCTCACCCACCGCCGAAAGGACGGCACCGAATACCCGGTGGAGACCCACCTGCAGCTGGTGGACCGGGGCCAGGGACTCCGGGTGGGGCTCGCCATCATCAACGACCTCACCGAGCACCACAAGATCCTGGACACCCTCCAGTTCAGCGAGCGGAAGTTCCGGACCCTCTTCGAAAACCTCGCGGAAGGGGTCGCCCTCCATGAGCTGGTCCTCGATGAGATAGGCAGCCCCTTGGACTACCTGGTGCTCGACGTCAATCCCGCCTACCGGCGCCACACGGGCCTCGACCTGGATGCCACCCGGAACCGCCTGGGCTCGGAACTCTATGGCCTGGCCCCGCCGCCCTACCTGGACGAGTTCGCCCAGGTGGCCCAGGGGGGCCTGCCCTATGCCTTCGAGACCTACTACCCGCCGATGGAGCGGCACTTCCGCATCTCCGTGATCTGCCCCAGACCCGGGCAGTTCGCCACGGTGTTCGAAGACATCACCGAGCGGAAGACCCGGGAGGATGAGCTGCGCCAGAAGAACGAGGAGATGGAGCGCTTCACCTACCTGGTCTCCCATGACCTGAAGAGCCCGCTGGTCACGGTCAAGACGTTCCTGGGCTACCTGGAAGAGGATCTGGGCAAGCAGGATGGCGAGCGCGTGAAGAAGGACCTGCTCTACATGCACGGGGCGACGGAGAAAATGGGCCGCCTGCTGGGTGACCTGCTGGAGGTCTCCCGCATCGGGCGGGTGGTGAATACCCCGGTCCAGACCAGCTTCCAGGCCCTCGCAAAGGAGGCCCTGGAAGCCGTGGCAGGCAGCCTGGCCCTGCGCAGCGTGCAAGTGACCGTGGACGAGGTGGACTTGCCCATGCGGGGCGACCGGCCCCGCCTGGTGGAGGTCTGGCAGAACCTGCTGGAGAACGCCGTGAAGTACATGGGCGACCAGCCCAGCCCCCGGATCCACGTGGGTGTGGAGCGGGCTGGCGCACACCCCCAGTTCTTCGTCCGGGACAACGGCCAGGGCATCGACCCCCGCTATCACGGGAAGGTCTTCGGGCTGTTCGAGAAGCTCGATGCCCGCACCGAAGGCACCGGTCTAGGCCTGGCCCTGATCAAGCGCATTGTGGAGGTCCACGGAGGCACCATCCGGGTGGAGTCCGAGGGGGCGGATCAGGGTTCATGCTTCCTGTTCACCCTGCCGAAAGCGATACAAGCACCGGGGGAGGCGCGATGATGGGCGAAGCCTTTGTGATCCTGCTGGTGGAGGACGAACCCGCCCATGCGGAGATCGTCCGGCGGAACTTCGAGGGCTTCCGGCTCGCCAACCGCCTCATCCACGTGCCGGATGGCCAGGCCGCCCTCGACTACCTGCACCAGCAGGGAGACTACGCGGATCCGGCCGCCAGCCCCCGCCCCGGCCTCATCCTGCTGGACCTCCGCCTCCCGCGGGTGGATGGCCTCGAGGTGCTGAAGGTGATCAAGCAGGACCCGGCCCTGGCCGCGATCCCCGTGGTGATCCTGACCACCTCCGCCGCCGAGGCGGACATGGCCAAGGCCTACGAGTTCCACGCCAACAGCTACCTGGTCAAACCTGTGGACTTCCCGCAGTTCGTCTCGCTGATGGAGACGTGCGGCTACTACTGGCTCGCCTGGAACAAGTATCCCTACTGAGGAGCAGAGCCCCGCCCATGGACGCTACCCCCATCCGGGTCCTCGTGGTCGAGGACGATCCCGCCCATGCGGAGGCAATCGGGCGGGCTCTGGAAGGCGTCGATCCTGTCTATCAGGTCCAGGTCGTTGAGACACTGGCCGACTGCCGGGAGGCGATGCGCGTCTGTCTGCCGGACCTGGCACTGCTGGACATGAACCTGCCCGATGGTCAGGCCCTGGACCTGCTCCGGGGCTGGACCACGGAGGCGCCGATCCCCGTCCTGGTCATGACCAGCTTCGGCAGCGAGCAGATCGCGGTGGATGTCCTGAGGGCCGGCGCCCTCGACTACCTGGTCAAGTCCCCGGAGTCCTTCCAGGACCTGCGCCACTCCCTGGGCCGGGCCCTGCGCGAGTGGGGGACCAAGCAGGACCACCAGCGGACCCAGGAGGCCCTGAACCACAACCGGCTGGAGATGGAAGCCATCTACCAGAATGCCCCGGTGATGATGTGCCGCCTGGACCCCGGGTTCCAGATCATCGACACCAACCGGGCCTTCGAGGCCTATGCGGGCCGTTCCGAGGCCCTGCTGAAATCCCTGGGCTTCGGCAGTGCCCTCGGCTGTGTCCGGGCCACGGCGGAGCCCCAAGGCTGCGGCACGGGACTGGCCTGCTGCGAGTGCGCTGTGCAGCAGTCGGCTCGGCGGATCCTGGGGACGGGCCAGCCGGAGACCGGGCTCAGCTACCGCACCACCATCGAGCAGCAGGGCGTCATCCGTGTGGTGGCCTTCCGGGCCTCCCTGGCCCTGATCCAGGCCGCCGGCAGAACCGTGTTCCTCCTCTGCCTGGAGGACGAGACCGAGCGTGAGCAGGCCAAGGCCGCGCTCCGGGAGAGCCAGTCGCTCTTCGAGTCCGTGGCCAACAGCTCACCGGCCATGATCTGGCTCACGGGGCCGGACAAGCGCCTCAGCTGGTTCAATGGCCGCTTCCTCACCTTCGTCGGGTTGAGCCTGGAGGAGCTGAGGGCAGCCGGACTGCGGGCCGTCGTCCATCCGGAGGATCTGCGGCGCTGCGCCAGGACCTACCTGACAGCCTGGGAGGCGCGGCAGCCCTTCCGGATGGAGTATCGGCTCCGCCGCCACGATGCGGAGTACCAGTGGGTCATCGACGAGGGCCACCCCCGCCATGACTCCACGGGCGCCTTCGTGGGGTATATCGGCTCCTGCCTCGACATCACCGAACACCGGAAGTGGGAAAGCACCCGCCTGGAGCTCGAGCGGCGGCTCCTCCACACCCAGAAGCTGGAGAGCCTGGGCGTCATGGCCGGGGGCATCGCCCATGACTTCAACAACCTCCTCATGGCCATGCTGGCGAACCTGGAGCTGGCCCTGCACACCCAGGGCGGCGACTCGCCCGCCCGCCCCTTCCTGGAGCGGAGCCTGCAGGCGAACCGCCGGGCCACGGACCTGGTGCGCCAGATGCTGGCCTTCTCGGGCCGGGGCACCTTCGACGTGAAGGACCTGGACCTCAACGAAGTGGTCGAGGAGAACGTGCACCTGTTCCGGGTGGGACTCTCCCGGACCATCACCCTGAACCTCAACCTGACCGCAGGCCTGCCGCACACCCATGCGGATCCAGGGCAGGTCCAGCAGGTGGTGATGAACCTCATCACCAACGCCTCCGAGGCCATCGGCCAGCAGCCGGGCACGGTCTCGATCGCCACAGGCGTCCTAGATGCGGACGAGGCCTACCTTGCGGGCAGCCGCCTCGATGAGAAGCCAGCCCCGGGCCGCTACGTCTTCGTCGAGGTGGATGACACCGGCTCCGGCATGGACCAGGACACCCTGAGTCGGCTCTTCGATCCCTTCTTCACGACCAAGTTCACCGGTCGCGGCCTGGGCATGTCCGCGGTGCTGGGCATCGTCCGGGGCCACCATGGCGCGCTGAGGATCGACAGCCATCCCGGCCAGGGCACCAACGTCCGGATTCTCTTCCCGGTCAGCAGCAGCCCCGCTTCGGCCGCAGCAGAGCCCAGGCAGGCCCTGGCGGCAACCGGCACGCCCGGAAACGAAGCCCGGGGCTCCGACCTGGTCCTGATCGTGGACGATGATGATCTGGTCCGGGATGCCTCCGCCGCCATGCTGGCCTACCTGGGGTTCCGCACGCTGCTGGCCGCTGATGGCACGGAGGCCCTCGCCCTCTACCTTGAGCATGCCGAAGCGATCGACTGGGTGCTGCTGGATCTCACCATGCCAGAGCTGAGCGGTGCCGATACCTTCCGGGCCCTGCGCGACCTCAACCCCGGGGTCCGGGTGGTGCTCATCAGCGGGTACAGCCAGCAGGATGCCACCTGGCAGTTTGGCGACCAGATCCCTTCCGGATTCCTGCAAAAACCCTTCGAGCTGCCCGCCCTCCAGGCGCTCATCCAGGAGATCCAGCCCCGCCTGGCCTAGGCCTGGCAGAGCTGCCAGGGGGCCTGGCGAGCCTAAATCAAATGATTTATACCAATAATTGATTACTTTTGTGTCCATTGTGGCTTGCGGCCAGAAGCCTCTGACCTATCTTGAGGGCACCTGAGGCCAGATCCCTGGCTGGCCTGGTGAGGCGAGTACGCGAAAGCCCCTGCCCGCCACGCCTGCCACCAGCGCCTCTGGCTTGAACGTCCCCTGGGAGGTGAAGCGTGGTTTCAGAAGCGCTCATCATGGAACTGACGGCGAGCACCCCGAGTGGCGGGGGGTTCTGGCTGGGCGGCAGCTTCATCGTCGTCCGCTACGGCCCCGACTGGTGGGAGTGGAAGGCCTGCGGCAAGGTCTTCTTCGACCCGCACGACCTTGCCGAGACCCTCACCCGAAGGCGTGTCGCCCACTTCCGGCCCCGACGCCACCAGGCCCAGGCCCATCATCGTCACAGCTTCGAGTCGAGGGCCTAGCTCCCTGGGAGGGCCGCCGAGCAGCCTGGTTCAGACAAAGCCCGCCTCCGGGACGGATCAGTGGTCCAGGATCTCTGTCAGCGCCTCGACCAGGAGCTGGCACTGCTCATCCGTGCCCACGGTGATCCGGAGGTGCTGGTCAATCCTCGGCAGGCGGAAGTGCCGGACGATGATGGCCCGCTGGCGCAGCTCGGCAGCGAGGGCGGCGGCATCCCGGCCAGGGTGGCGGGCGAAGATGAAGTTGGCGGCGGAGGGCAGCACCTCGAAGCCCAGGGCGTCCAGCTGCGCGACCAGTCGCTGGCGGGTGGCGATCACCTTCTGGCAGCAGGCCTGGAAGTAGTCCACGTCCTGCACGGAGGCCACCGCGCCCGCCAGCGCCAGGCGGTCCAGCGGGTAGGAGTTGAAGCTGTTCTTCACCCGCTCCAGCGCCTCGATGAGCTCCGGGTGGCCGATGGCGAAGCCCACCCGCAGACCGGCCAAAGAGCGGCTCTTGGAGAAGGTCTGGACCACCAGCAGGTTCGGGTGACGGTCCACCAGACCGACCGCGCTCTCGCCGCCAAAGTCCACGTAGGCCTCATCGACGACCACCACCGCATCCGGGTTTCCGGCGGCGATGCGCGCGACCCCCGCCAGCGGCACGGGGCAGCCCGTGGGCGCGTTGGGATTGGGGAAGATGATCCCGCCTGCGCACTCGTCCGGCGTGGGCAGGTAGTCCTCCACGCGCATGGAGAAGTCCTCCGCCAGGGGGCGGGTCCGCGAGGCGATGCCGTAGAGGCCGCAGTAGACGGGATAGAAGCTGTAGGTGATGTCCGGGAACCACAGCGGCCGCTCCTGCTTGAGCAGCGCCTGGAACACGTGGGCCAGCACCTCGTCGGAGCCGTTGCCGACGAAGACCTGGTCCGGGCGGACCCGCAGCTGCGTCGCCAGGGCGCGCTTCAGGGCCTCGCTGTTCGGGTCCGGGTAGAGCCGCAGAGCATCCCCCGATGCGGTCTGGATGGCCTCCAGGGCCCGGGGAGAGGGGCCGTAGGGGTTCTCGTTCGTGTTGAGCTTGACGATGCGTTCCTGCTTCGGCTGCTCGCCGGGAACGTATGGGGTCAAGGTGCGAACGACGGGACTCCAGAATCGGCTCATGGTCACTTCAGTCAGAGGATGGTGAGCAACGGGCCACGGGCGGCGAGGCCAGCAGGTTCATTCCCTGCGCCGGGCAGCAGGAAGGCCAGCCCATCGTACCACGGCCCCCGGGCCCTACCTGTTTCCCGATACCCGGACTACCCGATACCCGGGATGGCCGGCCCAGTCAGAACCCCTATGCTTGGATTCCATTCCAGCAACATGGGCCTCCTGCCCCGGAGGATGTCATGAAGAAAAAGGACTTTTTGATCAAGTGCGCCTGGTGTGACGCCATCAACATCAACAGCGTCTGGTTGCCGAAGACCCTCGAGCGGTTCGTCATCAAGGCGTGGCCCAACGCCCTCATCTCCCACGGCATCTGCAACAAGTGCCTGAAGAACCATTTTCTGCTGGCCTACCACGAGACCGCCCTGCACCGCGGGGGCCCCCGTGGCCACCGCCGAACGGGTTTGTGAGAAGACCCATTGATCGGCGCAATCAAAGGAGGCACTGATGGGTTCTGGCCACGGCTCGCTCGAAAGCAGGATCCTCGTCCTGACCATGAACACGCCCACCGGCGGCACCTTCAGGCTTGGCAAGCACACCTTCTCAGTGCGGCTCGCCAATGACTTCTGGGTGTGGGAATACCAGGGGGTGACCTACACGGACCCCAAGGATCTGGCCGAAGCCATGCTGGAGCGGGAGCGGGTCGCCTCGGGGCTTGTCCTGCAGGATCTCTGGGACCTCATCCGGGCTGAGCGGGCGCGGCTCTAGGCGCCGCGACGAGGATGGATGAGGACTTCTTCGACCCGGACCGCGGCCAGGCTCAATGCTTCTCGGGAGCCACGCCACCCTTGGCGGCGGAGAGGGGCGTGCCGATCTCGCCGAGATAGATCACCAGGATCCGGAGCGGGCCCTCGCCGAGGTTGGTACCGCGGTGCCAGGTGTTCACCACTTCCGCGAAGGACTCTCCGGCGCTGAAGCTTTTCGTCGTGCCGTTCTCCAGCTCGAGGCGCACCTTTCCTTCGAGCACATAGGCGATGTTGTTGACGGGGTGGAGGTGCCAGGCGGTGGCTGAACCCGCGGGAATAGTGACGATAACGGACTGGATCTCAGGGCTGCCGGACTTGGAATAGGTGATGGGCGCACCGTTCCAGGTGGTGTTGGTCTTGAGCAGCGAGGTCGAGGTCACCGCCAGCGCCGCCTTGGGAGCCTGGGCGACGAGCGCCGAGCCGCAGCCCGAAAACAGCAGCACGGCTGCGAGGGGAAGGCAGGTCGGCAGGGTCATGAGTGCTCCGGTGGATGGGACAACCGTGGGGAGGCCTTCAACCAGCCTACCGGCACCGGAGCCCGAAAACCCCTGTCCCCCCGCTGAGGGGGCGTGGTTCGATGGGGCATGCTGGTTCCCGCCCCCACCCTGCCCCTGTGGCCCTTTCCTCCTGCGCTCGGAGCGCGGCAGTGAGCCGTTTCGGCTGGGGCGAGGTCACGGGCCGCCAGTGGGCGGTGCTGGCGGGAGCCACCTTCGGCTATGGGTTCTATTACGTCTGCCGCCTCAGCCTCGCCGTGGTGAAGGCCCCCCTGGTGTCCACCGGCGTGTTGACCGAAGCCCAGGTCGGCATCGCCGGATCAGCCCTCTTCTTTGCCTACGCCGCGGGCAAGTTCGCCAATGGGGTGCTGGCGGACCGCCTGAACCTCCGCCTGCTGCTGGCCCTGGGCCTGGTGGGCTCGGCGCTGGTGAACCTGGCCCTGGGCTGGGCCGGGGGCTGGCTGGTCTTCGCGGGCTTCGCCGCCCTCTGGGGGCTGAACGGCTGGCTGCAGTCCATGGGCGCCAGCGCCTGCGTCGTGGGCATCACCCGCTGGTTCGAGCCGCGCCAGCGGGGCACCTGCTACGGCCTCTGGAGCGCCAGCCACAACCTCGGCGAGGCCATCACCTTCCTGCTCACCTCCCTGGTGGTGGCCAGCTGGGGCTGGCGGGCGGGCTTCCTCGCCAGCGCCGCCGCCGGGGCCTTCGGCGTGCTGCTCATCTGGGTGCTCTTCCGGCACAAGCCGTTGGAGGCGAGCGCCACGGTCGCTGTGGAAGCGGTTCCGGTGAAGCCCTCGGGCCTGCTCACCCAGGAGCAGCTGCGCGTGCTGCGCAGTCCGCTGGTCTGGTGCATCGCCTCGGCCAGCGCCGCCGTCTATGTCACCCGCTACGCCGTGAACAGCTGGGGCGTGTTCTACTTCCACCACGCCAAGGGCTACACATTGGTGGAGGCGGGCAGCCTGGTGGCCATCAGCTCCGTGTGCGGCGTCATCGGCACCATCGCCTCCGGCTGGCTCTCGGACGTGGTCTTCCACGGGGACCGGGTGAAGCCCTCCGTGCTCTTCGGCCTGCTGAACTGCGCCTCGCTGGCGCTGATGCTCCTGGTACCCCACGGCCCGCGGATCCTGGATGCCCTCAGCATGGTGGGCTTCGGCCTCTCCATCGGCTCCCTGGTCTGCCTCATGGGCGGCCTGATGGCCGTGGACTCCGTGCCCCGGGCCGCCGCGGGCACGGCCCTGGGCCTTGTGGGCGTGGCCAGCTACATCGGCGCCGGCATCCAGGACGTGCTTAGCGGCTGGCTCATCGGCCGCGGCCGCCTCAGTGGCGCCGGCCTCCCCGCCTACGACTTCACCAGCGTGCGCGCCTGCTGGCTCGCCGCCGCGCTCGCCAGTGTCGCCCTGACCCTCCTGGCCAGGCACATGCAGCGGCAGAGCGGGAGAATGACCCCAGAACCACGCCCAGAGCAATAGTTCAAGGCTGCAGAGGAGCGCGAGATGAACCCCAACTGGAAGCTCTACGCCGCCGGTCTCTGCTTCGCGGTCGCCATCGTCGCGATTCTCATCGACCGGTCGTTGAAGAGGGGCTGAGGAGAGCTCGAGCGCACCCAAGCAAAAGCCCCTGACCTGCAGGGGCTTGGTCGGTGGTCCTGGAGCGACGGGTCCCAACCTGGGCGACGCCCTATCGCAGAGGCGACGAGTTCACCTTGTGGCATCACCAGACCATGCCGACGAGGTCCGAGCTGAACGCTGCTTCAGATAGACAGCCTCAGCCTCCTGCAAGCGACCTAAGGCACGCCTTCAGCTCAGTGATGCTGAATGGCTTCGGGAGCAGGAGAACAGAGGGGTGGACCTTGCTCAGGTCCAGTGCCGCCTGGTCCGTCCGCCCTGAGGACAGCAGGACAGGAACACCTGGAAGCAGCTCTCTCAGACGAGGCAGTGTCCCGGCCCCACCCATTCCCGGCATGTTCATGTCCAGGATCACCGCCTCGGGCCGCAGCCCCGCCTCGACCAGGGCCAGTGCCTCCTCACCACTCGAACTCGTAGTCACAGCATGGCCCAGAGTCTGAACGACCATTCCGGTGGAACTCCTGATGAGTTCATCATCATCGACCAGGAGGATGCGCAGCGTTTGCGCAGGCACAGCCGCCCGAGCCCCGGCATCAACTTCATGGTCAGTCCTCACGGACTCGCTGGCCGGAAACCGCATCGT
This sequence comes from uncultured Holophagaceae bacterium, assembly GCA_903857495.1. Taxonomy (GTDB): domain Bacteria; phylum Acidobacteriota; class Holophagae; order Holophagales; family Holophagaceae; genus Geothrix. Next base: position 9,523 of record CAIOFF010000056.1, on the reverse strand, counting down.
CACTTGCGTTCCTCGACCAGGCTGGCTCTGGATCTCGATCAGCCCCCGATGGGCCTTCACCGTCTTGTAGACCATGGTGAGGCCCAGTCCCGTTCCCTTGCCCACACCCTTGGTGGTGAAGAAGGGATCCATGGCCTTCTCAAGAACCTCTTTGGACATTCCCAATCCCGTGTCCCCAATGACGACTTCAGCCCACTCCCTGCCGATGTTCCTGGTACGGATGGAAAGGGTGCCGTTCTCGGGCATGGCATCCACGGCATTGACGCAGAGGTTCATGAAAGCGTGGGACAAGGCACCGGCATCCCCTCTGATCGGCAGGAGGTCAGCTTCGAGGTCCAGTCTCAGCTCCACCCTGGCCAGCGTTGTCCGTGCCAGGAGGTCGGCATCCTCCTTGAGGATGGCATTCAGATCCAGAGTTCGTTCTTCAGCCTGACTCTGTCTGGCAAACGACAGCAGACCTCTCACCATCTCCCCGCCACGGGTGGCGGCCTTGACAATGGTCTCGAAGGAGTTGTGGGCGGGGCTTCCTGGGGGTTGGATCTGGAGGTTGGCCGAGGCGATTCCCAGGATGGCGCCGAGCACATTGTTCATGTCGTGAGCAATGCCCCCGGACAAGTTCCCAAGGCTCTCCATCTTCTGGGCTTGCTGGAGCTGTTGCTGCAGCCTTAAGTTGACCTCCTCGGCCAGCCTGCGCTCCGTGATGTCCTGGATCGTGCCAATGCATTGGGTAGTCCGGCCCTCCGCATCCAAGACCAGGGTTCCGGTGGCGAACACCGTGCGCACGGAACCGTCCGGACGGACCACGCGGTATTCGAGGGGTGTCGTCCCCTCTTGGCTGCGCGTCTTATTCATCACTTGGGTGAAGGCGTCCTTGTCATCAGGATGGACGATCTCCAGGAATAGATCGGGGCTTCCGCCATAGTTCTCTGGATCAAGGCCCGTGATGCGGTAGATCTCAGGCGACCACTGAACCTTGTTCGTTTGAAGGTCCCACTGCCAGCTACCGACCTGGGCGAGTCTCTGCGCCTCGAACAGGGTCCTTCGGCTCATCTCCAGAGCCTCTTCAACCTGCTTGCGCCCCGTGATGTCTTCGATCACGCACACGCCGCCGGTGACCCGCCCTCCCCGGTCCCGCAGGGCAATGCCATGCAGTCGCCCCCAGACAACCTGTCCACCCTTGCGCACAAACCGTTTTTCGATCTGATAGAAGGCGCGCGTTTGCGTGGTCAACCCCTCAATCAGGGCCTCTTCGGCTTCGATATAGTCGGGGTGGGTGTATTCCTTGAAGCTTCTGCAGGCCAGCTCTTCATTCGAATATCCGACCAGCTCCTGGAAGGCGCGATTGCTGGTCAGGACGGAGCCATCCGTGGGCCCGGTCACGGCCGAGACGACAATGCCGATCGTGTTGCTGTCAAAGATGGCCCGGAACAGGTCCTGACTCTCACGCAGCTCTTCCTCGATCCGCCTGCGCTCGGTAATGTCCAGGAATGTGGTCAACACCTGATAGGGGGTGTCCTCGCCAGGACGGAAAAGGGGAACGGCGGAGACGGTGATCCAGGTTGTCCGTTCCTTGCTCGGGTTGAACAGCCCCATGATCGCTTCGCCAGGAAGGCCGGAGCGCAGGGCCGTCATGGCCGGCTGGTCCTCTCCTGGGAAGGGGGAGCCGTCTTCGTGGAGAGCCTTCCACCTTGGGTCGATGCTCTTGCGGCCCACCATCTGCTCGTAGGAAAGCCCGAGGACGCTCTCGGCAGCCGGGTTGGCAGTGAGGATGTTCCCCTCCGCATCCTGGAACACGATTCCGAAGGGCACCAGCTGCAGCAGCGACTGGAGGCCCTCCATGCCGTTTTCATGAACAGGTAGGACACCGGAGGAAAGCAGGTTGCTTGAGCCATCCTGGGCAGGCATGTCTCCTCCTGAGGCCCCAGCGGGTGAGGACTTCAATGCCAGATATCGTCCTGCACAGCTGTGGGGTAAATATTGGTTGCTCATGGGCGCATATTGCCCAATTTTTGACCTATCGAAAGGCCCATACCCCAGACGCGACCCCCTCCCACCGGCTCGGCCAGGCTTGGTGCGAACCATGAATTACCCCGAACAACCCGGCATGGTTCACGCCACACAGGCAGGACGCAGGTCAAAAGGAAAAGGCCCATCGGAGTGATGGGCCTAAGTGTTGTTATTCTTGGTGGTCCCGGCGCGACTCGAACGCCCGACCCTCAGATTCGTGGCGTTGTAAATAATTAGTGTTGGTGCGTCCTTTTTATGATTAGCCTGCCGATTTCCCGCCAAAGCCCATTCTCTCTGCAACCTTGGCCTGCTGCTCCGTAGCCTTCTCCTGGTGGTTTTCCAGAAAGCATCGTGGTCCTGGCAGAGTTGTGCCCTAGCTGCAGCGCCTGAATAACTTGGACGGGTGTGCCTGCCTCGGAATGAATGGTGGCAAACGGCCCTCTGAGCCGAGGTTCCAGGTGTAATACATTTCTGGTCCGCGCTTAGCAGTGCAATTCCCCCCCCCCTATTGAAGCACAGGGTTTGTTAATCTCAGGGCTCATTTCCTTTGAAGACGTCGAGGTCCAGGAATGGCGGAGAGGGTTCAGAGTCTGGGAAGGCGTGCCGAGTGGTTGGTGCCCGCCTTGTTTGCACTATTCTCTGGCCTCTGGATTTACTTCTCTGATGCACTGGTCGCTTCCATATCCCTCAGCATCGAGAACCAGCGTGTCAGTTCCACCTACAAGGGCTTCACCTACGTCCTGATCACGACAGTATTGCTCTTCGTGGGGATACGCGCTGCACTTCGCAGGGAGCGGACTGAAGCCAAAAAGGCGATGGAGGCCCAAAGGTTCACCGATCAAATTATCCATAGCGTCCATGAAGGAGTCATCGTCTACGGTCCTGATCTGCGCTACCAAGTATGGAACCCGTTCATGGAGCAACTGAGCGGCATCCCAGCCAAGGACGTGATCGGAAAGCATCCTCTTGAGGTGTTCCCATTCCTTCAGGAAGCAGGAACCATGGACCACTTGAACCGGGCCCTGGCTGGAGAGCGAGTCGACCCGATTGAGTTCCGGTTCCATGTTCAGAGCACTGGGAAGGAGGGATGGAACATTGATGCCAGCGTCCCCTTCCGTAACTCCCAAGGAAAAATCATCGGAGTGCTTGCAACGGTTACGGACATCACAGAGCGCAGGCAAGCAGAGGACAGGCTGAACCATTCCTATGAGTTGATGCGCTACATCATCGAGCACTGCCAGGAGGCCGTGGCAGTCCATGACCGGGACATGAAGTACATCTACGTAAGCCAGCAATACCTCCAAGATTACAAAGTGGTAGGTCAGGACATCATCGGGAGGCACCACTACGAGGTCATGCCTGACCTGCCGCAGAAGTGGCGGGACGTTCATCAGAAGGCGCTTGCCGGGGTGATTTCAAGTGCGGACGGCGATGAGTGGACCCGGGCTGATGGCACCGTGGAGTGGACTCGCTGGGAATGTCGGCCATGGTACGAAGCCAATGGTTCGATCGGTGGAATCATCGTGTACACGGAGCTCGTCTCCGAGCGCATGCGCGCGGAGCGGGCACTGCTCGAATCTGAAAATAGTCTGAATAAGGCCAAACAAGTTGCCCATGTTGGCAGTTGGACCTGGAACGTCCAGTCGGACCAGCTTGAATGGACCGACGAGATGTACCGCATCTTTGGTCTCAACCGGGAGTCCTTCCGTGGAGTCCTCTCCGAGGTGATTGCCCAGGCGATCCATCCGGATGACCGCGCAGCCGTGGAACAATCCAACCTCTCCGTCATAGAACAGGGGAGGCCTGCACCCTTGGAATACCGGATCATCAGGCCGGACGGCACCGTTCGAGTGGTCTGGGCGGAAGCCGGTGAATTCCGCCGAGACGAGGATGGCAAGCCATGGATTCTCACGGGAATCGCGCAGGACATTACTGAGCGCAAGCAGGCGCAAGTCGTCCTGAAGGCCAGTGAAGAAAAATACAGAACCCTCATCGACAACCTCTCCTCCGGCTTGGTGGTGCACGGCCCGGACAGTTCTATCCTGCTGGCCAATGGGATGGCGTCAGCCCTCCTCGGACTTTCCGAAGATCAGATGCTGGGCAAGACTGCCATCGATCCGCAGTGGTGCTTCCTCCAGGAGGATGGCTCACCCATGCCTCTGGATTCGTATCCTGTCAACCGCGTCCTATCCACTGGCGAGGGCTTCAGGGGCCAAGCCATTGGCGTCTGCCGCCCGGATCGCGCAGCACCAACCTGGGTGCTCTGCAATGCATATGCCGTGAAGGATGCGGCTGGCCTAATTGTCCAGGCCGTGATCACCTTCAGTGACATCACCGCACGTAAGCAGGCGGAGGCTGCGTTGCGGGAGAGCGAGGAGCGCTGGAAATTCGCCCTCGAAGGGGCAGGAGACAGCCTTTGGGACTGGAATCTCGAGACCGGTAAGGCCTACTTCTCACCGCACTACAAGGAAATGTATGGGTATGCCGAGGCCGACTTCGGCACCTCGTCGGACGAATGGAGCAAGCGCATCCATCCCGATGATGCGCCCGGTGTATTTGCGACGTTGCAGCCATACATGGAGGGCAAGCCCGGCCACGTAGCGGTCGAGTTTCGGATGTTGTGCAAGGATGGGAGCTGGCGTTGGACGCTGGGCCGCGGCATGGTGGTGCAGCGCGATGAAAATGGCAAACCGCTGCGCATGATTGGCACCAACAGCGACATCACCAAACGCAAACAAGCTGAGGAGGAGAAGGCCAAACTCCTAGCCCAGCTTCAACAATCCCAAAAAATGGAGAGCCTAGGTACCCTGGCTGGCGGTGTCGCTCACGATATGAACAATGTCCTGGGGGCCATTCTCGGCCTGGCCTCAGCTCACATCAGCACCCAGCCCTACGGAAGTCCCCTCTATCAGGCCCTCGACACCATCTGCAAGGCCACTGAGCGGGGCGGCAAGATGGTCAAGTCCCTGCTGAACTTTGCCCGTCAGACTCCAGTGGAGATCCATGAACTCGATCTGAACGCCATTCTCAGGGAACAGGTCAGCCTTCTGGAGAGGACGACCCTGGCCCACATTCACCTGCAGATGGATCTGGAGCCAGGCCTGCATCCAATCCAGGGTGATGCCAGTGCCGTGACCCATGCCGTCATGAACCTCTGTGTGAACGCCGTAGATGCCATGCCTGAGAACGGCACCCTCACCCTGCACACCCGCAATGCGGATAAGAACTGGATTGAGGTAGTGGTGGAAGACAACGGAACGGGCATGTCCAAGGAGATCCAAGAGAGAGCTGCGGACCCCTTCTTCACCACCAAGGAACATGGCAAGGGCACGGGGCTAGGCCTCTCCATGGTCTTCAGCACCATGAAGGCGCACCGGGGGCAGATGGACATTCTTAGCGAACCCGGCCAAGGCACCCGGGTGATGCTGCGCTTCCCCGCCTGGGAGAAGGAAACCCAAGTCGCCGCACCGGCGGTTGCCGTTGCTGAGGCCACACTGATCCCCAAGGGAAGCATGAGGGTTCTTCTGGTGGATGACGATGAACTGATCCAGAGTTCCCTCCAGTTGCTCCTTGAGGTCCTGGGCCACCCTTCGGTGACCACAGCCCAGAACGGTGAAGAGGCTCTGGCTTTACTCGAGGCTGGGCTCGAGCCCGACCTCGTCATTCTGGACATGAACATGCCGGGAATAGGTGGGATCGGGACGCTGCCCCGCTTGCGAGTGCTGTGCCCAGAAGTGCCGGTTCTACTTGCTACAGGCCGAACCGACCAGACCGCGCTGACCTTGGCCTCGGCTTATCCGGGGGTCACCTTGCTGTCCAAGCCCTTTGGGCTGCCCGAACTCCAGAAGCACCTTGAATCCATTGGGCTAGGGTGACTTCACGCCCGCAACCAATTCAGATGGGATGAAGCTATCCCCTTGCCGTGCGCTCTCTCCCTGCCACTTGACGTCCTCCCCACTTCTATTCCAAGGATGGTGAGACTCCTAGGTCCGTGATAATCACGGGTAGTCCTCTCCGCCCTGGGGTGGCCTGCAGCGCCCGATCCGAGTGAGGCCCATGGTCAACCCGCGGACTGGACCGTATTTTCGCAAGGCAAGCACCATGTATTCAGAGCAACTCGGGGTGAACCGGCAGCACTGCCGAAGCCTTGGGGGTGCCACGGCTTGATAGCCGCGGATTATCCATACCATAAAGGTCACCAAGGTCAGTCAACCTTCTTTCTGAAGGTCACAATGGTGCAGTGACCGTAGGTTTCCTTGGCCCCCAGAAGGCCCCCGAGGCACCCGGGGGTCACACGGTAGGGCACCTCGTCGGTGCGGAAGAATTCATAGCCACTCGCAGCCTGATTTGCCACGAAAGCAGTGAATTGATCGGCCACTGCGTGCACCGTTCCGGTGCCAGTGAACTTGGCTTCAAAATACTGCATGAGGTAATCGAAGCCGCCGACCCTGTAGGTCCTGAAGCCTGCGAACTTTGAGTCATTAGCCATGCTGATCCCTCCTTAGGGGGTTGGATTGAACGCTACAACTGAAGTAGGCGCGAATAGACCGCGCAGTCGCCGAGGACTCTTACCAGGTACTGCCGTGTGCTGAAGATGGGTACCGACTCGATGCGTTGGAGGGTGGCCTTGGGACCGGTGCTTTGTTGCAGTTGGGGTTCGAACTGGCGGAACCACGCCTTGGCTCGAGCATCACCGGCGTGGTACCCCATCAGAAGATAGGCATAACGCACTTGGACCGGGGTACGCTCCAATCCTGTCTGCTTGATGATTTTCTTGAAGTATTTCAACCCTGCCCGGATATTAGTGAGTGGATCGTGGATATCTGCGGTAGGCCCCATCAGCGACCGGAAAGTGGGCCTCAGCAACTGCATCATCCCCATTGCGTTGGCGCCGGATGAGGCTGTGGGCTGGAATAGGCTCTCGCACTTGATCACGGACAGGATGAAGGCCGGCTCCAAAAGGTCTTGGAGTCCTTCCTCCCTGATGGCCTGGGCTACCACGGGCGCAAGGGCCGTGGGGTACAGATAACTCACGTTTTCCGTGGAGCACAGTTTCTCGGTGGCCAGGTAGCGGGAAGCCAAGTCGACCTGGCCGGAGCGTGCCGCCGCCATGAAGAAGACCATCGGCTGGGTTCTGGGATCCGTTTGGGCCAGGATCAGGTCGAAGCGGCCGCGAGCCGCCATGGCATCGTAAGGTGCTGGCCACAAGTCGGACGCCGCCGGTCGCGGCGCCAGGTGCGCTACGTTGTATAGGTTTAGGTCGGATGGGACTTTCAAGCGTGGACGGGCCTCTGTGTCCGGTTGACCCAACGCCTCCGCCATGAACATTGCGTGGCCGGCGAAATAGGATTGGGGGAACCGCTTGAGCAATTCCTGGCTGAGTCCTGCCGCCCGCTCAAGCTGGTCGTTTGCCACGGCGTCTGTCGCCTGCAGCCAGAGTAGGTCCGAGGCCCGCTCCCCGGGGCGTGCAAGGAACCAGGGCGCATCGTCCCGCTGGGGCGGGTCCTGTGCTATCGACTCGTCCACCAATGGGTCCGTGACCTTCACCCAGCCACGGCCTACACCAAGGTAGACGGCCTCGGAGAAGAACGGCGTCCCACGGAAGGACGCCAGAAGGGTCGAGCCGTTGTCCTTCTTATCCAACGCGACCAGGGCCGCGTACCGCTCTGCGGGCGGCAGCGTCGGCTCGCCGATCAGCCTCGGATCAGGCTTGGCGGCACTCGCTGCCAAATCCAGCATGCGGAGCCAGGAAGCGCGCAGTTCCGGGTCGGTGGGTACGCCTCCCCGCTGGAGCGCCTCACGGGCCGTGTCGTACTCCTTGGCCCTGACCAGGCTGGTCAGGACCATGGAGCAGGTGGCCGGGTCCTCCACGGGCAGAGGATTGGCCTGGAGGTACGCACGCTGGTATTCGCCGCGGGCCGACAGCCAGCCGCCAGTGTCAGCCGCATAGGAAATGGCCGAAATCTGCTTCAGGAGATCAGGCGTGAACACCCGCTCCCGGACTAGGACGCCCACCGCATGCGCCAGACTGGCATCCGGGATTCGGTAGAAGTCCGCCTTGGCCAATTCCGCCGGTGGAACCCCCGCCTTGTCTCCGACCATGGCTTGCATCCATTCCGGCCAGTCGAGCCGTGCTTCGGGAGGAACGAAGCCGCCGGAAATCTCTCCACCCTTGAGGAACCAGTCTGGACTGATTGGGATGGCGGCGAAGGTGGGAACAGCCACGACGGGCGCCACCGACTGCTGGAATGCGGGGGCGCTCGGAGCCACCACCGGTGCCTTTGGGGAGTTGCGGCTGGTGGAAAGAAGGGCGCCACCCAACACCAAGACAGTCACCAGAACACCTCCGATCAGGAGAGGGGTCCGGTTGGTCTGACTCTGATCCGGTGCAGGCGGTTGAAACGCCTGCGGCTGCGGAGCTGGGGCGTTCGGGGGGGCCACCATTGCCGAGGCCGCTATCGCCGGCGCCCCCATGGGCGGCTCCGCCATCGCGGGCACGGCGATGGGCGGTGTCAGTTCTGGGGCTTTCGTCTGCCGCCTGAAGGTGACGATGGTGCGGTGACCATAACTCTCCTTGGCCCCCAGCAGGCCCGCCAGGCAGCCAGGGGTCACCCGGTAGGGAACCCCGTCGCAGCGGACAAATTCAAACCCCCTTGCAGCATGATCGGCCACGAACGCTGTGAATTGGTCGGCCACCGCAGGTGCGGTGCCGGAATCGACCAGGGCGGCCTCGAAATAGTGCATGAGGTATTCCCAGTCGTCGACGACATAGGTCCTAAAGCCTGTGAATTCAGAGTCAACCGCCATTTTCTCCCCTGGGTGAGGAAGGCCGTAAAAGGGTTTCGCAGAAATGGGTCACGCAGAGACTCGTTTCATCAATTATTGGAGATGCCGGTCAGCCATTCTTCAACCAGGTGGTCAAAGCAATCGGAGCAGTTCACATGGTCCTCAGGTACTGATCGCACCAATTTCTGGACCCAAAGTTGGGCCGCGGAGACTTGATCTGGTCTGTAACGAAGAAGGATCGAACGCAGATCGAAGTGCCGAAGTTGGAACACGTGCTGCCCACAAAGGCCCTGCCCACACATGGAACAGGTGCATTCCTCCTTACGCCCACAGGAGCAGAATCCGTTTGACTGCCGCTCAAGAGAAATCTGATTGCCGCAATAGGAACAGCGAATGATACGGTGCTCTGGCCGGGCATTGAGCGAGCTGCCGCAGGATTGGCACTTGTAGGTATGTAGTCGGTGAGATGGCACTGAATACCCCGGTGACTCATTGATGACAATGAGGCACGGTATGCCAACAGTGCATAAGTCGTCAACCCAGATAGGTCACAATTTTCTAAGCGAGATTTTGACCTGCATGACCTTCAACGTGTGTTTCCGGCAAGGGTGCGTGACCGGGTGAGTTGATCGCCGATAGGCTCGTGGGGATTGGAGATCCCCCTTGGCTAAACGGAAGAAGCTGCCGTCCTCTTCGGAATTAGCTCCGTTGCGAGAACGGGTCGAAGCTT
>CAIOFF010000055.1 GCA_903857495.1 uncultured Holophagaceae bacterium | reverse complement strand
GCCCCCTGGGGTCCAACCCCAGGAAACCACCCGAAATCCCGTTCCCGCCGTTCAAATCGCCACCAAGGAATATTGATTGAAAATAGTTGAAAAAAGGGGTCTTACAACCTTACCTACTGCGCTCAACCGGACACTAGTGATGCTATACATGAAATTAATGGATCAAATCGGCGGCGGTGGCTCTGGGGCCAGTGTCGACTACAATCCCTCGGCAACGGCAATGGATTCTCCCCATCGGCCGTCCGGCTCCCCTCGGAATGGCTCACTCCGTCGGCCCCTGACCGGAGGCCTACCACCTCAGCGGGTCGCGGCGCAGATCTCCTGAACGAGGCCACGCAGCCAGCGATGCGCCGGGTCGGCGTGCATTCTCGGGTGCCAGAGCAGCGAAACCGTGAACGCAGGCGTAGGGACCGGAAGGGGGAAGCTATGCATTCCTGACCGCAAGTTCCCAGTATGCCGTTCAGGCACGCTGGCGATCAGGTCAGAGGCCCGGGCCAGGGCCAGGGCGGTCGAAAAGCCGTTGACGATGGTGACGATCTCTCGTTCCAGACCAAGCGAGCTCAAGGCTTCATCCATCGGCCCCTTGTCGTCTCCCAGTCGCGAGACGTAGATGTGCCTGCCGGCAGCATAGCGGGCGGGCGTGATCTCGCCCTGACTCAACGCGTGCCCCGTTCGCACCACGCCGATGAACCGGTCACTGAATAACGCCTGCACCCGGACTTCCGGGCCCGACGTGCTCCTTGCTACGCCTGTTTCCAGATCGACGGTCCCATCGCGAAGGAGGACGCTGTCTTTGTTATCCAGCTTCTGTACGAAGTGCAACCGCACACCGGGGGCTTCCTCGGCCACGCGAGCGATAAGGCCGGGCCCAAAGTTTTCCACGAAGCCATCGCTCGTCCGCAGCACGAAGGTTCGAACGAGCTGTTTGAGGTCGGGCGTCTCAGCAGGGCGCAGAACCGCTTCGGTGTCCTGAACCAGTTGACTGACGCGTTCGCGCAGCTCGAGCGCTCGGGGTGTCGGCACCAGCCCGCGACCTGCCCTGACCAACAACGGGTCGCCCGTGGTCTCCCGCAATCGGGCCAGGGCTCGGCTCATCGCGGATGGACTGAGCCGCAACCGCTGGGCTGCACGCGCAACATTCCCTTCCGCCAGCAGCACATCCAGGGTGATGAGCAAGTTGAGATCGGGCCTCGACATGCATCAGCTTGGCACGATTGGTTAGTCACATGGCGTTTGGTGCACTAATAACATGCAAATGATGCGTCTTCCGCCTATCCACCTGAAAACGGACCCTGGGATCTAGCACTTCTGGGGGTCGAGCAAATGAAAACCACAGCCAAGCCAATCTCTGAAAGACAAGATGACGCTGGCACGGCGGAGAGCGCTCATTCGGTTCGCTGGGCGCTGGCCGGCCTCTGCCTTTCCATGTTGATGCCCTCGCTTGATACCAGCATCGCCAACGCGGGTTTGCCAACGCTGGCGCAAGCGTTCACCGCCTCCTTCCAGGCGGTTCAGTGGATCGTTCTGGCCTACCTCCTCGCCATCACCACCTTGATCGTTAGTGTCGGCAGGCTCGGTGACATCCTCGGCCGCCGGCGGCTCTTGCTGTTCGGGATCGGCCTGTTCACGGTGGCCTCGCTGCTGTGTGGTATCGCGCCCACACTCTGGATGTTGATTGCCGCCCGGGCAGCGCAGGGACTTGGAGCGGCCATCATGATGGCTCTTACCGTGGCCCTTGTCGGTGAGACAGTGCCGAAGGGGGAAATTGGTAGCGCCATGGGGCTGCTTGGCACGATGTCCGCCATCGGAACCACGCTTGGCCCATCGCTGGGCGGCGTCATGATCGTCGGGCTCGGTTGGCGGTCCATCTTCCTTGTGAACGTGCCGCTGGGCATCCTGAATTTCCTGCTCGCCTATCGCCACCTGCCCGTCGATCGCCGGGAGCCCAACGCCAATCGAGTCAGCTTCGACAAAATCGGCACACTGCTGATTGCCCTGACCCTTGCGGCCTATGCCCTTGCCATGACGCTTGGGCGGGGCAGCTTCGGCTCGCTCAACCTGGCGCTGCTGGTGGCTGCCGTCCTCGGAGTCGGCCTCTTCCTTCTTGCTGAGGCGAGAGGCTCATCACCCTTGATTCGATTGGCAATGTTCCGTAATCCAGTGCTGAGTGGCAGCCTCACCATGAGCACGCTCGTCTCCACTGTGATGATGGCGACGTTGGTGGTCGGGCCGTTCTATCTCTCCCGATCCCTTGGGCTTCAGGCTGCCCTGGTCGGCCTGGCCTTGTCGGTGGGCCCACTGGTTGCCGCCCTGACGGGTGTGCCGGCAGGTCGCATCGTGGATCGTTTCGGTGCCCAGCGCATGACCCTCGTCGGGCTCAGCGGAATCGCCCTTGGATCCTTCATCCTAGCCACGCTGCCGGCGAGCTTCGGCATCATCGGCTACCTCGCTCCCATCGCCATGGTCACGTCCAGCTATGCCCTTTTCCAGACGGCCAACAACACTGCCGTCATGACGGACGTCCGCCCAGATCAGCGGGGCGTGATCTCCGGCCTGCTCAGCCTGTCGCGCAATCTTGGACTCATCACCGGCGCATCCGCCATGGGCGCGGTGTTCGCGCTCGCCTCGGCGACAACCAACATCATGACCGCGCCTCCTGAGGCTGTTGCGGCGGGCATGCGGATCACCTTCGCCGTCGCTGGCGCCTTGATCCTCGTCGCGCTCGCCATCGCGTCTGCAAGCCAGGCCCTATCGCGACGAACCCTTCAATCTGGCGATCTCCCCGATCATTCGTCCGGCCAATCCGTGGAATCTGGGTCAACCGAGCGGAGACCGTCGCCCTCCCCCAGGCGGAGTGGGTCAGGAGCCTTCGTTTGAGTCGATGTAACGCTCGATGCCATCCAAGACGCGTTCAAGGCCGAAGTCGAAGCCCTCCTCCATCGTACGCGGCTTGCCAGCCCGCACGGGTAACGGCGAAGCATCCGAAATGCCTCCCGACTGCGAGGTGAGAATGGCAGACAGCCTCGGGTAGCGCGGGTGGCGGATCGCGCGACAGAGGTCTCTGCCCACAGCCTGCGCCCACAGCTCGTCCGACATGCCACGGGACCTGGCGCGCGCCAGCGAGATGGCCGTGTCGGAGGCTCCGCTCACGTAGGCATGGACCACGCTCAGCATGTCCATCAGGTCCTCGGGGCTCAGTCCCGTGTCCGCCAGGGCCTCCAGGAGCGCCTCATGCCAGCTCAGCCAGTTGGGGCCATGGGGCGCCGCGACGAACGGCAGCTCCGCCAACCAGGGCCGTGAGCACAGCATCGCCCGCTTCGCATGGGCCCAGTGCTTCACTTCCTGACGCCAGCCCTCGCGTGGGCCACTCCTTCTCGGCGGCGTTCCCATGGCAGCGTCGACCGAAGCGTCCATCAGCGCTTCCTTGTTCGGGAAGTAGCGGTAGATCGCCATCGTGGTGAACCCAAGCCTTTCGGCGACCGCGTACATCGTGAGCGCAGCGAGACCGCTCTGGTCGGCCACGCTGATCGCTGCCTGGACGATGCCCTCGCGGCTCATCGTGGGCTTGGACCCCCGGCTCGGTCGGGGCGGAGCCTCCCAGAGCAGCTCACTGCGCCTCTGAAGGTCCCGGGCAGCGCTCTCAGGGTTGGCAGGGGCCTGAGGGAGGTCCTCGCGGCGCCGCCCACCCTTCGTCTCAGGGCTCGGCCGATCCCCCTGGCCAGTCCTTCCTGCCATGTCGCTCCTTTTCCTGAAAAAGTACCTTGAACGAAACTGTGTATAGCATACACTATTGTTTGTGAGACAAAGACTCATCCCCACTAGGAGCACATCGTGTTTATCAACTCATTTGTTATCAACACTCATTCACGCTCAGCCCGTCTCAGCCACCAGGGCTTCACTCGAAAAGTGTTTGCGACCATGGGGGCCATCCTCCTGCTCCTCACCTCGACGCGCCCTGCTGCAGCTCAGACACCGCCCCAGCCACCGGCAGCTTGGGAGTTCTATGTCTCTGGCGGCTGGCTCATGCCCACCGGCGCCCAGCGGGCCAGCATCAAGACGGCTGACCTGACGGCGGTGGTGGTGTCCTATGTCCCGCGCCCCTCGTTCGCCATCACGGGCACCTTTGAGTGGGCGCGGAGCCACGACCTCGCCATCGCGGGCCAGCCCAAGCTCGACATCTTCATCTGTGACGTCGGAGCCGAAGCGCGCGGGTCCCAGCTGTCCCTGGGCAGCACGTGGAAGGTCGCACCCTTTCTCGGCGCTGGCGGTGGCGCACGGAGCTACAACATCCCCAGGCTCCCCACTGATCCCACGTATAACCTCGCCGCCTATGGCAGCGTCGGAGGCGAGTTCGCCATCCACCGCGTGCATCTGCGCCTTGAGGTTCGGGACTATGTTTCCAGCTTCAAGCCGCTGGCTGGCAGCGGCAAGGCCGCCACGCGCAACGACGTCGTCATCATGCTCGGCCTGCGCTTCGTCAAGAAAGGAGCGTAAGAAGCCGTGAAGACCTCTGCTTCGAAATCCGAATGGCTCCTACCGGCCGGTTTGATCGGGCTCAGCTTCTTCCCCGTTCTAGCTGGCGCCTTCCGCCTCTTTCAACTCGGGGGCGGTTCAGGGATCACGCCAGAAAATGCCCGCTTCTTTGCGGCCCCTCTGCCCATCGTGCTGCACCTCATCAGCGTCACCATCTACTGCGTTCTGGGCGCCTTCCAGTTTGCCCCCGGGTTTCGCCGTCGCAAGCCCGGCTGGCACCGCATTGCGGGAAGGGTGGTGGTCCCTTGTGGGCTGGTGGCCGCCCTCACGGGTTTGTGGATGGCCCACTATTATCCGCGCCCCCCTTTTGATGGTGTGCTCCTGTATGCCATCCGGCTGGTCGTCGGTTCGGCGATGGTGCTGTTCATCTGTCTCGGCATGGCGGCCATCTGGCGGCATGACCTCCCCGCCCACCGCCCTTGGATGATGCGCGGCTATGCTCTCGGCCTGGGTGCGGGCACCCAGGTGCTGACCCACCTGCCGTGGTTCCTGTTCCCCAGCATTCGGGGCGAACCGACCCGAGCCCTTCTCATGGGGGCAGGCTGGGCCATCAACCTCGCCTGGGTCGAATGCATCCTCCTGCGTGAACGCTCGCAGGTGCTTCCCGTGGCACTCGCAACAACATCGCAACCCGAATCCAGCCAAACAGGAGGCACACCATGTACCGTCAAGACCTAGCAGCGGCCCACAGCGGCCGCATCATGAACCAGTCGCCCCACGCCGGCGTCAGCCACCCCAAGAGGTCCGCCATGAAAACCATTGCCCGCTCCGGCCTGGTCGGCCTTGCCCTGCTGCTCTTCGCGGCCATGCCCCTGGCCGCCCAGGTGGGCTGGTCCCAGTACGAGATCCCCGGCAAGGGCGAGAGCACGCCGGCCATCACCGTGGCGCTCTACTATCCCACCCCGTCGCCAGGGCGAGAGATCCCCATGGGTCCCTTCAGCATCCGCGCTGCCATCCGGGGCGTGTCGGCACCCACGGTGAAGGGGCTGCTCGTGCTGAGCCATGGGCTGGGCGGATCAGAGCTCGCCCACAGCCGCCTGGCGGAATCCCTGGCCGCACGGGGCTACCTGGTGGCCGCCCTGCGCCATCCGGGCGACAACTGGATGGATGGTTCCTTGTTGAAGAAGACCCCGGAGCGCTACTTCTTCGAGCGGCCGCGCCAAGTCAGCCGGGTCATCGATGCCTTGCTGGCCGACCCGCAGTGGAAGGACCGCATCGCCCGCGACGCCAAGGGGCCGCGCATCGGCACCCTGGGTCATTCGGCTGGGGGCTATACCGTCCTGGCCCTGGCCGGGGGCGTGCCCGACCTTGCCCAGGCGAACCGGCACTGCCAGGAGGAAGGCAAGGACGATCCGTTGTTCTGCCGCACGGCCGGCTCTGAGCGGCCCATCGTCCCACCCCCGGCTGGCCCGCCGCTGAGGGATGAAAGGGTTCGCGCTGTGGTGGCCATGGCCCCAGTGGGCGTCCTGTTCACGGCCGAGTCCCTGGCCAAGGTCCAGGTCCCGATTGCAATCTATGCCGGGGTCAAGGACCGCTGGCTGGTGCCGCGCTTCCACGCCGTGTGGGTCGCAAAGAATGTAGCTGGCGCAGAGCTGCACCTGGTACCCAACGCCTGGCACTTTGCCTTCACTGATACCCCCAGCTACCCCATTCCGACCCCGGACGGTGACATGGCCGCCGATCCAACCGGGTTCGACCGGGCCGCCTTCCTGAAGACACTGGGGTCGGAGCTTGCGGACTTCTTCGACAAGGCACTGAAGTAGGGCCTGGCCCAAGAAAGGGAGCCGACGCGTTCGAGGGACTTCTCCGGCAGTGGGTGCAAGATGGGGGGCCTCCAGGATCCACCGCAGCAGAGGCTCAAGAAGCGGTGACCCTTGGGTTAGCAACTCATCCAGCCTGCGGTCGAGGGAGGGCATCACAACTCCAGTTTCCCCACAAGAATGCTATTCCCGCAGTGTGCAACCGGCGGGGCATGAACCAAAGACAATCACCCCCAGACCTTTCGTGGCAAGCAATTCCTGTGAGCCTGGTTGCCGCGGCGGAGATCTCCCCGTGCGGGGATGCCACCTGAGGGGCAGCAGGGCGCCCCGGATTTAAGGGATCTCTCCCGGAGCTCTGTGACCTGGGTCAGAGGATCTTCGTACGGTTTAAGGGGATCTGGACTTAGTATAAAGGATAAAAAATAAGCCACTGATGTGTCGTGAAGGAAAAGATGTCCGGGACAGGAAGCATATTCTGTCCGCTTCTGCCCCGAAACGACCTCATTTGAGGGTTGGAATCGGCCTATCCGACAGGTTGCTGGAACCATAAGTTGTCCGGTCGTGCAATGTCGGAAGCATAAGGTGTCCGATCGTGCGTTGGCACAATAAAATCAGCAATAAATATATTTATAAAACAAAAGGCATCCTTCTCTGCACCCACTTTGGATCATTCGGCAGGGCAGTCCCTTCATTTCAGGTCAGCGAAAGGTCGATCTAGGTGGAGATTACCTTGAGTCACCCCTACCGGAACTGCCTCAAGCTGGGGGCTTCGGTGGGGGGATCCACCTGTTCCGCAACAAGGAATTCACCTTCGATCTGGGCCTGGGTGTCGGTGATGGCCGCCCTGAGGCTCGAGCGCCCCAACTGGCAGGTATGGGCGATCGAAAGGCCACTGTTTTTGCGGGAACTGGCCTGCACTGGCGGCAGGGAGGAACCCGTGTGGGGTTCACGCTGGCCCATGGGTTGAAGGATGAAGCCGGCAACCGGGGCACCCTGGTCCTCAGCCAGACCTGGCCCCTGGCTCAGAGTTGGCGCTTCACCTTGGGGCTCCATGGCGCCTGGGCAGACAGCCAGGCCATGGCCTACGACTTCGGTGTGAGTTCCGAACAGGACAAGGTGCGAGCCGCCCTGGTTGCGGTCGGGGATCCACGCCTGGGACCGACCGACCTAGGCGTCTACACCCCCAGCGCGGGATTGCGGGACTTCGGTGCCGTGATGTCACTCGGCTTCCGGCCTGCGCCAAGATGGAACTGGAACTTGAGCGTCTACGGTGGCCAGCTCCAGGGGGATGCCCAGAACAGTCCCCTGGTCCGGAAGGCCAGTTATCTCAGCATCGGTACCGGTATCACCTACCGCTTCTAGTCAGCGTTTCTGCGGTGCCGAGGTTGGCATGCATTGTTCCTTCGGAGGTAGGAACCCGGTGGGGTGCTGGCCGGAAAGGGTCGTCAAGAATTTTGGATGCCACCCCGTTTCGGAACGGGTCAGAAGGAGGCGGTGAGGATCAGCCCTAGGCCCATGTCCGCTGTGTTCTCGTTGTGGGTGAGGTTGTTCAGGTAGTGGAAGGTGATGGTGGTGTCCCGGCGGAACTGCCAGTGGAAGCCGAGGTCGTGTTGGAGGCTGGGGCGATCGAGTTTCTGGAAGGGCTGGGGGCGCAGGTAGCCACTCTGGGCGTAGAGCTGGAAGAAGGGCCGGAGCCGCCCCCACCCCCGGTATTCCCAGGTGCTATGGGCGCCCCAACCATTGCGGATGCCACCGAAGGGCGAGGCGTTGTAGGCCAGGCTGCCGCCCGGGCGGCGGATGAAGCCCGCGCCGAAGTAGAAGATCTGCCGCGCCCTCGCCTGCCAGCGGGCGGTCAGGCCCAGCGTCTGGTCCCAGCCGGACTTGTAAACATCGTAGGTGGTGGTCAAGGGGGGTTTGAGCGCCCAGTAGGCCGAGACGGTCCAGGCGGGGTCCTGGTGGAGCAGGTGGAGCACGCCGAGGCTGGGATCCTGGGTCTTGCCTCGGATGGGCTGGTCGCTGAAGAACTGCAACTGGCCGTGAGTCATCACCGCCAGGGTCAGCTGGTTCCTGGCCAACCGGTCCCGCCCGTACTGCTCGAAGCCCAGGCTGTGGAAGTCCTCGATGAGGTTGTCGAGGTAGCCGCCGGTGTGGCTCTGGAAGGGCAGCTCGGCCCAGAGGTCCGTCCGCTCTGTGAGGCCGTAGCGAAGCCGCAGGGTCGTGCGGACAATCTCCTCGTCGAAGAAGAAGACCAGGGGCAGTGAGGCGTACTGGCTGGCCTGGGAAAGGATGAAGGTCTTCGTGATCGCGACCCGACCCTGGGCGTCCCGGGGGGCCTGATCCTTGAACACATCCGAGAACTCAAAGGTGTTCGCGCGGATGTGGTCGATAGTGATGCGCCACTGGCCCTGTCCGACGGGGGTCGGGTTCACGGGCTGGTAGACCATGGGCGGGAGAAAGAGGGGGAACATCTCCCGAGTTGGGATCGGCCCTAGCTCAATCGGTTCCTGGCCCTGGAGGGGCAGCGCGGCCAGCAGCAGCAGCCGGACCGGCCAGCCACCTAGGCTTTGCTTCCCTGCGTGCGCCACGGACCACCGCCCAGAAAAATTTGTATTGAATGTTTTTCTATTATTTAACTAAATAGGCATACAATCCACAAACTCATCACCTGACACCCACCCCCGGAGGCATCATGTCTCGACCCCGCATTGTCATTCTAGGCGCCGGTGTGGCTGGACACACGGCCGCCGCCTTCCTGAAGAAGTGGTTCGGCCGGGAGGCGGAGGTGGTCGTCATCTCCCCGCGCCCTGACTACAACTGGATCCCGTCCAACATCTGGGTGGGCGTGGGCCTGCTCAAGGCCTCCCAGGTCATGTTCTCCCTGCCGCCGGTCTACGCCAGGAATGGCATCACCTTCCACCAGGCCAAGGCGACGGTGCTGCATCCCGAGGGCGAAGGCGAGGACACCACCCCCTTCGTGGAGGCCGAGTCCACTCTGGAGGGCCACGCCGGGGAACGCCTCCGCGTGCCCTACGACTACCTGATCAACGCCACGGGGCCGAAGCTGTCCTTCGAGTCCACGCCTGGTCTGGGACCCAAGGGACACAGCCTGTCGGTCTGCACCGCGCCCCATGCGACGGAGGCTTCCGCCGCCCTGGATGAGGCCGTAGCCCGCATGAAGAAGGGCGATCGGCAGCGCTTCCTGGTGGGCACCGGTCACGGCACCTGCACCTGTCAGGGCGCCGCCTTCGAGTACATCGTGAACCTGGAGTTCGAGCTGCGGGCGCGTGGGGTCCGCAACCTGGCCGACATCACCTACCTCACCAATGAGTTCGAGCTGGGCGACTTCGGCATGGACGGCATCCACATCCGCCGGGGCGGCTACGTCACTCCCAGCAACATCATGACGGAGTCCCTGTTCGCCGAGCGGGGCCTGCGCTGGGTCACCCAGGCCCACGTCCAGGGCCTTGAAGCGGGCCGGGCCTCGCTGGAGTTCCTGAACGGCAGTGAAGGCGAAGAGCGCTTCGATATGGCCATGCTGCTGCCCCCCTTCAAGGGCGTGGGACTGCAGGCGCTGGACAAGCAGGGTGCCGACATCACCGACCGGCTCTTCGCACCCTCGGGCTTCATGAAGGTCGATGCGGACTATCAGGCCAAGCCCTTCGAGGCCTGGCGGGCTTCCGACTGGCCCAGCACCTACCAGTCCCCGGCCTATCCGAACCTCTTTGCGGCGGGGATCGCCTTCGCCCCACCCCACCCGGTCTCCCGGCCCCGGCAGAGCCCCAAGGGCACCAACATCACGCCGGCACCGCCCCGCACCGGCATGCCGAGCGCCATGATCGGCAAGGCCGTGGCCCGGAGCATCTACGACATGGTCTGGGGCGCAAAGCGGCCCACCCACACCGCCTCCATGGCCGAGATCGGCGCAGCCTGCGTAGCCTCGGCGGGGTCCAACCCCTTCAAGGGGACGGCTGCCTCCATCACGGTGTTCCCCATCGTTCCCGATTTCGAGCGCTATCCCGAATACGGCCGCGACCTGAACCACACCTTCGGCGAGATCGGCCTGGCGGGGCACTGGATCAAGATCCTGCTCCACCACCTCTTCCTCTACAAGGCGAAGATGCACGCCTTCTGGTCCCTCATTCCGGAGTAAGCCATGACCATC
>CAIOFF010000054.1 GCA_903857495.1 uncultured Holophagaceae bacterium | reverse complement strand
GGCGGCTCAACTCCACCTCCCCACTTCCCAACTTCACGACCTTGCTCATCCCTTTTCCTTCCCTGCCCCGACATAAGACTCTGAAGTGTCTCC
The DNA here is from genome assembly GCA_903857495.1 of uncultured Holophagaceae bacterium. GTDB lineage: Bacteria > Acidobacteriota > Holophagae > Holophagales > Holophagaceae > Geothrix. Next base: position 6,977 of record CAIOFF010000054.1, on the reverse strand, counting down.
TGTCTCAACGAGCTTGGCGCGGGGGGGTCCTGGGAGACGGTGAGTGGGTTTGTCTCAGAGCAACACATAGTCATTCTCCTGGTTCCAGTGGGAACTCCTGTGGATCTTCTTGTTGGTAGAGCCTGGGACCTCCGTAGTGGTCTGTTTCTTGATGGAAAGCCGCGGGGTGTGGGGCTTCGTCTCGCCTTGGGCTGCCTGGATTGAATCCTGCGGGGTAGATTCAACGGCAGTCATCCCAAGAGGGTCATAAAGCCTTCGGCACTCCGACTGGCGGTCGTCCATCTGTCTCATCCGGTCATCCCAGTTCTTGGCTTCGAAGACCTTCAGCCACTCGATGGCCTGGGTGGGGGTGATCTTCGTCTTCTTCATGCGCTTCTTCGCCTCTTCCAGCGCGTAACGCAATTCGACCTCTGTGTAGCTCCGGAACCTCGCCAATTGGTTGTTGGCACACCGCAGCCACTTGCCTTCAACCAGGGCATAGACGAAGCGGATGTCCCAGGGGTCGACCCGGACTTCGACAGGTGTGCCGCCCACCTTGGGGGAACGAAACTCCTCGCAGTGGTAGAGGAAATTGTTGACCTTCACGCCTCGCTGTTTGTCGACCACCCGGGTATCCCTGTCGACGGGGCTTGGGCAGGTTTCCACCCGGAACCGGTGGTCGAAAGCCACCAGCCGGTTGCGGCGCTCCCCAGTCTCGCTCATGCGCCTAGCAAGATGCTCGACGGGGGCCTCATGATGAGCAGGGTGAGGCTCTTTGCCATACAGGTTGGTGAAGTAGTAATCCAGGGCCGCGTGGAGGCCGGGCAAGGGCCAGGAAACGAAGTTCTCTGGCATCACCTGCTTGGTTACGGAGCGGACGTAATGCAGCAATTGCGTGTTCCCTTTCAGCTGATTAATCAGCTGACTTTGGGTTGTCTCAAAGATGCGTTCCATGACGGTTCCGGCTCGGGGCTGACCGGAAGGTCGATAGCGGATGGTCACTCCATAGAGGGCGCAGAGCCGCATCATGGACCTGGAGTGGAACTCCGGGCCGTTGTCGAGCACCAGCATTTCGGGAAGACGCCCATAGCGTCGGACAATATCCCGCATGACCATCATGCAAGAGCGGTAGCTAGGGGGCTCGAAGGTAAGGTAGAACCCCACCACAGCCCTTGATTCCGCGTCGATGGCCAGGGTCAAGTAGGCTCGCCCCAGGGACTCCTTGGAATTGGGGAGGCAGAGTAGGACCTGAATCTCCGTGTGATCGATATGGACGATCTGGAAGGGGCGTACGCCGTGCACTTCTTCCTTGATGTGAAGGTAGTTCACGAACCGCCCCTCCTGGTAGGCCAAGCGCTTGCCCATCCGGAGTCTGGTTGAGGATCTGCCCTTGAGTTCCTTTGAGAAGGTCTTCAGTGAACAATGGTCCATATCTGCGGCTTGGCACGCCACCAAGAAATGGAGATAAGCATTGCTGACAGAGTTGTTGGTTGGGTTGTTGAAGTTCTCCTTGGCGATCTTCTCAATGAGACCTAACACCTCGTCCGAAAGCTTTCGCCGTCGGTCACCCTTCATGGCGTGGTTCGGGACGAGGGCAAGATTTCGGTCGAGGGCACTGTCCCCGGCAAGTTTCACCTTGCGCCGATAGCGCTGGAGGGTGCGCTGGGAGCAAGGTGCTGAGTTCGGAACAAGGGCAGCCTGTTCGAGCCACTTCGCACGCTCCAAAGCGGCATCCAGTTCCGCAGGGGTGTGGATCTTGAGCCTGGAACTGTCAACCTCACTGCCGAGAAGGTCCAATGGTCCAGGGATGAGCTTGAGCATTCCCCGCTGGTGGAGGTCTTCCACAATTTGGATGGGGATCTCCCTTCTCGTGCCCAGGTAGGACGCTGAGACGACTTCCCCCTCGACGAAGAGGATTTGGTATTCCTTCTCGTCCAGGATCATCTTGCCGCCGGGCTGGATGGTGCCATCGAGGCGTTCCTGGGGGAGAACGACGGTAGGGGCCATGGATCTCTGGAGAAACTCCATGGTCGGGACATCTCGGTAGACCATCACCCGGTCCGTCTCACCCAGGTTGTCGTTGTAAAGGTCAAAGGCCACCAGTCTGTCGGCGATAGCCTTGTAAACCGCATCCGCAGTAAACCCAGGGTTATCCAGCAGGTGCCGAAGGTGAACGGATGGGTTATCCAGGAAGACCTCCCGCAGGGCATGCAGTTCGCGGACTTCCAGCGTGGGGTGCCTGACATCCAAGTAGTCCCCGAGGAAACTCAGGTTCTGAATGTACTGCCGGGGAAGTTCCATGGCAGACCTGAGCCTGTATTCCAGGCCCTGCTCGCCGAAGAATGTCTCCGCCAGGGGATACCGCCAGCCGTCTTGGTCGCGAAGATACTTCGTGGGGTCCGCCATCGCAAGTTTGAGGAGGCGCGTCTCCTCGCGCCACTCCTCGAGCACGACTCCCTCCCGCTTGATCAGAAGAAAATCTGGGGTGTGATTCAACAGGAAGGCCTTCCCGTCAGGAAGGTTAACCTTCTGATTCACCTTCACCGGCTGGGGGAAGTACTCGAGCACAGTGGGGTCATACTCATAACGGAGCATCGCCGCGAACTCGACCGTGTGACTCTCTGTTTCGATTACCCGCCCCATCTTCCTGCTGGGATAGCGGGTAACCAGGTTCGAGTTGGTGGATCGGACCTTGCGGACCGGAGCCTCCTGACGGGCCTTCAACACCAGCCGCCGGCCCCTCATTGGAGTGTCGAGAGAGGTGAAAATTTCTTCAAGTTCAATAAGAGAAAGCATTTAGGCTCCTAAACCGTCACCAGCAGCAAGGTTCAACTTTTTTTCAGTTGGGCCTTGCGCGATTCGGTTTCGAACCAATAATAAAGATTGGCTTTTTCTGTACTTTCTTCGCCGAAGAGAAAAAAAACAGTAAAGCAAAGCCCTCAAATCAATGCCTGAGCCCTCGGTGATGGGGCTGGGCCGAAGGCACGGGCAGAGAGATCGCACCCAAGGCATGAAGGGCAGAATCCTGGGGTATGTGTCCATTCGCGATGGATGAGCACGCATACCGCTAGCGCTGAACTCTATGGGTGCCCACTTGGCCTGGATTCGACCGCTCACTGAGTTGAAGAGCAACATGACAATCGCCTCCCTATAGTTAGGGCGACCATCCTTGCATACTTGGGTTTTTCTATGTCAAGCACTAAAATTGAATATTGCGCAAATGATTGCGCAATCCTGCGCAATATTCTTTTTCTCTGTGCGCAAAATTGAATATTTTTAATAGTTCTCTTGCAATAACTTACAAAAAATCGACTGATTGGTTCGACGGGTAATATCAAGTGGTCGTTGCTTGTATGGTGATGGTAGATAGTGACTAAAAGCACTGACTAGGCAGAGGGGTCCAAGTGCCGTCCCACCCGCTAGAAGGAGCCATGGGCTGCCAATTCTGCCTTCTTGGGGTTCACATCATTGGTTGGGAAGTAAAAGCTGTCGCACCCCCGAGAAGAAGTAAAAGCTGTCGTTTGCGACAACTTTTACTTCACGCCACACACTGTGTGTCGTGAAGGAAAAGATGTCCGGGATAGGAAGCATAATCTGTCCGATCTCACCCCGAAATGACCTCAGTTGAGGGGTGGAATTGGCCGATCCGACAGGCTGCCGGAACCATAAGTTGTCCGGTCGTGCAAAGTCGGAAGCATAAGGTGTCCGATCGTGCAGTTTCACAACAACATCAATTAAAAAAGCAATTAAATTACCACAAATACCCTCGTCATAACTCGCCCTGGATCGGGCATGGCGGGCGGCCCGGGCCGCCCGCCACAGATCGGTGCTACTTGCCGCCGCCCGCCAGTAGTGCCTCGAACCGCGCGAGAATGGCGGCCATCTGCGCCTTGAGCGCGTCGATCTCCGCCTGCTGTCCTTCAATTCTGGCCTGCTGGGTTTCGCTCCTGGCTTTCAATGCTTCGTTCTCGGCCTTGAGTTCTTTCGCCGAGTTGATGAGGGGCATGACGAAGTCGGAGTAGGTGAGACTGTAGTGGGCGTCGGGAGTGGCGGGAACCTTCACGCCGTGGAAGGTCACGCCGAGGGACTGGGCGGCCGCTTCCACTTCCTGGGCGATGAGACCTTCCTGGGTGACCGTGGGCTGGGTGATGAAACTGTAGGTCACCGGACGAAGCTTCAGGATGAAGTCGAGTCCCAGACCGGAACTCAGGATGTTCTGCTTGAGGCGCCGATCGGAAGTATTCGTCCAGCCGACTTGACCTCCGATGTACCCCACGTTGGTGTTGCCGATACGCACCGCGTTGCTGGCGACGACCGAGGCGCCCATTCCGATTACCGTGGCGTTGGTGATGCCGTCTGTGATGTTAGTTTGCGCACCAATGGCCGTATTATCGTTACCGGTTGTGAAGAGGTAGGCAGATGTATTTCCGACCGCCGTATTGTTCGACCCGGTCGTGATCCAGCCTCCGGCATTCCGCCCCACGCCTGTATTAGTATTTCCTGCCGTGTTGTTCACCAGGGCGCCGGACCCGACGCCCGTGTTCTCAGTGCCCGTGGTGTTTAACTTAAGGGCGCCAGCCCCCGAGGCCGTATTGTTAGAGGCCGTGGTGTTGGAGTAGAGGGCCTCTTCCCCAAAGGCCGTATTGTAATTGCCCGTCGTGTTGGTAAAGAGGGCCCCGAACCCCGAGGCCGTGTTCTGGTAGCCCGTCGTGTTGTTCCTGAGGGCCCCGTACCCCGAGGCCGTGTTCTCGGAGCCCGTCGTGTTGGATATGAGAGCCAAATAGCCCGAGGCCGTGTTGTTGGCGCTCGTCCCTGCGCCTTGCCCTACCGTAATCCCATTGACGATCACATCAACACTGAACGTCTTCTTCCCAGCAATGGTCTGAGCCGTCGCCAGGTCAACATAGTTCTGGGTCGAGGACCCAGTTCCACCTTGCGCAACCGTGAGCGGCGTCGTCAGGGCGGAAAGCGACGTGATGTCGGAGTTCGCACCAGATGCCGCGGCGCCCAGGTTGGTGCGCGCTCCAACCGCGGTCGTGGCACCTGTTCCACCGCTCCCTACCAACAGCGTCGCCGAAAGCCCGGCCGCCGTGGTCGCCGTCGTAGCATTCCCCGCCAGCGCCGCGGTAATAGTCCCGGCGCTGAAGTTGCCAGCCCCGTCCCGCTTCACGATGGTTGAGGCAGTGTTCAAGGCGGTAGCCGCGTTCGCAAGGACAGCGCCTGCTGCAACGTTCGACGCCGACACGGCTCCAACGGTGGAGACAACCGTCGCCCCCTGCGTCCCCGTCACGTCGCCGACGAGGGACCCGGTGAACGACCCTGCCGAGCCGCTCGCGTTGCCCGTCACGTTGCCGGTGAGAGGGCCCGAGAAGCCGGTCGCGGTCACGGTTCCTGCATTCACCGTTCCGGTGAAGGTCGGGCTCGCCAGGGGGGCCTTCAGATCCAGAGCCGTTTGCGCGGCGGTGGAGATGGGCTTGGCGCTGTCGGCCGTGTTGTTGACGCTACCCAGGCCCAGGCTGGTTCGGGCAGTCGAGGCGCTGACTAGATCGCTCAGGTTGTTGGCGGCCCTGAGGCCACCGGTCGAAGTGGCGGTCAGCTCCTGCCAGACAGCAGCACCAGCGGTGGCCGTTGTGCAGATGAACTCCTTGCCACCCGTGGTGACCCAGCGGGAACCCACGGCGTAACCTGCGGCACTATCCGAGGTCACGGTGGGATCCGTGGCGGAGCCCACGGTGTTCTTGAGGTTCTCCACGTTGCCTAGGCCCACCATGGCCTTGCTGACACCACTTACGGTGCCAGTGAAGGTGGGGCTGGCCAGCGGGGCCTTGAGGTCCAGGGCCGTCTGCGTGGCGGTGGAGATCGGCTTGGCTGAGTCGGCGGTGTTGTTGACGCTACCGAGGCCCACCATGCTCGCGGTGATGCCACTGACGGTGCCGGTGAAAGTGGGGGAGGCGAGGCCGGCCTTAGTGGTATCCGCTGGATGGACATGATCCTGCCGGGCAGTCGTCGTGCTGCTCCCCACCGCCGCCACGCCGTCCATGGGAGACGCCGTGCTGGCTAGTGCGGTGATGCTGTTGAAGCTCGTGCCCGTCACGGCCCCGCTAAAGGTGCCGGTCGTGGCCGTGAGGGCCCCCATGCCCAGGGCACCGATGCCGGTGTCCCCCGCTTTGTTGATGGGCGTGAACCCCAGGGCCGTGGTCACATCGGCGGAGGCCAGATCAGCCCCTGCTGTCACCAGGCCTTTGGCGTCATAGGTGATCTTAGCTTTGGTCGCGCCAGTGATCGCCGCGTTCGCCGCGACCCGGCTGGTGTCGCTCGGGTGAACATGGTCGCCCTTGGCCGCAGTGGTGGCGGTGCCGATGGCGGCGGTACCGTCAGACAATGGCGTGGCTGCCGACAGGCCTGTGATGGCATTGAAGCTCGTGCCCGTCACGGCCCCGCTGAAGGTGCCGGTCGTGGCCGTGAGGGCCCCCATGCCCAGGGCACCGATGCCGGTGTCCCCCGCTTTGTTGATGGGCGTGAACCCCAGGGCCGTGGTCACATCGGCGGAGGCCACAACGTGGGTGGTCTCCTTCCAGACTGCAGTGCCTGTCGCGGTGGTGCAGACGAACTCCTTGCCGCTGGAGATGTTCACCCAGCGCGAGCCCACGACCCAACCCGCAGCGGCGTTGTCCGAGGCCGCTGGATCCACCACTGCCGAGAGGCTGACCTTCAGGTTCTCCACGTTGCCTAGGCCCACATCGCCCTTGACGAGGGCCAGGTCGGTCTTTACCTGGGCGGGGGTCTTTTCCGTCAGGGCGCCAGTGCCGTTGCCCATAAGGTAGCTGCCCGAGGTCACGGAGGTCTTCCCCGTGCCACCGCTGCCGACGGCCAGTGTGGCCGACAGGCCCGCTGCCGTGGTGGCACTGCCCGCAGTCGTGGCACTCGTCGCCGTCGCGGCATTACCCGGGATGTCGCCAGAGATCTTCGACCCAGCTAGGCTGGTGACCCAACCGGGG
>CAIOFF010000053.1 GCA_903857495.1 uncultured Holophagaceae bacterium | reverse complement strand
CCTGGACCCTCAATGTCCGCCCGAGGAAGTCCCTCGGCTGGAAATGCCCCGCAGAGCTTTTCCTTCCAGAAGGCGCTTTTGATTTCCAGGCCTTCTGGTCAAACCCACCCAAGCCTGTTGCACTTGGAACTTGAAACCGCCCCGGAATTCCCGGATGAACCTTATTTTTTAGCAGGATGGGTGAACACCTGATTCCGGATCAGGTCCTCGGTCTTCCAGGGGGCGGGTTCACCGCCCAGGTATTTCTGGAACCACTCCAGGTGGGCATTGTAGTAGACGGGCATGGACTTCAGGGTGTCGGGCCAGTGGCCGTCGTTCTTGAAGACGATGAGGCGGCTGGGCACGCCCCGCTCCTGCAGGCCGGTGAAGAACTGCAGGCTCTGCGTGTAGGGCACGCGGTAGTCGCGCTCGCCAGTGATGACGAGGCAGGGTGTCTTGAAGGCCTGTACCCGACTGCTGGGGTTCATGCGCTCATAGGCCTGGGCCTGATCCCAGGGGGTGCCCGTGAGATCGTGCTCCGGGAACCACAGCTCCTCGGTAGTGCCGTGCATGGAGCGCAGGTCGTAGACGCCCATCATGGCCGCCAGGGCCTTGAAGCGCGTGGTGCGGCCCTCCAGCCACATCATGGCGTAGCCGCCCCAGCTCCAGCCCATGGCGCCCATGCGGTCCTTGTCCACGTAAGGCAGCGCCGCGAGGTGGTCCGCCACCTTGGCGACATCTTCCATCACCTTGCCGTCCCAGTCCCCGCTGATGGCATCCGTGAAGGCCTGCCCGTAGCCCGTAGAGCCATGTGGATTCGAGAAGGCCACGATGTAACCCGCGCCAGGATAGACCTGCCAGTCGCCTCGCAGGGTGTCCGACCACATCATCTGAGGCCCGCCGTGGACGTTCAGGATCAGCGGATACTTCTTGGCTGGATCGAAGCCGTGGGGCTTCACCAGGAAGACGTGGATGGCCTTGCCGTCGGCCCCCTTGACCCACTGCTCCTCCGCAGGCCGGAAGTCCACTTCGGCTGCCAGAGCCTGGTTGAAGTCCGTGACCCGCCTGGTCTCGCCCGAGGCGAAGGTGTGGCGCCAGACCTCCACCGGCTCCCCCACGCGGGTCTTGGTGAGGAAGACCGCCTTCTGGTCCGGGCTCACCGCGAACTCCTTGATGCTCAGGCCCTCGAGCATCCGCACGCTCTTGCCGGAGGCTACGTCGGCGCGGAACAGGGGCCAGCGGCCCTTCTCCTCCACGGTGAACCAGAGGGCCTTGCCATCCGCGGACCACTGGAAGGCGTCCACCCAGTTGTCGATGGCTTCGGTGAGCACCTGCCGCGTGCCCTTGGCGCGGTCGTAGACGGCCAGGCGGAAGCGGTCGGACTCATGCCCCGGCTTGACCTGCAGCCGGTAGGCGATGAAGCGCCCGTCCGGAGAATACTTGGGGTCGCTGTCCGAGGCGGGGTTGTCGCCAGTGATGCGGCGGGGGGTGCGGTCGCCGTCGAGGGCGATGAGGAAGAGGTCGTTGTTGGTGCTGCGGGCCGGCACAGGGTCGGTGTTGGCGGTGACACAGACCTCCTTGCCGTCGGGACTCAGGTCCCAGGTCTGCCAGAAGCCCGGGTAGTCCTGCTTGCCGGCGGTAAGGGCCTCAATCTTGCCTTCGGAAGTGCTGCGGAACAGGTGCGAATACTGGAAGTCCCGCCACTCGGTCCAGTGCCGGTAGAGCAGCGAGTCTGCCAGGTGCGCCTGCACGGGACCCGACTCCAGCTTCGCGCTCAGATCCTTGTGCTTGGCGCCGTCCGCCATGGCCTCCGGGAACACCGAGGCCTCGAAGACCACGCCGCCGCCGGGCCGCAGCTTCGGAGCGCCGACCCCGGGCTCGAAGTCCGTGACCTTACGGGCCTCGCCGCCGCTGGCATCCAGGGCCCAGAGCTGATTGCCGCCCTCGCGGGTGGACAGGAAGTAGAGGGTCTTGCCGTCCTTCGACCACAGGGGGGAGGTGTCGGCCTTGCCCGAGAAAGTGAGCTGCTTCGCGGCCCCGGTCGCGGTCTCCAGCACCCAGAGCTGGGTGTCCCGCTTGGAGGCCTTCAGGTCCTGGCTGGACACTTCGAAGGCCAGCCGGGATCCGTCCGGGCTCAGGGCCAGGTGCTGGACGCCCTTCAGCCGGTAGAGGTCCTCGATCTGGAAGGCCCGCTTCTCAGCCGCGAAGGCCGGGACCGCGAGGATGAGAAGGGGAAGCAGGAAGCGGCAGAGCGGGGACATGGAACCTCCGAACGGGGACAGGATCGCACGGCCCAGCGATGCCTTGGTATCCTGGAGCATGACGAACGCAGACCTCTCCGAAGCGCCACGCCACCGTGGGATCTTCTGCAACCGGACCCTGAACCTGCGGTCGGTGCGCGCCATCGGCTACGACATGGACTACACCCTGGTGGACTACCGGGTGGACGCCTTCGAGCAGATGGTCTATGCCCAGGCGCGGGAGCGGCTGGTGGCCGAGGCCTGGCCCATGGATGGGCTCGCCTTCGACGGCCGCATGGTGACGCGGGGCCTGGTGATCGACACGGAGCTCGGGAACCTGGTGAAGGCCAACCGCTTCGGCTTCGTGAAGCGGGCCATGCACGGCACCCGGATGCTCGGCTACGCGGAGCAGCGGAAGGCCTACAGCCAGGTGCTGGTGGATCTGAGCGACCCCCGCTGGGTCTTCCTGAACACCCTGTTCTCCCTGTCTGAAGGCTGCCTCTACGCCCAGGCCGTGGACCTGCTGGATGGGGGCGCCCTGCCCCGCCCCTTCGAGTACGCCAGCCTCTACCGCCACATCCGGGCCCGGGTGGATGCCCAGCACCTCGAGGGGCACCTGAAAGCCGCCATCGCCGCCGATCCCGACCGCTTTGTGGTGCAGGATCCCGAGGCTGCCCTGGCCCTGCTGGACCAGAAGATCGCGGGCAAGAAGCTGCTGCTGATCACCAACTCGGAGTGGGCCTTCACGGCGAAGATGATGGCCCATGCCTACGACCGCCACCTGCCCGCAGGCATGACCTGGCGCGATCTCTTCGAGGCCGTGGTGGTCAGCGCCCGCAAGCCCGCCTTCTTCACCGAGTCCGGCCCCTTCTTCGAAGTGGTGGACGAGACCGGCCTGCTGCGCCCCCTGGTGGGTCCCCTGCGCCCCGGCGGCCTCTACCTGGGTGGCTCCGCCGGCCAGATCGAGCGGGACTTCGGCATCTCCGGCGACGAGATCCTCTACGTGGGCGACCACATGTTCGGGGATGTCCACGTGAGCAAGCGCACCCTCAGCTGGCGCACGGCCCTGGTGCTGCGCGAGATGGAGGCCGAGGTCGAGGCCCTGGAAGCCTACCGGGCCACGGATCAGCAGCTGATGCGCCTCATGGAAGACAAAACCGCCTTGGAGGCCCGCCTCTCCCGGACCCGCCTGGCCCTGCAGCGCCTGCACGCGGGCTACGGCCCCGCCCCCGAGGCCGACGGACCCGCCCTGGAGGCCCAGGTTCAGGGCTTGCGCGGCCAGCTCCTGGCCCTGGATGCCGAGATCGCGCCCCTGGCCCAGGCCGGCACCGAGCTGACGAACGCCCGCTGGGGCCTGCTCACCCGCGCCGGCAACGACAAGAGCCACCTCACCCGGCAGATCGAGCGCTATGCGGACATCTACACCAGCCGGGTGTCGAACTTCCTCCTGGCCACGCCCTACGCCTACTTCCGCTCCCCCCGAGGGCGCCTGCCCCACGATCCCGGCGGCGCCCATGCCTGAGACCCTGCGCGGGCTCTACCAGCAGATCTTCACTGTCCCGGACGCAGCCATCGACGGCAACGGCCACGTCAACAACCTGGAGTATTTGCGCTGGATGGTGGCCGCTGCGCAGGCCCACTCGGACGCGGCGGGCTGGACCCTGGAACGCTACGCGGCGACCCGCAGCAGCTGGGTGGTCCGCTCCCACCACATCGACTACCTGCGGCCGGCCTACGCGGGTGAGGAGCTGACCCTGCTGACCTGGATCAGCGGCTTCGAGGACACGGCCTCGACCCGCCACTACCTGCTCTGGCGGGAGCGGGACCGGAAGGTGCTGGCCCAGGCCCAGACCCTCTGGGTGTTCGTCGAGGCCGGGGCGGGCCGGGCCTGCGCCATTCCCGAGGCGTTCCGCGCTGCCTTCGAGGTGATCCCCGATGGGAAGGCGGTCCTCCGGTCCCTGCGGAGCGGCCTGCTGAAGGCTCACTTCACCCCGTAGACCGTCGCGCCGTAGTTCTCGGGATCCCGGGGAGGGCTGCTGTTCCAGTCACCGTAGGCATGGCTGTCGTCGGTCTTCACGTGCAGGGTGTAGCTGCCCTTCGGCAGGGCCACCAGCTCGTCCACGAAGCGGTTCTTGGCGGCGCCGCCAGCGTGTTGGGTCTGCGCCTTGACCATCTCCCAGACCCGCTTGCCCGCAGCGTCCTCGATCCAGGCCGTGTCCGCCATGTCCGTGTCCCCGGCTTCCCCGAGGGCGTAGATCCGCACCGAGCGGTCTGAGGCGAGGCTGAAGGAGGCGCTGCGGTTCTGGTTGCTGCCCACACGCACCAGCTCGGCCAGCGTGGGCCCCGGCTCCGGCACGGCGTGCAGGGTGAGGGCGCCGACATCCCCGGGCTTCGGCAGCGAAAGGGTCAGGCCATAGAGACCAGGATCGCAGGGCGGCGCCGAGGTCCAGTCCGCGGGGGAGTGGCTGTCATCCGTGACGAAGGTGGCCACGTAGTCGCCCGCCGGAAGCTGGATGGTCTCCACCTGGCGCCGGTTGCGCGAGGCGCCGCCGGCGTACTGGGCCAGATCGGGCGTCATCTCCCAGACCCGCTTCCGCGTACGGGCGTCCAGGATCCAGCCGTAGTCGCTCATGCGCCGCTTGGAGCCCTCGCCCAGGGCGTAGATGTGCAGGGCCACCGGGCGCTGCACGTGGAAGGCCTGCTGCCACTCACCCTGGTCCCGGGTGGCCGCCAGCGAGACCACCACGCGGGCCCAGCGCAGCGGTGCCTCGAAGGTGCCCACCTCGGCCGGATCGCCCCCGGGCAGGTAGAGCTCCAGGCCGTAGTTCCCCACCTGCTTCCGCCACTGGCGCAGCAGGCTGGCCTCGTCCGCCCCGAAGGCGGCCAGGAAGCCCTTGGGCCGCTCCGACAGCTTCGCGGGGAGACCCCGCCGGTCGAGGTTCCGGGTCCACTGGGCCAGGAACAGACCCTGGCCGAAAGCGTGGTTGGCGTAATAGACCTCGTAGCTGCCCGCGGACAGGTCCAGGTAGTGGTCCGCGACGAGATAGTCCCGGTCCCGGCGGGAGTTGGCCACATCCATCTGCCAGACCACCTCGCGGGTGGTGGCATTGAGGATCCAACCATAGGCGAAGAGGGGGCTCTCCCCGCGGTTGTGCCCCAGGCGCCGCAGGCCCGCGCCCCGGGCATAGACATGGACCTTCATGGGCCGCGGCAGGGTGAAGCCCTGGCTGCGCACTTCCGTGGACTCGAGGCCGTGCAGCGCCACGATACGCGGCTCCTCCGCACGCAGGGGCAGCCCGGCCGTGGCGAGGACCAGGAACAGGACCACGGCATGGAGCGCCAGGAAGATGGCGGCGGCCTTGGATTTCAGGAACAGCGGCATGGGACTCCCCTTGGCTGCTTCCAGGCTAGGGCTTCTGCTCGCTCCGACCGGCCTGGATCGGCGAGCGGCGGGCACCCACCGGCGAACGGACCCGATCGACGCTACCACTGCTCCAGGAAGGCCTGGGCCTCGGCCACCGCCGGGGGTGACAGGTGGGCAAAGCGCATGAGCCGGTCGTTGAACTCATAGTGCAGCTCCCGGTTGTCCTCCAGGAGCATCTCCAGCTGCTCGCGGTGGATGGCCTCGTCCACCAGGAAGCGCCAGAAGATGGCATCGGCGACCTCCTTGAGCCCGCGGCTGCGGGCCTCCCAGTGGGTGCGGAGGATGGCGCGCCAGCCGGCCTTCTTCGCCCCGCCCTCCTGGGCGATGCACTCCTGCCACACGGGGCCGGCCCAGGCCTGGATCAGCTCTGCAGCCTCCTCCTCGTGCTCGCCGCCCAGGCTCAGCACCAGCTCCCCGAGGTCGTAGACCACCGTCTCGAAAGCGAAGTGGAGGCCCTGGCGGGAGGCCAGCCGGGCGTAGCGCAGGAGGTGCCGCGCCGTGTCGTGCATCCGCTCCGGCGTCGAGTGGAAGGTCTCGATGAGCAGGCGGTAGTGGTAGGAGAGGTTCTGGAAGCGCCGCAAGTCCCGGTCCTCCAGGGCCTCCCGCACGAGCGCGTTGAGGGACATGACGTGGAGATCGATGACCGCGTCCCGGCCCATCTCACAGGCCTGCCGGGCGGTATCCACCAGCTGGCCCGCCAGCTCCGAGAGCAGCTCGTGCTGCCGACGGGTGGCCACCTCCGCGACCTTCAGGGTCTGGGCCAGGAGGTAGGCCTCGGGCCAGGCCTGCTCCCGCGTCAGGAAGCCCTGCCCCTCCCGGGCCAGACCCGGCACGAACCAGGGCCGCGTCCGCCGCCAGGCGGCGGAACTCCGCCCGTCGCACTGGATGAGGCCGGTCAGGATGGCGTGGAGGGACTCCAGGGCCAGCAGCACCAGCTGCCGGTCGCCCCGGGCCATGCCCGTCAGGGCCACGTTGGTCACCACGTCCACGATCTCGAAGAGGTTGGCCTTGTGGGCCTCGACCCGCCTTCCCCGGGCCAGGTCCCGGAGATCCCGGAGCCCCTTCCGGGTGAGCATGGGCATGAAATAGCTGGGGCGCAGGAAGCGGCTGATGCCGAACAGGTAGGGCAGGATGCCCGCCAGCACCACCAGGTAGATGCCGGCGATGGCCCAGATGCCGAAGCGCGTGAAGGGGTGCCCGGCCGGGAAGAAGTGCAGGGCCATCACCAGCAGGTTGCCGACGATGAACACCGACAGCCCGCCCACGATCAGGGGGTGCGTGACATAGAGCTTCACCAGCCGCGGCGTGTAGAGGTTCGACGTGAGCGGCAGGATCAGGGCGATGCTGGTCATCACCACGGCCATGATCTGGTTCAGGGTCCGGCTGGCGGTCGCGAAGCCCATGGGCTCGAAGTCCCGTGTGCCGCCGTAGTGGGCCGTGACCAGCCCCAGTCCCGCCGCCGCCAGGAAACAGGCGGAAGTGACCACCGCGGGTCGGTGGCTGCCCCAGATGCCTGCCATCCGTCCCTGAGCCATGCCTCTCTTTCGGCGCGGGGACGAGGCAGTCTGACTAATGCGAACAATCAGCTTGGCCTAGAGCCCCGCCCAGGCCACCAGCACGCGCTGGGCCTGGAGGATGGGTCCTTCCTGGTTGCCGGTCACGGGCAGCCGCACGGCGCCGTCGGGGCTCAGGCTCGCGCCCCTCTGGGCACCCACCCAGGCCATGAGCTTGAGGGGGTCCACGGGGGTCTGGGGGCTCAGGCGCAGCTTGAGCTGGCCCTTCTCCACGGCCACCTCGGACACCGCCAGCGCCTGGGCCCGCAGCTTCACCTTGAGCAGCTCGAAGAAGCGCAGGGTGTCTGCGTCGTCATCCGTGATGCGGCCGAAGCGGTCCTCCAGGTCCAGCCTGTAGAGCTCGAGGTCGCGCTCCTCCCGCAGCCTGGAGATGCGCTTGTAGGCCACCAGGCGCTCACTGGCCTGGTCGATCCAGCGGCGGCTCAGCTGGGCGCCTGGGGCCAGGCCGTCGAGCTTCACGTCGAAGGTGCCGCTGGGCTGGCCCTGCAGCTCCTGGAGGGTCTCCTCCAGCAGCTTCACGTAGAGCTCGAAGCCGATGTCGTGGATGTGCCCGGACTGCTCGCCACCCAGCAGGTTGCCCGCGCCGCGCAGCTCCAGGTCCATAGCCGCCACGCGGAAGCCCGAGCCCAGCTCGGAGAAGTCCTCCAGAGCCTGCAGCCGGCGGCGGGCGTCCTCGCTGATCTCATGCTTGGGCGGGATCAGCAGGTAGGCGTAGGCGGGCACGTCGCTGCGGCCCACCCGGCCGCGCAGCTGGTAGAGCTGGCTGAGGCCGAAGGCATCGGCCCGGTGGACGATGAGCGTGTTGGCGTTGGGCACGTCGAGGCCGTTCTCCACGATGGTGGTGGCCACCAGGACGTCCACGCGGCCCTCCATGAAGGCCAGCATCACCTGCTCCAGCCCCTCGTCACTGAGCTGTCCGTGGCCCACGGCCACCCGCGCGTCCGGCACCAGCTCGCGGACCCGCGCGGCGATGGCCACGATGGACTCCACGCGGTTGTGGACGAGGTAGACCTGGCCGCCGCGGCGCAGCTCGAACTGGATGGCGGTCTGCACCAACTCGTCGCTCCAGGGCGCCACCACGGTCTCGATGGCGAGGCGGTCCTTGGGCGGAGTCTCGATGAGGCTGATCTCGCGCAGGCCCGTGAGGCTCATGTGGAGCGTGCGGGGGATGGGCGTGGCGCTGAGGGCGAGCTGGTCGACATTCAGCCGCAGCTTTTTCAGCTTCTCCTTGTGGCCCACCCCGAAGCGCTGCTCCTCGTCGATGATCACGAGGCCCAGGTCTCCGAACTTCACCCGCGCCCCCAGCAGCTGGTGGGTGCCGATGACGATGTCCACCTTGCCATCGCCAAGGTCCTGCAGGACCTGCTTCTGCTCCACGGGGTCCACGAAGCGGTTGAGCATCTCGATGCGGAGGGGGAAGCCGGCGAAGCGCTCCTTGAAGGTCCGGAAGTGCTGGAAGCAGAGCACCGTGGTCGGGCATAGCACCGCCACCTGGCGGCACTCCAGGGCCACCTTGGCCGCGGCCCGCATGGCGACTTCGGTCTTGCCGAAGCCCACATCACCCACCAGCAGCCGGTCCATGGGCCGGGGCGACTCCAGGTCGGCCTTCACTGCCTCGCTGGCCTCGATCTGGTCCGGCGTGGGCGTGAAGGGGAAGTTGGCTTCGAAGGCCGCCATCTCCGGCCCGTCCGGCGGGTAGGCGTGGCCCTTCTCGAGCTTGCGCTGGGCGTAGAGCTTGAGCAGCTCGTCCGCCATGTCGCGGATGGCCTTCTTGGCCTTGCGCTTGACCTTGGCCCAGCTGGCGCCGCCCAGCTTGTCCAGGGGCGGCAGGTGGCCCTCGGCGCCGGTGTAGCGCTGCACGAGGTCGGCCCGCTCGAGGCTGACGTTCAGCTGGCCCCCGTCGGAGTAGCGCAGCTGCAGTACTTCCTGTTCTTCGCCGCCCGCCGTGAGGGTGGCGAAGCCGATGAACTCGCCGATGCCGTGGTCCATGTGCACCACGCGGTCCCCGGGCTTGAGGTCGCGGAAGTCCGACAGGAAGGCGGCGCTGCGGGACTTCTTGGGGGCGGACTGGGCCACCTTGCGACCGAAGATCTCCCGCTCGGTAAAGACGACGATGCCCGGTTCCCGCAGGTGGAGGCCCGCGCTCAGGGCCAGGTGGATCGCGCGGCAGCCGGCCTCGGTGCCGTAGGCCTGAGGCAGCTCGTGCTCGCGGAGAAACTCCTGGAAGCGGTCCCGCATGCCGGAGGTCGAGCCCGCCAGGAAGACCCGGTGGCCCGTGAGGGACAGCTCCTGCAGGTGCTCGGCCAGCTCCGCCAGGCGGCCCTGGAACTCCCTGGGTGGCAGGGCCACCAGGGGCACCGTGGCCTCGCTCTGCCACTCGGTGAGGTGCAGCGTGGCCCGGCTGGGATCGACGTCCTGGAAGCGGTCCTCAAAGTCCGGGCAGACCACGCCGCCGCGGCGGAGCACCGCGAGCCCCTCCTGGATGCGGGCCCGCTCAGCGTCCCGCAGGGCCTCCTCCCAGGCCGCGTCCAGGCGGATGCGCAGGCAGGGGGGCATCCAGTGGATGAGCTGCCCCTTGGGCTGCGCCAGAAGCGGGTGGAACAGCTCTTCGCCGGGGAAGTGGCCATGGGTCGCCAGCCGTGCCCGGCGGAAGGCGAGGTCATCCTCGGGCTCCGGCGTGCGGTCCGCACGGGAGGCCACGGCCCCCAGCAGCGCCGTGCCATCCCCGCGGTCGCCCTCGAAGCGCGGGTAGAGCATCAGCGACTCCAGGGCCTCCCCAGTGCGGCGCTGGGTGTCTGGATCGAAGGGGCTGAGGCGCTCCAGCTCATCGCCGAAAGTCTCTAGGCGCAGGGGCTGATCCAGGTGGTCCGGCCAGAGGTCCACGACCATGCCCCGGGAGCTGAACTCACCGGGAGCCGAGGCCAGTTCCGCGCGGCGGTAGCCCAGGGCCACCAGGGTCTCCAGCAGCAGCTCCCGAGGTACCTCGGCGCCCTTGCGCAGCTCCAGGCGCTGCTTCTGAAACCAGGTGGGGTGCGGCAGCCGCTCGCAGGCGGTGAGGGGTCCGGTGACCAGCACCTGCACCCGGCGCTCCAGCAGGCCCACCAGGGCCGAGAGCCGCTCCCGCAGCACCATGCCCGGGGGGCTGCTCTCGCCGCCGGCATAGGCCGCGAAGCCCGGGAAGTGGGTAACACCTACCCCCGGCAGGAGGGCCTGCAGGTCCTGGGCCAGGGTCCGGGCCTCGGCCTCGGAGGGCGCATCCACCCAGAGGGACTGGACCCGGCCCTCGCGGCTGAGCCACCGCGCCAGCACCAGCGCCAGGGCCGGCGGCGTGGCCCAGCGCAACCGGGCTCCAGACGCAGTGAACCCTTCAGCAGGCGAGTCCGCCAGGCGCAGGAGGTCCTTCAGGTCTTGGGGCGAAGCAGTCATGGACCTTCCAGAGTGCCTCAAGATTCGTTCAGTCCCACTGAAAAAGATCCACCACGAAGAGAGGAAGAACCCAAGAAATGACTGAGAACAAAGGAATCCTTCGGGATTCCCCAAAAAGAGATTTCACCGCAGAGAGCACAGAGAACGCAGAGGGAAACAGCGCGCAAAGGGATACCTCCGGGCATGGTCAAACCCGGGGGAAAGGACTTTAGCCGGGGATGGACGAGGATCAGGCGCCTGGCATGGGCTCCATTTCGGGGCGCCGCTGCCGCGCCTTGTGGAGGGCACGACCGCAGGCGGTCCCATGCCCGATGAGTCGGCGTGCCTCTGCGCTCTCTGCGTCCTCTGCGGTTGGCGGTTCTTCTTCCGCGGAACGGCTCAGAGCTCGCGCACGGCCCAGTCCCGGGGCATGAGGACCCGGTCCCACCACACACCGTGCTCGCCGCGCCTGCCCACGGCCAGGAACATGGAGACCTCGGCCCCCCGGGGCAGGTCCAGGAGGGCCTTGGCCCGCCAGGGATCGAAGCCCTCCATGGGGCAGCTGTCGTAGCCCTCGGCCCGCAGGGCGAGCATGAAGGTGGCGGCGGCCAGGGCGGTGCTCTTGTGGGCCACGATGCGCAGGTCCGTGCGGGAGCCGAAGCTGGGCACGGCCCGGAACAGGGAGAGCAGGCGCGCGAGCCCCCGCTTGAGCGGCCCCAGGAGCCCGAAGGGGCCGGTGGTGTAGATGGTGGGAATGAGCTTCCGGTAGTAGCTGACCTGACTTGGCCGCAGGCCCCCCCGCGCTTCGAAGACGCGCAGGATCTCGTCCCGGTTCCGCCGCCAGGTCTCCCGGTGGCTGACCAGGGCGATGAGCAGCGGGGCGGTCTTGGCCGGAAGCTGATCCAGGCAGATCACGTTGGCGGCCTCGCGGACCTTGGGATCCCGGAGGATCACGAACTCCCAGGGCTGGAGGTTGCTGGAGCTGGGCGCGAGGCGGGCGGCATCCAGGGCCCGGTCCAGCACGTCTTGCGGCACCGGATCGGGCAGGAAGCTGCGGACCGTGCGCCGGGCCTCCACCGTGGCGTAGAAAGCTGGATCAGACATCGGGCGCCTCCGCCAGGGGCGGGACGCGGTCCGGCTCGGCCACCGTCAGGCCGAGGCGACGCCGGCTCCAGGCCCAGGCCTTGGCCAGGCTCATGTCCTCCAGGATCTCGAAGAACACCGGCACCACGATGAGGGTCAGCATGGTGGAGGTGATGAGCCCACCCACCACGGCCCGCGCCATGGGGGCGCGCATCTCCGCGCCGGCGCCCAGCGCCAGGAACAGGGGCAGCATGCCGCCGATCATGGCGAAGCTGGTCATGAGGATGGGCCGCAGCCGGACGGTGCCGGCCCGGATGATGGCCTGGCGCCTGGAGATGCCTTCCTCGCGCTCCAGGTGCAGGGCGTGGTCCACCAGCAGGATCGCGTTCTTGGTCACGAGCCCCATGAGCAGGATCATGCCGATGCTGGTCATCATGGACATGTTGTCGCCGGTGACCAGCAGCATCATGACCATGCCCACCATGGACAGCGGCAGGCTGAGCATGATGGTGATGGGCAGCTTGAAGCTCTCGAACTGGCTGGCCAGCACGAAGTAGATGAAGAACACGGCGAGGAGCAGGGACTGGCCCATGTAGCCGGCGGTCTCCTTGCTGTCCCGGGTCTGGCCCAGGAACTCCACGCGCAGGCCCTCGGGCAGTTTCCCGCTGGCCTTGAGGGCCTCGACCTTCTTGGCGGCGCCGGCGCTCACTTCGCCGAGGGTGGCCCCCTCGAAGTTGGCGTTGACCTCCACTTCTTCCATGAGGTCGTGCCGCTGCAGCTTGGCGGGGGCGATGCCCTCCTCGAAGCGCACCACCTGGTTCAGGCGGATGAGGGGATGCTTCCCGCCGCCGAGGTCCTTGGTGCTCTCCACGGTCAGGTTGGCCAGCTGGGTCGAGAGGCGCCGCTCCTGGTCGGCGAGGCGGACGCGCACGTCCCGCTGCTCGCCGGTCTCGTCCTCGTACTTGGCCACCTTCTCGCCATCCACGAGGGGGCGCACCATCCGGGCCACGGCGGAGGGGCTCACGCCCAGGTCCGAGGCGGCCTTGCGGTCCACCACCAGCCGCAGCTCGGGCTTGCCACTGTCCAGGCTCGTGCTGATGTCCACGGCTCCGGGCACGGACCGCAGGGCCTCCTTCACCAGGGGCACTGCGCGGATCACGGACTCCCGGTCCGGGGCCTGCACGGCGATCATGATGGGGGACTGCTGGCCGAAGTCATTGACGGTGCCCACGGTGGTCTCGACCCCGGGCAGGCCCCGGAAGGCCTCCCGGAGCTGGCGCCGGATCGGGATGTGGTGGGGGCGGCGGCCCTCCTTCAGCTTCACGTAGATGTTGCCGGAGTTGATGGTCCCGTTGAGGCCCGTGCCGATGGTGGTGTAGGCCAGCTCCACACCGGGGGTGGCCTTGATGATGGCCTCGATGGCCTCGGCCTTCTGCCGCGTGGTCTCGAGGCTGGAGCCCGGCTCGGCCTTGAAGGTCACCGCCAGGTCGCCACGGTCGTAATCAGGCATGAAGTTGTTGCCGAGCAGCCCGATCAGCATCATGGCCAGCACCCAGCTGCCGAAGCCCAAGGCCATGACAGTCTTGCGGTGGTTCAGGGCCCACTCGATGGCGGTCTTGTAGAAGACCTCCCAGCTGTCCAGCATGCGGCTGAAGGCCTCCACGCTGCGCATGATCAGGTTCCTGCCCTGGTAGTGCACGTGGGCGTCGGCGCTCTTCTCGTGCTCGGGATCGGGCCAGACAGCGCTGAGCATGGGATCCAGGGTGAAGCTCACGAAGAGCGAGACCGCCACGGCGAAGGCCACGACGATGCCGAAGGGGAAGAAGAACTTGCCCACGATGCCGCCCATGAAGGCCACCGGCACGAACACCGCCAGGATCGACAGGGTGGTGGCGATGACCGCGGGGCCGATCTCGGCCGTGCCGTCCCGGGCGGCGGAGACATGGTCCTTGCCCATCTCCGCGTGCCGGGTGATGTTCTCCCGGACCACGATGGCGTCGTCGATGAGGATGCCGATAGCCAGGCTGAGGCCCATCAAGGTCATGGTGTTCAGGGTGAAGTTCAGCGCCTTCATGATGATGAAGGTGGAGATCACGGACACCGGCAGGGTGAGGCTGGTGATGAGGGTGGAGCGCCAACTCTTCAGGAAGTAGAAGACGATGATCACCGTCAGCAGGCCGCCCAGGTAGATGGACATCTTCACGTCATCCACGCTGTCGGAGATGAAGCGCGCGTTGTCGCGGGCCGTCACCACCTCCACGCCCTGCTTCTCCAGCTCCGGCTGCAGGCTGGAGAGGGTCTTCCGCACCGCGGTCACCATGGCCACCGTGTTGCCGCCGGTCTGCCGCTGCAGCTCCAGGGCCACCACGTCCCGGCCATCCAGGCGGGCCAGGCTGCGGCGCTCCTTCACGCCGTCGACCACCGTGGCCACCTCCTGCAGCTCGATGGGGCGGCCCAGCTTGTTGCCCACCACCACATGGCGGAAGTCATCCACGGACTTGGCCTTGGCATCCACCTTCACGGACACCTCGCGCCGGCCCTGGAGCAGGCTCCCGCTGGGGATGGCGGTCGTGTCGTTGCCCAGGGTGCTCATCACCGCGTTCAGCGAGAGACCCCGGGATTCCAGCGCCTGGGGATCCACCTGGATGAGGATCTCCCGGGTGCTGCCGCCCGCCACTTCCACCTTGCCGACACCGCTCACATTCTCGAGGCGGCGCTTGAGGAAGTCATCGGCGATGCGGGTGAGTTCCCGGTCATTCATGGTCGTGTGCTTGGCATCCGGCTTCAGCACCAGCGAGAGCACGGGGAGCTGGGCCGGGTCGAACTTGGAGATGACGGGCTCTTCGATGTTGTTCGGGAGGGTGCGGCGGATCTGGCCGATCTTGGTGCGCACGTCATCCAGCGCCTTGTCGATGTCGCGGCCGAGCTGGAACTGGATCAGGAGCGTCCCAAGCCCCTCCTGGCTGGTGGAGCTGATCTCCTTGATCGCCTCCAGGGGATTGACCGCTTCTTCCACCCGCTTGACCACGTCCTGCTTGACGGACTCGGGGCTGGCGCCGGGATAGATGATGGAGACCGTGATGATGGGGAGGTCGGTGTTGGGGAACTGCTCGATGCCCAGGCCCTTCACCGAGAAGAGGCCGAGCACCACCAGGGCCAGCATGATGCAGACGGTGAAGACGGGCCGTCGGATGGAGAAATCGGAAAGGAACATCTCACTTCCCCCCGACAGCTGGGGTCATGACCTGCAGGCGCGTGCCTTCGCCCACCAGGTCCTTGCCGCCATCGATGACTAGGTCCTTCAGGCCCAGGCCCTGGACGGGGCGGAAGCCGTTCTGCTCGACCCCCAGAGACACCTTGCGGCGATGGGCCACCCCCTCCTGGGCCACGAACAGCTCAGCGTCGCCGCTCTCCGCCTTGAGGAGGGTGGCCGGCAGGGCGGGCAGCTTCACCTCGCCCTGGCCGAGGATAACGCCCTCCACGAAGAGGCCGCCCTTGAGCTGGCCGTCGGGATTCGGGACTTCAATGCGGACACGCAGGGTGCGCCCGTCCGCCGACAGGGAGGGGCTCACCTGGGTGAGCGTGCCCGCCACCGGGTAGCCGATGCCGGCCGTGCGGAAGGTGACCGAGAGCCCGGGCTTCACAAGCCCCATGACCTCGGCCGAGAGGTTGGCCTGGATCTCCAGCTTGCGGTTGTCCACCACCTCGAAGGCGGGCTGGCCGGGGTTCAGCATCTCGCCGGGCTGGACCAGCCGCCGGGCCACCTGGCCCGCGAAGGGGGCCACGATGCGGGCCTTCTTCAGGCGGAGCCGGGCGAGGCCCAGGTTGCTCTCCGCCGCCTGGACAGCGGCCCGGGTGGCGTTGGAGGCGGTCTCGGCCTGCTGGGCCGATTGCTTGGTGATGCTGCGCTTCTCCAGCAGCGAGATGGCGCGGTCGTTGTCCCGCTGGGCCTGCAGGGCCTGGGCCCGAGCCTGGGTCAGCTGGGCCTCGGCGGCCTGCACCCCCAGCAGGTAGTCGTCCTCGTCCTGGGCGCCCAGCAGGGCACCGGCGGCCACCGTGTCGCCTTCCTGGACGGCCACGCGGGTCATGCGGCCCGTGACCTCGCCCTTGAGCTCGGCGCGGTTCACGGCCAGCAGGTTGCCGGTGAAGGGCACGGCGGGGCGGAAGGTGTGTTCCTCCACCGGCACCAGCGTCACCGCCAGCAGGCCCTCGGCCTTGACCTTGGTCTGGTGGTTCAGCTCGGTGTTGCGCTGGGTGCGGTGGTAGGTGGCGGCGCCCGCGATGAGGACCACCGGGATCAGGATGTAGAGGAGGGTATTGGCGCGCATGTCGTGGTTCCTTATTCAGAGTCTTGGCGGCGAGGGGCAGGGATCAGAGCGGGGGCAGGCCGAGGGCGCGGCGCTGGTCGAAGCGGGCGGACCAGAGGCCCAGCTCGGCGCGGCGGCGCTGGCTCTCGGCCTGGCGCTCCGCGCGTTCCGCCTGCAGGAGATCGAGCGAGGTGATGAGGCCCTGGTCGAAGGACTCGCGGCTCATGCGCAGGGCCTCCACCGTGGCGTCGTGGGCGCGGCGGGCCGCCTCGTCCATGGCCGCGGCCTTCTCCAGCTCGCGGTCGGCGCTGCTCTGCTCGATGGCGATGCTCCGCTCCCGGTCGATGCGGACCTGCCTCACCTGCTCGAGCTGGGCCGTGTTCTGGGCCCGCTTGCCGGAGCTGCGCAGCCCATCGAAGATCGGGAACTTCATCGTGACGCTCACCCGCCAGGTGTCGTAGGGCTCCTTGAACAGGTTGTCGGTCTTGGCGGCCTGATAGCCGTAGGTGGCGTTGAGGTCGAACTTCGGCCGCAGGTCCGAGGTGATGATCTTCTCGTTGGCGCGGTACATCGCCTCCTGCTGCTTGAGCTGGGCCAGCTCGCTGCGCTCGGCGCCGGTGGGCCGGGCGGCGGCCTCGGGCCGGCCCAGCTCGGCCAGGCTGAGGGGGGCCTTGGGATCCAGGCCCAGCTGGCCGTTCAGCACCTCCAGGGCCCGCTGCAGGTTGGCCTCGGCTTGGAGGGCCTCGGGGATCACGGCCAGAAACTCGCTCTCGGCGCGGATGCGGTCCAGCTCCGTGGCGGTCTGGGCCTCCAGCTTGGCCTTCATGTCCGCCACAAACTGCTCGGCGGTGCGGCGGCGGCTGGCGATGACCTCGCGCTCGGCCCGGGCCACCAGCACGCCCAGGTAGGCCCTGGCCACGCCGTGCAGTACGTCCAGCTCCGAGGTTGTGTAGGCCAGAGTCGCCTCGGTCTCGCCCATGCGGGCGATGTCCACGGCGGTGCCCAGCTTGCCCCAGTAGAAGAGGGGCTGCGTCAGGCTGGCCTGACTGGTGTAGACGCTGCGGGCACCCACCAGGCTCGAGACGGGGAAGCCGAACTGGGGCGCCAGGTCCGCGAAGCTGCTGTTGAGCATGGAGACGTCCCGGGTCCGGGTGAAGTCCCCGACAAGGGACAGCTGCGGCAGGGCGTCGGCGCGGGTGGTGGTGATGAGCCCCCGGCGCTCCTCCACCCGGGCCCTCGCGGCGCGAAGCAGCGGATTCTCCTCCCGGGCGCGGCTGAGGGCAGTGGACAGGTCCAGGGAAACGGGGGTGGGCGCGGCGGAGGGCGGCGCCTGGAGAGCAGGTGGGGAGAGCAGGAGCATGTCAGTTCCTCGGCTGCGGGAAGGCCTCAGGGACGCCGAGTCCCCGCAGGCTGAAATCTATGAAGTGCTGGATGAGCTTCTCCAGGTTCTCGGGGAAGGCCGGGTTGCCCCGGAGCAGCCGGATGATCCCCAGGGAGTTCCGGAAGTGCAGGACCTGCCCCTGGATGCTGTTCCCCATGAGGAAGAGCGCCTCCTCGTCCAGGTCCGGACGCAGCTGCGACAGGCAGGCCATGAGGTAGGTCACGTAGGGCTCGATGTGGGCCATGAGCACCGGCGCCGCAGCCTCGCTGGGGGACTGCATCTCCCGGGCCATGAGCACCATGGCGGCCTCATCCAGGGGATCCCTGGCATCACAGAACATCAGCTCGGTGATGAAGGCCCGGAGGTAGGCTTGCAGCCCTTCCAGGGCCGCCTGCCTGGCCCCGGGGGCGTCCGCCGGGAGGGGGGGCTGCAGGCCGGTGAGGGGCGAGGTCTTGCGGGAGAACACGGCCTTGAGGGCTTCCAGGAAGAGGCCCTCCTTGCCGCAGAAGTGGTAGGTCACCAGGGCCGAGTTGGCCTTGGCTCCCTTGGCGATCTCACGGATGCCGGTCCCATCGTAGCCCTTGGCGGCGAAGTGAAGGATGGCGGACTCGATGAGCCGGGAGCGGGTGTCCTGGGGGGGAGGGGAAGGAGCCATGAAGACCTCAGGGGCGATAATCAATCGAGTGATCAATCCATTTTTAAGTGTTAATCGATCGTTTGAAACAGTCAAGCCCCGGATTTCAGAACCTGCTTCCGATCCCATGAAACCAGCATTCATGCGATCCTGGAGCTTCTGGAGACCGCCCATGATCTTCCTGGTGTTCTACTTCATCCTCTTTGCCGTCCTGCTCTTCCAGGGCACCCACGTGGCCGGGGAAGTGAAGAACCCCCTCGGCACCCTGCCCGAGGAGATCACCCAGAATCCCGTGGCCGCGAGCCGCTGGGGCCTGCTGCTGATCCTGATGGGACTCTTCGGCGCGGCCCTGGGTCTGCTCAGCTTCCGGAACCCGGGCCTGGCGAAGGCCCTGCCCGGCTTCTTCGCCATCGGTGTGGCCAGCCTGGCCGCCTACGGTCTCTGGGTCATCTTCCTCGGCCGGAAGGCCGAGTTCATCGGCAAGGCCGCCCCCGTGGACAACCACGGGCACCACTAGCCTTCAGCTCCGCGCGCTCAGGGAAAAGCAACCACTCTCGCAGAGAAAAGACGAGGGGAGCGGAGGGGCGCTGGGGGCTTCGGGTTAGCCGCTGTTCTCTGCGAACCTCAGCCCTCTCCGCATCCTCTGCGAGAGTGGTTGCCCTTCCCCCACGAGCTGGATGAATCCAGGGAGCGTTGGCATCCCAGATATCCCGGAAGAACCCAAAAAAGGCGGCCCGGAGGCCGCCTTTTCGTTGGATGGCAGAGGCTCTAGAGCTTCTGGACGTTGGTGGCCTGGGGGCCCTTCTGGCCCTGGGCGACTTCGAAGCTGACGCGCTGGTTCTCGTCCAGCGTGCGGAAGCCGCCGCCCTGGATAGCAGTGTGGTGGACAAAGAGATCAGCGCCGCCCTCATCGGGGGTGATGAAACCAAAGCCCTTCTCGGCGTTGAACCACTTGACGGTGCCTTGAGCCATGACGGTATTCCTGCAGATAGTCTGGTGATGATGATGCGATGACTTTCCCCAGACAAGGCCGTCAAAGCGTATATGTGAGGTCCGCCCTTGACGGGTCACGGGGATCAGCATGACAGAATTGGCTTCGTCTATCTCTTTTTTTAGGGAAGTTCAGACTTTTTAAAACCGGACCACGGCACCCAGGCCGACGCCCTTGCACTCCAGCACGAACTCCAGGTCATCCTTCACGGAGCCCTTGGGTACGTCGAACTTGCCGCCCTCATAGAAGGCCCGCAGCCCGAACCACTTGACCGGAAACACCCGGACATCCGCGCCCATCAGTGTGTACTTGGCCTGCTTGTAGGCCAGGTAGTGCACGTAGGCCTTGGCTTCCACGGCACCGTTGTAGCCGTGAGAACCACCGGACAGGCCAATCTGCGGAATGGGCACGGTCACGCGGGTGCTGGCTCGGGTCACGGTCTGGGGAGCAGGCAGCGGCAAGGTGCCCGCCGCGTCCATGTCGAGGGTCCAGGACTTGACCCCGAGGTCCAGACCCAGCCAGCCCGTGGGGTCGCTGACAAACTTGATGGTCCAGGTGCCGTCCACGGCCGCGAGTTTGACGCGGGACTGGACCCGGCTACCGATGGCATAGGAAACATTGTTGATGGTCACAACCCGGTTCACCACGCGGTCACCCAGGTATTCCGCGGTGCCACTGGACACCTGGAGGGCGAAGCGGGGTCCCTGGTAGTCCACAAAGAAACCCGCCGTGGCCTTGTCCTTCGCCAGGCCAAGATCCGCGTCCAGGTCCACCAGGATGGGCTGGCCATCCTGCTTGCCCTGGAAGTGGCCCGTCAGCGTGGGTCCAAACGTCTGGGCCCCCAGGGTCCAGGTCCGCTCAGGCCCTGCCGGGGCGCTGTAGGGTGCGCCCAGCTGGGCAAAGGCAGTGCTGGCGGCTAGGAAAAGGGCGATCGACACGACTCTCATGACACCTCCGGCTGTTGATATGGAGGATATCGGTCGAAACAGGGTTTCCAGTAAATTATCTAGACAATCGCCAGCCGGCGGTAGGCCTCCAGGAAGTCCTTGGGCTGGGGCAGGATCTCGTCTTCCAGGGCGGGATTGTAGGCCACCCAGGTGTCCTTGGCCGCCAGCCGGCGCACGGGGGCGTCCAGGTGGAAGAACAGCTCGTCGGCGATGCGCGCGGCCAGCTCCGCGCCGTAGCCCCAGGCCAGGGTGTCCTCGTGGGCCACCAGTACCCGGTGCGTCTTCTTCACCGTGCGCTCGATGGCCTCCCAGTCGTAGGGATTGAGGGAGCGGAGGTCGATGATCTCCACGGAGAGGCCCTCCTTCTCGGCCTCCCGGGCGGCCTGGACGGCCCGGTGGACCGTGTTGCCGAAGGTGATGACGGACAGGTCCGACCCCTCGCGCACAGTGCGAGCCTTGCCGAAGGGGATCATGAAGTCCGGGCCTGGATCGTTGCCCTTGTTGTGGGTCTGCCGGTAGAGGTGCTTGGGCTCCAGGAACAGCACGGGATCCTGGCAGCGGATCGCGGTCCGCAGCAGGCCAGCCGCGTCCAGCGCGGAGCTGGGGCAGATCACCCGCAGGCCCGGGATGTGGGTGAAGATGCTCTCCCCGCACTGGCTGTGGTAGGTGCCGCCGCCCATGAGGTAGCCGGCGATGGGCACCCGGACCACCATGGGCGAGGCGAAGGCCCCGTTGGAGCGCCAGCGGATGTTGGCCAGCTCGTCGCGCAGCTGCTGCATGGCGGGCCAGATGTAGTCGAAGAACTGGATCTCCACCACGGGCTTGAAGCCGCGCACGGCAAGCCCGATGGCCCGGCCCACGATGGTGGCTTCGGCCAGGGGGGTATTGAAGACGCGGTCCTGGCCGAACTTCTTCTGCAGGCCGTGGGTCGCCTTGAACACACCACCCTTGCCCTTGAGTTCCTCGGCGTTGTCGTCATGGCTGACATCGGCCACGTCCTCGCCGAACACCAGGATTCGCCTGTCCCGCGCCATCTCGTGCTTCAGCGTGGCGTTGATCAGGTCGAGCATGGTCTTGGTGCCCGTGACCTGGTCCCCGGCGGCGGACTCGGTGTCGAAGGCCGGGTCCGTGGGGTCCACTGCCTCGCTGTAGAGGTGCCGATAGTAGCTGCCGGACGCGGGGCCCGGTGCGGTCTCGGCGCCCTCCCAGGCGGCGTTGATCTCGGCCTGGACCTCTTCCTTGAGGGCGGCGAGCTCTGCCTCGGTGAGGTCCCCCCAGGCCACCAGCTGCTGGGCGTAGTTGGTCACGGGATCGAGGAGGGCCTCGGCCTCCCGCAGCGCCTTCGACTTGTAGGCCTGTTCGTCATCGGAGAGCGAGTGGCTGTAGGGGCGGATCGTCTTGGCCCGCACCAGGGCCGGGCCCCGGCGGGCGCGGGCGTAGTCCGCAGCGGCCTGGAGTGCCGCAAAACTGGCCAGGGGATCGCAGCCGTCGACCTCATCCAGGATCAGCAGGCCCTGGGCCGCGTAGCCCTGCAGCAGGGCGGCGACGTTGCCGCCGGAGTACTGCACCTCCGTGGGCGTGCTGATGGCGTAGCCGTTGTCCTCCACCAGGAAGATCACCGGCGCCTTCAGGTTCACAGCGTTGCTGACGGCCTCCCAGAACTCACCCTGGCTGCAGGTGCCGTCCCCGGTGCTGGTCAGCACCACCTCGTCCGAGTGGATGCCGAGGCGCTCGAGCAGACCGATCCGCTCGGCCCGGAGCACCGCCTCCGCGGCGCCCACGGCCTGGAGCAGCTGGCTGCCCGTGGGGCTGGAGGTGGTGAAGATGTTCAGGTCCTTGTGCCCCCAGTGGCTGGGCATCTGGCGGCCGCCGCTGGCGGGGTCCGCGCCCGCGCCCACGGAGCCGAGGAACATCTCCCGGGCCGTGTAGCCCAGACCGTAGGCCAGGGCGCGGTCCCGGTAGTAGAAGAAGAACCAGTCGTGGCCCGGGCGGAACACCATGGCCGCCGCAGCCTGCACGGCCTCGTGGCCCACGCCGTTGATCTGGAAGAAGACCTTGTTCTGGCGCTTCCCGAGGATCTCCTTGTCGTCGATCCTGCGGGCGGCGTAGATGTTCCGATACAGCCGGATCCGCTGCTCGCGGGACAAGGCGGTGACGGGCGCTGAGTGGTCGGGACTGACGGCCAAAGGCACTCCTGGCTGGGTCTGCGTGCGGAAGAATCCCAATCTAGCACGCATGGGTCCAGCTTCGGGCTACCCCCATCCAATAGGACAGACCAAGCCCAGAAACGCCGGTTTGCCCGATCACCCCACAGACCGCTGCAGATGAATTACGATGCCAAGGTCGCCTACTTACGACCCGCCGTGGCGCGTTATTACAGACCCTGCGGATAGGCCTCTTCGCCCTGCAGGACCTCATCCAGGCCCGTCACCTCGGCAGCGGAGGTCACCCGCACCGGGGTGATCCGGTCGATGATCCAGAGCCACCCATAGGTGAAGACGAAGGCCCACACCGAGGAGATGGCCACGGCCGCGCACTGCTTGCCGAAGAACCCCACGTTGCCCAGGAGGAGGCCGTCGGAGCCCGCCGGGTTCCAGGCTTTGGAGGCGAAGATCCCCAGGAAGATGACGCCGATGAAGCCGCCCACGCCGTGGACGCCCCAGACATCCAGCGCATCGTCCCAGCCCAGGCGGTTCTTCAGCGCCACGGCGTAGTAGCAGATCACGCCGGACAGGATGCCGATGAGGGCCGCGGTGCTGAGGGAGACGTAGCCCGCCGCGGGGGTGATGGTGGCCAGGCCGGCCACGGCCCCGGTGAGCAGGCCCACGAACTTGGGCTGGTGGGCGTTCATCCACTCCACCAGCATCCAGGTGGCGGCGGCGAAGGAGGCGGCGATGTCCGTGTTCAGGTAGGCGCTGGCGGTGATCTCGTCCACCTTCAGCTCGGAGCCTGCGTTGAAGCCGTACCAGCCGAACCAAAGCAGCCCGGTGCCGAGCGCGATGAGCGGCACGTTGTGGGGGGTGTTCTCCACCACCTTGCGGCGGCCCACGTAGAGGATGGAGGCCAGGGCCGCCACGCCTGCGGTGTTGTGCACCACGATGCCGCCCGCGAAGTCCAGGACGCCCCACTTCGCCAGGATGCCCTCGGGACTCCAGACCATGTGGACGAAGGGGAAGTAGACGAAGACCAGCCAGCCCGTGAGGAACAAGAAGTAGGCCTTGAAGGTCACGCGATTGGCGAAGGCGCCGGTGATGAGCGCCGGGGTGATGATCGCGAACATCATCTGGTAGGACACGTGCACGATCAGCGGAATGCCCGCGTCGTTGCCCGTGTACATGGTGTGCAGGGTGATGCCCTTGAGGAACGCGTAGTGGGTGGGATCCCCCACGATGCCGTGCCAGGTGGGGCCGAAGCACATGGAGTAGCCGAAGGCGAACCAGAGGACCGTGGTCCAGCCCAGGGACACGAAGCTCTGGGTCATGATGGTCAGCACGTTCTTACGGCCGACCAGGCCGCCGTAGAAGAAGGCCAGGCCCGGCGTCATCAGCATCACCAGGCTCGCGCAGAGCAGGATGAACGCGGTGTTGCCCACATTGAGCGGCATGGGTGTCATCAGGCTACCTCCGAATCGTGAATAGCTTCCCGGCTGGAAGTATGCAGAACTGTGGGGGTGATCCGGGGCTGCCCCCCGGACTTTTTATGCGCTTTTTATGCGCGGCCCCTACTCTGGATCTCTCATGGATTCGTCCTCCGGCACCCGCCCCATCCTCGTGGCCCTCGGCTCGGAGGCCCATGCGCTGCGCCTCATCCAGGCGGGCTTCCTGCTGGCGCGGGAGCGCTCGGCGCCCTGGATCGCGGCCTTCGTGGACCGGGGCCCCGGCACCGCGGCCGAGGACGCGGAGCAGATCCAGGTCTGGCTGCAGGAGGCCCAGCGGCTGGGGGCCACGCTGCAGCGGGTGGAGGCGCCCACCCTCGCCCAGGGTCTCGCGGAGCTCTGCCGCCGGAACCGGGCCCAGGCCCTGGTGCTGGGCCGCTCCAGGGACCGCTGGCCCTGGGCGCGCCTGGGCCACTCGACGGCGGATGAGCTGCAGCGGCGGGGCCTCGACACCGAACTCGTGGTGCTGGAGGACCGGCACGAGCTCTCCGCCCAGGACGGCGGC
The DNA here is from genome assembly GCA_903857495.1 of uncultured Holophagaceae bacterium. GTDB lineage: Bacteria > Acidobacteriota > Holophagae > Holophagales > Holophagaceae > Geothrix. The sequence continues at coordinate 24,642 of CAIOFF010000053.1, read as the reverse complement.
AGCATTGACTTCAGCGCCATGGTCGGCGCCCTGCTGGTGCTGGCCACCGCCACGGGCCTGGCCTGGCTGGTGCCGCGCGAGGGCAGCCTCTCGCTGGTCCTGCCCGTCTACCTGCTGGGCGTCACCTTCATCGGCCACCGCTGGGGCGCCCGCCTGGGGGTGCTCGCCGCGGTCATGAGTGTCCTGCTCTACAACTTCCTGCTGGAGACTCCGCGCTTCCAGCCGGCCCCCAACCACTGGCCGAACCTGCTGTTCTTCCTGTTGATGCTGTTCGCAGCGCAGCTCGTGGTCGGGCTCATGCGTCGGCTCCGGCAGCAGGCCCAGGTGGTGAAGCGCCGGGAGCTGCACACGGCTTCGCTCTATCTGCTGGGCCGGGCCCTGGCCCGCAGCCTCACCCGCGAGGAGATCGCCCAGACCGCTGCGGAGCACATCCAGCGCGTCTTCAAGGCCCAGGCCTCGCTGTTGTTCCCGGAGGGCGACGGCTGGGCGGTGCTGCCGGGCCCCGCGGTCCCCGAGGGTCTGCCGTCCCCACCGGACCTGCTGGCCCGACTGGCCGAGGGCGAGCGTCTGGGGGACCCCCTCGAGCCCCTGCCGGTGGGGGAGGCCACCTGCCTCTCGCTCACGGGCACCGACCGCAGCGAGGGCGTCCTCCGCATCAGCACGGAGGCCGTGCAGGGCCTGCCGCCCCGGACCTGGGAGCTGCTGAAGGCCTTCGCCGTCCAGATCGCCCTGGCCCTGGAGCGCCTGCGCTGGCTGGAGGAGGCTCGGCGCGCCCAGGTGCAGAACGAGACCGAGCGCATGCGCAGCACCCTGCTGGGAGCCATCGGCCACGACCTACGGACCCCGCTGGCCGCCATCCATGGCGCCGCCAGCAGCCTGCTGCTGCCCGGCGAGGTGCCGGAGGCCACCCGCCGCGACCTGCTGGCCATGATCCAGGACGAGAGCGAGCGCCTGGCCCACCTGCTGGGGAACCTGCTGGACCTCACCCGGCTGGAGAGCGGCGCGGTGCAGGTGCAGAAGGAGTGGCAGCCCCTGGAGGAAGTCCTGGGCTCGGCCTTGGGCCGCCTGGAGCGCCGCCTTGGGGCCCTGCCCGTGGAGGTGGAGCTGCCGGAGCAGCTGGCCCTGGCCCCCTTCGACGCGGCCCTGCTGGAGCAGGTGCTCCTCAACCTGCTGGCCAACGCCCAGCGGCATGCGCCGGGCGAGGCGGTGAGCCTGCGGGCCTGGAGCGATCCCGAATGGCTGCACCTGGAGGTCGCGGACCGCGGCCCCGGCATTCCCGCAGCCTTTCGGGAGCGGGTCTTCGACAAGTTCTTCCGGCTGCCCGGCGCCGGCGAGGGTGGCGTGGGGCTGGGGCTGGCCATCTGCAAGGCCATCATGCAGGCCCACGGGGGCACCATCCAGGCCCAGGACCGGCCGGGCGGAGGCACCACCTTCTGCCTGGCCCTGCCCATGGACGGCCTCCCGCCGGTGGCGCCCGAGGGGGGCCTGTGAACCAGCCGCTCATCCTGCTCATCGAGGACGAAGAGCCCCTGCGCCGGTTCCTCATCCCCACCCTCACCGGCCAGTCCTACCAGGTGCTCTGCGCCGCCACGGCCACGGAGGGCCTGGCCCTGGCCCGGAGCCACAACCCGGACCTGGTGCTGCTGGACCTGGGCCTGCCCGACCTGGACGGCATGGCGGTGCTGCGCGAGCTGCGGGCCTGGAGCCGCAAGCCCGTGGTGATCCTCAGCGCCCGCAACCAGGAGAAGGACAAGGTGCGCGCCCTGGACCTGGGCGCTGACGACTACCTGGCCAAGCCCTTCGGCGCCGCGGAGCTCCTGGCCCGCCTGCGGGTGGCCCTCCGCCACACCATTCCCGCCGAGGTGCCCCGGCCCATCCTGACCAGCGGCAGCCTGCGCGTGGACCTGGAGAGCCGGGAAGTGACCCAGGCCGGTCTTCCCGTGAAGCTCTCGGCCATGGAGTACCGGCTGCTGGAGGCCCTGGCCCGGCGCAATGGCAAGGTGGCCACGCACGCCCAGCTGCTGGCGGAGGTCTGGGGTCCCGGCGGCGAAGGCAACACCCACTACCTGCGCATCTACATGGGCATGCTGCGCCGGAAGGTCGAGCCGGACTCCGCCCGGCCCTGCCACCTGCTCACGGAGCCCAGCGTGGGCTACCGGCTCAACCTGGACCGGGAGGGGCCGGGTCCGGGGTAGAATAGGCCCTTTGCGAGCGCCCCATGTCCCCGACCGCTGCTGCCATCCGAGCCATCCACGACCTGCCTGTGCCGGAGCTCCTCTACCGGGCGGCTACGGCCCACCGGCAGCACTGGAACGCAGAAGAGATCCAGTTCTGCACCCTGGACTCCATCAAGACCGGCGCCTGCCCCGAGGACTGCGCCTACTGCCCCCAGAGCGCCCGCTACCAAACCGCCCTCAAGGTCGAGCCCCTCAAGGACGTCGCCAAGGTGCTGGCCGGCGCCGCCGAGGCCAAGGCCGCGGGCTCCACCCGCTACTGCATGGGCGCCGCCTGGCGCGAGGTGAAGGACGACGCCAACTTCGATGCGGTCCTGGAGATGGTGCAGGGCGTCTCGGGCCTGGGCATGGAGGTCTGCGTCACCCTCGGCATGCTCAACGTACCCCAGGCCGAGCGCCTCAAGGCGGCCGGCTGCCAGGTCTACAACCACAACATCGACTCCAGCCGCGACTTCTACGAGACCATCATCTCCACCCGCAAGTTCGACGAGCGCCTGGAGACCATCGCCGCCGTGCGCGCCGCGGGCCTGGAGGTCTGCTCCGGGGGCATCGTCGGCATGGGCGAGACCGTCGACCAGCGCATCCACTTCCTCCAGGAGCTCACGGAGCTGGAGCCCGCGCCTGAGAGCATTCCCATCAACCAGTTCGTGGCCGTGGACGGCACGCCCCTGGCGGACGTCGATCCCCTGCCCCCCCTCGAACTGGTGCGCATGATCGCCACGGCCCGGATCCTGTTCCCCAAGAGCCGCATCCGGCTCAGCGCCGGGCGCGCCCAGATGAGCGACGAGTTGCAGGCCCTCTGCTTCTTCGCGGGCGCCAACAGCATCTTCACCGGCGAGAAGCTGCTGACCACCCCCGGCCCCGGCCTGGACCACGACCAGTGGCTGCTCCAGTCCCTGGGGATGCGGGTGGAAGGCGCCGCGGTCAGGGCCTGAGCATGCAGCTGATCGACGACCTCCACGCCGAACATGACCTCATCGAGCAGGTGCTGGGTTCCCTCCGCGCCTTCGTGACCGCCCGCCTCGCCGGCGGCGGCGATACGACGGATGGCGCGCGGTTCCTGGCCTTCTTCCGCCACTACGCCGGCACCTTCCACCACGACAAGGAGGAGGCCGTCCTCTTCCGGGCCCTGGTGGAGCGGGCTGAGCTGCCCGCGGAGCGCGGCCCCATCCCCGCCCTCACCGGCGAGCACCACCGCATGGGCGGCCTGCTGGACGGGCTGGCGGAGCTGCTGGACAGCCCCCTGGCCGCCGAGGCGGACCGTCTGCGCCTGCAGGAGCTCGCGGTGGCCTACACCCGCTCGCTCTGGCAGCACATCGATGCCGAGAACTCCGTCATGTTCCCCGAGAGCCAGGAGCGGCTGCGGCGCTTTCACGTCCTGGACCTGCCCAGCCGCCCCATGACCGATACCGAGCAGGCGGCCCGGGAAGCGGGTCTGGACCTGGTCCTGCGCTACCCCCCGGAGCATGATGCCGAGGTCCACCGGGGCGACGGCTGCATCGCCTGCCCCTCCTACGGCAAGACCTGCGACGGCCTCGAGATGGAGTGGTGGACCGACCTGGAGTGGGAAGAAGTGTGGGAGCGCAGCGACGGGGATTAGGCGCCGGAAAAAAATAAGGATCATCCGGGAATTCAGGGGAGTAACCAAGACACGCCAACCCCACTTCCTGTGTATTCTCCGCACGCTCATGGGAAAGCAACCACTCTCGCAGAGAAGAGACGAGGGGAGCGGAGGGGCACTGAGGGCTGGGGGTTACCCGCTGTTCTCTGCGAACCTCAGCCATCTCCGCATCCTCTGCGAGAGTGGTTGCCCGTTGCCGCCTAAGGCAGCTCCACCTGGGCCCGCAGGCCCGGGCGGAGGCGGCGCTCGGGGTTCTCCACCACCACCTTCACCTGCACCTTGCCCTCGCTGTCGGCGCAGGCGGTGACGAGGACCACCTCGCCCTCGAAGCTCTCCTCCGAGACGAGAGGCAGCATCCGCACCTTGAGCTTCTGCCCGGGCTTCAGGGCGCCCAGGGCCTCCGGCGCCACGGCGCACTGCACCAGCACCCGGCTGAGGTCCTGGATGCGGAAGAGGGGCTGTGCCGTTGACACGGACTCGCCCACTTCCCGGCTGCGGGCCACCACCACGCCGTCCAGGGGGGCCAGGATCGTGCGCAGGCGGACCTGCTCCACGGCGGTCTCGTAGTGCAGTCGGGCCAGCTCCAGCTCGATGCGCGACTCCAGGGCCTTGGCCTCGGGGAGGATCCGGCTGTCATAGAGCCGCTGGGTGCTCTTGGCCTCGAACTCCCGTCGCTCAAGCAGCAGCTTGGCCCGCTTCATCTCCAGCTCTTCCAGTCTGCCGTCGAGCAGGGCCAGGGTCTGCCCGGCCGTGACGGCCTGCCCCTCTCCCACCTTCAGCTCCAGGATGCGGCTGGCCACGGGGGCGCAGACCTCGGCCTGGCGGATGGGCAGGATCAGGCCCTCGAGGGAAACGGCGGCGGCCGGCCAGATCGGCAGCAGCGACGCAAGGGCAAGGGCTCGAAGGATCATGGGGGGCTCACCTGGAACCCCTCCATCCTCTCAGCTTCCAGGGCCGCCGGGTGCCCTCCGCTGGAAGCGGTCGGACTCCACAGGTAGACTGGTAGCTTCGGGACCAAGAGCTCGCCGGTTGACCGGGTTCCTTGGTGTCTTCTGTCTTCCGGGTCGGCCTTCCCGACCCAGAGCCCGGCCCGGCCCCCAAGGATTCCCATGCGCGAGATGGACAAGGCATTCGACTTCAAGACCGCCCAGGAGCGCTGGTATGCGGTGTGGGAGAGCTCGCGGGCCTTCGAGGCGGCCCCGGACAGCGGCAAGGAGCCCTGGTCCATCGTCATCCCGCCGCCGAACATCACCGGCAACCTGCACATGGGCCACGCCCTGGTGAACACCCTCCACGACGTGCTGACGCGCTTCAAGCGTGCCCAGGGCTTCGACGCCCTCTGGGTGCCTGGCACGGATCACGCGGGCATCGCCACCCAGATGATGGTGGAGCGCCAGCTGAAGGCCGAGGGCACCGACCGCCACAAGCTGGGTCGCGCGGCCTTCGAGCAGCGGATCTGGGACTGGAAGGACAAGAACCAGGGCGCCATCGAGCACCAGCTGAAGCGCCTGGGCTGCTCCGTGGACTGGACCCGCAACCGCTTCACCCTGGACCCGGCCCTGAACAAGGCCGTGCGCCACGTCTTCGTGGAGAGCTACAAGGCCGGCCGCATCTACCGCGGCCCCCGCATGATCCAGTGGGATCCCGCCCTGCAGACCGCCCTGAGCGACCTCGAAGTGAAATACGAGGAGCGCAAGGGCAAGCTCTGGCACCTGCGCTACCCCCTGGCGGACGGCAGCGGCGACATGATCGTGGCCACCACCCGTCCCGAGACGATGCTGGGCGACACCGCCGTGGCCGTGCACCCGGACGACGAGCGCTACGGCAGTCTGGTGGGCAAGTTCCTGAACCTGCCCCTCACGGGCCGCCAGATCCCGGTGGTGGCCGACAGCTTCGTGGACCCCGCCTTCGGCACCGGCTGCGTGAAGGTCACCCCGGCCCACGATCCCAACGACTTCGCCGCGGGCCAGCGCCTGAACCTGGACTCCATCACCGTCATCGGCTTCGACGCCAAGATGACCGCCGCAGCGGGCGCCTACGCCGGCCTGGACCGCTTCGAGGCCCGCAAGCGCGTGCTGGCGGACCTGGAGGAGCAGGGCTTCCTGGCCAAGGTGGAGGACTACGTCCACAAGATCAGCCTCAGCGACCGCAGCGGCGCGGCCCTGGAGCCCCTGGTGAGCGAGCAGTGGTTCATGGATGTGAAGGAGGCCGCAGCCAAGGCCCTCACCGCCGTCCAGACCGGCGCCATCCAGTTCACGCCCGAGCACCACGCCGCCGTCTGGCAGCACTGGCTCACCAACATCCAGGACTGGTGCATCAGCCGCCAGCTGGTCTGGGGCCACCGCATTCCCGCCTGGACCTGCGGCACGTGCGGGGAGCTCCATGTGGAGATGGAGGCGCCCTCCGCCTGCTGCGCCTGCGGAGCTGGGGAACTGATTCAGGATCCGGATACGCTGGATACTTGGTTCAGTTCGGCGCTCTGGCCTTTCAGTGTGTTTGGGTGGCCCGAGAAGACCACGGAGCTGGCGCGTTACTACCCCACCAGCGTCCTCATCACGGGCTACGACATCCTGTTCTTCTGGGTGGCGCGCATGGCCATGGCGGGGCTCACCTGGATGGGCGAGGTGCCCTTCCGGAAGGTCTACTTCAACAGCCTGGTGCGCGATGCCAGCGGGCAGAAGATGAGCAAGACCAAGGGCAACGTCATCGACCCGCTGGAGGTCATGGAGGAGTACGGCACGGACGCCCTGCGCTTCTCCCTGGCCATCATGGCCGCGCCGGGCACGGACATCGCCATGAGCACCGCGCGCCTGGAGGCCTCTCGGAACTTCTGCAACAAGCTCTGGAATGCATCCCGGTTTGTCCAATTGAATCTCGATGAGTCCATCACGCTGGAGACGGAGCCAGAATTCGGCGAAGCCGAATTCTGGCTTATCAAAAAGATGAGGGAGGGTCTCCACGCCGTCACCAAGGCGCTGGAGGAGTTCCGGTTCCACGAGGCCTCGGACCTGCTCTACCACCTGGTCTGGGACGACTTCTGCGCCACCTACATCGAGCTGGCCAAGGTCCAGCTCGTGAGCGGCACGCCGGGCCAGAAGGCCGCCATCCTGCGCTTCCTGGACATCCTGCTGCGGGCCCTGCATCCCTTCGTTCCGTTCCTTACCGAAGAAATCCATGAGCAAGTCATCGCTGCGCGATTACCTCAGGGGGAAAATCCGCTGCTGGCGCTGCGGAGCTGGCCGGTGGATGAGCCAGTCCTTAAGATCCAGGGCGGGGATGGCACCCTTATCCCGCGCTTCCAGGAGCTGCTGTCGGCCTTCCTGCGGCTCAAGGCGGACCAGGGCGTGGATCCAGCCAAGCGGGTGCCGGCCTTCACCACCCTGGTGGAGCTGGAGCCCTTCACGGAGGCCCTGAAGTCCATTGCCCGCCTGGAATCCGTCACCTTCACCCAGGGCGACCTCACCTCGCCCACCCGCAGCGTCGCGGTGCTGGCGGGCGGCACCGTGGCCCTGGAGCTGGCGGGGCTCAAGGACCCCGCCGCGGAGCAGGCCAAGCTCGAAAAGGAGCTGGCCAAGCTGGAGAAGGAGCTGGAGCCCCTCCGCGCCCGCCTGGCGGACGACAGCTTCATCACCAAGGCCCCCGAGGCAGCCGTGAGCAAGCTGCGCGGCCAGGCCGAGGAGCGGGAACAGCGGCTGGCCCACGTGAAGGCTCTGCTGGGCTGCTAGTCTGGTGGGCATGAACAAAGGGTCGGAAACGTTGGCGAAGCCTGCGGGCCAGGGCCCAGGGAGTCTCACGCCATGAAGATCTACTATGCCGGCCAGGATGTGGATGCCCCCTGCGGTCGCTGCGGTGGGGAGACCCGTCATCAGGTGCTGACCGCCTCCGAAGGCGTACCTGACCGGCTCATCTGCGGCAACTGCCGCTCGGTTCACAAGTACCGCGCGGCCAAGCCCGAGCCGCTTGCCCGCAGTCCGCGCGTCCCGCGCCTTCCGGCCGTAGCGAAAACCGGCGGCGCCCGGCCCAACTCCCTGACCGCCCAGTTCCAGGAGACCCTGGTCCGGGAGCAGGGTGGTGCCTCGGCCCGGCCTTACCGCGTCTCCGAGGTCTGGGAGGAGGGCGCCTGGATGGACCACCCCACCTTCGGCCTGGGCCGTGTGCAGCGGCGAATCGGCAAGAAGGTGGATGTGCTGTTCCAGTCCGGCCTGAAGACCCTGGTCAGCGCATGACCCAGCAACCCCTCCTCGAATCCAGCTCCCCCGTCCTACGGGAGCTGAGCTTCGCGGTGATCGACCTGGAGACCACGGGCGGCAGCCCCAAGGCCCGCTGGGGCAAGGATGGCCGCTTCATCCAGCCCTCGGAGATCACGGAGGTGGGCCTAGTGCGGCTCTCCGGCCTGGTGGTCGAGGACCGCTTCTCCAGCCTGGCCTCCATCCAGGGGTTCCTACCGGAGGAGATCCAGCGGCTCACCGGCATCTCCCTGCCCATGCTGGCCGGCGCTCCCCCCTGGGAGCAGGTGGCCCTGAAGCTCATGCCCCAGCTCGAGGGCCGCGTCTGGGTGGCCCACCATGCCCCCTACGACGGCAGCTTCCTGAAGGCCTGGCTGCCCGAAGGCGTCTGGCGTCGGCACCGCCTCATCTGCACCCGGCTGCTGGCCAAGCGCCTGATTCCCGAGCTGCCTCGGCGCAGCCTGGGCGAGCTCTGTGAGTTCCTGGGCATCACCAACACCCGCGCCCACCGCGCCCTGCAGGACGCCGAAGCCACCGCCGAGGCCCTCCAGCACCTGATCAAGCGCGCCGAGGACCAGGGCCTGGACGGCGAGGCCTTCCTGGCGGCGGGGGAAGTGCCCTGGAGCAAGGTCTAGGCGGCTACTTGATGCCCTTCTTCGCCTTCTCGGCGGAGGCCTTGGAGTAGAAGGCGCAGACCCCCTTCTTGGCGTCGGGCTCGATGCCGGCGGCCTTGAGGGCGTCCTTGAGCTTCTTCTCGGGAACGCCCAGCTCCTTGGCCCAGTTCGTCGCGGACTTCAGGTCTTCGGTGCCCATGCGATCCTCCCGGGCCAGCTTCGGTCCAGCCCCTGTCCAGGTTACATGGTTCCCAGCCCCCCCCGGCCCCTGGGCTAAACTGCCGGGATGGATCTCACCCGTTTCCTCGATCTCGTGCGCACCCAGGGCTGGCAGGGCATGTCCCTCTGGGCGGTGCTCCTGGCCCAGGCCCTGCTCTGGGTCGGGCTGGTGCGCCTGCATCTCTCGCTGCAGCGGGAGGAGGCCCCCTGGGAAGAGTGCATCGGCAAGATCCGCTCGGCCTTCCTGCGCAAGGTGAACGGCGAGGAGGAGATCCAGGAGCTGAAGGCGCACCGCTATGCCCCCCTCGTGGACCAGCTGCTGGCCCTCCACTTCACGGAGGAGAAGAGCGACCGCTTCGACCGCTGGCTGCTGCTGCGCTGGAAGGTGAAGGAAGGTCTCCGGCCCTACTGGATCCGCTGGGGCTACCTGATCATCGCCTTTGGCGTCGTGGTCTGGTATCTCCAGGGCCTGCGGCTGGACCTGGGCACCGACGCCCTCAAGCGCACCCCGGTAGACCCCCGCCTCCTCTGGGTCTGGCTGGGCTACGCCATGGTCCTGGCCTGGAAGATCGTCAGCATCCACGGCAACCTCGAGCGCGTCCAGCGCAGCCTCCTCCTGCCCCGGCGGGACGAGTAGGGACATCACGAAAGGAAAACCACTCTCGCAGAGGGGCACAGAGTTGGCGGAGGGCGCTGAGGAATGAACTCAAAGGCACGAATCTCCGCAGCCTCTGCTTTCTCCGCGCCCCTCTGCGAGAGTTTTTTTCTTTCTCCCTTCAGGCCTAGCCATGACCCGCTCTCGGCGCGGTGAGGCGGCGCGGCGCCTGGGGGTATGGTCGGAGCGGCTGACGCTCTGGCTGTTCTGGCTGAGGGGCTGGGACCTGGTCGCCTGGCGGCAGAAGCTGGGGCGGTGGGAGCTCGACCTGCTGCTCAGCAGGGGGTCCGAGCTGCGGCTTCTGGAGGTGAAGGCCCGCCGGGCGGGGGCCTGGGTGGGGGCCGACACGGCCCTGGAGCCCGAGCAGCGCCTGCGCCTCCAGCGGGCCCTGCAGACCTGGCTGGACCGGGTGCCCTGGCCCGGGGAGGTGTGCTTCCAGCGGGTGAGCTGGGCGGGCTGGCGGTGCCGGTGTCATCCGCCCGAGTGCTGGGATGGGCTGAAGATCCAGCGCTGAGCAGCGCTGGCTGTCGGCTGTCAGCTCTCGGTGAAAGAAGGCGCCGCGGGGACGCTGCATGTGGGACGGGTCCTGTCTTTTGATAGGTGAGAGCTGACAGCCGATAGCCACGAGGGCTGTCAGCCCCCCCCGCCCAAGTGGGTCGGGCCCTTCTTGAGCTGACAGCTGACAGCTGACAGCCGACAGCCCGCTCTGGCACGCCCCTCGCCCCTGACCCTGCGGGTGTCGGTATGTTGACCTTTCTAGACCGTCTGCTTCCATTCATGGGCCGCCTCGGCCGGCGGTCGGACCTGGCTGCGCCTATTTTCGTCATGATCGTGCTGGTGGTGATGGTGCTGCCCCTGCCGGCGTTCATGCTCGATCTGCTGATCGTCCTGAACATCACCCTGAGCCTCGTGATCCTCATGGTGGGCATGTATGTGCCCCGCCCCAAGGAGTTCAGCTCCTACCCGTCCGTGCTGCTGGTGGTGACGCTTTTCCGTCTGGCCATCAATGTGGCCACCACCCGGCGAATTCTGCTCTATGCCGGCGACCAGGGCGCCGATGCCGCCGGTCACATGGTCAAGGCCTTCGGCCAGTTCGTGGTGGGCGGCAGCTATGTCATCGGCCTGGTGGTCTTCCTCATCCTGCTGGCCATCCAGTTCCTGGTCATCAACCACGGCGCAGGCCGCATCGCCGAGGTCACCGCCCGCTTCACCCTGGATGCGCTGCCCGGCAAGCAGATGGCCATCGACGCCGACCTGAACGCGGGCTACATCGACGAGCAGGAGGCCCGCAAGCGCCGCAAAGACCTCCAGGAAGAAGCCGGATTCTACGGAGCCATGGACGGCGCCGTGAAGTTCACCCAGCGGGACTCCGTGGCGGCCCTGATCATCCTGGCAGTCAACATCGTGGCGGGCATCATCCTGGGCGTGGTGCGCTACAACCTGCCGGTGCTGCAGGCGCTTGAGGTCTACACCCTGCTGACCGTGGGCGATGGCCTGGTGACGGTGATCCCCAGCCTGCTCATCAGCGTGGGCGGCGCCATCCTGACGACCCGCAGCGGCAGCGATGCCACGGGCCTGGGCAGCCAGGTCCTGGGCCAGATGGGCGCAGACCACCGGCCGCTGGCCATCGCCACCGGGGTGCTCTTCCTCTTCGGCGCCGTGCCAGGCCTGCCGCTGTTCCCCTTCTGGGTCATGGGTTCCATCTTCGGGGTCATGGCCTACGCGGCCTGGAAGCTGCCCCAGGGGCCCCCCGCAACGGAGGCGGATCAGGCGGTGGCCGCCGAAAAGGCCAAGGCCGCCGCTGCGGAGTCCGCGGACAAGGTGGAGGGCCTGCTCAAGGTGGACCCCCTGGGGCTGGAAGTGGGCTACAGCCTGATCCCCCTGCTCGACGTGAACCAGGGCGGGACTGTGCTCGAGCGCATCAAGGGCGTCCGCCGCCAGATGGCCCAGGAGCTGGGCATCGTGGTGCCGCCCGTGCGCATCCGGGACAACCTGCAGCTGGCCCCCCACGCGTACCGCATCCTGCTGCGGGGCGAGGAGATCGCCCGGGCGGAGCTGCAGCCGGCCCAGTTCCTGGCCATGAACCCCGGTACCGCCACGGAGGAGCTCGCGGGCACCCCCACCTCTGAGCCCGCCTTCGGCCTGCCCGCCTACTGGATTCCCGACAACCTCCGGGACCGGGCCCAGCTGCTGGGCTACACCGTGGTGGAACCCGCCACGGTCTTGACCACCCACCTCTCCGAGCTGATCAAACAGCACGCGCCCGAGATGCTGGGGCGGCCCGAGGTGCAGCACCTGCTGGACAACCTCAAGGAGTCGAGCCCCCGCCTGGTGGATGACCTCATCCCCAACGTCATCACCGTGACCACCCTGCAGAAGGTCATGCACAACCTGCTGCGCGAGCGGGTCCCCGTGCGGGATCTGGGCCGCATCCTGGAGGCCACCGCCGACGCCGCGGCCATGACCAAGGACGTCGGCTTCATCACCGAGTACGTCCGCCAGGCCATGGGCCGGGTACTGACCAGCCCCCACCTGTCCGAAACAGGGGAGCTGGGTGTCCTGGTCCTGGACCCCAACCTGGAGCAGACCCTCCAGGGCGGCATCGAGCAGACGGACCGGGGCAGCTTCCTGGCCCTCGAGCCCGGCCGCACCCAGGAGCTGCTGAACCGCATCGCCAACGGCATCGCCGCCCTGCTGCCCGGGGCCCAGCCGGTGCTGCTCACCAACCCCGTGGTGCGACCCCACCTGCGGCGGCTCCTGGAGCGGGCGCTGCCGCAGCTGGTGGTGTTGAGCCACAGCGAGGTGCCCATGGATGTCCGCGTCGTGAACCTGGGGACTGTGTCATGAAGGGCCGCCCATGCGCGTGAAGACCTTTGAAGCCGGCTCCATGCAGGACGCCCTCGACGTCGTGAAGAAGGACATGGGCGAAGAGGCCTTCATCCTCTCCACCCGCACCCGGCGGCGGCCGGCGGCCTCGGGCACCGGGGAGGAGTCGATCATCGAGGTCACGGCGGCCGTGGACGAGGCCCAGGCGGGGATTCCCCCGGCGGCCTCCGCAGCTCCCGCACTCACCTACGGCCTACGGGCCCCCCTGGCCACCCCGTCTGCCCACGCTCTCCGGCAAGTTCCACCCCCGGCCCCCCCGGCGCCTCCCATGGACCTCCAGCCCCTACGCCGCGAGCTGCTGGAGATCAAGGGCGCCGTGGCGGCCCTCAAGGACAACGACCAGCGCAACGGCTCGATCCTGAAAGAGCTGGACCAGATGAAAGCGCTGCTCAGCCGCATCCAGCGCCAGGGCATGCCCCCGGCCCAGCTCCACCTGCCCTCGAGCCTGCTGGAGCTCTACGGCGACCTCGTCGCCAACGACGTGGAACCCGTCATCGCCCTGCGCCTCTGCGAGCACGCCCAGCGGGCCCTCACGGACCAGGAGGGCGACTCCGCCACAGGCGCCGTGAATGCCGAGCGGGCGCGCCTCTTCCTGCGCCGGGTCATCGCCGACTTCATCCCGGTGGCGCCCCCCATCCAGGTGGAGCCCGGGAAGATGCGGGTGGCGGCGCTGGTGGGCCCCACGGGCGTGGGCAAGACCACCACCGTGGCCAAGCTCGCGGCCTACGCCCAGCTCCACCTCAAGCAGAAGGTGGCCCTGGTCACCCTCGACACCTACCGCATGGGGGCCGTGGACCAGCTCCAGCAGTACGCCCAGATCCTGCAGGTGCCGCTGCACGTGGCCCTGACCGTGGAGGACATGCGCGGGGCCCTGCGCTTCTACCAGGACCGTGCCCTCGTGCTCATCGACACCCCCGGCCACAGCCCCAAGGACACGGAGACCCTGAACCAGCTGCGGGGCCTGCTCGAGGAGCTGCCGGACGTGGAGACTCACCTGGTGCTGTCGGCCACCACCAAGCCCCGGGACCTGACCGAGATCGCGGCGCGCTACGAGCCTCTGCACCCCACGCGCCTCCTCTTCACCAAGCTGGACGAGACCTCCACCTACGGCCCCATCCTGAGCACGCTGGTGCGGGTCAAGCGCCCCCTCAGCTACCTGGGCACGGGCCAGGAAGTGCCGGACGCCCTGGAGCTGGCCACCAGCCGCCGGGTGGCGGACCTCATCCTCCCCGCCACTGCGAAGGACGTCGAATGAGCCACGATCAGGCCTCCCGTCTCCGCACCATGGCCCAGGGACTCCGCCCGGAGGTCCCGCTCTTCGCGGCCCGGGTGCTCGCCATCACATCCGGCAAGGGCGGGGTCGGCAAGACCAATGTCGTCGCGGGCCTCGCCATCGCCCTGGCCCAGCAGGGCCAGCGGGTGGTGATCATGGACGCGGACTTCGGCCTGGCGAACATCGACATCCTGCTGGGCCTGTCTCCGGAGTTCACCCTGGAGCATGTGCTGCGCGGCGAGAAGGTGCTGGAGGAGATCCTTGTGGACGGCCCCATGGGCATCCGCATCATCCCCGCCAGCAGCGGCATCCAGGAGCTGACCCGCCTGGACACCGTCAGCGAGCTGCGCCTGGTGCAGGGGCTGCAGCGGGTGGCCGAGACCGCCGACTGGCTGCTCATCGACACGGCCGCGGGCATCCACGACTCGGTCCTCAAGCTGCTCATGGCCGCCCAGGAGGTCATCCTGGTCACCACGCCGGAGCCCACGAGCCTCGTGGACGCCTACGCCATGGTGAAGGTCCTGCACCTGCGGGAGGCCACCAAGCCGCTCTGGCTCCTGGTGAACAACGGGCAGAGCGCCGACGAGGCCCAGGAGACCGTGGACCAGCTGCAGGCCGCCACCGAGCGCTTCCTCGGCAAGCAGCTCAAGGTGCTGGGCATGGTGCCCCACGATGCGCACCTGCTGCAGGCCGTGCGCCAGCAGCGAGGGGTGGTCGATCTCTTCCCGCGCTGCGCGGCCTCCCAGGCCTTCCAGGCCCTCGCCCAGCAGCTGCTCGGACGGGTATCCTTGCAACCGAACGGCTTTGCGTCATTCTGGAGACAGCTCTCCTCCGACGATTCCACCTAGGACCCTGGATGCCCCCGACTCCGGACCAACCCACCGCTCCTGGCCAGCCCCTCAGCGGCGAGGCCTTGAAAGCCGTGGAAGCGGCTCCGGCGGCGCTGCGTCCCTGGGCGGCGCTTGCGGCTGCCAAGGCCTATGGGAGGGGGATGCCTTGCGCCCTGCCCCAGCCGGCGCCGCCGCCGGTGGCTCCGCAACCCGTGGCCGAGGCCCAGGAGGTGGAGGCGCCCGAGCCCTTCGACCGCAACAACCGCGAGCAGATCATCAAGGACTACGTGCCCCTGGTGAAGTTCGTGGCCCACCGCATCGCCTCGCGCCTGCCCTCGCACGTGGAACTGGATGACCTGATCAACAGCGGCATCCTGGGCCTCATGGACGCCATCGAGAAGTTCGAGCCCGCCCGGAACATCAAGTTCAAGACCTACGCCGAGCTGCGGGTCAAGGGCGCCATCCTGGATGGCCTGCGGGACCTGGACTGGGTGCCCCGCAGCCTGCGCCGCAAGAAGAAGGACATCGAGAGCTCCTACCACATGCTGGAGCAGCAGATGGGCCGGGCCGCCACGGATGAGGAAGTCGCGGTCCACCTGGGCATCCCCCTGGAAGAGCTGCACAAGAACCTCGACGAGCTCAAGGGCGTCACCCTGGGCACCTTCGTGGAGGTGGGCGAGGACGGCGAGGGCGAGAGCATCATCAGCTTCGTGCCGGACCCCGATGCGGAGGATCCCCACCAGACCTTCCAGGCCTCCGAGATCAAGGAGATCCTCAGGGACGCCATGGAGGTTCTGCCGAAGAAGGAGAAGTTTGTCGTCCAGCTCTACTACTTCGACGAGCTGACCATGAAAGAAATCGGGACGCTGCTCAACATCACCGAGTCCCGGGTATCCCAATTGCATACGAAGGCCATGCTGCGACTCCGGGGCAAGCTCCTGGAGAAGCACATCGAAGGGTAATCCATGGCCAAGATCCTGAGCCAAGAGGAAGTAGACGCTCTACTTAAGTCGCACACCAAGCCGGCCGGGAAGGCTTCGGGCGGAGGCGGCGGGGAGCGGCCCACGGCGACGGCCCAGGCAAAAAAAGCCCAGGCCCAGCGCAAAGTCTCCCTCTACAACTTCCGCCGACCGGACCGGGTCAGCCGCGAGCAGATGCGGTCCCTGCACTTCATGCACGACCGCTTCGCCCGGAACTTCTCCAGCTCCCTGAGCGCCTACCTCCGCACCATCACCGAAGTGAACCTGGTGAGCGTCGAGCAGCTCAGCTACCAGGAGTTCCTGCTGTCGGTGCCTGACCCCACCTGCTTCAATGCCATCTCCATCAAGCCCCTGGAGGGCGCCCTGGCCCTGGAGGTCAACCCCACGCTGGTCTTCCCCATCATCGACAAGATGCTGGGCGGACCCGGGGAACCCCTGAAGCAGCTCCGGACCATGACCGACATCGAGCAGAGCATCTTCGACGGCATCCTCAAGCTGTTGCTCGAGGACATCCGGGAATCCTGGCGCGGCATCGTGGACCTGGACTTCCGCATCCAGGCCCGGGAGACCAGCCCCCAGCTCATCCAGATCGTGGCACCCAACGAGGTGGTCCTGCTGGTGGTCTTCGAGGTGAAGATGGGCCCGGTCTCCGGGATGATCAACCTGGCCATCCCGAGCATCATCCTGGAGCCCATCTCCAACAAGTTCGACCAGGAGATGTTCACGGGCTACAAGAAGTCCTCGTCCTTCGAGGAGGCCCGCCTGCTCATGGCCAGCCTCAAGAAGTGCCCCATGGAGGCCGCGGCGGAGATCCACGGCACCAGCCTAAGCATGGAGGAGGTCCTCCAGCTCAAGGCTGGCGACCTCATCCCGCTGACCAAGCGCTTCGACGCCGAGCTCGACCTCTGCGTGGACGGCATTCCGCGCTTCCGGGGCCTGGTGGCCCTGAACCCCAATGGGAAACGCGTGTTCCAAGTGACCGGCAGCCGGTCGGAAGGATGAGCCATGGATGCCCGTGATACGGA
The DNA here is from genome assembly GCA_903857495.1 of uncultured Holophagaceae bacterium. Lineage (GTDB taxonomy): Bacteria > Acidobacteriota > Holophagae > Holophagales > Holophagaceae > Geothrix. The sequence goes on along the minus strand of CAIOFF010000053.1, from coordinate 8,079 downwards.
GTTCTTCCAGAAAACCGGCAGTGCCTTCGCCGAGAGCATGGCCTCGGTGTTCTCGATGCTCACCGGTCGGGAGTTCCAGCTCAAGGCGGCCCCAGGTGAGCTGGTGGACGCCGCGGGCACGGCGACACTACAGGAGGGCACCGCGGTCCTGGTGAAGGCCAACTACCAGAAGGGCCTCAGCGGCACGCTCATCTTCAGCCTCCCCCTCAAGGAGGGCACCATCCTGGTGGACCTCATGCTGGGCGGCGACGGCGCTCCCAGCGAGGAGTTGGTGGGCGACTCCAAGGATGCCCTGGCGGAGACCTTCAACCAAGTCATGGGCAGCGCCAACCAGACCCTCTCGGACCTGGCAGGCGAGACCTTCGCCATCTCGAACGTGGAGATCCTGGCCATGGCCCCCGAGGCCGCTGCCTACGAAGAGCAGCTGGGTCAGGGCGCCTTCCAAGACATCGCCCTGGCCACCACCCAGGACGCCCTCAGCACCACCATCCACTTGCTGCTCCCGGACCTGCTGCTGCAGCAGCTCAAGCGGAAGCTGGGCTTCGGCGAGCTCCAGGCCGCACCGCCACCGGCCGAAGCCCCGGCTGCGAGTGCCCCCCAGGCGCCCTCGGGCGGTTCGTCGCCAGCCCCGACCCGGCAGGCCCCGGTGGCCTCCGGTCCCATGCCCGACTCCGGCAACCTCGAGCTGCTGCTGGACATCCAGCTGCCGGTGGTCGTGCGCATGGGCCAGACGGAGATGCAGATGGGGGAGCTGCTGAAGCTCACGCCGGGCTCCATCCTGGAGCTGAACCGCAGTGCCGACGCCCCCGTGGAACTGCTGGTGAACGGCAAGCTCATCGCCAAGGGCGAGGTCGTGGTGGTGGACGGCAACTTCGCCTTCCGCATCACGGAGATCGACACGCGCGCCGCCCGGATCCGCAGCCTGGCCTAATATCCTCCGGGGGTTCCTCGCTCCGCTGCGCTGCGCGAACACCCCCGGCCCCCCGCGCTTGGCCCGGCGAAGCCGTGCCTCGCTTTTTTCCCCCCGGGAGGGGGAGGCACCACCTCCGTTGCGCTGTGCGCCTCCAGGTATCGCCACGCCTCGCGTGGCTCCCACTCGCCCCCTGGGCTCGCGGACCCGGAGCCTCCCCCCGGGCTTTCTATTGCCTCAACCTTCAGCCTCCGGATCAGTGTGCTTCGCTCAGCGCCGCCGGGGCCCTTTCCCGGGGCGCAGCGGCAGGGAACCGGGAACCGCCCGGGCCTCGCGCTCCCGGTTGGCCCGGACCCGATTCACCTCCCCGGGTGGCAGTAGGCCCTCGGTGAGGAGGCGGTCGCAGGCCTGGAGGGCATCCCGGTGTCGCCCGGCCCAGCTGGCCGCCACGGCGAACTCATCCAGGCAGCGCCAGGTGTAGCAGTCCTCCTCCACGAGGAGGATGTCCCCGGGCCGGAGGACCTTGAGGCCTCGCTCCGCGAAGAGCAGTGCCAGATGGTACTTCTCCAGCTTCCGGTAGTAGACCGCGAGCCAGACGAGGCTCTCCACGCGCCGGGGGCGGAACTGATAGGCCTCCAGGAAGGCCTGGACGACCTCGGCCTCCGGTCGGCCGAGGCCCTCCAGCAGCTGGGCCACGCGGAGCAGGGAGACGTAGACCTCCTCGTCCCACCCCCCCATGGCCACGCGCCGACGATAGGCGGCAGCCGCGGCCTCAAGCTGGCCGGCATCCTTCCGGCTCTGGGCCAGGTAGAACGCATAGCGGGCGTTCTCCGGCTCCTCCAGCAGGGCCTGCTCGAGGACCTCCGCGTCCCGCTCGTACTTCCGGGGGTCCTGGCTCCGGGCTCCTTCCCGGCGTTCCTGGATCACCGGCCCCTTCAGGATCTCGCTCGACCGCGGCTGGTCCGATTCAAGGTATTCGTGCAGGACACCCACGTAGCGCCAGGGACAGCGGGTGGCGACCAGGTCCATGCGCATGAACCCGAGGTCCACCAGCCGGTGGTAGATGTAGTAGGCATCGGCCTTGAGGCTGGGCAGCTTGAAGCCCTTGGGGAGCAGCAGCTCATCATCGGCGTCGATGAACAGGAGGTAGTCCGCCTGACCCCGGGCCAGCTCGATGGCCTCGGTGCGGGAGGCACCGAAGCCCTTCCAGGGAGCTTCATGGAGCTTCCCCGGAAGATCCTTCAGGTGCTCCCGGATGAGCTCCTGGGTCCCGTCCGTGGAGCCGGTGTCCAGGATGCACCAGGTGGTGATGAGAGGCCTTACGGAGTCCAGGGCGCGCCGGATCACGTGGGCTTCGTTCTTCACGATCATGTTGAGGCAGATGGTGTTCATCGCGAATCCGTCGAGGGTGCCTGGGCCGGCCGGTTTTCTGCGCCATTCTAACCAGCCCCCGCCCCGCTGGCATGTGCTCCCGGTCATGGGGAGGGGGGCCTAGACTCCGCTGATGGGACACCACCTCGGCACCAAGGACAGCCTGATTCCGCTTATCGACCGGCTGAACAAGTACCCCATCGGCCTGGTGGACAGCGACAAGCTCCGGGAGATCCTGAGCCTGCTCTTCGACGAGCGGGAGGCCTTCGTGGCCTCGCGGTTCCCCCTGGAGGAAGCCACCCTGGCGGAGCTGGTCCGGGCCACGGGCCTGCCCGGGGCCGAGCTGCAGCCGCTGCTGGAGACCATGGCGGACAAGGGTCTGGTCATGGACATGCCCTATGCCGGCACCACCTACTACCTGCTCATGCCCGGGCTCATCGGGTTCTTCGAGTTCACCTTCATGAAGCGGCGCACGGACCTGCCCATGGAGCGGGTGGCGCGGCTGATGCGGGAATACCTGGAGGAGAGCCAGGCCAAGGAGTTCTTCGGCAGCAAGACCCAGCTCACCCGCACCCTGGCCTACGAGGAGCACATCCCCGTCACCTCAGAGATCGCCACCTACGAGCAGGCCCGGGAGCTCATCCGCCGGGCCGGGACCGGCGCCGTGGGCCTCTGCTACTGCCGACACAAGAAGGAGCACCAGGGGAAGACCTGCGCCAAGGGCGCGCCGGTGGAGGGCATCTGCATCTCCCTGGGCAGCGCGGCGAAGTTCCTGTCCCGGCGCGGCTTCGCCGAGCTGAAGACCGAGGCGGAGCTGCTGGAGGTCATCGACCGGGCCCGGGACCTGCGCCTCACCCACGTCACGGACAACATCCGCGAGCAGCCCTCCTTCATCTGCAACTGCTGCCGCTGCTGCTGCGAGCTCATGGCCGGCGTCCAGATGGGCCATCACGACGGCATCGCCAAGACCGGCTTCACCGCCGTCATCGATCCCGAGGCCTGCGACTACTGCGGCACCTGTTTCAGCACCTGCAACGTCAAGGCCATCGGCCTCGCCAAGGGGCCCGTCTTCGCGACCCCGGCGGACCGCTTCGCCGCCGTGAAGGAACGGGTCTGCCTCGGCTGCGGGGCCTGCATCTCCGCCTGCGAAAAGGGGGCCCTGCGCCTGGTGCCTGCGGCCAACCGGACCGTGCCGCCCCGGAAAAAGCGCGATCTCTTCATCCAGATCCTCCGGGAGAAGAAGCGCCTCGGCCCCTTCCTCACCAGCCGCCTGAAGAAGCAGGTGCTGCGCTTTTTCACAGGCAAGCGCGGCTGATCTGCCACAGGGTGTGGGGGTGGCCCTGCCGCAGACCGGGTGGCAGGGACTACATTGGATCCGCAGGATCACCCCGCTACCTTGAAGGAAGAACTGGGAGCTCCCATGTGTGGAATCGTCGGCTACATCGGCAACCAGAGTGCCGTCGGCATCCTGGTGAACGGGCTCCGCAGCCTGGAGTATCGCGGCTATGACAGCGCTGGTGTGGCCCTGGCCACGGGGTCCGGCGAGTTCCAGATCACCCGGGCCTCGGGCAAGCTGGTGAACCTCGCGGGGAAGGTCGATCTGGCAGACCCCACCCCCCTGGGCATCGGCCACACCCGCTGGGCCACCCACGGCCGGCCCACGGAGGAGAACGCCCACCCCCACCGCAGCGCGGACGGTCAGGTGGTGGCGGTCCACAACGGCATCTTCGAGAACTTCCTGGAGCTGCGCGCCGAGCTGACCGCCGCCGGGGAGGTCTTCACCTCCGAGACGGACACGGAGTGCTTCCCGGTGATGGTGTCCCACCTGATGAAGCAGGGGCGCTCTTTCTCGGAGGCCTTCCGCGAGGCCGTGGGCCGCATGCGGGGCATCTACGCCCTGGCCTGCCTGCACGCCTCGGATCCTGATCGCATCCTGGCCGCCCGCAGCGGACCCCCCATGGTGCTGGGCCTGGGCGAGGGCGAGACCTTCCTGGCCTCGGATGTGGTCCCCCTCCTGCCCCACACCCGCCAGGTGATCTTCCTGGAGGATGGCGATTTCGCCGAGCTGACCCGCAGTGGCGCCCGCATCTTCCGCCAGGACGGTAGCGACGTGCAGCGGCCCGTGGTGACGATCCCCTACGACCCTGTCTCCGCCGAGAAGCGCGGCTACAAGCACTTCATGCAGAAGGAGATCTTCGAGCAGCCCCAGGCCCTCTCCAACACCCTGCTGAACCGGCTGCCCCTGGACAGCGAGCCCATCCCCCTGGACCTGCCCTTCACCACCGAGGAGCTCGCGGGCCTCACCCGCATCCACATCGTCGCCTGCGGCACCAGCTGGCACGCAGGCCTGGTGGGCAAGTTCCTCATCGAGCAGCTGAGCCGAGTGGCCGTCGAGGTGGACTACGCCAGCGAATACCGCTATCGCGAGCCCGTGATCCAGCCCGGCACGCTCATCATCGGCATCACCCAGAGCGGCGAGACCGCCGACACCCTGGCCGCCATGAAGGAGGCGGCCGCCCGGGGCGCGCGCACCCTGGCCATCTGCAACGTCCTGGGCTCCACCGCCACGCGCCAGTCCGAGGCCACCATCCTCACCCACGCGGGCCCCGAGATCGGGGTGGCCTCCACCAAGGCCTTCACCACCCAGCTGGCGGTGCTCACCCTGCTGGCCCTCAAGCTCGGCGAGGCCAAGGGCACCGTGGATCCCATCCTGAAGGCCGAGCTGCTGCAGGGCCTCCGCGAGCTGCCTGCCCACCTGGAGCGCCTCAACGGCCTGGAGCCCAAGATCATGCAGTGGGCCCAGCGCTGGCAGGGCGCTACGGACTTCCTCTACCTGGGCCGGGGTCCCTGCTACCCCATTGCCCTGGAAGGCGCCCTCAAGCTGAAGGAGATCTCCTACATCCACGCCGAGGGCTACCCCGCGGGCGAGATGAAGCACGGCCCCATCGCCCTCATCGACAAGACCCTGCCCGTGGTGGCCCTGATGCCCCGGGATGCCCACCGGGACAAGACCCTCAGCAACCTGCAGGAGGCCGCCGCCCGGGACGGGCGCATCCTCGCCCTGGTCACCGAAGGGGACACGGGCCTCGCGGGCATCGCCGAGGACGTGCTGGAGCTGCCCCCGGTCCATCCCTGGCTGACGCCCATCGTCTACGCCGTGCCCCTGCAGCTGCTGGCCTATCACATCGCCGTCCTGCGCGGCTGCGACGTGGACCAGCCCCGCAACCTGGCCAAGAGCGTCACGGTGGAGTAGGCCGCCAACCAGGTAGCTCACGATTTCCAGAGAATTTACGGCGCCCTCCCTGGCCAGTCCCGATCTTGGAAGCGAACTGGCATGCTCCCGGGAGGACACCATGGCCGCCCCCTTCGTCCGGCAACCCGATCTGGGCCACCCCCAGGCGCTGAACCTCATGCTCATGCTGGCCGGAGCCCTCCTGGCCTGGCTGCTCTGGCTGGCGCGCTCCTCCTAAGTGGTGTCTTTCCCCGGGCGCGGCAGCCTGAACGACCCATCTTTGAGGTGGGGTCCACCCCCGGAACGGAAGCTGCCATGCGCACCCACCTTCCCCACCACCCACATCAGGACCACCCCTTCCTGCGGTTCGCCATCGACCACCCCCAGGCGGACAGCTGGCTCCTGCTGGCGTTCATCACCCTGGCGGCCCTGGTGATGTGGCTCCTGAACGCCTAGTCAGGTGACGCTGAGGGCAGCCCCTTGGCCCCCCAGCAACCCACCCTCGACAGCCGCGCCGGTTCCGCTAGAATGGAACCTCGCATTGGCGCGTAGCTCAGCGGTAGAGCACTACCTTGACACGGTAGGGGTCGGCGGTTCGAGACCGCCCGCGCCAACCAGCCAAAGGCCGCATCAGCGGCCTTTTTCATGTCCAATAATCGGGCGGGCTCGAGGCGGGCAGGTAGGGACCCGCTGGAGGCGCTCCAGTGGAGCGCCGGAAGCGATCAGGTCCCGTGCCCAGCCGGACGCAAGGTCGAGACCGCCCGCGCCAACCAGCCTAAGGCCGCATCAGCGGCCTTTTTCATGCTGTCACGCCCGGTGCTCTCGCCGCTGGTCCGGGATGATCTGATTGAAGTAGCGCCCCAGTCGGGAGGTCGGACCGCTCCGCCGCAGGATCTCCTCCGCGAGGTCCTGCAGGTCGTAGAAGCTGTTACCCCGGTACTCCCACTCCCAGAGGTCCGAGCAGTAGCGGACCACGAGATAGTTGTTGCCGAGCCAGAACCCGCTGCCACTTGGGGTCCGAGCAGTCAGATTCGCAAGGGTTTCCACGAGCGTCACCACGCACCTCCTGGAAAAAGGGCCGGCTGCAGGGCCGACCAACTCAAAGGTGGATGAAAAGGAAGGGACATCGTCGCGTCGACAAGGCCCAGGATGAGGGAACCCGATGAACTCTAGGTGCTGGATGGCGTGCTTTGGTGCCGCTTGTTTTTTGTTTAACATCAATCAAATATTGATATACATCTTTCGGACTAGTCCCCGTGCCAGCGCTGGCAAGTGTTCTATGCTCGAAGGTTCTCGCTGGAGACCACCATGAAGCTCCTCCTGTCCCTCGCGCTCACGGTGTCAGCCATCGCCGCACCGCCTACCAGCGCTTCCCCACCACCCGAAGTCCTCTATGGCCCTGAGCTGGAAGGCTTCGAGTATCCGTTCCCGGTGCAGCGCTTCGCCTTCACGTCCCAGGGCGTGAAGCTGCAGATGGCCTACCTGGATGTCGCGTCCGCCACCCCCAATGGCCGGACCGTGGTGCTGCTGCATGGCAAGAACTTCACCGCCGCCACCTGGGAGCGCAGCATCCAGGTGCTCACGGGCGCGGGCTACCGCGTGGTGGCCCCGGACCAGATCGGATTCGGCAAGTCCACCAAGCCTGCCCACTACCAGTACAGCTTCCAGCAGCTGGCCCACAACACCCGGGCCCTGCTGGAGGCCCTCGGGGTCCAGCGGCCCGTGCTGGTGGGCCACTCGACCGGCGGCATGCTGGCGGTGCGCTACGCCCTGATGTTCCCCCAGCAGGCAGCGCAGGTGGTGCTGGTGAACCCCATCGGCCTGGAGGACTGGAAGGCCGAGGGCGTGCCCTCTCTCACCGTGGACCAGTGGTACCAGCGGGAGCTGGGGGTCACCGCCCCGCGCATCAGGGCCTACGAGCAGGCCACCTACTACGGCGGCCAGTGGCGGGAGGAGTTCGAGGGCCCCGTGCGGATGCTCGCGGGCCTGTTCCGGGGCCCGGGCCGCGAGCTGGTGGCCTGGAACTCGGCCCTGCTCTACGACATGATCTACACCCAGCCGGTCTTCCATGAGCTCAGCCAGCTGCAGACGCCGACCCTGCTGCTCGTTGGCCAGCTCGACACCACGGCCATCGGCAAGGACCTGGCACCCCCCGCCGTGGCGGCCCGACTGGGCCACTACCCGGAGCTGGGCCGACGGGCCGCGAAGCTCATCCCCCACGCCCGCCTGGTGGCGTTCCCCACCCTGGGCCATGCCCCGCAGATCCAGGATCCTGACGCCTTCCACAAGGCGCTGCTGGCGGGGCTGGCCCAACCCTAGGAGCTTGGATCTCCCCGGGCGGGCTATTCAACCGACCAATGTATCAAAAATAAAACCGGACGCCTGTTCCGCCGATGCCTCGGATGTGCTTCCCCGTTGAGGAAGCGTTGAACGAAGCCGCTGCGCGGCGGGGGACGGTCGTCCAGGCAGGCCGGTCGAAAAAGACGGCTAGCGCGGAAGGGTGAAAGCAGGCTCCTTGGTCATCGCGGTGTAGACGCACCGCCAGATGACCAAGGAGGTACTGCAT
>CAIOFF010000052.1 GCA_903857495.1 uncultured Holophagaceae bacterium | reverse complement strand
GTGGACCGCCCGAGAGGCGACTCAATGTCGCCTCGAAGCGGGCCGGCACCCGGCGCAGCCGGGTGCGGTTCGATTCCCGCCCAGGCCAACCGGCCCCCCTTGGTTTGTTGATGTCCCTGGAATCGAGCCAGCGAGTGGACCGCCCGAGGCGTGCCTTGATCTCCGCCTGATGCACCCTCCCCCGGAGGGCGCTCCCGCGCGCCTTCGGCTTGCGGAGTCGGAGCCTCCGCCAAAGCGGGCCGGCACCCGGCGCAGCCGGGTGCGGTTCGATTCCCGCCCAGGCCAACCGGCCCCCCTTGGTCTGTTGATGTCCCTGGAATCGAACCAGCGAGAGCCTTGCTTCCCGCCCCGTCCCGCGCCTCAGATCAGCCACCCCACCAGCCTCAGCACCCCCACCCCGATCAGCAGCGGCACGCAGCAGCCGCCAAGCTTCCCCAGCTTCCGCTGCCGCCCGCTGCGGGAGAGCGGGATGCCGATCTGCCGGGACAGCCGGGCCTGGGCCTGGGAGATTCCCAGGGCGCGCCGCCAGGAGAAGGACAGGCCAGGGATGCCAGTGCCACGCTTGCGGGCCATGGGGCCTCCGGGGTTGCCAGGAGTCTACCGCCTCCTGGTCCGCCCGAGCCGCAGGTTCCCGGGGCGCCTCCCTTTCGATTCGGCGCCCCACCGCGGGACAAAGAAATTAAATCTAGTATCAATGCCTGGGGTACCCTTGAACCTTCGGGGAGTCTTCATGCGCAAGCCCTTTACCGTCACGGTGACCTCAGTCTCCTTCGTGCTGGTCCACCTGGGCTGCCTGGCGGCGCTCTGGCTGACCTTCTCCTGGAAGCTGGTGGCCCTCTGCGCGGGGCTGTACCTGGTCCGAATGTTCGCGGTGACCGCCGGCTATCACCGCTACTTCAGCCACCGCGCCTACCGCATGGGCCGGGTGCCGCAGTTCCTCATGGCCTTCCTGGCCCAGACCTCAGCCCAGAAGGGCGTGCTGTGGTGGGCCGCAAACCACCGGCACCACCACCGGCACTCGGACACCCCGCAGGACCTGCACTCCCCCGTGGTCGACGGCTTCTGGTGGTCCCACCTGGGCTGGGTGCTGTCCGACGCCTATGACTCCTACGATCCCAAGGCCATCGAGGACTTCGCCCGCTTCCCCGAGCTGCGCTTCCTGGACGCCTACCACTGGCTCTGCCCCTGGCTGCTGGGGACTCTCGTCTTCGGCTTTGGCCTTTGGACCGGCCTGGGTGGCTGGGAGACCCTGGTCTGGGGCTTCGCCATCTCGACTGTGCTGCTCTGGCACGGGACCTTCTGCATCAACTCGCTCACCCACGTCTGGGGCACCCGGCGCTTCGAGACCGGGGACCAGAGCCGGAACAACCTGGTGCTGGCCCTGATCACCCTGGGCGAGGGCTGGCACAACAACCACCACCACTACCAGGCCAGCTGCCGCCAAGGCATCCGCTGGTGGGAGGTGGATCCCACCTACTACGCCCTCAAGCTGCTGTCCTGGCTGCGCGTGGTGCGGGACCTCCGCCCCTTTCCCCAGACCGCCTCAGGGGCCTCGCGCTCATGAGCAACCTCCCTCTGGGACCAACGGTCGGCTGGCTTCGGCGCCGCCTCCTGGATCCCATGGCGGCCCTGCTTCGGCAGGGACTCAGTCCCCAGGGCCTGGCCTGGAGCCTGGCGGTGGGTCTGGCCCTGGGGGTGAACCCGGTCATGGGCACCAGCACCCTGCTGTGCGCCCTGGCGGGAGTTGCCTTCCGCCTCAACCAGCCCGCCCTGCAACTGGCGAACTACCTGGCCTATCCCCTCCAATTGCTGCTCCTCATCCCCTTCATCCGGGCGGGGGAGCGCCTCACGGGGCAGGCGCCGCTGCCGCTGTCCGTGTCGGTCCTGGTGCACGGAGCCAAGGCGGACGCCTGGGGCACGCTGGTCGCCCTGGGCAGCCGGCTCCTCCCGGCCTTCCTCGCCTGGGCTCTCCTGGCCCTGCCGGCGATGGCTCTCCTGGCAGTGGCGCTGCGCCCGGTGTTCAGCGCCGTGGCCGCCCGCACCCGCCGCGAGGCTCCGTGAGCGGTGCCTTCCGGGCCCGGCCCCAGGTCTGACTCGCCTCGCCGTCGGCGGGCATCCAACCGCCAAGGCTTCCTGGGCCGCTGGTTCCACGGGTAGCCTGTCCTTGTGAATCCCCATGGAGTCTCTGGCATGAGTGAAGCCCCCGTCCGCAAGTCCGCCGTGATCCGGAAGCGCTTTACGTGGGGCTGGGTGGTGCTGGGTGGGCTCGGCATCCTGGCCCTGGGCGCCCTGGCCGCCTCCAAGGGGGCGCCGGTGGCCGTGTCCATCTCGGTGCCCACGGTGTTCAAGGCGGGCGAGCGCAACCCCCTGGTGACGGCCTCGGGCTACCTGGTGGCCCGCACCCGGGCCACCTTGTCCAGCAAGGTCCTGGGCCGCGTCAGCTGGCTGGGGGTGCAGGAGGGCAGCCGGGTCACCAAGGGCCAGGTGCTGGCCCGCCTGGAGTCGCCGGACCTCGCCGCCAGCCGGGACCAGGTGAAGGCCCAGCTGGACCAGGCCAAGGTGGACCTGGAGCGGGCCGTGAAGCTGCAGGCCCTGGGCATCCAGGACGCAGCCACCGTGGACCGCCTGAGGAGCCAGAAGCTGACCCTCGAGGCCCAGCTGGCCTACCAGGCCGCTCTCCTGGACAGCATGGAGCTGAGGGCCCCGTTCAGCGGCATCGTCACCCAGAAGCTGTCGGAAGTGGGCGAGACCGTGGCCCCGGGCAGCGCCGGCGGCGCCAATGCCATCAATGCCGTGCTGGTGATGGCGGACTTCGACACCCTGGAGGTGGAGGTGGAAGTGAACGAGGCCTCCATCGCCAAGCTCGCCCGCAACATGCCCGCCGAGATCCGCGTGGACGCCCTGGAGGGGCAGGGCAAGCGCTCCGTGCTGAAGGGCCGGCTGCGGGAGATCTACCCCAGCTCCAACCGGCAGAAGGCCGTGGTGGTGGTGCGGGTGGCCATCGTGGAACGGGACCCCCTGCTGGTGCCGGACATGGGCGCCAAGGTCACCTTCCTGGGCGAGCCCTACCCGCAGGATGTGGTGGTGCTGGGCCGGGAGCAGGTCAAGAAGCAGGACGGCCGGGCCTACGCCTGGGTGGTGGAGAACGGCCTGGCGGTGCAGTGCTTCCTGACAGTGGTGGGCGAGAACCCCGTCGGTCTCGAGGTGGGCGGCCTGGCCAAGGGCGCCAAGCTCATCGTGGCGCCCCCGGAGTCCCTCAAGCCCGGGGCCAAGGTAAGGATCCGGGGCTGATGAACGCCAACCGCTTCGACCTGGGTGGAGGGGAACCCATCATCACCCTCCGTGGCATCGCCAAGAGCTACTGGCGGGAGGCCCTGGAGATCCCCGTGCTCCAGGGCATCGACCTGGAGATCCCCATCGGCAGCTATGTGGCCCTCATGGGGCCTTCGGGCTCGGGCAAGACCACGCTTCTTAACCTAGTGGCGGGCATCGACCGGCCCACCGGCGGCACTCTGGAGGTCTGCGGCCACGAGCTGAACGACCTGGACGACGACGAGCTGGCGGCCTGGCGGAATGCCCACGTGGGGTTCATCTTCCAGAACTACAACCTGGTGCCGGTGCTCACGGCCTTCGAGAACGTCGAGCTGCCCCTGCTGCTCACGAGCCTGGGCCGCCGCGCCCGCCGGGAGCGGGTAGCGGAGGCGCTGGCCCTGGTGAACCTCACGGACAAGCAGTGGAACTATCCCCGGCAGCTGAGTGGCGGCCAGGAACAGCGGGTGGCCATCGCGCGGGCCATCGTCACGGACCCCGACATCCTGGTGGCCGATGAGCCCACGGGGGCTCTGGATGCGAAGAACGCGGAGGAGGTCCTGGGCCTCATGGGCCGCCTCAACGCCGACATGGGCAAGACCATCGTGATGGTCACCCACGACCCCAAAGCCGCCCACCATGCGCGGCACCAGATCCACCTCGAGAAGGGCGTGCTGGACCGGGCTGTCGAGGTGAACCGGTGAGCCGGGCAGGGGCCGCGCATGCCCCGCATGGAGGCTCCAGCTCCAGGAGCCCGCGCAGCGGGCGAGTGGGAGCGCAGGACTGGATGTCCTGCGCGATAGCTGGAGGGCACCAGATCCACCTCGAGAAGGGCGTGCTGGACCGGGCTGTCGAGGTGAACCGGTGAGTGGGGAGCAGACCTGATGCGCTGGCTCGCCCTCATCTGGAAGAGCCTGCTGCGCTCCCGGCGGCGCACCCTGCTCATCGTGGGCAGTCTGGTGCTGTCCGTCTTCACGGTGGCCGTCCTGCAGAGCCTGCTCACCACGCTCGACTCCATCACCAGCAACCCCAACTCGGGGAACCGCCTGGCCGTGCGTCACAAGAGCGGCATCACCCAGATGCTGCCCCGCAGCTACGAGACCTTCCTGCGCCAGCAGCCCGAGGTGGAGACCGTCTGTTCCCTCCAGTGGTTCGGGGGCTACTACCAGGATCCCCGGAACTTCTTCGCCAACTTCGCCAGCGACGAGACGACCATCTTCCAGACCTTCCGGGAGGAGTTCGGCCTCGCGAACCTCACCGAGGCCCAGGTCAAGGAGTACCTGCGGGATGGCGCCGGCTGCATCGTGGGCGAGAGTCTCGCCCTCAAGAATGGCTGGAAGGTGGGCGACGTGGTGCCCCTCACGGGGACCATCTTCCCCATCAACCCCCGCCTTACCATCCGCCTGATCTTCAAGAGCTCCCGGCCCTCGGATGAGAATGTCCTCCACTTCCACTACAAGGTGCTGGAGGAGGGCGTGCCCCGCATGAAGGGCCTGACAGGGGCGTTCTGGGTGCGGGTCCACCGGCCCGAGGACATCCCCCGACTCATCGAGCGGGTGGACCGCCACTTCGCCAACAGCGCCTACGAGACCCTCACCGAGACCGAGAGCGCCTTCAACCTGGCCTTCGTGAAGATGCTCGGCAACATCTCGGCCATCATCCAGGGCATCACCATCGCCGTGGTACTGGCCATCCTCATCGTCACCGCCAACACCATGGGCACCGCCATCCGGGAGCGCGGGGCCGAGATCGCGGTCTTCCGGGCCATGGGCTTTTCCGCCAGTCGCGTGCTGAGCCTGCTCCTGGCCGAGGGCGTCCTGCTGGTGGGCCTGGGGGCCGCGCTGGGTCTCCTCCTGGCCCAGGCTGCCGCCGGGGGCGTGCGCAGCGCCATGGGTGCCGTGATGCCGTTCTTCGCGGACTTCGAGATCACGTCAGCCACAGCCCTGCTGTGTCTGGCGGGGGCCCTGGCCGTGGGCCTCCTGTCCACCTTCATCCCGGCCTATGCCGCCACCCGCCGCCCCATCACCGAGGGCCTGAGGTCCGTCGGATGATCCTCCTCGGCCTCCTCGCCCTGCCGCTCGCTGGCTACCTGCTGTGGCTGGTCTGGGCCCTGGTGGCCTATCCCATCCCCCTTACCTACAACCTGCGCTCCCTCTGGCAGCGGAAGGTCTCGACCCTCAGCACCGCCGCCGCCATCGCCCTGGTGGTGGGCATCTTCGTGGTGGTGCTCAGCCTGGCCCAGGGCCTGTCGGTGGCCTTCGTCAGCAGCGGCCGCGAGGACCAGGCCCTGGTGCTGCGCCCCAATGCCCGCTACGAGCTGAACAGCACCATCGAGCGGGATCGGATGCGGATCCTGAAGGTCCATCCCCTGGTGCAGCGGGATGACCAGGGCCCCCTGGCCAGCGCCGAGGTGGTGGTGGTCAAGCTGTTCCCGGTGGCCGATGGCACCGACACCAATGTCACCGTGCGGGGCCTGGAGCCCACCGGTTTGCGCATGCGCCCGCAGGTGCAGCTGGTGGAGGGCCGCTGGTTCCGCCCCGGCCTGAGCGAGGTGGTGGTGCCCCGGAAGATGCGGGGCCGCTTCCCCGGCCTGGAGCGAGGGGGCACCGTCCGCATGGGAGGCCGGGACTGGGCGATTGTCGGGACCTTCGACGGGGGCGCCTCCAGCTACGAGAGCGAGGTCTGGTCCGATGTGAATGACGTGATGCAGGCCTTCCGCCGGGAGTCCTACTCGTCGCTGCTGGTCCGCCTGGCGGATCCCGGCCGCATGGAGGCCTTCACCCGGGCGGTGGACGATGACAAGCGGCTGAAGCTGGAGGTGGTGGCGGAGAAGGCCTACTTCAAGGAGCTGACCAAGGCCGGCGACCCGGTGAAGGTGCTGGGCAACCTCATCACCCTGATCCTCACCGGGGCTGCCATCTTCGCCGCCATGAACACCATGTATGCCGCCGTGGCCGGCCGCACGCGGGAGATCGGGACCCTGCGCGCCCTGGGGTTCCGGCAGCGGGAGATCCTGGCCAGCTTCCAGTGGGAGGCCGTCTTCCTCTGCCTGGTGGGGGGGCTGCTGGGGTCGGGGCTGGCCCTCTTCGCCAATGGGATCCAGGCCGGCACCACGAGCCTGCAGACCTTCAGCGACGTGAGCTTCGCCTTTACGATCACGCCGGGCCTCATGGCCCAGGGCGTGGCCTTCAGCCTGGTAATGGGGCTGGTGGGCGGGTTCCTGCCGGCCTATCGGGCCAGCCGCCTGCCGCTGACCGAAGCCATGAAGGGGGGGTGAGGCGGCTGGCCCTCCCGCTCGCTTGCGCCTGCGGCGCTGCGTTTGCGGAGGCCGGCTGATGCTCAGCCCGCCGGGGGCCCGGCTCAGAGCGCTGCCTTAGCAGCGCCCCTCGCCACCCGGCTGGGCTTCGCCCTGTCGGGCCAGCCGCCTGCCGCTGACCGAAGCCATGAAGGGGGGGTGAGCTTCCTTGACTTCCCTCGCTTTGCGATGCAAACTGAGCCTGGATTTTCCTCGACCGGAGGCCCCATGGACCGCGAACTTCTCAAGGGCAGCACGCCCCTGCTGCTGCTGTCGCTGCTGTGCGAGGGCCCCATGTACGGTTATCAGATCATCGAGACGGTCCGGCAGCGCACCGGCGGCACCTACACCCTGAAGGAAGGGGCCCTCTACCCGGCCCTCCACAAGCTGGAGGCCACGGAGTTCATCACGTCCTACTGGGAGACCCAGGAGAACGGGCGCGAGCGCCGCTACTACTCCCTGCTGCCCGCGGGGCAGGCGTTCCTGGCCGCCAAGAAAAAGGAATGGAACCAGTTCGTGAACATGGTCCAGGCCTTCGTCGAACCCAAGGCCTGAGGCCATTCGGTGTCCCGGGCCCTGGAAGCCTATCTCGCCCAGGTGGGTTCAGGCCTCAAGGGCCTGACGCGACGGCGTCGCCTGACCCTGGTCCGGGAGCTGCAGGCCCATCTCCTGGATGAGGCCGAGGCCCGGGGCATCAGCTCCGAGTCGGCCATGGCCGCCCTGCTGGCCGAGAAGGAGCATCCCACCCTGCTTGGAGAGGAGATCGCCAGCGGGGAGGGCCAGGATGCCAACCACCGCAGCGGCACTGCCCTGGCGGCAGGCATGATCATCGGCATCGCCACCGGCGGGCACATGTGGTTCGAAGGCTGGCGCTGGTACATCGCCCTGGCTTTTGCCGCCTCCCAGGGCCTGGCCGTGGGTGCGGGCTACTTCTGGGTCCGGCGGCACTGGCTGCGGCTCCCGTCCTGGGGCCGCATGGCGGTGGCGGTGCTGACCACGTCCCTGCTGGCCATTCCCCTGGGCTTCACCACCCACCACGGGTTCCGGCCGACCCGGCTGCTCTATGGCGCTTTCACCGGCTACCTGCTGGAGCGCCACAGCCAGGAACGCCCCCTCTGGCAGACCCTCCTCGAGCCCCTGGCGTTCACGGCCTTCATGTTCTTCCTCGAGACCGTGGTGCTGGGCCGGATCCGCTTCGCCTGGTGGAAGGTGCCGCTGGAGCTGAGCTTCAACGCGACCATCCTGCTGAGCGTCATGGTGGCCTCCCGCTTCCGCAGGCTCCTGGCTGAGCGGCGGGTCCTGACGCCCCAGGAACAGGCCTGAGCGCCTGGCCTTCGGGAATCCCCCTTGAGCTGAAAGCCTTCCGACGGTAGACTGGTCGTCTTGCGTGGACAAGCCGCGTGCAGATACCCCATTTCCGGGGGCATCCGGTCGGTCCCAGGAGGAAGACATGAAAGAGAAACTTCACCCCGTTCTCCACGACGTGAAGGTGCACTGCGCCTGTGGCGTCGAGTTCGAGACCCGCTCCACGAAGAAGGAGCTCCGCGTGGAAGTCTGCTCCTCCTGCCACCCGTTCTACACGGGCAAGCAGCGTCTGATGGACGCTGAAGGCCGGGTCGAGAAGTTCAACCGGAAATATGCCAAGAAGGAAGTTCCTGCGGCCGTCGAGGCCCCCGTGGCCGCCGAAGCCCAGGCTCCGACCGAAGCCTAGCTGCGACATTCCCAAGGACGGGCCGAGCGATCGGCCCGTCCTTTTTGTTTGCGCCCCTTCAGCCTCCACCTGACCCCGCCGGAGCCCCCATGCTCGATCAGCTTGCCGCCGTCGAAGCCCGCTTCCAGGAAGTGGAGGCGCAGCTGCAGGATCCCGCCGTGGTCTCGGACTCCAAGCGCCTGCGGGAGCTGAGCAAGCTCCGGGCAGAGCTGGAACCGGTGGTGCTGGCCTTCCAGGCCCAGCGCACCCGGCGCAGGCAGCTGGAGGAGGCCGAAGCCATCCTGGTGGACAAGACCCTGGACGCCGACTTCCGGGAGCTGGCCGAGCTGGAGATCCCCGACCTGAAGCAGGCCATTGCCGAGGGCGAGACCGAGATCCGCCGTCTGCTCGTGCCCAAGGACCCCGCTGACGCCAAGAACGTGATCCTGGAAGTCCGCGCCGGCACCGGCGGCGAGGAAGCCGCCCTGTTCGCGGGAGAGATCTTCCGCATGTATCTCCGGTTCGCGGAGCGGCGGGGCTTCAAGGTCGCGGTCCTGGACCAGAGCGACGCCGACGCCGGCGGACTCAAGGACGCCACGGCGGAGATCCAGGGCGAGGGTGCCTACAGCCTCTTCCGCTTCGAGAGCGGCGTGCACCGCGTGCAGCGGGTGCCCAAGACCGAGACCCAGGGCCGCATCCACACCTCCGCCTGCACCGTGGCCGTCATGCCCGAAGCCGAGGAGCTGGATGGTGTCGAGATCCATCCGAACGACCTGCGGATTGATACCTTCTGCTCCGGCGGCAAGGGCGGCCAGAGCGTGAACACCACCAAGTCAGCGGTGCGCCTCGTCCACCTGCCCACCAATACCGTCGTCCAGTGCCAGGACGAGCGCAGCCAGCTCAAGAACATGGCCAAGGCCATGACCGTCCTCCGCAGCCGCCTGCTCCAGAAGGCCCAGGACGAGGCCGACGCGGTGCACTCGGCCATGCGCAAGTCCCAGGTGGGCAGCGGGGACCGCAGTGAGAAGATCCGCACCTACAACTTCCCCCAGGGCCGGGTGACGGACCACCGCATCGGCGTCACCCTCCACCAGATCGACGCCTTCATGGGCGGCGCCATCGAGCCCATCATCGAGCCCCTCCGCGCCGCCTTCGAAGCCGAGCGGCTGCAGGCCCTCGAGGCCTGACCTGACTGCCGTATAGTGGGGGTGGGAAGTCCCCCATGTCCCGACCCAACCTCAATCCCCGCGGCGAGTCCGTGCTGCGCACCCTCATCGAGACCTACCTCGAGGCGGGGGAGCCTGTGGGTTCGCGGCTGCTGGCCAAGCGGTATCCCGAGACCCTCTCCAGCGCCACGATCCGCAGCGTGCTCTCGGACCTGGAGGAGGAATCCCTGGTGGCCCAGCCCCACACCTCCTCCGGCCGGGTGCCCACGGAGCTGGCCTACCGCTACTACGTGGATCGCTGGCTCCGGGCGCTGCCTCCGGGGCACGAGGTCGAAGGCCGCCTGTCCGCGGCCCTGGATGGCCTGGAGCTGGACCCGGAGTCCTGGGCCCGCCACGCCAGCCGCACCCTGGCGGAAGTCATGGGAGGCGTCTGCGTGGCGCTGCCCCTGCCGCTCACCCAGAGCCGGCTGGTGCGCATGGAGTTCGTGCCGGTGGGCCCCGGCCGCTTCGTGGCTGTGTGGGTGGGCAGCCTGGGCGAGGTGGAACACCGGCTCATGGAGAATCCCTGGAACCTCTCCCAGACCGTCCTGACCGAGCTGGGGAACTATGCCACGGCCCACTTCTCCGGCCTGACCCTGGCGGAGATGCGTACCCGGCTGCTCGAGGCCCTGCGAGTGGGGGTGCAGGAGGGCGAGTCCCTCTGCCGCCGCCTCCAGGAGCTGGCTGAGCGCTGGCCCGAGGATCCGGGCGGGGCCGATGCCCGGGTCCTGGTGTCGGGCCTGGGCCGCCTCGGCGGCCTCCCGGAGTTCGATGACGTGCCGCGGTTCCGCGCCCTCGTCGCCGCCTTCGAGGAGCACGGTCGCCTGGCCCGGCTCCTGAACGCCTTCGCGGACCGGGCCTCCGAGGATGTCCAACTGCTGCTCGGCACCGAGAACCCCTACCTGGACGCCTGGCCCCTGGCCACCGCCGTGAGCACCGTGGCCCTGGGACCGGCAGGCTATGTCACCTTCGCCCTGGTGGGTCCCCTGCGCATGGACTATGGCCGGGTCATGGGCGGCTTGCGCTGGTGGACCCGGCAGGTCCAGCGGCGGCAGGACTCGGTCTGAGGTCCGGGCCGACCCCGGATTTCCCCCCGCTGGCCCGACCGGACTATACTTTGCCGATGCCTACTGATCATCCTGCCGGTCCCGAGCCTGAATCCATTCCACCTTCTGCCGAGTCCGAGGACCTGGTCGATCTCACCTTGGACGAAAGTCTGGAGGGGGACCTCCAGGCGGTGGCCGACGAGGTGGCCTCGGGTTACCACACCCAGGTGGTGCCAGAGCTTGATGAGGTCGAGCCGGTGCGGGGCTCCGGCGGCAAGGTCGACCTGGAGTCGGCCCTGAACGAGGCCGAGCGGCAGATGGAGGACTTGCTCCGGCGCGAGGCCGAGCTGATGGACCACCAGCGGCGGCTGGCGGCGGACTTCAACAACTTCCGCAATCGCGCCCAGCGGGACATCGCGCTTGCGGTGGACCAGTCCGAGCGGAAGATCCTGCTGGAGATGCTGCCGATGCTGGACAACTTCGAGCGCAGCCTGGGCGCCAGCTACCAGGACGTGGACTCCTTCCGCGCCGGGGTGGAGCTGATCCGGAAGCAGTTTCTCGAGGCCCTCCGCCGCCTGAACGTCGAGCCTCTGGCGCTGCAGGTCGGGGATCCCTTCGATGCCCTGAACGCCGAGGCGCTCACCACCTTCACCGATCCCAACCTGCCCGATGGCTCGGTGGCGGCCATCTTCGAGGGGGGCTACAACCTCCGGGGCCAGCTCCTGCGGGCGGCCCGGGTCGTGGTGAATCGAGTGCGAGACCCGGAAAAATCCTAGGTTTGTTTAATCCTTGTGCTGGAAGGGCTGGCGAGAACTAACTACCATGTAGGCGCGACCCCCCCCGGAGTTCTGTGTATGGCAGGCAAACTGATTGGCATCGATCTGGGCACGACCAACAGTTGCGTCTGCGTCATGGAAGGCGGCGATTCCCGGGTCATTCCCAACCGTGAGGGCAGCCGGACCACGCCCTCGGTCGTGGCCTTCACCGACAAGGGCGACGTGCTGGTGGGGCACATCGCCAAGCGGCAGGCCGTGACCAATCCCCAGCGCACGCTGTTCGCCGTGAAGCGCCTCATCGGCCAGCGGTTCCAGTCCCCGCGAGTCCAGGAGGCCCTGCTGCGCCTGCCCTTTCCGGTGGTGGGCGCACCCAACGGGGATGCCTGGCTCCGGGTCGGCGAGCGCGACTACGCGCCACCCGAGGTCTCGGCCATCGTCCTGCGCTCCCTCAAGCAGGCGGCGGAAGCCTTTCTCCACGAAGAGGTGACCGATGCGGTCATCACCGTCCCGGCCTACTTCGATGATGCCCAGCGCCAGGCCACCAAGGATGCGGGCAAGATCGCGGGGCTGAACGTCCAGCGCATCATCAATGAGCCCACGGCCGCGGCCCTGGCCTACGGCTTCAACAAGAAGGACGTGAAGCAGATCCTGGGCATCTACGACTTCGGTGGCGGCACCATCGACTTCACGCTCATGGAGATGAACGACGGGGTCTTCGAGGTCCTGGCCACCAGCGGTGACACCTTCCTGGGTGGCGAAGACATCGACCAGATCATCCAGGGCTGGCTGGTCCAGCAGTTTCGCGACAAGACCGGCATCGACCTGGCCACCGACCGCATGGCCCTGCAGCGGCTGAAGGAGGCCAGCGAGAAGGCCAAGTGCGAGCTCTCCTCCCTGGACCGGGTGGAGATCCGGCTGCCGTTCATCGCCCAGGGCGCGACCGGCCCCCAGCACCTGGAGGCGGCGCTGACCCGGGAGCAGCTGGAGGCCATGGTCAAGGACCTGGTCGAGCAGACCCTGGTGCCCATCAAGGACGCCCTGCAGCAGGGTGGCAAGGCGCCCCGCGAGCTGGACGAAGTGATCCTGGTCGGCGGCCAGACCCGCATGCCCCTGGTGCAGCGGCTGGTACGCGACTTCTTCGGCAAGGAACCCAACCGCGGCATCAACCCCGATGAGGTGGTGGCCATCGGGGCCTCCATCCAGGG
This sequence comes from uncultured Holophagaceae bacterium, assembly GCA_903857495.1. Lineage (GTDB taxonomy): Bacteria > Acidobacteriota > Holophagae > Holophagales > Holophagaceae > Geothrix. The sequence continues at coordinate 14,195 of CAIOFF010000052.1, read as the reverse complement.
CGCGGTGCTGAAGGGTGACATCAAGGACCTGGTGCTGCTGGACGTGACGCCGCTCTCCCTCGGCATCGAGACCCAGGGCGGCGGCTTCGTCAAGATCATCCAGCGGAACGCCACCATCCCCACCCGGGATGCCCGCACCTTCACCACGGTCACGGACAACCAGAGCCGGGTGGAGATCCACGTGCTCCAGGGCGAGCGTGAGCTGTCCGAGCACAACAAGAGCCTGGGCCGCTTCGACCTCATCAACCTGCCTCCCCTGCCCAAGGGCGTGCCCCAGATCGAGGTGGCCTTCGACATCGACTCCAACGGCATCGTCAAGGTCTCCGCCCGGGACCTGATGACCGGGCTGGAGCAGAGCATGAGCATCCGGCCCAGCTCGGGCCTGTCGGAGCTGGAGATCCAGCGCATGATCCGCGAGGCCCTGGCCAACGCGGAAACCGATGTGAAGAAGCGCGACGCGCTCAAATACATCGCCTCGGCGGAGGGGCTCGTCTTCTCCTGTGACAAGAGCTTCATCGAGTGCGGCAAGTACCTCACGGAGGACCAGCAGAGTCTGGTCCGGGATGTCCTCTCCCGGGCCCGCCAGGCCGTGGCCGCCCAGGACACCGAGGGCCTCCGAGGCTGCGAAACCCTGCTGCTGGAGACCCAGAACCTGCTTACCGATGCGGTACTGGCCGCCAGCGAGGCCATGATGGCCTCCCTGGACGGGGAAGACGAGGCGACGGCCAGCCCCAACTAGGGCGTTCCCATCGGCTATCCTGGAAGCCAGGATGGGTGCATGAAACGCGACTACTACGAAGTGCTGGGCATCTCCAAGGATGCCGGATCGGATGAGCTCAAGAAGGCCTACCGCAAGCTGGCCATGGAGCTGCACCCCGACCGCAATCCGGGCAACAAGGAGGCCGAGGAGAAGTTCAAGGAGGCCGCCGAGGCCTACAGCGTGCTCTCGGATGCGGAGAAGCGGAAGCTCTACGACCAGTACGGCCACGCGGGCCTGGGCGGTGCGGGCGGCGGCGGGCAGCAGTTCCAGTTCGACCCGAACCAGTTCGCGGACTTCGAAGACATCCTGGGCAGCTTCTTCGGGGGTGGCCTCTTCGGCGACCTCTTCGGCGGCGGGCGGCGCCGCGCCACCGGCGAGGAGCGGGGCTCAGACCTGCAGTACAACCTGAAGCTCAGCTTCAAGGACGCCATCTTCGGCAAGGAGGCGGTGGAGCTATCCATCCCCCGCCTTGAAGGCTGCGAGACCTGCCACGGCTCCGGCTGCGAGGCGGGCACCCGCCCCGAGACCTGCCCCCAGTGCCGGGGTGCGGGGCAGGTGGCCATGCGCCAGGGCTTCTTCCAGATGCTCACGCCCTGCCCGCGCTGCGAAGGCCGGGGCCGCATCATTCCCAAGCCCTGCCGCGAGTGCAAGGGCGAGGGCCGGGTCCACAAGAAGTCCAAGGTGAGCTTCAAGGTGCCAGCCGGCGTGGACCGGGGCACCCGGCTGCGGCTCCAGAACCAGGGCGAGTCCGGCCGCTCCGGCGGTCGGGCCGGTGATCTCTACATCGTCTTCGATGTGGAGCAGGATCCCCGCTACGAGCGGGACGGCAGCGACCTCCACCGGCGGCTGGAGATCCAGTGGCCGCTGCTGGTGACTGGCGGCACCCTGGAGGCCGAGACGCCCTACGGCACCGAGAAGGTCAAGCTGGCGGCGGGCACGCCCGCCGACCACGTGGTGAAGCTGGTCAATGCCGGCGTGCCGCGCCTCCAGGGCAGCGGCCGCGGGGACCTGTTCCTCCACCTGCGGGTGGCGGTGCCGAAGTCCCTCACCTCCGAGCAGCGGGAGCTGGTGGAGCGGCTCCGCCGCAGCTTCGACGGCGAGTCCGAGGACGGCCAGGACGAGGGCTTCCTCGCCAAGGTCTTCGGCTCCGAAAAGGGCGCCAAGAAAAAGGGCAAAAGCTGAACCGCAGAGGGCGCGAGGGCCGAAGCCCGGCAGGGTGGGTTCACCACGAAGGCACCCACGCAAACCTCGCGAAGGGGCGGAATCTCGGTTGCTGAGCCTTTGGGCCCTTTGTGTTCTTTGTGGTTAATCCCTTTTTCTGGTTAAGTCCGATCCACGCCAGAAAAGCAAAAGCGCTTTAACCACAAAGGGCACAAAGGGCACAAATAGGGGCAGATGACTCAGGCAGGTAATCCGTTGGCCATCTGCGGTTTGTTTTTTCGGCTGAGACGGCTCGATCGGCGGGAATAAGGTTCAGCCGCCCGCCACCACGACGCGGCCTTTGCCTTGCTGTTTGGCGCGGAGGAGGGCCCGGTCGGCCTGCTCGAGGAGGGGGTTGGCGCCGTTGGCGTTCTCGGGGTAGGCCGCGACACCGGCGCTCAGCGAGACCGTGAGGCGCTCGCCTCCGAGCTCCATGGGGTGGTCCCGCAGCACCTGGAGCAGGCGCTCGCCGAGCTTCCGGGCGCCCTGGGTGGTGGTGCCGGGCATCAGGATGCAGAACTCGTCGCCCCCATAGCGGTAGAGGCGGTCATGGGCACGGCAGAGGCGCTGGGCGGTGCGGGCCACGGTCTCCAGCAGCAGGCTGCCCGCGGGATGCCCGTGCTGCGTGTTCACGCGCTTGAGGTCGTCCACATCGATGAAGAGCAGCGCCAGCGGCTCGGCCTTGGCCGCCGAGGACCGCACCGCCTCGGGCAGCTCGGCCTCCAGGCAGCGGCGGTTCTGGGCCACGGTGAGGTCGTCCCGGAAGCTGAGTGCGCGGCTCTCCTCCAGCCGCCAGGCGTTCAGCAGCAGCGGGGCCATGTCCTCGAAGTCGCGGAGGAAGACCTCGGGTCCCTCCTTCGGCTCCAGCAGGCGCACGATCCCCAGCTGCTCCGAGGGGGCAAGGAGGAAGGCCTCGCCGCGCCGGACCAGCTCGGCCGCAACCTGCCGGGGCAGGGGGGCTTCCGGAAAGGCCCCGTCGCCGGCCTTCTGGTAGAACAGGTCCTCTCGCCGCAGCCAGATGGCGCCGCCCCGGGCCTGGGAGAGGCGGATGGCCCGGCTCAGGGCCAGCCGGAGCAGCTCGTCCAGGGTGGCCAGGTGCATCATCTGGCGCAGCCAGCCCTCACTGCCCAGGTCCCGCTGGCGGAGGTGGATCAGGGCCTCCCGGGCGGCCTCCAGGGGGCGGTCCTGCAGCAGCACCCAGCCCGGTCGGGCGCTGAGCACCGCGCTGACCTGCTCTGGGTCAGCCCGCTGGACCCACCAGAGGATCTCGGTGCCTTCGGGGGGGATCAGGCGCAGGTCCGGGTGCTCCGCCACGACCACCAGGGTCCCGGAGCCCGGGCCGTCCAGCAGCTCGAAGTCCCACCGCTCCAGGGCCGCACGCAGCGCCGCCCCCGACGCGGAGGGGTGGGCTTCCAGCCAGTGGATGCGAGGCATGGGGCTCCCTGTTGGCTGGCTCATCGGCAGGACAGGCCCCAGCAGTGAGTCTGCATCGGACGCACCTTCTTCAGCCCAGCGCCGCTTCAAGGCGTCGGGCCAGCTGCCCGAGGTGGGCCGCCAGCTGCTCCAGGGAGGGCAGGGAGCCATCCCGCTGGCTGCGCTCGGCCCGGACCCAGCGCTTCAGCAGGACCAGCGACTGCGTGTCCCGCACCCCCAGCCGCCTGGCGGTCTGGATCAGCTTGTGGGAGAGCCGGGTCCGTTCGGGGCCGGTGGGTCCTGCCTGCAGGTCGGCGATGAGCTTCAGGGCGGCCTGGGTGACTTCCAGATCCTGCCGGATCAGCGGCACCCGCGCGTTGATCCGCAGCAGGAAGAGCTCCAGGAAGCGCAGCAGCTCGCCCAGCAGGTCCATGCAGTCGCGCAGGGCCTGGGTCACGTCCTCCGGGGACTCCAGCAGGCGGCCCATGGCCTGGAGGAGCCGCTCGGCCTCCTCCCGATCGGGCCGCCGCATGAGCGGGAACTCGGGGCTCTGGCGGAAGGCCACCAGGTGCCGGTAGGTGTGGGCCAGGCCCAGCGCCAGCCGGGGCCAGTCCTGGAGCTCCAGGTGCAGGTGCAACTGCCCGTGGAGCGGGGGGACCTGCTCCCAGAGCCGCTGGAGGCGCAGCCGGAGCCGCTCGCCCTCTTCCATGAGGCTGGGGGACTCGGGAAAGAGCCGCTGCTGGACCTCGGCCGAGAAGATGCCCACCAGCTCGCCCATGAGCTGCTTCTGGTGGTTGCTGAGCAGGCTGCGCAGGTTGTCCTGGGTCTGGGCCAGCCGGTCGGCGTCACCCCCGGCGAGGGCCTCCTGGAGCATGCTCCGCAGGGTGCTCTGGTCCTGGTGCAGGCTGAGCACGGCCTGCCGCAGGAAGGCCCGCAGCCGCAGGGACTGCGGCTGCGAGGGATCGAGCCGGTCGCTCTGGGCGGGATCGTAGGCCCTCTCGGCCAGACGCCCCAGCTCGGACTCCAGCACCAGGAAGCTGGGCACCGCCGCGTAGCGCTCCTGGAGTCCGGCCTGGTCGGCGGGTTCCAGGGAATCGAGCAGGCCCAGCAGGGAGATGTGACTGGCCAGGGCCCGGGCCACCAGGGAGAAGGTGGCGCGGTCCTGCCCACGGAGTTGCTCGAGCAGGTGCCGCAGGGCCGGCGGCATGCTCTCCAGGAACCGCTCGCCCTCCATGCGGGGCAGGGTCCACCCCAGGTGGTTCCAGAGCCAGCCCAGGCTGCCCCGGACCTGCTCCACCGCGGGCCAGTGGATGCCCCGGTCCAGCGGCCGCTGCAGGCACAGGCGCAGGTTGGACACGACGTGCTCGAGCAGCAGCAGGGGCTCCACCTGGGCATGGATCTCAGGGGGGATGCAGGCCTCCAGCAGCTCGGCGAGGCGGGTGACGGATTCCTGCAGGCGCCCCTGGCCCCGGACCGCCCGGTTCACGGCCTTCAGCTGGGCGTTCAGCCCCGTCACGGCGCTGGCACCCGCCTCGGTGGCTTGCAGGGCCGCAAGGATCATCGGAAAAGTGTCCCGGTGGTCCGAGAGAAAGGCCGACCAGTGCTGGGGGAGGTCGCTGCCGTCTTCAGTGGTTACCAGGGACATGGCCCGCAGGGCCGCCAGCAGGTCCAGCAGGCAGATCACCCACTCGGGCTGCGCCTGCTCCGCCAGCAGCTCGCGATGGGCCGCTTCGGCCTGCTGCCCCAGGCGCCCCAGGCTGTGCAGCAGCACCAGGCCCATGGCGGCCCGGGTCTCGCCCAGGCGCCGGGGCGAGAACTGATGCAGGAAGGCGAGGAAGTAGCCAAGGCTGCGGCGGAGACTGGCCTGGGCCGGGGATTCTTCCCGGTCCACGTTCCGATCCGGAGGAGCCTCCAGCAAAGGCTCCAGGTCCCTGGCACCCTCCCGGAAAATGTCCTCCAGCAGGGTCAGGTCCGTGCGGGAGAGCCCTTTTTCGCGGATCAGTTGCCGGGCGAGCAGCAATCTCTGTGGCGGTGTGCCTGGAGCGGACATGGCAAAAGCATACAATGGTTAAGACTTTGAATGGCTTTGCAGGGTGATACCATCCCCTCACCCCAATTTGGAGGCAACAGGTGGTCAGCAAGCTCGGGGAAATGCTCGTCAAGGCCCAGCTCATCACGGATGGCCAGCTTGACGAGGTTATGAAAATCCAACGACGGGAGGGCGGCAAGCTCGGCAGCATCGTGGTCCGCGCGGGGTTCTGCTCCGACCAGGACATCGTCAGCTTCCTGGGGATGCAGTACGGGGTGCCAGCCGCCGACCTGGAGCAGTGGCCTCCCATTGATGCCAGCGTGATCGCGCTGATCCCCAAGGATCTCGCCCAGCGGCACAAAGTGCTGCCACTCCAGCGCACGGGCAACGTGCTCACCCTGGCCATGTCGGATCCCACGGATATCTTCGCCATGGACGATGTGCGCTTCCACACGGGCTACAACGTGGATCCCGTCGTGTCGAGCGAGATGGGCCTGGTCCGGGCCGTGGAAAAATACTATGGCGGCAACAGCGCCATCCGCCTTGCCGATGGCAGCACGGCCCGCTCCACCCAGGGCGGTGGCGCTGGCGTCGGTCCTGCGGGCACCAGTTCAGCGGAGTCCTTCAGCGAGGAGGATGAGCACTTTGACCTCCAGGAGCTGGAACAGGAGCTCGACGCCGACGCCGAGTACGACCCCGCGGAGGAAGAGGAAGACAGCGTCAACGTGGGTTCGCTCCGGAAGGGCAGCGAAGACGCGCCCGTGGTGAAGCTCGTGAACATGGTGCTCATCGACGCCATCAAGCGCGGCGCCTCCGACATCCACATCGAGCCCTACGAGAAGACCTACCGCATCCGGTTCCGCATCGACGGCATCCTCCAGGAGGTCATGCGGCCCAACCTCAAGCTGAAGGATCCCCTCACCTCCCGCGTGAAGATCCTGGCCAAGCTCAACATCGCCGAGCGGCGGCTGCCGCAGGACGGGCGCATCAAGCTGCGCGTGAACATGGGCGGCAAGCAGAAGGTCATCGACTACCGCGTGAGCATCCTGCCGACCCTCTTCGGCGAGAAGATCGTGCTGCGGCTGCTGGACAGCGACAAGCTCATGCTGGACCTGACCAAGCTGGGCTTCGAGCCCGAGAGCCTCGTGCGGTGGGACCGCCAGATCTCCAAGCCCTACGGCATGGTGCTGGTGACGGGGCCCACGGGTTCCGGCAAGACCAACACCCTCTACTCCTCGGTCGCCAAGCTCAACACCCCGGACACCAACATCATGACCGCCGAGGACCCCGTGGAGTTCAACTTCCCGGGCATCAACCAGGTGCAGATGAAGGAGCAGATCGGCCTGAACTTCGCTGCGGCGCTGCGCTCCTTCCTGCGGCAGGATCCCAACATCATCCTGGTCGGCGAGATCCGCGACTTCGAGACGGCCGAGATCGCCATCAAGGCCTCGCTGACGGGCCACCTGGTGCTCTCGACGCTGCACACCAACGATGCCCCCAGCACCATCAACCGCTTGATGAACATGGGGGTGGAGCCTTTCCTGGTGGCCACCTCCGTGAACATCATCTGCGCCCAGCGCCTGGTGCGCCGGCTCTGCGCCCAGTGCAAGACGGTGGACACCCACGTCAACCCGGAGGAGGCCCTGTACAAGGTGGGCTTCACCCCCGAGGAGGTGCAGCGCGGCATCACCTTCTACAAACCCGTGGGCTGCGAGGTCTGCAACAAGCGGGGCTACAAGGGGCGGGTCGGCCTCTACGAAGTGCTGGAGATGTCCGAGACCCTGAAGGACATGATCCTCACCGGCGCCTCGGCCATCGAGCTGCGGGAGCAGGGCCAGAAGGAGGGCATGATCACCCTCCGCCGCTCCGGCTGCCGCAAGGTCCTCGATGGCGTCACGACCATCGAGGAAATCATCCGCGAGACCGTTCTCTAGGCGAGGTACTGCATGAGTGAAATCGGCGCCAACTATGTTGCTTCCCTTCAGCAGCTGCTCAAGACCATGGTGGAATACGGCGGGACGGACCTGCACATCACCACGGACTCCGCGCCGCAGATCCGCATCGACGGCCGGATGGTGCCCCTCAAGCTGCCGCCCCTGGATGCGGCCCAGACCCGCTGGCTCTGCTATGGCGTCATGACGGACCAGCAGAAGCACCGCCTGGAGGAGGACCTGGAGGTGGACTTCTCCTTCGGCCTCCAGGGCATTGCCCGCTTCCGCGCCAATGTCTTCAACCAGCGGGGCGCCACGGCGGGCGCCTTCCGCACGATCCCCGAGCAGATCCGCACTTTCGAACAGCTGGGTCTGCCACCCTCGGTGCAGGCCCTCTGCAACAAGCCCCGGGGCCTGGTGCTGGTGACGGGCGTGACGGGCTCGGGCAAGTCCACCACCCTGGCCTCCATGGTGGACAAGATCAACACCGACGAGCCTCTGCACATCCTCACCATCGAGGACCCGGTGGAATACGTCCACCACCACAAGCGGGCCCTGGTCAACCAGCGCGAGATCCACGCCGACACCCACAGCTTCAAGAAGGCGCTGCGCTCGGCCCTGCGCCAGGATCCGGACGTGGTGCTGGTGGGTGAGATGCGCGACCTGGAGACCATCGAGTCCGCCCTCACCATTGCCGAGACCGGCCACCTCACCTTCGGCACCCTGCACACCAACAGCACCGTCCAGACCATCAACCGCATCATCGACGTGTTCCCCAGCCACCAGCAGCCCCAGATCCGCGCCCAGCTGTCCCTGGTGCTGGAGGGCATCATCTGCCAGAGCCTCATCCCCAAGGCCAGCGGCAAGGGCCGCGCCCTGGCGCTGGAGATCATGCTGCCCAACTCGGCCATCCGGAACCTCATCCGCGAGGACAAGATCCACCAGATCTACGGGGTCATGCAGGCCGGCCAGACGAAGTACGGCATGCAGACCTTCAACCAGAGCCTCTCGGACCTGGTCATGCGCCGGGAGATCAGCCAGGAGCAGGCCTTCGAGTACTCCTCCAACGCTGACGAGCTGCGGGAGCTCATCAACCGCGGGGTCGGGGTCGGGTCCTCCGGCGGCCGCACCGCCAGCCCAACGCAGGCCGCCAGTCCCTCCCTGGGGGGGCGGAACCCCAACATCAAATACACCTAGTCCCGATCTAAGCACTTTCCACTAGCCGCTTTTTTCCCTATCCTGAAGCCAGTACCGCACTTAGTCGTCTGCCGAGGTCCTCATGCCAGCTTATGCATGGAAAGGCAAGAACCGGATGGGGGAGTTCCAGGAGGGCGTCCTGGTCTCGGACTCCCGGGATGCCGCCGCCATTACCCTCAAGCGCAATGGCATTGAAGTCAATAACATCCGTGTCATGGCTTCGGACACGAAGAAGTCCTTTGGCAAGGTGCCCGCCAAGGCCCTGGCCATCTTCACCCGGCAGTTCAGCGTCATGATCGACGCGGGTCTGCCCCTGGTGCAGTGCCTGGAGATCCTGGGCGCGCAGCAGGACCACAAGGGCTTCCAGCGGATCATCGAGGCTGTGCGGGACGACGTGGAGAAGGGCGCCACCCTCCAGGCGGCCCTGTCCAAGCACCCCAAGGCCTTCAACGACCTCTACGTGAACATGGTGGGCGCCGGCGAGAGCGGCGGCATCCTGGACATCATCCTCCAGCGCCTCTCCACCTACATCGAGAAGGCCGTGAAGCTCACGGCCAAGGTCAAGGGGGCCATGACCTACCCCGTGGCGGTCATCACCATCGCCATCTCCGTGGTGGTCATCATCATGGTCAAGGTAATCCCCGTGTTCTCGGCCATGTATGACGGCATGGGCGCCAAGCTGCCCTTCCCCACCCTGGTCTGCATGGCCATCTCGAATGCCCTCATCAACTACAGCTGGCTGATCATCATCGCGGTGGTAATGGTGGTCGTGGGTCTGCGCCAGTACTACAAGACCCCCGCTGGTCACCTGCAGATCGACGCCCTCCTGCTCAAGCTTCCCATCCTTGGTGATGTGCTCCGCAAGGTGGCGGTGGCTCGGTTTTGTCGTACCCTGGGCACCCTCATTAGCTCCGGCGTGCCCATCTTGGAAGGCATGGACATCACTGCTCGCACCGCTGGCAACATGGTGATTCAGAACGCCATCCTCAAGTCCAAGGATGCAGTGGAGCAGGGCCGCAACATCAGCGGCCCACTGGCAGAGACCAAGGTCTTTCCGCCCATGGTAGTGCAGATGGTGGGCGTGGGCGAGGCCACCGGCGCCCTGGACGCCATGCTGGCCAAGGTGGCCGAGTTCTACGAGGACGAGGTGGACAATGCCGTGGCCAACCTCACCAGCCTGATGGAACCCGTCATGATCGCCATGCTGGGCGGCATCATTGGCTTCATCGTCATTGCCATGTATCTGCCGATCTTCAACCTGGCCAACGTGTTCGGCAAGGACTAAGCGCACGATCTTTGCATTCGTAAGTTGCGGAGGTTTAAATGTCCAAGCTTGACCGTAACCGAGGGTTTTCCCTGACTGAACTCCTACTGGTTTTGGCAATCATCGGTATCCTCAGCAGCATCGCTATCCCCCAGTTCCTTGGGCAACGAAGAAGGGCCCGCGTCATTGGGGATGCCCAGTCCAATGCTCGGGTGCTGGCCATGGCTCTGGAGGGCCGCAAGGCAGAGAACGGCATATATGGCACCGGTGGTCCCTACACCTGGACCGTAGCAGCGGGGGCCAGCGATGCCACTTTCTTGCCCGCAGTCTCTCTCCAAGGGACGTCAAATATGAACTATAGTATCGCTATCACTAATGGTGGGCTGGCCTATACCATTACAGTGACCGATCCATCGATGGCAAATGCCAATGTCCTAACCTTGAATCAAATGGGAACCTTATCCTTGGATGCAACCTACAACAAATAAGCCCAGAGAAGATGCATCCTAGGACTGTATGGTCACATTCTTTGCTAATGCCAGTTTAATAATTTGCCCATGACCCTTCGCCGGGCGAGATTGCCTTCCACCCCTGAGATGATCTGGTTAGATTTTAATTCGTATTTATCGTAGATAATCTTATGATATTGGTCTGTGTCCAGGAGTGGTTTGTAGACAGTCAACGAGTCCGCAGTTACCTCTGCAAAACTGGTGTAGGCCCCGCGTTCTTCGCTGGAAATTCGGTAGTGGAGCCCCCAATGCCCTCCAGGAAGTATCACCGTCTCACTGGCCATGAGACTGCTGGTCAATTCCTTATATGTATACGGATTGGGCCTCAAGTGTGCCGTGGACACGGTTAAGTATCGAGCCACGGGATTGGGGTAGCTATCCACCTCACTCAAAGTGCTTCCATGGTTTTTAAAAAGGCGGGTAGAGATGATTTCTCTTATAAGCAGTAGGCTTGTGGGGTGTTGTGCCCGACCTGTTGGCCACCCTGGCCCATCGATGACCAGTGGCACTCGGAGTTCCCAAGGATCCAGGTCATAACCGTGAACGCCAATCGCTCGCACGGATTCTGTGAGGTGAAAAAAACGCTCACCATGGTCTGAAAAGAAGAAGCGTGTGGCATTGCGATAGTTCGGGTCCGCGGAAAGACTTTCCCACACGGGACGCCAAGCACTCAGAATGCTATTGACTCTGATCCGATACGCAACCAGAGGATCCCCGCGGGGGTCTGTAGCTTGACCATCACTCAGCCCCCAAACCGAACCGATCGGTCGAAGTTGGGAGGGTTTCAGATCTTTCCATTTACCCAGGGTATTCAGCTCGGAGCGGCTTAGGTAGATAGGTTGGTGGGTCAGACAGGAATGAAACATCACCCATCCACTCCCACGCCCTTGCTCCAAGGCCGATTTTAGACCGGTGTCCATGCTGGCCCAGGGGTGGGTTCCGGGAAAGAGGCGAAGGGCGTCATGCCATGCGGCAAAGAGAGGTACGAATGCCGCAAGGTTGGAACTAGCGAAGTTCTCCCAACCAGAGGCAGGCATTAGGACTTCATCAAAGTTGCTTGAGCGGCCAGACAAACCGATTGTGCCGCCGTCATCGATGTAAAATCTAGGTGCCCAACCCCTATCCTTTGCCGCATCCAGCAACGGATAGGCTTTCTCTTCCTGGTCGCCGATGGGGGGGATAGCATGCCCGGCGGTCAACTGGGTTGGGTTTCCACCCCAGAGCAACCCAAACAGCAAGCGGGTAGCAGGCACTGGCGTATATACATTTGAGAAGGCCGTCCCTCGCCAGGAACCCAGGCCTTCTGACTGGGCCACGTCAAACCGCAGACCGTCCAGGGACACCATCAGAACCTTGGCTTCGCCCAAGGCTGACTTTGGGGAGACCGGAGGAAAGCTGGATGCCCAGAAAGGAATGCGTCCAATCACCAGGCAGATGAGGCCCCATGCCGCCAGGAGGAGGACCCCCCGGCGGAAGCAGAAACCCATGCTCCGGATTGCCAGTGCCCAGATGCCTAGGGTGGCTAGCAGGAGAGATGAAAAAATCAGGGAAAATGGTAACTGCGACAAGAGGGGAATCAGCCAGAGGGTGGATGGCACCTGCCACCAGAGCAACAGGTGCAACCCAAGCAACACCCCAACTACGGTAGCGAACCCGTGGATAAATCGCCATTCCTTTATCCAGGGAACCATTTTGCCATGGAAAATATGTGCGATGCCCATACACATGAAAAGGCCAACGAGGGCCGTGATCACGTAGATGGGGAGAATCTCCCGAATGATTAGGGACCATAGGAAGGACCTTACAGGGGCCATCTTGGTGGCTTCGGCCAGCAAGCCCCCCGTGGCTTCAAGGCCACGGCCCAGGGTCCAAAGGGCTGCGGCAAGCAAAACCGCCATGAAGGACAATCCCGCCAATGGGGCAGCTAACCACCGAAGTATCCTCTGGGCATCATTCATATTGGGTTTCTGACTATCGCATGAAAATGGTAAAAAAAGAGAGGGGAGAATCAATCCCCCCCCCTTGAGCTTAAGCCTGACTATCGGGGACTATTCAATCGAGACAATCTTGGAAACGTAAAGGGAGTTGTCCGACTGGGTGTTTTTGACCAGAACGGCACCACCAAGGAGTCCAACACCGCCAGCAGCGGGGACCTTGATACCAAAGGCAGGCTGGCCCAAAACGGAAGCAGCAGCACGAATTTCAGTCTGGGCACCAGCAATAGTAGAGGAAGCGATTGTGGTCAAAGTGATTGCTGCTCCGGTGGTGCCGGTTTGGAATGCACCCTTGGAGGGGTCCCATGGATTCCGATCTGAAGCGGAGGTTGAACCGAGGTAAACGCCTAGGTCAGCAGGAATCGTGGAACTTCCCGCCTCTTTCGACTTGTCGTATTGGCCGGCCAAGTCGTTGATGCGGCCCAGCAAGTTGCTGATGGCAGCCTTGTCCCGGGCGCGGGCGCGCTGACTGAGCAGGGCCGGCACGGCAATGGCGCTGATGATGCCGATGATGGCGAGCACGAGCAGCAGTTCGATAAGCGTGAAGCCCTTCTGTTTTGTCATTTTAATCTCCAGAGGAAAAGGCACGATGCCTAGGTTTGCTCATCAGGATTCGTGCCAAGGTTCGCTGTAGGTGAAATAAGTATGTTCAGCCACATGGTTGTTCGGGGGGGGGGGCTTCGCTGATCATTTCCACTCGTCTGAGTTCAGAATCATGGCCCATTTGGGTCAGTCAGGTGACGCATCGGGGCAATGATTTTCGTGGGGTTCTTGGCGTTGAAAAAATTAATTATATTAATATAGTTATATAGACAACTAAATTTCAAACCCGCAGTCTGCTACCCCCTCCTCTCATGCGTTTATCTTTAGGCCGGAATTGCATCTATCACTTATTATTGTTCGATGAAGAATCAGCTGAGTCTCCGAGTCCTCATTTCTGTGTTGAGGCCTCCCCAATCTTTTAAGCTACTGATTATTTTTTCTCCTGCGCTTTTTTTCGGGCACGGAGTCCTTTGGCGCTATTGGCCCACCTTACTGGTCACAGCTTTCGCCTGGTTTATCGCTTCTTCAGCGGTTTATGTTTTCAATGATCTGATCGATCTGGAACGAGACCGGGAAGAACCAAACCGAGCAGAACGACCTCTAGTTCGGGGTGATTTAACGGTGTTTCAGGCCAAGGCACTGGTCTCTGTCCTTGCCGTGATTCTGCTTTGTCTTTGTTACCTTGCCCTATCGGCCCGGGCGTCACTTTATTTAGGCCTATACCTTCTGCTTAATATCGGCTATTCGCTGGGGCTCAAGCGGGAAGTGGGCCTCCGCCAAGCATTGATTGCAGTAGGGTTCTTACTTAGGCTCCTAGCAGGTGCTGACCCTATTGTCCCTATTCCCATTACAGTATGGGCAACCAGTTTCACCCTTGGAATGGCCTACTACCTAAACTGTCTCAAAGGTATTCGTCTAGAGGCGTCCCATCTCCCTCAGTGGTTGGGGGCGGGTCTCTCGGGGGGATTAGCCCTGGTTGCCCTGACCTCCCTTTGTATTACCAGGGCCCAGGGAGGGAGTCTGGCGCACCCTGAACTTCCGCCCTTATTGTGCCTAGTCTGTATGCATAGGGTGGCTGCAAGGTCTGTTAGTCCCGAAGCGCATCGTGAACAGGCCACGGCTATCTTAAAAGACTGGGTCACCATTCTAGCGATGTTCGGGTTTGTTACTCTCATGACTGGTTGATCTTGAGCCCAAGTGAGTTTCATGATGTTACGTGTGTTTCCGGCAAGGGTGCGTGACCGGGTGAGTTGATCGCCGATAGGCTCGTGGGGATTGGAGATCCCCCTTGGCTAAACGGAAGAAGCTGCCGTCCTCTTCGGAATTAGCTCCGTTGCGAGAACGGGTCGAAGCTT
>CAIOFF010000051.1 GCA_903857495.1 uncultured Holophagaceae bacterium | reverse complement strand
GTGACGCTGTGGGTGACCGGACTGCTGGTCCCCGCCGCATTGCTGGCAATGAGCGTGACCGTGTAGGTACCCGCCGTGCTGTAGGCATGGGTTGGGCTCTTCGTGGTGCTGGTGCCACCATCGCCAAAGGTCCAGGACCAGCCCGTGGGGCTGCCCGTGGAGGCATCCGTGAAGGTCACGGTCTGCCCTGCGACGGGGCTGGTGGGGGCGGAGCTGAAGGCCGCCGTGGGGGCCACCGCGGCGGCGCTCACAGTGACGCTGTGGGTGACCGGACTGCTGGTCCCCGCCGCATTGCTGGCAATGAGCGTGACCGTGTAGGTACCCGCCGTGCTGTAGGCATGGGTTGGGCTCTGCGCGGTGCTGGTACCGCCATCGCCAAAGGTCCAGGACCAGCCCGTGGGGCTGCCCGTGGAGGCATCCGTGAAGGTCACGTTCTGCCCGGTGACAGGGGTGGTCGGTGTGAAGTTGAAGGCCGCCGTGGGGGCCACCGGCGCGGTCGTCACCGTGACGCTGTGGGTGACGGGACTGCCGGCGCCCCCGACGTTGCTGGCGGTGAGTGCGACCGTGTAGGTACCTGCCGTGCTGTAGGCGTGGGTCGGGCTCTGCGCGGTGCTGGTGCCGCCGTCGCCGAAGGTCCAGGACCAGCCCGTGGGGCTGCCCGTGGAGGCGTCGGTGAAGGTCACGGTCTGGCCCGTGACGGGGCTGGCCGGGGCGAAGCTGAAGGCCGCGGTGGGGGCAGGGGGCGTCACGGCGGCGGGGGAGGCCGATGAGCCTCCCCCGCAGTGGACGAGTAGCAAGCAGGACATTGCCAGGGTCAGGAGCCAGTTCTCGGTGAGCTTCATGGGGTGTCCATCCATCTCGGCCACGGGGGCCAGCCAGTCACTTGAACAGGGAGCCAGTGGCCGCGCTGCTCGTGTAGGAGAGGAAGTCCGTGGAGGTGAGGGGGACTTCCGCCGCAAAGAGGAACTGCTTCGTGCAGCTGGAGTAGTCAACAGGAGCGCCGTTCTCGGTCACGGTCATGGCCGTCTTGCGGAGCGCGGCCAGGCCCGTGAGCTGGCTGCTGGTGAGGTAGGTGCCGCCCACATTCCGGTAGAGCTCGGCGAAGGTGGTCGCGTAGGCGTGGTTGTTCTCGCCGTCCAGGTCGCCGTAGAGCCCGGACCAGGTGGCCACGGTGCCCTGCACCAGGGCCAGCTCCGCGGCGCTGGGCGCCGTGGAGGTGATCAGGCTCCGAAGGGCCTCAGAGATCTTCTGCCGCGCCAGGACGATGTTGGCCGAGGCGTTACCATAGAGGTTTGCCTTCTGGGTGGTGGTCAGGGCGTTCATCTTGGCGGCGCCGGCGGCGGAGATGTAGCCCTGCGCACTGTCGCAGAGGGCCATCCCGATGGTCGCGGTCATGGTCTCGTCGATGCTGTAGCCGGGGTGGTTCACGGCCGGGGCGTCCTTGAGGTAGAAGGAGCCGAAGTAGGTGCCGTGCCGCTCGGGGCAGAAGTAGACATCGGAGGTCACCGAGCCCGCGTACCAGGAGTAGAGGTCCCCGGCGTAGGTCATCATGGCCACGACTTCATCGTTGGTGAGGCCCTGGGTCTTGGCGGCCACATCGGCCTCCTTCTTGTCCGGCCAGGCGCTGTAGGCCTTGCCCACCATGGCGCCGAGGTAGCGCTTCTGGTCTGCGGTGAAGGACCGGTAGAGGTCGGCATAGACCACGGCCCGCTCGAAGCTCAGCTGGCCGTCCAGCAGGTAGAGGTCCCGGGAAACGGACTTCACGGCATCTGCGCTCAGGTCCGTGGTGCCCGAGGGCAGGGTCCCATCCAGCAGCAGCCGGAAGGACTTCATCAGGGGATAGCGCTTCCAGGCATAGAGGTTGATGTTCGCCACCTGGCTGCTGGCGAGGGCCTTGAGGGCCGTCACCTGGCTGTCGTTGAGCACATAGAGCACGTTGGAGCTGACCCGGGTCAGGAAGCTGGTGTTGTGCCCCATGTCGCTGGCGTCGTTGTCGCGCAGGCACTGGAAGCCCCAGTAGTCTGCCACCTTCCCCGGGGGGAAGAAGGACTGGGCGCCGAGGTTCCCGGTCATCATGCCGAAGCCCGAGAAGGCGATGGTGGTGCTCTGGGCGCCATCCGAGAGGCACTGCTCCAGGTTGAAGGGTGGCGCCGTGGCGGGGATGATGGCTGCCGTGGCCGTCCCCGTGGCGGAGGCACCCGTGCCGCTGGTGACCTTGCAGCTCAGGGTGACGGTGCCGGTGGTCCCGGGCGTGAAGGCGATGCTGTCGGTACCGGCCCCCACCATGACGGTGCCGTTCGTGACGGTCCAGGTGTAGGTACAGCCGGTTTGCACGGGTACCGAAGCCGCATAGCCCGCCTGGCTGCCGGTGACACTCGTCGGGGCGGTGACCGTGCTGAGGGGAGCCGTGCCCCCAGCAGCCAAGTCACCGGAGGCAGCGCTGCTGCCCCCACAGGCGAAGAGCAGGAGCAGGAGGCCGGCGGCTACGGCCAGGAGGGCACCGGTGCGTGGGCGGCTCAGGGAAGACGGGGAAGCAGGGCTGGGGAGCATCGATCCTCCTGTCGCAGTGGGGGAAGCTATTTTGCTTCCCTCTCACCATCGGCAGTCTCCGGGCGCGCCCCCGCTTTCCACTGGGAACAGCCCGTGGATCGGGATGAACTGCAGACCCTCATGGCTGAATGAAGGAAACCGGGCCTCAGCGCGGCCGGGCTTCAGCCCAGGAGACCGCTCGCGGTGCTGTCCGTGCTGCTGCTATCGCCCAGGGCGGCCAGGAGCGGGTCCTGGCTGCCCGAGATGCCCAGCAGGAGGTTCAGCAGGTTGCCCGTCACGGCGCTGCTGTGTTTGCCGCTCAGCAGCGAGGCCACCAGGGCGCTGTTCGAGCCCAGTGCTGTGGCCGCGCTGTAGGTGCTGCCACCTCCCTGAAGGCTGCTGACGATGCCCGCGAGGCTCTGGGGGTTCTGCTGGAACCAGGTCTTCAGCTGGGCCAGATCCCCGCTGACGTCCTTCTGGGTGGAGAGCAGGTCAGTCATGGCCTGGGTGACGGCGGTGGGCGCCTGGGCCAGCTGCTGGGCGGCAGGCGAGACGCTCAGGTTGTCCTCCAGCAGCGAGGAGAGGCCGGTGAGGTCCTGGGACCCGGACCCCGTCGCCTGCAGCTGCTGCATCAGCTGGGCGCCGAGGGTCTGGGAGGTGCTGGCACTGAGCGAGGTGATGTCCATGAAAGCTCCCTGGCGACGGGTGGGGTGAACCTTGGCCGTGCTGCCGACACCCAGAAGAGAAGGGACAAGGGACGCCGGCCGGGCAGTCCTCCGCCCTGACCCCCATGGAGCAACCCCTATGCCGGAATCACCCAGCCGCTCTTGCCCGGTGGGCCCCGCGGCCATCCTCCTCGGCGGCCTGGTACTGCTGGGTGGACTGCAGATGGCCTGCACTCAGCGTCCCGCATTCACCTACGAGCGAAGCCCTGAGGTGGCGTTCGAGAACCTCCCTCGCTTTGCGCTGGATCCCCGGCGGGACCTGGCCTGGATCCTCGAGGGCCAGCGGACGATCCCGGCCCCGGACTACCGCGCGGCGGCCATCCGGGAGCTGCAGGCCAAGGGCTACCGTCTGGTGGAACCGGACCAGGCCGATCTCTGGCTGCAGGTCATCGTGGCGGTGCCCGAGCGCTCCCGGGAGGGTGCCCCGGGAGACAGCGGCAGCAAGAAGGGCCACGGCAAGCGGGGCGGAGGCATGGGTGGCGAGGGGCGGGGACCCGAGGGCGCCCGAGGGGCGGGGAACCGCTCCGAACCGGGGTTCCAGGCCTCACCCGGCGGGGAAGCCACAGTGATCGTCAAGCTGCTGGCCCGTTCCGATCAGCGCGCGCTCTGGTCCGGCAGCGGCCTCTTTCCCGCTGCGGACAAGGGCGCACCGCAGGGGCCCCAGGACACCGCCGAGGGACGCATCCAGCAGCTGCTCGCCCCCTGCCCCGGAGGCACACCCCGCTGAGGGTCCGGGCTCAGGCCGTGGCGTTGAAGAGCTGGCCAGCGCCACCCTGCAGCTCGCTCGCCTCCTGGCGGCCCGCGTTGGCTTCCTGGCGCTCGTCCTGCTTGGTCTCCTGGACCTCGGTCTTGGCGGCCACCGCGGGTGGTGGCGGGGGCGGCTTCACGACCGGGGCGGAGTAGGCTGGAGCGGTCTGCACGCCCTGGATCGAAGTCATCGCACCCTCCGTGATGCCCGGGGGGACGGCAGTGTCCCCCACAAAAGCTCTATCGGATGGGTCCCCGGGGGACTTGAGGATAAATGTTTCGACAAGGTATAGGTGATGGCCTGGTTTCCTCAGGGAATTCCGGGCTCCGAGCTACTGAATAGGGCCCACTATCAGAATTTGGAAGCTTCCGGGCAGCATGGGCGGCCGCGAGGGCTTGCCGTCCTTGGCCTCGGGCGCCGGGCCCCACTCCGCCGTGGGCAGGTAGACGCAGTGGTTCTTCTCATTCACCACCAGGGTCTTGGCACCCTTCCTGGTGGGGACCGTCGCCGTGACCGGGAAGCGTCCCTGGTCGTCGCCGTGGATGACCGTCAGGGACCCTTCGCCGTTGGAGGCGTAGGCGTTTCCGGTGCCGGGATCGAAGGCGGCGCCGTCGCAGCCTGCGCCGATGGGCACCTGGGCCAGGAGCTTGCCGGTACGGGCGTCCACCACGGCCATGAGCTTGTTTCGGCCCACCGCGAACAGACGCTGGCCGGCGGCATCCATGGCCAGTCCCGTCGGATCCTCCAGGGGCTTCAGGGACCACCGCGCCTCGACCTTGAGGGCCTTGGCGTCGATGGCCAGCAGCTCGGCGGTGTCCTCCACGTTCACGAAGACCCGGCCGCGGCCATCGCAGGCGGAAAACTCGGGCTTGCCACCCATGGGCAGGGTGGCCTTGACCGCCAGCGTGATCGCGTCGAAGACCGTCGCGTTCTTGCCCCGCCCATTGAAGGTGAACACCTGCCGGGTGGCGCCGTCGTAGAGGATGGCATCCGGGTTCTCCCCGGTGGTCTTCACCTCCCTCAGCACCTCGAGGGTGGAGAGCTTGAACACCGTCATGCTGTTCGACCGGCCGTTACTGGTGTAGCCCCGGTCCAGGTCCCGGGCCAAGGCCACGCCGTGCACACCCGGGGTGTTGGGAATCTCGCCCAGCAGCTTGCCCTCGAGGCTGAGCACCAGGACCCGCGTGCTGCGCGGTACGAAGAGGCGCCCGGTCTCGGCGTCCACGGCCACGTAGTCCCAGCCCCCCTCCCCACCCACCGGCAGGGTCTTCAGCAGACGCAGGCTGGTGGGCGAGGCCGCCGGCTGGGTCGGCACGGGCGCCTGGGGGGGACCGGCCAGAGTGAAGGCGAGCAGGCAGGACAGCAGGATGGGCACGGTGACACCTCGGAGAGGCCAGCATAGTCCCGCAGCAGGCAGCCCGTCTGCCCCACCGATGCCGATGCGCCGGGTGCGAGCGGGGTTCAGGCCGGGAAGGCGCCGGGTTCCTTCTTGCGCCAGTAGCGGGCCAGGCCATAGACACTCATGAACGCCGGATCCGCGATCTCGTACTCCTCGATGGCGCGCTCGGGCAGGCCGTAGCCCGCCAGCAGGTCGTGCATGAAGGCCTGGAAGGGCGGCACCATGACCTCCTCTGTGGCGCCGGTGACCATGCGCTCGCGAACCCAGCCGGCGATGCGCACCAGGTTGTCCTCCAGGGAGTCGAAGTGGGTCGCGCCGTCGCGCTTGATGCCGAAGTGAGTCGCATAGATGGTGCGTGGCTTCGCGGCCCGCATGCGCTGGATGGAGTCCGCCCAGGCCTCGAGGTCGATGTCCGGCGGCGGCAGGGGCGGGATGGTGGGGCCATCGCCGATGCGGATGCCGCCCACATCACCGGTGAAGAGGCCGTCGCCCAGCCGGTAGGTGATGTGGTGGTTGGCGTGGCCCGGGGTGTGGATGGCCTGGAAGGACTCGTTGCCAAGCTGCACCGACTGGCCGTCCGCCAGGGCCACGACCTGGTCGCCGGGAATGGACTCCATGCGGCCCCAGAGGCGGTCCATGTCGTCCTTGTAGATCCGCCGGGCAGATTCCATCAGCTTGCCCGGTTCCTGCAGGTGGGCGGCCCCCCGCGGATGGACATAGACCTTCGCCCCGTGCCGCGCCAGGCGCCAGGCGGAGCCCGCATGGTCCAGGTGGATGTGGGTCACGAAGACGTGGCGGATGTCCGTCATGGCGAAGCCCTGGGCGTTCACGGCCGCCTCGAGGTTGCCGTAGAGCGACTCAGGACCCGTCTCCACCAGGGCCGGCCCCGCGGAGGTCTGGACCAGGAAGGCCGCCACCGTACCCTCGGCCTGGAAGTGCAGATCCAGCGTCGTCACAGGTCCTAGCGCGTCAGCCTTGGTCATCGTCGCTCCCGGGGGTGTCTGAAGGCCATCCTACTGCCGGAGCGGGGGCCGCGAAACCGTCCTTGGGAGGAGCCGGTGATCAGGTGCGGACCCGGACCAGGAGCCAGGTGAGCCCCCCGCAGGCACTGAAGGCGACGCCCACGGTGACCACCCCCAGCCACCCGAAGCGGCTGTAGGCCGACGCGGAGGCCAGGGACCCCGCGGCGCCGCCGATGAAGTAGCTGGTCATGTAGGCGGCCGTGAGGCGGTTCCGGACCTCGGGGCGGAGGCGGTAGATGGCCGTCTGGTTGCTGATGTGGATCGCCTGCACGGCCAGGTCCAGGAGCACTACGCCGACCAGGAAAGCCACCAGGGAGTGGCGGGCGAAGGCCAGAGGCAGCCAGGAGCAGAGGAGGATGGCCAGCGCCGAGGCGGTGACCAGGTCGCCCCGGCCGCGGTCGGCCTGGCGGCCCGCGCCGGAAGCGGCCAGGGCCCCGGCGGCACCCACCAGCCCGAAGAGCCCGATGGTGCCCGGACTGAACCGGTAGGGCGGCGCTGCCAGCAGGAAGGCCATGGAGGTCCAGAAGACGCTGAAGTTCGCGAAGGCGCAGGCGCCCAGCAGCGACCGGAGGCGGAGGACCGGCTCCTCCCGGAACAGGGTGGAGATGGAGTGGATCAGCCGGGGGTAGGACAGGGCCACGGGCTGGTGGTGCCGGGGCAGGACCTGGCGCAGCACGACGGCCATGAGGACCATGGCCCCGGAGCCGACCCAGTAGACAGTGCGCCAGCCCCCCAGGGGCGTCAGAGCCCCCGCCACCGTGCGGGCGAAGAGGATGCCCAGGAGCAGGCCGCTCATGATGGTCCCCACCACCTTGCCCCGTTCCTCCGGCGCCGCCAGCGTGGCTGCGAAGGGCACCAGGATCTGGGCCACCACGGAGAAGAGGCCCGTGAGGGCGGTCCCCACCAGCAGCATGCCGATGCCCGGGGCCAGGGCGATGGCCAGGAGGCCGGCCGCGGCCAGGAGGGTCATGGCCACGATGAGGCCCCGGCGCTCGAACAGGTCACCCAGGGGGACGATCAGGAGCAGGCCCGCGGCATAGCCCACCTGGGCCGTGGTGACGATGATCCCGGCCTTGGTGACGGACAGGCCCAGCTCCCGGGCCATGGTGGGCAGCAGGGGCTGGGCGAAGTAGTTGCTGGCCACCGCCAGGCCCGTAGCCGTGGCCATGAGCAGCACCAGAGCGGGGGAAAGCGCGTGCGGAGCCGGGCAGGGCTCGGGGGCGGAGGGCTTGGGCATGAGCGTAAGGGTCTCACTTTTTTCGAGTTCCAGAGCGATCCCTTTCCCCGCCCAAGCAGTCCTGGCGCGGGGTCGGCCGGGGGGAGCCCCCCTCCCCTGCCCCTCGAAAGCGGCTGGACTCTGGGCTCAACCGCTGCTTTACTTGGCCTCGTGGCCGCACTGGTCCTGGAAATTCTCAAAAATTAGTGAACACTTTTTCGCAAAACTCTGACACATTTGGCAGCGAACACGTTTCTCCCGCTCCTGCTACAACCCTCTCACAGCGCCCGTTGGCGCTTCTTTCAAGGAGGCCACCTTGGCCGATTCCATTTCCCTCCGCGACCTCGCCGACCAGCTTGCGGCGAAGCTCGAAGTCTCCAAGAGCGCTGCCTACGAAGCCCTGGGCGACGCCTTCGGCACCATCAACGCCTGCGTCGGCAAGGGCGGCAAGGTGGCGATCTTCCAGTTCGGCAGCTTCTACCAGAAGAGCCGCAAGGCCCGCACTGGCCGCAACCCCCAGACTGGCGCCGCCATCAAGATCGCGGCCAGCAAGAGCGTGGGCTTCAAGCCCTCGAAGGCCGCCGCCAAGGCGAAGGCCAAGCCCGCTGCCAAGAAGGCCGCCAAGAAGTAGCTCACTCTTTTTCTGAACAAACAGCCCCGGCCCCCAAGGCCGGGGCTGTTTGCTTAGGCGGAAAAGAAAGTTCTTCACGCACCAGATAGACAGAAGAAACCCACCATCGCCTTCGCGCCGGCTCGACTTCCGGTGAAGGCCTTGGGGGCGCGAGCGGTCGCACTCCCGCAGAGTCGATTTCAGCTTTTCCCGAGGTGCCCGATACACGGAGCAGAGCCCTGTTTCATGGTGTTGGACTGCCGTGCACCGCGCCGGGGCCGGGAGGAACAATCATGACCTTCGTTCAGTTCTCCGAGGATCTCCATCTCGGTCACGCCTTGATCGACACCCAGCACGCCTCCTTGTTCGAGGCCGTGAACCAGCTGCACGACCTCATGCTGGCCGGCACCTCCCGCCAGCAGCTTGCTCCCATGCTGGCTTTCCTGCGCAGCTACACGGTGGAGCACTTCGCCACCGAGGAGGCCTTCATGGCCGAGACCGGCTATCCGGGGATGGCGCTGCACAAGGCCCAGCACGATGACCTCGTGCGCCAGGTGCAGGATCTGGAGGAGAAGCACAACGCCGGGTCCCTGACCATCTCCATCACGGTCATGATCTTCCTCCGGGACTGGCTGGCCCAGCACATCTCCGTGGACGACCGCAAGCTCGCCCAGCACCTCCAGCCGCGCTGAAAAAGCAAACCGCAGATGGCGCAGATGACACAGATGCATGCCACAGGCCTTTGCGCTCATCTGCGCAGATCTGTGCCATCTGCGGTTCCCATCCTGAGCTTGAAGGTCTGGGCCTACTCGCCTGAGACCAGGAGGGGCTCCCGGATGGCGGAGAGCCGCGCGAAGTTCCGCAGCTTCTGGAGGTGGGCCGTCTGCAGGAGCGTGCCTTCGGGGATGACCAGCAGGCCCGTCATCGTCTCCACATCCGCCCGCAGGATCTGCCCCACCCTCAGCTCGATGGAGCCGACTTCCCGGGGCTCGCTGGAGGACACGCTCTCCCCAGTCCGGCCGAGGCAGCGACCCATGGCCTGCAGCACCTCCTGGTCGTACCAGGTGCGCCGCACCCCCATCTCCGCCAGCACGCTCGAGTCGGTCCCACCCCATGTGCGCTGCAGCTCGAAGTCCCACACGGCACGCAGAATCCGGCCGGAGAGGGGGATCTGCTCGCCCCTCAGATCATCGGCCGGGAAGCCGGTGCCATTGTAGTTCTTGTTCATGTACTGGAGCGCCTCGGCGACCTGCTCCAGACGGGGGATGTGGCAGATCAGCTCGGCTCCGATCTGGGGGATCTGGTTGGCCAGGTCGCGCTCGTGGCTGTTCAGGAAGGCGCCGCTCTGGATGCGGTTCGCGACACTCCGGGGCAGGGTGAGAATCCCGATCTGGGACAGCACCGAGGCGATGCCCAGGATCCAGGGGTTCTCCAGCGCCATCTCCCGGCCGACCTCCTCGGCCAGGTCCGACATCGCCTGGGCCCGTCCGAAGGCGAGGGGATCCAGCATGGCCAGCAGGTCCACCAGCATGCGGATGGCGCCCTTCAGGGTGTCCTGCAGGAGGGACCGCTCCGACATCAGCAGCTCGTGCTGCCGCTGGGCCTGCTCCAGGGTCCGGCCCAGCAGCGTGGCGTCGCAGGGCTTGTGCAGGAAGCGGAAGATGGCGCCTTCGTTGACGGCGTCGATGGCGGACTGCTGGTCCGAGTTGCCCGTGAGCATGATACGCACGGTGTCGGGGCAGGCCACCCGGGCGCGGGCCAGGAGGTCCAGGCCGTCCATGCCCGGCATCCTCAGGTCGGCCACCAGCACCGCAAAGGGACCCCGCGCCTCCAGCATCGCCAGGGCCTGCTCGCCGCCCGGCGCGGTCTCCACCGCGAAGCGCTTCCGCAGCACCCGCTCGTAAGCAGCCAGAACGTCCGGCTCATCATCCACCAGCAGGATTTTCGGGTTCATAGGTTCCCCTGTTGTAGCGCCGCTGTACTCGCCGTCCGCCAATCCAGCAGGCGCTCGCGAATCCAGGGCCGTCGAAGCAGCTCCGGGTCGAAGTCCGCGGCGCCGAAGAGCACCGAGTCCTCCGCCTCGCCGCCGCAGATCACATCGGCCACGTGGACGGCCAGGGCTGGGCTGAAGGCCTCCCCAGCGATGGCCAGCGGCTGGTGGTGCAGTCTCACGATTTCCAGGAGGGGCGCCGGCAGACCCCAGAGCCCCAGAAGGTAGGCGCCCACTTCCGCATGGGAGACCCCGAACACCCACTCCTCGGCCGTCATCAGCGGCTCCGTCTTCACCTGAACCGTCTCCGCCACCTGGTCATAGAGGTCGGGAAAGCTCGAGGCCAGGACGAGCACCCCGATGTCGTGGAGGATGCCCCCCGCGTAGGCCTCCCGCTGGCCCGCCGGTGACAAGCCCTCCAGCTGGGCAATGGTCTTGGCCACCCTCGCCACAGCCAGGCTGTGCCGCCAGACCTCCGCGACCTGGAAGACCCGGGTGGGGATGGAGCTCGACACCTCGAAGATGCCGTTGGACAGCACCAGGGTCCGCACGATGTCGATCCCCAGGTAAGCCACGGCCTCCTGGGGATCCGAGACGGACTTCCGCATGCCGAAGAAGGCGCTGTTGACCAGCTTGAGGGTCTTCGCGGTCATCCCCGGATCCCGCTGGATGATGGCGCCGAGCCGCCGGGTATCGACCTCGGGCCGGGCCAGGGCCTCCCGCAGGTCGAGGTAGACTTCGGGCGCACTGGGCAGGCGGTCGATGGTGCCGATCACCTGCTTCACTTCCACGTCCATCAGGCCGCCGGCCAGCTGGCAGGCGTTCTTCACCAGGGCCTTGAGATACTCGGGATCGCAGGGCTTCGAGATGAACTGGTGGGCCACCCCCACGCACTGGGAGACGAGCTCGTTGTCCGCGTGGCCGGACAGGACCATGCGCACCGTCGCCGGGTAGCGGCGGACCACCTCCTTCAGCAGCTGGGCCCCATTCATCATGGGCATCAGCATGTCCGAGACGATCACGTCGAAGGGCTGGACCGCCATGTGCTCCAGCGCCTGGGCCCCACTCTCCACGAAGACCATGTTCCACTCCCCACGCTGGGGGCGCAGGGTCCGCTGGAGGCCCTGCAGCACCAGGGGCTCGTCATCGACAAAGAGGATCTGTTGCTTGGACATGAGTGCCTCAGTGGATGGAGTCGGGCCTGGGCAGCGGGAGAAAGATCCGGAACGTGGTGCCCCGGCCCGGGGCCGTCTCGAAGAGAATCCAGCCGCCGTGGTGTTCGACAACGATCTTGTGGACGATGGCCAGCCCCTGCCCCGTCCCCTTGCTCGGGGGCTTGGTGGTGAAGAAGGGCTCGAAGATGCGCTGCTGGATCTCCCGGGGGATGCCCGGTCCATCGTCCTGAACGGAGATCTCCACCTCGCCCGGGTGGAGCCGCGTCCGCACAGTGATCTTCCCGTAGGCCCCGGTCGCCGTCCCCGCGGGCGAGGCGCCGATGGCGTGGGCGGCATTCACGATGAGGTTGAGGACGACCTGGCTCACCTCGCAGGGGAAGCAGGGCACCCGCGGCACGTTGACGTCGAAGTCGACCTCCAGCGTGGCGGAGTACTTCCACTCGTTCTGCGACACCAGGATGGTGGTGTTGATGGCGTGGTGCAGATCCGTCAGCGTCTTCACATCCGCCGAGGGGTGCGAGAAGTTCTTCATGGCACTGACGATGTTCGAGATCCGCCCCACGCCGTCGAGGCTCTGCTGGATGGCCTTGGGGATTTCGACGCCGAGGTAGTCCAGGTCTGAGTGCGCCATGCTGTCCAGGGCCTTCCGGGCGGCTTCGCCCGCAGGCCCGCCCATCCCCTGGATCTCCAGGAGGTGGGCCATGAGCTGGCCGATGAGGGCGAAGGACTCGCCGAAGGAGTCCCGGAGGAAGGTGGTGTTGTCTCCGATGAACTGGGTCGGCGTGTTGATCTCGTGCGCGATGCCCTGGGCCAGGCGGCCGAGCATCTGCAGGCGGGACAGTCCCACCGGGCCGAGGCCTTCGAACCAATCGCCGGACTCGACCTGCGCCCGCCCCACGATGACCCGGTCTTCACAGGCCCCCGGCTCCACCAGCGAGAGCACCAGAGGCTCATCCGGGCCCATGGCCACGGCGGCCTCGACGCCATTCAGAGCCTTCCCCATGCCTGTTCCCCCGGAGCTTGCGCCTAAGGGGTGCATCGGCGCCCGGGAGGCCTTTCTTGGGCGTGGGAAGGCGCTGTCCAGACTTTTGTTTCTGGCGCCCCAAAGGTCCGCTGGGACCGGGGTGCTTCAGGGGTGGGGATCGCCCGTGGCGTCAGCCTCGATCAGGTGCAGGCAGACCTCCCCGCCCTCGCACTCGAAGCGGACTCGGCAGGGCTGCGTCGGCAGGAGGCTCGCCAGCTGCCCCAAGTCCGTGACGCCGGACTCCAGCAGCTCCAGCAGCACCTGCGGGTCGTGATGGAAGGAGGCCAGGCAGGGCTGCGCCTCGAGTGCCTCACTCGTAGCCTCCAGCAGCGCGCCGGAGCGGCCGAAGTAGGTGACCAGGTCCGCCGCCACGGGGCCCTCGGCCCGGCCCTGGAAGCAGTGGTCGAAGAAGGCCACCTGCAGGGCCGTGGTGTCGGGGTCGGGGTGGGCGGCCATGAACGCCACGAAGCGCTCGAACAGCTGCGACGGGCTCAGGGCCAGAGCCTCCAGCAGCAGGGCGAACCAGGGCACCGCCCGCCCCTGGTTGTACAGGCGGTCGCAGGCCGCGGCGAGGTCGGCCGCCGCCGCCATGTCCGCGGCGCTGAACGTGGGCGAGGCCAGCACGGTGTAGGGGGTCTCCGGCAGGTGCTGGAGGCCGAAGCCCGGCGCCGTGTCCTGCAGCCGCGTGCCCGGCAGCACCGACAGCGGGAAGATGTCCACGTGGTTGGGCGCGAGGCTGAAGGTGAAGTCCAGGCTGGCGCAAAATCCCTCGAGCGTGTCGCCGGGCAGCCCATAGATGAGATCGAAGCCGTAGGTGGCCCCGGCCTCGTGCAGCAGCAGCACCTTGGCCTCGAAGTCCTCGGGGTCGATGGTCCGGCTGATGCGGCGCAGCACCGCGTCATCGGCGCTCTGCAGGCCGATCTGGAGGGTGCAGCGCAGCGAGGCGAAGAGCTCCGCCAGTTCCTCGTCGATGAACTCGCTCCGCAGCTCGAAGAAGAAGTGGATGGCCGGGGCCTCGGCGGCGATGAGGCGGAGGATGGCCTTGGCCTGGCGCTGGTCGAAGTTGAAGGTGGGATCCAGCACGAAGACCTGGCTGACGCCGCAGGCCTCGAAGTGCCGCAGCTCCGCCTGCACGCGGTCCATGGGCACGCGCCGGGTGCCTGCGGTGCCCCGGGACTCGAAGCAGAAGTCGCAGCGGAAGGGGCAGCCACGCGAGAGCTCCCAGAGCATCCCCGAGTAGGCCGAGGGATCGAGGGTGCCGTCCAGATACGGCGAGGGCAGGCTGCCCAGGTCCTGCACCAGCCCGGGCCGGATGCCGCGCCGCACCACCTCCAGGGACTCGCCCCGCAGGAGGGCGCCCACCACGGTGACGAGAAGCTCCTCGCCTTCGCCCGGCAGGACCAGGTCCAGCCACCCTTCGGCCAGCAGGCCCGCCGGGTCGGCGCTGGCCTCGGCACCCCCGGCGAAGAGCAGCAGCGACGGCTTCCGGGCGCGCAGGATCAACGCGATCTCGCGGCCGAGGGCCCGGTTCCAGACGTAGAGGGAGAGGCCCACCCCATCAGGGTCCGAGGCCAGGATCTGGTCCGCGCACTCACTGGCGGACTGCTGCAGGAAGAGGTCCAGGACCCGGGTCTGCACGGTGTCGGGGCAGGCCCGCTTCAGCGCCGAGGCCAGCATGGCCGGGCCCAGGGGCACGGCCCGGGGCGAGGCTTCGAGGTGGATGGCGGCAAGGACCAGCTGCATGCGGGATTCCCGATGGCGCGACCACAGCCCGGGAGCAGGCGCCGGTCGGCCTGTTCCATCATGGCGGTGGAGTCCATCCGCCGTCTGGACTACCTTTTTCAGGGGCCCCGCGGCGACCTGCTCCGCGGACGACCCCCCAAGCTCTGGAGCGACCATGCACCCACGATCCCGCACCCTGCCCCCCGCCGCCCGCGCCGCCCTGCTGGCCCTGGGCACACTGTCCCTGCTGGGCGCGACGGGTCTCCCCTCTGAAGAGGGCAAGCCGGTCGGGAAGACTGTGCTCACCCGCGTGGCCGAGGACAACCGCAAGCGGGAGGTGACCCTGAAGGGCGACGTGAAGCTGGACGCCGCCGCCCCGCAGCCCGTCACCGTCACGGGGGAGGGCACCTTTATCGTCAAGGAGGAGCAGGCCGGGAAGGTCCGACGCTATCTCGCCACGGCCGACAAGCGCAGCTACTCCGTGGACGGCAAGGAGCAGCCCCTGGATGCCGAGGGCGAGGCCTGGCTGCGGGAGGTGGTGCAGGGCGTCGCCAAGCACCAGCCGGAAGGCGGCAAGGGCCGCGTGGTGGAGCTCCACAAGCAGCGCCTGGAAGGCGAGCCGGGTCACGCCGGGCACCCCGCCCCGGGCGGCCCCGAGGGCAGGCAGCTCCGCGTGGAAGTCCTGAAGGGCGACGGCGACGGCCCCGCCACGGTGTTCATCCACCGCGAAGGGAACGGCGGGGAGACCGTCGAGAAGCACCTGAAGATCGTCACCGAGGGCGACGGGCCCGAGGGCTGCGGCGACTGCGGTCCGATGGAGCACCCTGCGATGAAGCGTCCGGCCATACGGCCCCCAGTCCCGGGCCACCAACCTGGCCTGGGCCTGCCCTGGGGTCCGCGGCCCGGCCAGCTGCCGCCGGACCACGCCGTGCTCCAGGCCGAGGTGGATGCCCTGCAGGCCGAGCTGAAGCTGCTGCAGGCCCGCCTCAACCAGCTGCAGAAAGCGCTTAGCGCCGCGCCAAAAACACCCAAGGGCAGCACTCCCACGCCGCCGCCCCTGCCCCCACCCCCGGCGCGCTGAGCGCCCGGACCCAAGGCGCCGTCATACCCGGCGAGGCAAAGATCAGCCACCGATGAACACCGAGAAAAGCTGATAAACACCGGTAAAGACAACTGAAGGATTAACCACAAAGGGCACAAAGGGGCACAAAGAAAAGCCTCCCTGGTTATCGACCTTGCTCCGCCAAATTTGGCTTGCAAGGATCTCCACAAAGGACACGAAGAACTGACCCAAAGGACCACGAAGGCGCAGTCATCGCGCCGACAGGGCATCCGGGCCGGGGGCCCCCGGTCGCGTGCGACCGGCCAAGGGGGCGGCGGCTGGAACGGCTTTTTGGGGCCGCAGCCAGCCGCCGCCCCCTTGGGGATGCCCGGGGTG
>CAIOFF010000050.1 GCA_903857495.1 uncultured Holophagaceae bacterium | reverse complement strand
GAAACCACCCGAAATCCCGTTCCCGCCGTTCAAATCGCCACCAAGGAATATTGATTGAAAAGACTTGAAAAAAGGGATCTTACAACCTTACCTACTTCGCTCAACCGGACACTAGTGTTATTCTTTTTATTCTTTCCTGCAGTGTTCTGTGGTTGCTTGGCCAGGTTCAGGCCGGGACTGTGCCATACACGTTGTCGCGCTGCCAGGGCTGGTAGCCGGCGGCGCGGATCATGCGCTCCATCTCGTCGCGGTTCACGCTGTAGCAGGTGCCGGCGGCGCTGACGACGTTCTCTTCGAGCATGAGGCTGCCCATGTCATCGCAGCCATAGTGCAGGGCCAGCTGGCCGGTCTTGCGGCCCATGGTGACCCAGCTGCTCTGCAGGTGCGTGAAGTTGTCGAGGAAGATCCGCGCCACGGCGATGGTGCGCAGATACTCCACGTCCGTGGGCTTGGGCACCTTGCCCTCCCAGGGGGTGTGGCCGCTCTGGAAGGGCCAGGCCGCGAAGGCCGTGTAGCTGCCGCCGTTGCCCCGGGCCAGGGCCCGGTCCTGCTGGTCCCGCAGGGCCTGCAGGTGCTCGATGCGCTCGGCCAGGGTCTCGGTGATGCCGAACATCATGGTGCCCGTGGTCTTCACGCCCTCTTCGTGGGCCGCTTCCATGACCTCCAGCCACTTCTCGCGGTTGCCCTTCAGGGGCGCAATCTTCTTGCGGATGCGGTCCACCAGGATCTCGGCCCCGCCACCGGGGATGGAACCCAGCCCCGCGTCCCGCAAGTCGGAGATGGTCTTGCGCAGGCTCTGGCCGCTGAGCTTCGCCATCATCTGGATCTCGACGGGCGAGAAGCCGTGGACCCAGATGCCCAGGTCCTCATGGAGGTAGTGCACCAGGTCCAGGTAGTAGCCCCAGGGCAGGTCCGGGTTCACGCCGCCCTGCAGGAGGAAGCCAGTGCCGCCGAGGGCCTGGGTTTCCTCGGCCTTCTGCTTCAGCTGGTCCTTGGTCAGGACATAGCCGCGGCTGTCGCCGGGCTTGTGGTAGAAGGCGCAGAAGGTGCAGTAGACGTTGCAGACGTCCGTGTAGTTCACGTTCCGGTCGATGACGTAGCTGGCGCGCGCCGGGTCATTGTGGCGATCGCGGACCGCGGTGGCGGCCACGGCGAGATCGGGCAGCTCGGCCTGCTCCAGCAGGGCCAGAGCCTCGGCCGCGGAGACCCGCCGGCCCCGGATCACCTCTTCCAGGATCGCTTCAGACGGCGCCAGACTCGCGGTCACGCCTAGACCTTGTAGCCCATCACCTGGAGGCAGCGCTGGCACACGCACTCCTGGCCTTCCACACCGTGCTGGAAGTGCTCAAGGGTGTAGGCGCAGCGGCACTTCTCGCAGATCTGGGTCGGATCGGTGCAGGTCTTGGGCGCGTAGAGATGCGTGGGATCGGGCATGGGAGACTCCAGATCCTAGAGGATAACGTGATCAAGGTCGGCGCCAGGAAGACCAAACCCGATCCATCCACAAAAAGACCCCGCGTCGCGGGGTCTTTTTGATCTGAAAACCGCAGGTTTCAGGCTATTCCTCTGCGGTCACCGCCTTGGCGCTCTCGTGGGGATGGGTGTTGCGCTTGCCCTGGTGCTTGTGGGCCTGGACGTCGAGCTTCTCGATGGCCTGGGTGATGCTGGCATACATGTCGGCGGTGGTGGCCGAGGCCACGAAGGCGCTGGCGCGGGTCTTGAGGGTGATCTCGGCCTCGTGCCGGTGCTTCTCCACGCCGAGGATCACGTGGACGTCGATGATGTCGTCCAGATAGGTAGCCAGCTTGTCCAACCGCTCTTTGGTGAACTGCTTCAGGGGCTCGGTGAGCTCCACGTGGCGGCCGGTGTAGTGGACCTTCATGGGACACTCCTGAAAGGGGCCGGGTGGCCCGGAACTGAGAACTCCGGCCGTCTTATCGGCGCCGGCGCTGGGAAGCTGGAGGAATCTTGAGCTCCTCCCGGTATTTGTTGACGGTGCGGCGGGCCACCTTGATGGCGTCCCGCTCCAACAGTCCGGCGATGGCCTCGTCGGACAGGGGCTTGGCAGGATCCTCAGCCTGCACGAGGGCCTTGATGCGGTGCTTGACCACGGTGGCCGAGATATCTGTGTCCTTGGGCCGGGCCGAGAAGAAGTAGTTCAGGTCGAAGAGGCCCTGGGGGGTGTGGATGGTCTTGGCCTTCACCACGCGGCTGATGGTGCTCTCGTGGAAGCCGGTGGCCTCGGCGACGTCCCGCAGCACCATGGGCCGCAGGTACTCGATGCCGTGCTCGATGAACTCCTTCTGCAGGTCCACGATCTGGGCGGAGACGCGCAGGACGGTGCGGTTCCGGTCCTCCACGCCGCGGATGAAGTCCCGGGCGCTGCGGAAGCGCTCGCGGATGAAGTCCTTGTCCGACTTGGCCTCGCTGGAGGCCATGAAGCGCGGATACTCGCCGTTCACCCGGAGCCGGGGCAGCCCCTCGTCGTTGAGGTAGACCTTCCAGTTGCCGTCCTCGCCCT
The DNA here is from genome assembly GCA_903857495.1 of uncultured Holophagaceae bacterium. GTDB lineage: Bacteria > Acidobacteriota > Holophagae > Holophagales > Holophagaceae > Geothrix. The sequence goes on along the minus strand of CAIOFF010000050.1, from coordinate 39,305 downwards.
TCAGCACCACCACATCCGGCTTGACCACCCGCTCGCCCTCGGGGTCGAAGGCCCGGCCCGGCGAGGGGTTCAGGTGCTTCAGCTGGTCCATGGCATGGGCCAGCTCCTCCTCGGTGCAACCGAGGGCCTTGCGGAGCTTCCCGCTGTCGCGCTGGGACAGCAGCACGGAGTAGTCCTGGATGATGCGCACGGCCAGGTCGTCGGGCTCCGCCCCCGCGTGGCGCAGCTGCAGCAGCAGGGACTCCTGCACGGTGTAGCAGCCCACTCCGGAGGGATCGAACTCCTGCAGCACCTCCACCGCGGCGAGCAGGTCCTCCAGGCAGACGCCCAGATCCGCGGCCAGGGTCGCCGGAGTGGCCTCCACGGAGGGCTGGTCGGGATCGATGCGGAGGAACCCCTTGGGATCCAGCCGGTCGATGAGGCGCTCCACCAGGGGCGCCCGGGGATCCTCATGCTCCAGGGTCTCGTAGAGCTGACCCACCAGGTGGTCCTGCAGGGACTCGAAGGCGCTGAGCCGGTCCTCCCAGGAGAGCCGGTCCTCGTCCGGCAGGTTGCTGGTGCGCGGCAGGTCCTGGTCCCAGCTGTTCTCGGCGCCCAGTTCCGTCTCCTGGACCTGGGCCACGCCTTCCTCAGTGAATTTTTCCAGATCGCTTTCGGGGTTCATCTCGCCTGCCGAGTCCAGCATCGGTCCCAGGTCGCTGATGTCCACCCCCTCGGGCAGATCCCCGCCGTCGGAGACCTGATCCACCGGGGACTCGGTCAAGTCCGAGTCGCGCCCCTCTTCGATGGCCTCCAGGGTCGGGATGTCGTCGGCGTCCTCGGCCAGCTCCAGGAGGGGGTTCTCCTCCAGCTCCCGCTCGATGGTCTGCGACAGCTCCTGCAGGTTCATCTGCCAGAGCTTCAGCTTCAGCTGCATGGCCGGGGTGAGGGCGAGGGTCTGGCTCTGGGCCAGCCGCTGGGAAAGGAAGGGGCCTGCCATCAGTCCAACCTGAACCGATCGCCCAGGTAGACCCGACGGATGTCGGGGTCTTCTGCGATCTCACTGGGCAAGCCGTTCTTCATGATCATCCCGTCCGCCAAGATATAGGCCCGGTCGGCGATCTGCAAGGTCTCCCGGACATTGTGATCCGTGATAAGTACGCCGATGCCCCGGGCCTTCAGGTCCCCGATGAGGCCCTGGATTTCGAGCACCGATTTGGGGTCCACGCCGGCAAAAGGCTCGTCCAGCAACATGATGCGGGGCTCGGTCACCAGCGCCCGCGCCAGCTCGCAGCGCCGCCGCTCGCCGCCGGAGAGGCTCATGCCCAGCGTGTAGCCGACCTGCTCGAGGTGGAAGTCCGCCAGCAGCCGCTCGCAGCGGGCCTTCTGCTCGGCCTTGGGGATGGGCTGCAGCTCGCCCAGGGCCATGAGGTTCTCCCACACGGTGAGCCCCCGGAAGACGCTCGACTCCTGGGCCAGGTAGCCGATCCCGAGGCGCGCCCGGCGGTGCATGGGCAGGGCCGTCACATCCTGGCCGAGCCACCGGATGCCCCCCCGGTCCGGGGCCTCCACGCCGACCACCATGTAGAACGTCGTGGTCTTGCCGGCGCCGTTGGGACCGAGCAGGCCCACCACCTCGCCCGTGCCCACGCAGAGGCTGACGTCCCGCACCACGGTGCGGTCGCCATAGCGCTTCTTGAGGTTCACGGCCTCGAGACACGGAGGTTGATCGGTCATGGCTCTATCAGAACACACTGCCCGGTGGATGGCCCCTACCGGACCGCCCGGCCCGGAGTGTAGGGGGCATGGGCGGCCTCGAGGGCGTCCTCCAGGCTCTTGAGGGTCGCCAGGGCCGCGTCGAACCGGCCGCCAAGGGCCTTCAGGCCCGCCTCTGCCCAGGCCAGATTCTGGCGCTGAGAAGCCGTGGGCAGCTGGGTGGTGCCCCAGACGCTCTCGGTGACATCCTGGATCCGGCCGAGGATGCCGGGGCCCGTGGGTTCCTGGCGCGCCGCGATGGTGGCGTCACCCTTCAGCAGATCGCCCAGGTCCTTCAGCTCAAAGCTCAGCAGGCGCGCTTTCTCCAGCAGGCTCACATCGGCGGCCGGGGTCTCCAGGAGCGCCTTGCGCACGTGGTCCACCCGGTTCCGGGCTTCTCCCAGGCTCTCGCCGGTGCCCTGGGCCCGGCGCTGGGCCTCGCCCATGCGGGCGCAGAAGGCGCTGAACTCCGCCCACTGGGCGGGCGTGAGCCGGTCCGCGTCCAAGGGCTTGACCTCGAAGGCCACGGGACCCGCCACAGGCTTCAGCACGCCATCGACCTGGAGGGCCAGGCTGGCCTGGTAGCGGCCGGGGACGGCCAGGGCGCCGTGAGCGCCGTAGTCCCAGGGATCCCGATCGTCGGCCACCTTCAGGCGGATGGGCGCGGGGTTGGGGAGGCGCAGGTCCCAGGCCAGCCGATGCAGACCCGCCCCGGCCTTGCCGCTGATGCGGCGGAGGACCTGGCCGTCTGCGGCGCTGATGGTCAGCACGGCAGCGGGCTTCTGCTCCCGGTCCTCGGCCCGCAGGGCATCCCAGGACGGCATGACCGGATCCTGGCCCGCCTTGACGGCCTCCTTCTCCTGGGCCTGGCGCTGCTCCTTCTTCGTCTTGGGCTCGGTCTTCACGTGGTAGGTGAACACCGCGCCGAAGGGCGGGTTGGGCGACAGGAAGAGCGAGTCCCCCTGGAAGGACTTCCCGGGGCCGCCGAAGGGCACGGCGGGCACGTAGGCCAAGGCGGGCCGCAGGCCGAAGAGGTGGGCCTCGCGGTCCAGGTCCTCGGCCTTCGCCTCCCGGAGGGGCGTCAGGTCATCCAGAACATAGAAGCCGCGGCCGAAGGTCGCCACCACCAGGTCCCCTTCCCGGGCCTGGATGGCCAGGTCCTTCACGGCGATAGTCGGCAGGTCCTTGAACCGGGACCAGACCTTGCCCGCGTCGAGGCTGAAGTAGAGGCCGAACTCCGTGCCACAGTAGAGCAACCCCTCCCGGGCCGGGTCCTCCCGGACGGTGTAGACGCTGCCGCGCTCGGGCAGGCCGGCCCCGAGGGACTCCCAGCTGCGACCGCGGTCCCGGGAGCGCAGCAAGTAGGGCTTGAAGTCCCCGGCCTTGTGGTTGTCCAAGGCGGCGTAGACCGTGCCGGCCTGGTGCGGGCTGGTGGCGAGGCAGGAGACATAGGTCTGGTCCGGCACGCCGGGGAAGCGGTCGAGCTTGCGCCAAGCCTGCCCGCCGTCCTCGCTGGTCTGCAGCAGGCCGTCGTCGGTGCCCACGTAGAGCAGTCCCTCGGCCTTGGGGCTCTCCGCCAGGGCCACGATGTTGCCGAAGAAGCTGGTGGAGGTATTGCGCGCTACTGCATCCACGCTTTGGACTTTGTCCATGAGCTTCATGCGACTCCGGTCGAGGCCCCGGGTCAGGTCCGGGCTCACGGCCTTCCAGCTGTCACCCCGGTCATCGGTGCGGAAGAGCTGCTGCGCGGCGAAGTAGAGCCGCTTGCTGCTGTGGGGGCTCAGCAGGAGCGGGGCGTCCCAGTTCCACTTGTAGGGCGCCTCGCCGGGGGCCGGCTGCGGCACGATCGACACCCCTTCGCCCGTGCGCCGGTCGAAGCGGACCAGGCCGCCATACTGGCTCTCGGAGTAGACCGTGCTGGGGTCCGTGGGGTCCACCTGGGTGTAGAAGCCGTCCCCGCCCCGGGTCACGAACCAGTCGAAGCCCGTGGCGCCATGCAGGTTCCGGGTGCGGCTGGGGCCGCCCATGGTGAAGTTGTCCTGGGTGCCGCCATAGATGGTGTAGAAGGGCCGGGACTCGTCCACGGCCACCCGGTAGTACTGGATGATCGGCAGGTTGGCCTTGTATTCCCAGGTCGCGCCCCGGTCTCGGCTCTCGTAGACGCCGCCGTCACAGCCCGAGACCAGGTGGTCGGTGTTCGCGGGGTCGATCCACAGGGCGTGGTTGTCCACGTGCTTGTATTTCTCGCCCACCCGCCGCCAGGTCTTGCCGCCGTCCTCGGTCACCTGCATCCAGGTGTCCATGCTGTAGACCCGCTGGGGCTCCTTCGGGTCGCAGATGAGCTCCTGGTAGTACTGGGCGCTGCCGCTCACCTGCTCATTGCGCCGCTCCCAGTTCCGTCCCCCGTCCACGCTGCGGAAGAAGCCCCCGGCCTTGTTAGCGGCCTCGATGGTGGCGTAGACCGTGTCCGGCGCCCCAGCCGGGACAGCCAGGCCGATGCGACCCAGGTCATCCTTGGGCAATCCCTCCTTCAGGCGGGTCCAGGTCAGGCCGCCGTCCGTGCTCTTGTGGATGCCGCTGCCGGGGCCGCCGTCCACCATGCCCCACACGTGGCGGCGGCGCTGGTAGGTGGCCGCGTAGAGGACCTCCGGATTCCGGGGATCCAGAACCACGTCCGTGACGCCCGTGTGGGCATCGACCGTGAGCACGGCCTTCCAGGTCTTGCCTCCGTCGGTGGTCTTGTAGAGGCCGCGGTCGCCGCCCTCCTTCCAGAGCGGTCCCTGGGCGGCCACGTAGACCACCTTGCTGTCCCGCGGGTCCACCAGGATCTTGGCGATGTGCTCGCTGGCCTTGAGGCCCAGGTTCTCCCAGTGCTGGCCGCCGTCCAGGCTGCGGTAGACGCCGTCGCCGTAGGCCACGGAGCGCTGGCTGTTGTTCTCGCCGGTGCCCACCCAGACCACATTGGAGTCCCGGGGATCGACGGTGACGCAGCCGATGGAAAACGACGCCTCCTTGTCGAAGACGGGCTTCCAGGTGGTGCCCGCGTTCACGGTCTTCCAGAGGCCCCCCGAGGCCGCGGCCACGAACCAGGTGTCCGTCTTGCGGGGATCCACGGCGATGTCCCCCACCCGGCCCGAGGTGACGGCGGGGCCGATGCTGCGCAGGGGCAGCGCCGCCAGGGGCGAGCCCTTGGCCGCGGCCTCGTCCTTGTCGCCGGGCGCCGCGGCGACCAGGGGCGCGACAGCCAGGAGCAGGGCCAGGAGCGGGAGCGAGCGGAACCGGGGCATGGTGCCTCCTATTACGATGGAATCACCATCATGCCTGAGATGAATGCCCCTTCAAGACAACTCTGCGGGGCTTCACCAACCGGAACCGGTGCCCTTGCCGCGCACCCGCCCCTGCCACTTCACGGTCTGGGGACCGGGCTCCAGCTCCAGCGCCTCGCCCTGCCCCTCGCCCAGCCGGCCGCGCAGCGTCACCGCGCCCTGGGCCTGCACGAACTTCACCGAGCGGTCCGCGCCGACCGTGACGGTCACGGTGTCCGCCGCCAGCCGCCAGCCCTGGCCCTGGCACTCCACGTTGCCGCTGAGGACGACCTTCTGGGCCTCGCTCTGGCCCCGCTCCGCTCGCAGGACCAGGTCCCCGTCCGCGGCGGCCAGGGTGCCGCTGAGGCCCTCGGGGAAGGTGACCACCTCGCCCCGGCGCACGATGCGCGGACCTGAGAGCCGCTCCCGCAGGCGGCTCCAGGCCGCCGGACGGCCGGTGAGCGTCCAGAGCGCGTCCTCCCAGACCAGCCGGGCGCCGCGCACACTGCCGCCGGTGAACAGGTTCACCTGCACGGGCCCCTCGATGGCCCAGCCGCGGGGATCGCCCTGCCCCGCGCCGCCCGTGAAGGTGCCATCCTCACCGCGCCCGAGCACCGGGCTCTGGAGCTTCCAGCGGCGGGTGGCGCGCTCCACCTCGATGCGCGGGGAAGAGAGGCTGCGGCGCCCCCAGGTCAGCACGGCCTGGCCCTCGGCCACCGCATGACCCACGGCCAGGTGGTCCGGCAGGTCCCGCCCCGCCGCCTCCCGCATCAGCACCCGGGGGGCCCGCAGGACCAGGCGCTGGCCCTCCACGGGCTGGTCCCAGACCACACTGCCTTCGAGGCGCAGACCCGCGGGGGTCCAGCGCGCGCCCTCGGTGCTGAGCTGCTCTTCGCCGGTGGGCAGGGTGCGGCGGGCCCGGAAGCGCCGGAACTCCACCTGCTGAAACGTCGCGCCGGGTGCGGGCCGGGGGGCCACGCCGCCCTGGGCGTCGCCGCGCCAGCCATCGCTGCGCTGGAAGGCCAGGGGCCCGGGCCAGCTCACCTGCTCCGGTGTGAGATCCGCCACGCTGGCCTGGAGCGAGCCCTCGCTCAGGGTGGCCTTCACACCCTCCAGGTGGCCCGTGAGGAAGCCGGGCGTGGCCCAGAGGCGGTCGGCGTCCATGCTGCGGAGGGTGGCCGGGGCGGCGCGATCCGGAGGCGCCTGCCAGCGCACGGGACCGCGCTCCACCCGGAGGCGGCCGTCCACTTCGCGCCGCCAGCCCGTGGGCAGGTTCCAGACGCCCTGCGCCGAGCCCTCGAGCGACTCCCAGCGCAGCGGCGCCAGCCCCTCCCACTCACCGCCGGTCCACCGCAGCGCCGGGCCCTCACCTTCGATGCGGCCCTTGCCGAGGGGCGTGGTGGTCCCGGGCTGGGCCACACCCAGCTCCATGGGGGCCTGCAGCGTCCAGACGCCCGCCTGGCGCCGGGCCTTGGGCGAGAGCAGGCGCCATTGGCCCGCCGGCTCGTCGAGGCTGCCCCTCACCTGGTCCAAGCGCAGGTCATCCTCCGTGCCCGTGATGGTCTTGTAGGAGAGCACCATGCGGTTCGGCCCGAGCTGCTCCGTGAGGGTGCCGATGCTGCCCAGGGTGCCCTCGCCAAAGAGGGGATCGCCGCCACTGGTGCGGCCCGGCATGCCATCCACGCCCTGCACCAGGAACCGGGCGGTGAGGACCAGGGTGCCCGCGACCAGGGCCCAGCCCAGCCCCCGCCACAGGGGATGCCGTGCGGGCGGGACCGCCTGGAGCAGGCTGTAGAGGCTCACGGCACCGCCTCCGCCAGGGGTGCGTCCACCAGCCAGGAGCGACCCCAGCGGTCACTGTCCTGGGGCGTGGCGGCCAGACACAGGCGGTCGCCCAGACGGGGCTGCGCGGGGCGGCCTTCGCCCGCGAACCAGGTGACGGAACCCTTCACGCCCGACAGCCCCAGCCGCCAGTGATCCGCGCTGAATATCACCGACTTCTCGACGACGCCTTCCAGCCGCGCCAGCACCGGGGCGAAGCCCTGGCCGAAGGGTTCCAGCCGGGCCAGTGAGCCGTCCGCCGCCAGGTCCATGGGATCCCCGTCCAGCAGCAGGGGTGGCAGCTCGCGGCCCACGGCCTGCTCGGCGGCACCCCGCTGGAGCGCTGAGCGTACGAAGGGGAACCGGTTGGCCTCGAAGCTCAGGCCCGCCGCCACCTTGTGGCCGCCGCCGCCCAGGGTGAAGGGCTGCGCCAGAGCCAGCAGGGCGCCCAGGTCATAGCCTTCCGGGGCCCGGAGGCTGCAGTGGGCCACGCCGTCCACCACCGTGCAGACCCCGGCGGGCCGGCCACTGGCGCGCATGCGGTGGCCCGCCACGATGCCGATGACGCCCTTGTGGGCCGTGGGCTCCAGAATCAGGTCGAAGGGCTCATCGCCCGGGGGCGGCAGCTGGCGGGTCAGAGCCTGCTGGGTGGCGCGGCGCTCGGCGTTCAGGGCTTCCACCCGCACCATCAGGGTCGTGGCTTCGTCGGCATCCCGGGTGAGCAGCAGGCGCACCGCATCCTCGGCCCCACCCATGCGGCCCACGGCGTTGAGCCGCGGCCCCAGGCCGAAGGCGATGTCCTGGGCGCCGAGGGCGCCCTCCTTCTTCGCGGCCCGCAGCAGCGCCGCCAGCCCGGGGCCGTTCCGCTGGGCCAGGGCCTCCAGGCCCCGGCGCACCAGCAGGGCATTCTCCTCCACCAGCGGCATCATGTCGGACACCGTGCCGATGGCCACCAGCTTGAGCAGGCCATCCAGGAAGGCCGCGTCGGTGCCCTCGGGCGTGGGCACTGCCCCGAGCAGGGCCTGGGCCAGCTTGAAGGCCACGCCCACCCCTGCGAGGTGGGGGTTCGCATAGCCGTCCAGGTGGGGATGCACCACGGCGCAGGCCGGCGGCAGCTCTGGCCCCAGGGCGTGGTGATCCGTGATGACCCAGTCCAGGCCCAGCTCCGCGCTGGCCCGGACCTCCTCGACGCTGCGCCCGCCGCAGTCCACGGAGATGAGCAGGCCCGGGTCGCGGCTGGCCTTCAGCTCCTGGATGCAGTCCAGGTGCAGGCCGTAGCCGTCCGAGAAGCGGTTGGGGATGAAGAACGAGGCCTCCGCCCCCAGCTTCTCCAGGGTGCGCACCAGCAGGGCCGTGGCGGTGACGCCGTCCACGTCGTAGTCGCCGTAGACCACGATGCGCTCCCGGGCCGCGAGGGCCCGGCGGATGCGCGCCACAGCCGCGTCCACGCCCGGCAGCAGGTGGGGATCGGTGCTGCGGGACCAGGCGGGATCCAGCCGCCAGGCCAGGGCCTCCGGCCGATCGACGCCCCGCAGCCAGGCCAGCCGGGCCAGACGTGGGTCCAGGCCGCATGCCTCGGCCAGGGCTTTCCAGGGCGCCAGTCCCGCCGGAAGCTCCCGGCGAAGGCGCCAGAGCTTCGCGTCCATCTCAGCCCACGCTGCCCATGCGGGCGAACTTCTGGTAGCGCTCCTCCACCAGCTGCTCGGCCGTGAGCTCCGAGAGCTCGGAGAAGGCCTCGATGATGGCCTCCTTCAGCGCGATCGCCGCGGCGTCGTAGTCCGAGTGGGCGCCGCCAAGGGGCTCCTTGATGATGCCGTCGATGATGCCCAGCTCCAGCAGGTGCGGGGCCGTGAGCTTCAGGGCCGCCGCGGCCTTGGGGGCCTGGGTGGAGTCTTTCCACAGGATGGAGGCGCAGCCCTCGGGCGAGATCACCGAGTAGATGGCGTTCTCCATCATGAGCACGCGGTCGGCCACGCCCAGGGCCAGGGCCCCGCCGCTGCCGCCTTCGCCCAGCACCACCGCCACCACAGGCACCTGGAGCTTGGCCATCTCCAGCAGGTTCCGGGCGATGGCTTCGGCCTGGCCGCGCTCTTCCGCGTCCACGCCGGGGTAGGCACCGGGGGTGTCGATGAGGCAGAGGATGGGGCGCTGGAACTTCTCGGCCAGCTTCATGAGGCGCAGGGCCTTCCGGTAGCCCTCGGGCTTGGGCATGCCGAAGTTCCGGAGGATCTTCATCTTGGTGTCGCGGCCCTTCTGCTGGCCGATGACCATGACGGGATTGCCCTCGATCCACCCCATGCCCGCCACGATGGCGGCATCGTCGCCGAAGCGGCGGTCCCCGTGCAGCTCGTCGAAGCGCTCGCAGACGCGCTCCAGGTAGTCCAGGGTGTAGGGCCGCTTGGGATGGCGCGCCAGCTGGGCCCGCTGCCAGTCCGTGAGGTGCGAGAACAGGTCAGCCTTGAGCTTGTCGAGCTTCTTGATCAGCTTCTCCCGCTCCTTGTTCTGGGAGGGGTCCATCTCCATGGCCCGGATCTGGGCCTCCATCTCAAGCACCGGCTTTTCCAGCTGCGAGAAATCCATGACCTGTTCGGGGGATGTGTCTTTCATGGAACCTCGAGGCGGTATGTTCGAAGGTTCAGTGTAGGAGGCCAGGGAACGAATGACCAGGGACCCCTGACCCGGGGTAGTCTGCCGCCCCGGCCGCAACAAACACCCCATGGGGCGAGCGCTGTTGGCACAATTTCCCAGAGAGGTCCTAACCGTGCATGCCCTTCCCTTCCCCCTCCTCGGTCTCAGCGGCGGCATCGCCGCCGGCAAGAGCTTCGTCGCACGGTGCCTGGTGGAGCGGGGCTGGGTGGTGATCGATGCCGACGCCCTGGCCCGGGAGGCCGTGGCCCCGGGCAGCGAGGGGCTCCAGGAAGTGGCCCTGACCTTTGGGCCGGAGGCCCTCAAGGCGGACGGCACCTTGGACCGGGCCTGGGTCGGGAGCCACATCTTCGCCAACCCCGCCGCCCGGACCCAGATCAACGCCATCCTCCACCCGCGCATCGAGGCCCTGCGGGATGCCCGGCTGCGGGCCCTGCCTGCGGACACCCGCGGCGCGGTGCTGGACGCGGCGCTCTGGGTCGAGCGGGCCCGGGCGCACCACTTCGACGCTTTCTGGACCGTGGACGCCCCAGAGGCCCTGCGGGTGGAGCGCCTCATGGCCCGGGACGGCCTGACCCCCGAAGCCGCCGAGGCCCGGCTGCGCGCCCAGGCCACAGCGCCCGAGCGGGCCCTCCATGCGGACCTCATCATCAACAACGACGGGAGGGACCTGGCGGAGCTTCTCGCTCAAGCCGAAGCAGCCCTTCTGGCAGACTGGAAGGTCCGCCGCGCGCGGACCTGGAGAGCCCCGATGCCCGCACCCTTCACCGCCGACCAGCTCCGAGATGTCCTGTCCGCCCTGCTCCGGCGCGGCGGCGGCTACGGCGAGGTGTTCGTGGAGCGCCGTCGCGCCCACGCCCTGGGCATGGATGACGGCCGCATGGAGGATGTGCTGGCCTCGGAGACCTTCGGCGTCAGCCTCCGGCTGGTGGACGGTGAGACCACCCGCTTCGCCGATCTGATCTCCCCTTCCCACGAGGAGCTGCTGACTTCCGCGGCGACGCTCGCCGCTCCGGGCCAGGGCTCCGCCGCCTCAGTGCCAGTGCTGACGGTGCGGACCTTCCCCACGCCCAGCCCCGTGGCCCAGGATCCGGGCGCCGTGCCCCTGGCGGACAAGGTGGCCCTGGTGCGCCGCGCCGAGGCCCTGGCCCGGGAGCACGCCGAGGGCCTGCGCCCCGGCGCCCTCAAGCAGGTCTCCGTGGGCTACGGCGACAGCACCCAGCGGGTCTGGATCGCCGCGGCGGAACTGGCCGAAGGCGCCTGGACCGCCCGGCTCACCGAGGACCACCGCACCCAGGTGGTGCTGCGCCTCAATGCCACCGCCGGGGACGGCGTGCAGCTCCAGACCGGCTATCAGGCCCTGGGCGAGACGCGGGGCTTCGAGCTGTTCACGGCCGAGGCCGTCCGGCGCATGGTGCACGAGGCGGTGCGCCTGGCCCTGCAGGCCCTGGAGGCCCAGCCCGCCCCCGCCGGCACCTTCCCCGTGGTGCTCAGCAGCAGCGCCGGGGGCACCATGATCCACGAGGCCTGCGGCCACGGCCTCGAGGCCGACCTGGCCCTGGCCGGCATGAGCTCCTTCGCGGGCAAGCTGGGCCAGCAGGTGGCCGCCGAGGGCGTGACGATCATCGATGACGGCACCCTGCCCCACAAGCGCGGCAGCCAGGCCATCGACGACGAGGGCAACCCGGTGAGTCGGGTCGTGCTCATCGAGAACGGCATCCTCAAGGCCTTCCTCCAGTCCCGCAAGACCTCGCGGCAGATGGGCACGGAGGCCACGGGCAACGGCCGCCGCGAGAGCTACCGGCACCTGCCCATCCCCCGCATGCGGAACACCTTCCTGGCCGCGGGCAGCGAGGCCCCCGAGGCCATCCTGCGCGACCTGGACCGCGGCCTGCTCGTGAAGCACATGGGCGGCGGCCAGGTGGACACCGTCACGGGCAACTTCGTCTTCCAGGTCACCGAAGGCTACTGGGTGGAGAACGGCGTGGCCCGCTACCCCGTCAAGAATGCCACCCTAAGCGGCTGCGGCCCCGACGTGCTGAAGCAGCTCACCCGCATCGGCAGCGACCTCCACCACTTCGACATCGGCACCTGCGGCAAGGACGGCCAGGGCGTCCCCGTCAGCGACGCCCTCCCCACCATCCTCTGCCCCGCCCTCGTCGTCGGCGGCACCGCCGAGGCCCTGCCGAGTGTGCTGTAACGAGAATTAATAGATAAAAAGAGTCACCACGAAGACACGAAGACACGAAGACACGAAGACACGAAGAACTGCAAAAACAAAGAATATATGTATAAAAAACGAACAGGTTGGAGTGCAACAACTTGGGTACTTACGATCTCAGCCTATCCCCTGAATACAACCCAACAGCATCGTGGCACAACCTATTCATTCGTAATTTTTACCTGCTTCTTGTTTTTTGCTTTTCTTCGTGTCTTCGTGTCTTCGTGGTGATCAGTTAATTTTTGAGGTCTAAACGTGCTGGATCTTGGGGATGATTTAGAAGCGATGGCCCGCGAGGTTGTAGACGCTGGGTTCCAGGTCCACCGGGAGCTTGGGCCAGGACTTTTGGAACGCATCTACGAAACCGCTCTTGTCTATGAGCTTGAGGCCAAGGGCCTCAGGGTCGAGCGCCAGGTAATGGTTCCCCTCTGCTACAAGGGAATCCTTCTCCAGGATCCACTGCGCCTGGACCTCCTGGTGGAGGGTTCCATCATCCTGGAAGTCAAGGCGGTTGATGTCATCCTGGCCCTCCACAAAGCGCAACTACTGAGCTACCTGAAACTCTCAGGCCGCCGTCTTGGGTTCCTCATGAACTTCAACGTCCCGACGTATAAAGAAGGCCTCCACCGCCTGGTTCGTTAGCCCCATTTTGCCCAGCATTTTCCTTCACCTTATTGCTCTTTTCGCTTTTCTTCGTGCCTTAGTGTCTTCGTGGTGATCAGTTTTCTTCTTTTCCAGGACCCAACTCAATGTCCAACCCGTTCGAGTCGTTTATTCCGCAAGCCCTCGAAGCCCGTCTCCAGGACGGCCTGGCTCATGCGATGAGCCTGGGTGCGGAGGGGGCGGAGGCGTTCATCTCCGTGTCCCACAGCCGCAAGGCCAAGGTCCAGAACGGCGCGCTGCAGGACCTTACCGTGAGCAAGCGCGGCGGGCTCGGCGTGCGGGTGCTGCGCGGCGGCACCCAGGGCCTGCGGGCGGGCCTCGCCACTACGACGGACCTGGCGGCGGCGGACTTCCGCGGCCTCTTCGCCCAGGCCTGGGAGCTGAGCGCCCTGGGTGACGAGGACCCCTGGCTGCGCCAGGCGGAGCCTTCCGGCACCGACGACCTGCCCAGCCGCTACGACGCGGCGGTGGAGGCCATCACCCCCGAGCAGCGCATCGCCTGGGCCCTGGAGCTGGAAGCCCAGTCCCGGCGGACCTCGACCAAGGTTGCCGCCGTGCGCGAGTCCGCCTGGGGCGACGGCACCGGCGCCAGCCTGCTGCTCACCCAGAAGGGCGTGCGCACCCCGGACACCGGCTCCAGCTGTTCCGCCAGCATCGAGCTGGCCGTGGCCGAGGGCGAAGACCGCCAGGCCTCCTGGCACTGGGGCGTCTCGCGGCGACCCGACCTGGACCTCGCGGCCATCGGCGCCGAGGCGGCCCTCAAGGGCGAGCGCAAGCTGAACCCCCAGCGGCTGCCCGCCGGGAAGTATCCCGTGGTCCTGCATCCGGAAGTGGCCGTGGACCTGCTGGGCATCGTGGCGGGCATGCTGGACGCCGAGTCGGTGCTGAAGCAGCGCAGCCTCTTCGCCGGCAAGCTGGGCCAGGTCATCGCCTCGCCCCTGCTGACCCTCATCGATGACGGCCGCCTGGCCGAGGCCCCGGGCTGCCCGGCCCTGGGCACGGAGCCCTGGGACGCGGAGGGTCTGCCCACCCGCCGGAACGTGCTGCTGCAGGACGGTGTGCTGCAGACCTACCTCCACACCCTCAAGACCGCCGCCGAGATGGGCATGGCCCCCACGGCCAGCGCGGGGCGGGGCTTCGGCAGCCAGCCCGGGGCCACCACCTTCAACCTCTTCCCCCTGGCCGGGAAGGACTCCGCCGAGGCCCTCTACCGCATGGCGGGCAACGGCGTGCTCATCACTGAGATCATGGGCCTGCACACGGTGGATCCCGTCAGCGGCGACCTCAGCGTGGGCGCCAGCGGCATCCGCATCCGCAACGGCGAGCTGGCCGAGCCCGTGGACAAGCTCACCTTCGCCGGCAACCTGCGTGACTTCCTCACGCGCATCGTGGCCCTGGGCAGCGACCTCCGCTGGTACGGCAGCAGTGCCGGGCTGAGCATTCTGCTGGAGGACATCTCTCTGGGTGGTGCGTAGGGGATCTCGACCCCGCCTATCACGAAGCGCTGAATCCGGGCCCAGTTGGAGGTAATCTGGGGCTTCACCCAGGATTCCCCATGAGCCTCGACGCGGCGAAAAAGTACCTTTCTTTCCCCCACCTGGAAGCTGAGCTGCGGAAGGAGTTGGTGCCTCTCCTCACTGCGGCGGAAGCTGGCGAGGCCGGCGCCCTTGCCGAGCTGGAGGACCGCTTCTTCGAGCCCCTGGCCTTCGGCACGGGCGGCCTGCGCGGCTTCATGGCCGCAGGCCTGCGCCGCATGAACCAGCCCAACGTGCGTCGGGTGACCCTGGCCCTGGCGGCAGTGGCCCAGCGCCACGCACCGGACAAGAAGATCGCCGTGGTGGGCTCCGACACACGTCTGAACTCCGATGTCTTCAGCGCCGAGACGGCGGCGGTGCTGGCGGCGGCGGGCTACACGGTGTATCTGGGCGACCGGCCCCTGCCCACGCCCTTCCTGTGCTTCGCCATGAAGGCCCTGGGCTCCGGCTGCGGGGCCATTGTGACCGCCAGCCACAATCCAAAGGAATACAACGGCTACAAGGCCTACAACGACCTGGGCGGCCAGGTGGTGGAGCCCTGGGACGCGGAGATCGAGGCCCACATGGCCACCCTGCCCCTGGTGCCGGTGCCGCCGGTGGCGCCCCCCGGCAGCATCCTGCCCATCCCCGCTGAGGTGGAGGCGGCCTACGTGGCCATGGGCCTGGAGCTGCTGCAGCACCCCCAGCCGTTCACCCCGGCGTCCATCCTCTACACGCCCTTCCACGGCACCGGCGTCGCCTTCGTGCCCGCCCTGTTTGAAGCGGCGGGCCTTCCCCTCACGGTGAGCCCCAGCCAGGGCATCCAGGATGGCACCTTCCCCACGGCGCCGCGCCCCAACCCCGAGGAGCTGGCGGCCTATGCCGCGCCCCTGAAGGAAGCTGAGGCCATGGGCGCCGACGTGGTCCTCGCCAACGACCCTGATGCGGATCGCATCGGCGTGGTGGCGAAGCGCAACGGGGTCTGGGAGCTCATGAGCGGCAACGACCTCGCCGCCCTCACCCTGGACTACCTCTGCGGCCAGAAGGGTCGCCTGGGCGCCGTGGTGAGCACCGTGGTCACCTCGGACTTCATGGCCACTGTGGCCCGCCACCACGGCCTGCCGGTCGTCTGGACGCTCACGGGCTTCAAGTACATCGCCGTGTGCATGGACCGGCTCGAGGCCCTGGGCGAAGCCTATGCCTTCGGCGCCGAGGAGAGCTATGGCATGCTGCTGCCCCCCAGCCTCCGCGACAAGGACGGCGTCACCGCGGCGCTGGTCGTGGGCGAGATGGCCGGGCACTTCAAGGCCAAGGGGATGACCCTCTTCGAAGCTGTGGAGGCGCTCCAGGGCCGGGTTGGCAGCTTCCACAACCGCCTGGTGAACCTCGAGGATCCTCGCCCCGGTGGCGCCAAGCGCTTTGCCGAGGCCATGGGCCGCATCCGCACCGCCGGCCTGGCCACGCTGGGTGGCGAGCCCGTCGCCAGCTGGGAGGACTTCCAGGGCTGCCAGTGGCATGGCGAGGGACGCACGGAGCCCATCCTGGACCGGCCCGACAACCGCGGCGCCGCCCTGCCCATCCCCCCCAGCAATGCGCTGAAGTTCCGCCTCCCGAGCGGCGCCTTCGCCGCCTTCCGGCCCAGCGGCACCGAGCCCAAGCTCAAGGTCTACCTGCAGTCCCGGACCGGCAAGGCCCAGCTCGACCAGATGGAAGCCGAGGCCCGAGCATTGCTGGGGCTGTAGAACGGCTACTGCTGCGGACCGGCCCCGGGCTGGGCGGCGCGGGCCCGCAGGAGGATCTCCCCGAAGTGCCTCCGCTCGGCCCTGGAATCCATTGGGCCACGCCTGTCCTGCAGCCGCTCCCACTTCACAAAGCGGAAATCGTCCCGCATGAAGTGCTTGATGAACTGGCCCCGGATGAGCCGCACAAAGGTGGAGACGGAGATCTGCCCAGCGGTCAGGGACCGGAGAATCTCGATGAACGTCTCCCGGATGTAGGCGTGATGGAGCGCGTGCTGCTCCAGACTGGGATAGCCGGCCTCGCGCATGACCTGCTCCTCCCGGGCGCAGTGGTCGAGGACATACTCCAGCAGCTCATCAATACCGCGGTTTGCCTGGTCCAGATCCCCTGCCCGCTGCAGCCCGCCCTGGACTTCCAGGCGGTTGAAGAGCTCAAACAGGTGCGCATGCTCGGCGTCGATCACGTGCACGGTGGAGTGGAAAGCTTTGCGCCAGTACAGCATCGGCGCCTCCGTTCCTAGGATTCTGGGTCTCAATATATCCTTGAACCAGACCAGAGCAATAAATTTCCGTGAACGGACTCTCAACAAATCGAAAAAGGGCGCCGGATCACTCCGGCGCCCTTTTTCGATCCCCTGAGGGGAGAAAGCTACTTCTTGGTGGTGGTCAGCTTGCCATCGGCCCAGCCGTGGCAGTCCTTGCACTTGTCTTCCTTGTACTTGGGAAACATCTTGGCGGTGGCGGCGTTGAACTTCTTGTCCTTGGGGGCGCCGTCATGGCAGACGGTGCACTTGGCACCCTTGACGGTGGTGGGCTTGGCCATGGCGGCAGGGGCCAGGAGAAGCATGAGGGCGGCGGTCAGGAGGGTGATGCGGCGCATGGTGTGTCCTTGTGGTTAGGGCTCCCAGGCAACGTCCTGGAAAGCGGAGAGGGGGTTGAAAGAGGTTTGCCCCGAATGGGCGGCATCGGCACCTGAGGAGTTCGCCTGGAGGACGATGACAGGACCGGAAAAGTTTGTCATCGAATTGTCTCTTGGAGTCCCCTGAATTGTCGGTGATTCGAGTCACAGAGGTCCGGTATTCCCTTCCCAACGACCGGTAAGGTATCCCGTTGCATAAATCGGGCCGCCCGTCCCCAGAGGTTCCTGGGTGACCGGGCGGCCCGGGGTCCTGCGGGTCTAGTGGCCGAGGCGGGAGACCATGGCGTAGATGATGAGGACGAGGAGCATGAGGCCGACACCGAAGAAGATGTAGCCGGCGGCGCGGGCGATGCCCTTCCAGGCTTCCCACTCGTCCTTCACGCGGTATTCATCCAGGCGGCCTTCGGCGACCAGGCGGTCATACCAGCGCTTGCGCTCGTGGAGCATCTCGGCCTTGGAGATGCGGCCTGAGAAGATCACGGTGTCCATGGGGAACTTCTCCAGCCGGAAGTGGGTGTTGAAGAAGTGCACCGTGAAAATGAAGCCCGAGGCGAGCAGGGCCTCGTCCGAGTGGATGATGAGGGACACGTTGATCATCCAGCCCGGCATGAACTTGCTGAAGAAGACCGGGAACCACATGATCAGGCCCGAGACGCCGATGGCGAACACGCCCCAGAACACGGCGAGGTAGTCGAACTTCTCGAAGTAGGTCCAGCGGTCGAACTCGGGCCGGGGGCCCTTGCCGAAGAACCAGCGGTTGTGGTCCACGAAGTCCTTCAGATCCTGCTTGGTGGGGATCATGGAGTCCGGGTGGGCCATGGCCTGGAAGATGCGCTTGGGCTCGAAGACGTTGGTCTCCGGGTTCCAGAGGAAGCGGCGGCGCTTCCAGAGGTGGCTGACGGTCGCACTGACGTGCAGGACGAAGTAGACGAAGGTGATGACCGCCCCGAAGTGGTGGAGGGTCCGCGCCACTTCGGCGCCGCCGAAGAGGCTGAAGATGGCCTTGGCCCAGTCGGCGTAGTAGAACTTCAGCGGCATGCCGGTGATGGTCAGCAGCAGGAAGCTCGTGACCACCAGGATGTGCAGGAACCGCTCGAAGGGCTGGAAGCGGGTGAACTGCTCGTCATCCGCCTGGATCTTGAGCTTGGCTTCCCGGAACTGCTTGGAGTCATGCCGGTAGAGCCAGATGGAGCGGAAGAGCCAGAAGAGGGTATGGCCGCCGAACAGGGTGAAGGTGAACACCAGCAGCGTGGTCATGACGATGAAGACGTAGTGCAGCTGGGGGAAGTTCTTGCGGTCCATCGGGTTGGCATGGGGCGCATAGCGGGCGAAGCTGGGGTTCGCCTTGGGGTGGCACTGCTTGCAGGTGTTGACGATGTTGCCGGGGGACAGGCGGGAGTTGGGGTCCGAGGTGCGCAGCACATCGTGGTGGCCGTGGCAGTCATAGCAGGCGGCGACGTTGCTGGCGGTGTTGGCCTTGCCCAGGGCCATGGCCTTGCCGTGGTAGGTGTCGCGATAGTGCTCCAGCCGGTCCGTGTGGCACTTGCCGCAGACCATGTCGCTGCCGGCCTTGAAGTGGCTGCCGGCGGGTGTCTCGATCTGGTGGGCCGAGTGGCACTGGATGCAGACGGGGCCGCGGGGATCGCCCTTGGCCAGCAGCTGCCCGTGGATGCTCTTGTTGTAGATCTCCTCCACGGTGACGTGGCACTTGCCGCAGGTCTTGGCCACATTGGCGTGGTTGATGGGCGAGGTGCGGTCGACGCTGCGCTTGATGTCGTGCACGCCGTGGCAGTCGTTGCAGCTGGGGGCCACGATGAGGCCCTTCTGCAGCAGCGCCATGCCGTGGATGCTCTCCTGGTACTGGGAGCCCACGGAGGGATACTGCATCTTGTATTCATCGGTGATGTTCTTGTTGGCATGGCACCGGGCGCAGGTCTTGGGCAGGTTCATCTTGTAGACTGGCGACTTCACGTCCCTGGCCGGCAGGATGTAGTGGTTCCCGTGGCAGTCTACGCAGTTGGCGGCGCCCGAGGCGCCCAGGGACTTGCTCATGCCGTGGATGCTGGTCTGGTAGATCTTGTCTTCCCCGGCGTGGCAGCTGCCGCAGAACACGGGCTTGGGGGTCGCGCCGTCGTTGGGATGATCCTTCAGGTCCGAGTGGCAGCTCCGGCAGCCCATGCCCTTGTGCATGGACCCGCCGAACTTCTCCTCGTCCACGAACAGGGACCGGGGCTTGCCCCCGGGCCCATCCTTGGTCATGTCCTTGTCGCTGTGGCAGTCGAAGCAGTTTTCCTTGGCGGCCTTGGGACCTGCAGCCTGGGCCGGGGCGGCGCCCAGCAGCAGGCCCGCCAGGAGGGCCAGGGAGAGCAGCCAGCCGGCACCGGTCCGGCGGCGGCTGGAGCGCGGCGCTGCGTCGAGGGTTGGACGGGTATCCAGGATCATGGGAGGTCCTTTGGTGAAGAAACAGGTAACAGGCAACCCAGGGGGCTGTCCCTATTATTCACTCAAAGGTTGTTTTATGGACCCCGATCCAGATCACAAAATCCCGGTCAGTGGCTGCTCCCATCGCCAGGCGTCTGCTTGGCGTCCTTGGCCGCCTGCTGCTCCATGAGCTCCCGGTAGTATTCGGGGCGGGTCTCGCGGATGTGGTCCGCGGAGGCCTTGCCCGTGAGCCAGGCCAGGTCCATGGGATAGACATCGGGGTCGAAGATCACCAGGTACCAGTGCCAGACCAGGATGGACAGGGTGGCCAGGATGGCCTCATACCAGTGGGCGGCGGTGGCGGCGTCCATGACCCAGACGGGGAAGAAGTGGAGGCTGGTGTCCTTGGCCCAGAGCAGCACGCCCGTGACGGCCATGACGATGGTGCCCCACATGAAGGCCCAGTACTCCATCTTCTCGGCGTAGCCGAACATGCCAAAGGTGGGCCGCTTGGGCGTCAGCCCCAGGTTGTAGCGCAGCATGTTGGCGATGTCCTTGGCGTCCTGCCAACTGGGCAGCAGCTCCCAGACCATGACCCGGTCCTTCTTGACCAGCACCAGGTGGAGGATGTGGAGGACGGTGGCCCCCATGATCACGGCGCCCGAGATGCGGTGGATGATGCCGCGCACCTGTCCGGCCCCGCCGAGACCGAAGGCCTGCAGCCAGCCCGACTCGGGGAACTTGAGGGCGAAGCCCGTGATGACCAGGGAGATGAAGCTGACCATCACCAGGCCATGCGTGATCCGGAACTTCCGGTTCATGCGGGGCAGCAGCTCGCCAGTGCCGTGGTGGGGCTTGTGGCGCCGGAGCTTGGCCAGCCAGTCCAGGCCGTTGTGGAACAGCATGAAGCCGATGGTCATGGGGATCAGGGCGTAGTAGGCGAGGCGGATCCAGCGCACGCTGGGGTGCTCGATGCCGCCGGCGGTCCGCACGTGCACCTGGCCCTTGGCGATCTTCTCGCCCACGCCGGGATGGCAGACGCCGCAGGTCTTCTGCAGGTTGGCAGGGTTGATGGTGGAGCGGATGTCGGCGGAGGGCAGGATGTTGTGGATGCCGTGGCAGGAGGCACAGTTGGCGGCGCGCTTCTGGCCGCCCCGCACGGCCAGGCCGTGGAAGCTGTCCTGGTAGGCGGGCACCTTGTCGCCGAAGCTGTAGCGGGAGTCCAGCCGCTCGTCCCCATGGCAGCGCCCGCAGGTAACGGTGGACACCCGGGAGGGATTCACGAGGGAACCGGCCTCGGAGGGCGCCTGGATGTTGTGCTCGCCGTGGCAGCCCGTGCAGGTGGGAGAGTCCTTGGACCCCCGCTTCACCGCCAGGCCGTGGACGCTGTCCGAGTAGATGGTCTGCACGTCCGGATGGCAGACGCCGCAGGTCTCGGCCACCCGGGCCCGGTTCACCTTGGCGGCGGGATCCTTGGAGGCCAGGATGTCGTGGCTGCCGTGGCAGTCCGAGCAGGAGGCCGCGCTGTCATTGCCCTTGGCCACTTCCCGGCCATGCAGGCTCAGCTTGTAGGCCTCCACCGGCTTGGCGAAGGGGATGTTGTGGTGCCGGGAGAGGAACTCGGGGTTCGAGTGGCAGGAGCCGCAGGTGTCGGCGAGGTTCTTCTTGGCCACTTTTGAGCCCGGGCCGCCCATGATTGCGTGGGGCGTACCGTGGCAGGAGGAGCAGGTGGCCGCATCGGTCATGCCGCTCTTCATGGCCATGCCGTGGACGCTCTTCTGGTAGGCCTTCATCTGGTCGTCGTGGCAGGTGTCGCACTTCACCTTGGCCGGCTTCTCAGCGTGGGGCAGCCGCGTGATGCTGGTGTGGCACCCCGTGCAGCCCATGCTGGCGTGCTTCGACGCCTCGAACTGGGTGATGTTCACCTCGTGGCAGCCGGCGCAATCCTTGGCGCTGGGCGGCGCCGCGGCAAGCACGACGGAGAGCAATCCAGCAAAAAGCAGGCGCATAGCTACCTCACAAGTCCTCTATACCCTACCCGAGTTCGGACAAACCTGTGACAGGCCAGTGATCTGGATCACCGCCGCCAGCCAGGTACAGAAAGGCGCCGGGGGAGTGACCCGCCCGGCGCCTGCGCTGAAACCGCGTCAGCGGTTCACTTGCCCTTGTAATCCTTCAGCCAGTTGACATCGACCTCGGCGGCCTTCTTCTCGGCCTTGGTGGCCTTGAGGAACTTGCCGCGCTCGGTCATCTCGCCGTCCTTCTTGACGGGGAGGGCGGCGTGGCAGGCCTTGCAGTCCTTGACTTCCGCGAAGCCGGCTTCCTGGGCCTTCTTCACGAAGGGCATCTTCGCCTGGGCGGGGATGGCGAGGATCAGCGCGGCGGCGGTGATGAGGGTGGCAATGCGCATGGTGTCTCCTGGAACAGTTCCCGCCGTGCGGGAGGGGTTGGGAATGGGGTTGCAACAATGATACCGGATTTCCCCGGGGTTCTGCACCGGATCGTCCTGTTTGGAAGGCCTTGGGCTTGATCTCCCGCTCATCGGCAGATCAGGGGGGCTCTCAAACTAATTTTTGGATCTAGATTTTTTCTTCAGGGCCCGAAGAAGGCTCAGAGCACCAGCGTCTCCTGGTACTCCCCGAAGACACTGCGCAGGGCATCGCAGGTCTCACCCACGGTGGCCTCCGCCTTGACCGCGGCCAGGATGAAGGGCATCAGGTTGTCAGTGCCGGCCGCGGCCTTGCGCAGGGCGGCCAGTTTGACCTCCACGGCGCCCTGGTCCCGGCCTGCCCGGACCGCAGCCACTTCCCTGCGGCGCACGGCGCCGAGGGCCTCATCCACCCGCAGCAGGTCCGGCTTGACCTCGCCCGTGACCTCGAAGCGGTTCACGCCCACCACGACCTGCTCGCCCCGCTCGACGCCCTTCTGGAAGGCGTAGGCCGCGTTCTGGATCTCACGCTGGGGGAAGCCCTTCTCGATGGCGCTCACCATCCCGCCCAGCTCGTCGACCTTGGTCAGCAGGGCCAGGGCCCGGGCCTCCAGCTCGTCGGTGAGGGACTCGATGAAATAGCTGCCAGCGAAGGGATCCACCACATCAGCCACCCGGGACTCGAAGGCCAGGATCTGCTGGGTGCGCAGGGCGATGCGGGCGCTTACCTCCGTGGGCAGGGCTAGGGCCTCGTCCCGGCTGTTGGTGTGCAGGCTCTGAGTGCCGCCGCAGACCGCTGCCATGGCCTGCACGGTGGTGCGCACGATGTTGTTGTCCGGCTGCTGGGCCGTGAGGGTGCTGCCCGCCGTCTGGGTGTGAAAACGCAACATCTGGCTTTTTGCATCATCGGTCTTGAAGTGATCCCGCATGATCCGCGCCCAGATGCGCCGGGCGGCCCGGAACTTGGCCACTTCCTCGAAGAACTGGTTGTGGGCGTTGAAGAAGAAGCTGAGGCGGGGCGCGAAGGACTCCAGCTTCAGGCCGGCGTCCAGGGCCGCCTGCACGTAGGCGATGCCGTCGCCCAGGGTGAAGGCGATCTCCTGGGCCGCGGTGCAGCCCGCCTCGCGGATGTGATAGCCCGAGATGGAGATGGTGTTCCAGCCGGGAACCTGGTCCGCGCAGAAGGCGAAGATGTCCGTGATGAGGCGGAGGCTCGGGCGGGGCGGGAAGATGTAGGTGCCCCGGGCCATGTACTCCTTGAGGATGTCGTTCTGGATGGTGCCGCCCACCTGGGCCCAGCTGACGCCCTGCTCTTCGGCCACGGCCAGGTAGAGGGCCAGCAGCACCGCAGCGGGAGCATTGATGGTCATGCTGGTGGTCACCTTGTCCAGGGGGATGTCCCGGAACAGCGTCCGCATGTCGTGGATGGAGCTGATGGACACGCCCACCTTGCCGACTTCGCCCAGGGCCATCTCGTGGTCCGGGTCCATGCCGATCTGCGTGGGCAGGTCAAAGGCCACGGACAGACCCGTGGTGCCCTGGGCCAGCAGGTAGCGGTAGCGCGCATTGCTCTCTTCGGCCGTGGCGAAGCCTGCGTACTGGCGCATGGTCCAGAGACGGCCTCGGTAGCCCGTGGGCTGCACGTGCCGCGTGAAGGGAAACTTGCCGGGGGCCCCCAGGTCGCGCAGGGGATCGTGGTCGGCGAGATCCGCTGGCGTGTAGCTGTTCTTCAGCGGGATGCCCGAGCTGGTCTCGAAGCTCCGCTGGCGCAGCTTGGCCGGATCTTCCTTCACCGTGAGCTGCGTCCGCACCTGCTCGAGGAAATCCTTCTCGTACATGGAACCTCCCAATCTTTCCACCTTATCGCCCCGGGTGGTCCCAACGCTACACTGGCCGCTTCCCCGGAGCCCGCCATGCCCCTGCCGCCCGCGCCTCCCCCCCAGGTCCAGCTGCTCTCGGGGGCCGACCTCTGGCTGGGCCAGAGCCTCCTGAAGGGCCAGGGCGTGGTGATCCAGAAGGGCCGCATCCTGGCGGTGGGCGCTATCGAAGCCCTCGCAAAGAAGCACTCCACGGCAAGGCGCGTGGAATTTCCCGGCGGCACCCTGCTGCCGGGACTCATCGAGGGCCATGCCCACGTGGGCGGCCTGGGTGCCCTGAGCCGCCAGGTGGACCTCACGGGGTTGACCAGCCTGCCGGAGACCCTCCGCCGCATCCAGGACTGGTCCGCGGCCCACCCCCAGGGCTGGCTCCAGGGCCGAGGCTGGGACCAGAATCGCTGGCCAGCCGGAGCCTACCCCCGGGCCCAGGACCTGGACGCCTTCACGGGCTCGCGGCCGACCCTCCTGGAGCGGGTGGACGGCCACGCCGCCTGGGTGAACACCGCGGCCCTCGCCGTGGCCGGTATCAGCCCCAACACGCCGGATCCCGATGGCGGCCGCATCCTCAAGGACGCCGCCGGCCGGCCCAGCGGCATCCTCCTGGACGCCGCCGTGGAGCTGGTGCGGAAGCACCTCCCCGCGCTCACGGGAGCTGAGCGCGAGGCCCAGCTGAAGGCGGGCCTGACCGCCCTGCAGTCCGAGGGCTTCACCGCCGTGGCGGACATGGGCGTGGACGGCCCCGAGCTGGCCGCCTACCGGCGCCTCGCGGCCGCCGGCACCCTGCCCATCCGGGTCTTCGCCTACCTGAGCCACGACCACGACCTCATGCTCCGGGAGCTCAAGCCGAGCCGCCCGAAGCAGGTGTCCTTCTTCCAGGTGCAGGGCGTGAAGTTCTACCTGGACGGCGCCCTGGGCAGCCGCGGCGCCCGCCTGCTGGCGCCCTATGCCGACGAGCCCAGTACCCGGGGCCTCTGGGTCACGGAACCCCGCAAGGTCGCTGCCGACGTGGCCATCACCCTCCGCGCGGGCTATCAGCCCGCCATCCACGCCATCGGCGACGCCGCCAACCGGGCGGCCCTGGACCTGCTGGCCAAGGTCACGACGCGGGCCAAGGGCGCCCCGCCCCCGCGCATCGAGCACGCCCAGATTGTCACCGCCGAGGACGCGGCCCGCTTCGGCAAGGCGGGCGTGGTGGCCAGCTTGCAGCCCGTGCACTGCACCTCGGACCACAGCTGGACCCCCGCCCGCCTGGGGCCCGAGCGCCTGGGCGAAGCCTTCCCCTGGCGCCGCTTCGCCGCCGGGGGCGCCCTGCTGGCCTTCGGCAGCGACGCCCCGGTGGAGGATCCCAACCCCTTCGTGAGCCTGGCCGCCGCCGAGACGCGGCAGGATCCTGAAGGCAATCCCCCCGGCGGCTTCCTGCCGGACCAGCGCCTGTCCCGCGTCGAGGCCATCCGGGCCTACACCGCGGGCAATGCTGCGGCCCTGGGCAGAGCCAAGGACCTGGGCACCCTCCAGAAGGGCGCCGTGGCCGACCTGCTCTGGGTGCAGGCCCCCCTCGCCGACCTCAGCCCCGAAGCCCTCCGCAAGCTGCGCCCCGGCAGGCTGTGGGTGAACGGTGTCGAGGTCAATTTGGTTAAATGAAAAGGCAAAAACTCTCGCAGAGAAGGGACGAGATGGCAGAGGTGCGCGGAGAAAGAGCCTCTGAGGATCAGTCCTCTGCTTTCCTCCGCGCCCCTCCGCTTCCCTCGTCCCTTCTCCGCGAGAGTGGTTATCAGTAAAGCCATGGCGAGAGAGCCGTCCCCTCTGGGATACTGATGGCATGAGCCTCCGCCCCGCCACTCCCCTCCTGGCCCCGTCCCTGCTGTCGGCGGACTTCACGCGGCTGGGCGAGGAACTGCGCTTCATCGAGGCCTCCGGCGCCCAGGTGGTGCACGTGGACGTCATGGACGGCCGCTTCGTGCCCAACATCACCATCGGCCTGCCCGTGGTGGAGAGCCTCCGCAAGGCCACCACCTTGCCCCTGGACTGCCACCTGATGATCGTGGAGCCCCTGCGCTACGCCGCGGACTTCGTGAAGGCCGGCGCGGACTGGGTGAGCATCCACCAGGAGGCGGATCCCCACCTGCACCGCACCCTGGCCTCCATCCGCCAGGCCGGCGGCAAGGCCGGCGTGGTGCTGAACCCCGGCACCCCCGTGGAGGTCCTCGTGGACCTCGTCGGCGACTTCGACTTCGTGCTGCTCATGAGCGTGAACCCGGGCTTCGGGGGCCAGAGCTTCATCCCCCGGGTGCTGGACAAGGTCCGGCGCCTGGACGCCCTGCGAAGCGAGCGCGGCGTGCCCTTCTTCATCCAGGTGGACGGCGGCGTGAGCCTGAAGAACGCCGGGGACCTGGTCCGCGCGGGCGCCGACTGCCTGGTGGCGGGCAACGCCGTGTTCAAGGCCGAGCTGCCCAAGCAGGCCGCCGCGGACCTGCTCAGCGCGATGGCGGCAGGCCGCACAGCCTGAGCTTGTCGGCCCGGCGCAGGCGCTTGAGCTGCCGCTCGCGACGGAGGGCCTCGCCCTTGCTGGCACAGACCTCCTGGAAAACCAGCTCCAGCGGGGCCCGGCCCCGGGTGTATTTGGCGCCCTTGCCTGCCTGGTGCTGCGCCAGCCGGGCTTCCACGTCCAGGGCGATGCCGCAGTAGAGGGTGCCGTCGCCGCAGCGCAGCAAATACACCGCCCAGACTCCGCGCGAGGTCAACGCTTCAGCCCCAGGATCTCCCGCATGCGGGCCAGGGCCTCGGGCTTGCCCTTGCCCCGGGGGATGTGGAGCACCACCAGGGTGGAGCCCCGCCCGCCCGCCACCCAGGCGCTGGTGGCCCCGGGCACCCCAGGCACGCTGGCGGTGGCGGTCTTGAACCACCAGTTCTCCTTGCCGAACAGCGCGCTCACTTCGGCCCAATAGCCCGCCAGCATGCGCCGTCCGAAGGCGGCCACCTCGGCGTTCTCGGGCTGCTGCAGCCACTGGAGAAAGGCCTCGGGGCTGGTGCGCAGCAGGTCCCCGTCGCCCACCCAGGGCATCGAGAACTCGGGCAGGCTGGCGTTGGCCGGGAGGCGGCGACCCAGGAAGGGCTCGAAGACTTCCGCCACGCGATACCAGGCCACCTCGGGTCCGTAGTCCTTTAGCCAGCGAACCCGCGTCTCGGTGATCCAGGCCAGGAAGGCCTGGTCGCAGTCCTCCTGCAGAGCCTTCGCCAGGGTGACGGTGCCGTGCCCCGGCGGGGTCCCGCAGGTCAGGGAGCCAGCAGCGCCCTGGCAGCGCGTCTTCACGTTCCCCGAAGACCAGCTGGAGCCCTCGACGCGCAGCCACACCAGCTTGGCGAGGCCGCCCATGGGCGACACTGCGCGGCCCTCGCCGAAGGTCTGGATGTCCCCACCCTCGAGCGCCAGGGCCAGGCCCTCGCCTGACTTCAGCACCGGCGCGGGCATCCCAGCCTCGGGCTGGGCGCTGGCGGGTTGCGCGTCCAGCGGCAGCGCCGCGCAGCAGGCGCAGAGCAGCACTTGGCGGAAGAACCTCGGACCCGGTCCGCTCATGCCACCCACCGTGCCCCCATCGAACCTCCGCGCTGGGCCGATGCTACCAAGAATCCGCGGCGCCAACGGTCCTCCCTGGCAGACTGGTGCCATGTCGGACCGCCGTGTGCTCGTGAACCTCCGGGGCCTGTGGACCCCTGATCCCACCCGGACCTGGGCGGTGGACCGCATTCCGGACGCGGCCCTGGCGCTGGTGGACGGTCGCGTCGCCTGGGTGGGCCGCGCCGCGGATCTGCCCGCCACCTGGGCGGACGCGCCCCGGGTGGATGGCGGCGGGGCCTGGGCCACACCGGGCTTCGTGGATCCCCACACGCACCTGCTCTTCGGCGGCAACCGCACCGGCGAGTTCAACCGGCGCCTGCAGGGCGTCAGCTATCAGCAGATTTCTGCCGAGGGCGGCGGCATCCGCGAGACCGTGCGGGCCACGCGCGAGGCCTCCCTGGCCGAGCTGGTTGCGGCGGGAGAAGCCCGCCTGCGCGGCTTCCGGGAGCGCGGCGTGGTGCACCTGGAGGCCAAGACCGGCTACGGCCTCGAGCCGGCCACGGAGGGTCGCCTGCTGGCGGCCTACGCCGAGCTGCGCCGCCGCGGCTGGAGCCTCGATGTCACCCTGCTGCCCGCCCACGACCTGGCCCCGGAGTTCGGCGGCGATGCGGAGGCCAACGCCCGCGCCGTGGCCGAAGACTGGCTGCCGGCGCTGGTCGCGGGGAACCCGGGCGTGGCGCGGTTCTGCGACGTGTTCGTGGAGACCGGCGTGTTCAGTGCCGCCCAGGGTCGGCGCATCTTCGCGGCGGGCATGGCGCTCGGCCTCGTCCCCCGGGTCCACGCCGATGAGCTGTCCTGGACCGGCGGCGCGGAGCTGGCCGCGGAGCTGGGCGCCGCCAGCGCGGATCACCTGATGTTCTGCAGCGAGGCGGGCATGGCGGCCATGGCCGCGGCCGATGTCACGCCGGTGCTGCTGCCGGGCACCACGCTGTTCCTGGGCATGCGCGAATGGGCTCCGGCCCGCCGCCTGATCGAGGCCGGCTGCCGGGTGGCCCTGGCCACGGACTTCAACCCCGGCTCCTGCCCCTGTGCCGATCCCCTTACCATCCTGCGCCTGGGCTGCCTGCAGCTGCGCCTGACCTTCGAGGAGGCCCTCACAGCCATGACCCTCCACGCCGCCCGCAGCCTGCGCCACGCCGACCTCGGCCACCTCCACCCCGGCGCCCGCGCCGAGGTGCTGCTCTGGGACGTGGACGACCTGCTCGAGCTCGTCTACTGGGTCGGCGAGCCGTTCAGGCCGCGGTATCTCCCAGGCTGAAGCCCCCTAAATTCACCGCAGAGAGCGCGGTGAATTTAGATATTTTTTTCATCTAAAAACAAAGCCCCGGTTTTCCGGGGCTTTGTTTTTAGCAGGGTGCGGCCTACTGCTCGGGCCGCTTCGAGGCCTCCTGCACGATGTGATAGATGCGCTCCTTGGCCCGGAGTTTGATCTTCTTCAGCTCGACCTCTTCCAGGGACTCCTTGGCGGAGAGGCTGGGCTTCTTCTGGAGATCACCGAGCCGCGTGTCGGCGGACTTGTGTTCTTCCATGAGCTTGCGGAATTCAAAATGATCTTTCATCAGGCGCTCCTGAATTTCTGGGCGCAGGAAATCCATGAATCCTCCATGCCAGGGCGGGACCAATCCAGGCTCCGCAGGGTGAGTGGGTTGCCCAAGGGTAGGACCACCCGGCGGGGCGTCAAGGGCTATTCGGGGGATCTTTGGAACTCGTTTGACATCCACACCTTCCCTGCGATCGTAGGCCCATGGTTCTGGCCTTGGAGGGTCTGGTTCTGGAGCGGAGGGACGGGGTCCGCCTGCTGGGACCCCTGGACCTGACCCTGGCCCCGGGCGACCGCCTGGGCCTGGTGGGGGAGAGCGGCTCCGGCAAGAGCCTGCTGGTGCAGGCCCTGTTCGGGGCGCTGCCGCCGGGGGTGCTGCAGACCGCCGGTCAGGTCCGTGCCTTCGGCGTGGTCATGGACCAGCCAGGGCCTGCCCGGGACCAGCTCCGCGGCGCCCGGCTGGCCTGGGTGCCCCAGCAGCCGGGCCAGGCCCTGAACCCCCTCCTCACCCTGGCCGAGCACTTGACCCTGCTGCCAGGCCTCCACCGCCAGGAGTCGCCCCAGGCCGCCGTGGCACGGCTGACACCCGTGCTGGCCCGGCTGCGCCTGCCCCCGGACCCTGCCTTTCTGGCGCGGTTCCCCCACCAGCTCAGCGGCGGCCAGCGCCAACGGCTCTGCCTGGCCATGGCCCTCTCCTGCGATCCGGAGCTGCTGGTGCTGGACGAGCCCACGGCGGCCCTGGATGCGACGGTGCGCCAGGACTTCCGGGACCTGGCCCTGGAGTTGCACCGGGAGCGCGGCCTGGGCTTTCTCTGGGTCACCCATGACCTGGCCTTGGCAGCAGACGTCTGCGACCGCCTGCTGGTGCTCTACGGCGGCGAGCGCGTGGAGGCCGGCCCCGTGGCAAGGCTGCTGAAAACACCCCGCCATCCCACCACCGCCCGCCTCCTGGCAGCGTCCCGGCGGGAGCCCTCCTGGGAGACCGGCTTCCTGCCCGCCCCCCAGGATCGGCCTCGGGGCTGCCCCTTCGGGCCCCGGTGCCCCCGGGCGCAGACCAGCTGCCTCGATTGGGCGCCCTGGCGCGGAACCCCGGTGGACGGTCTGCGCTGCCAGCGGCCGCTGGCTGGGGGCAGCGGGCCGTGAGACCATGGCATGCAAGGTCCCGCAGGCTGCGGGTCCGAAAAAGGGCTAACCATGCTGACCTTGCCTCTGCTGCGCGCGCTGACTTTCGATGACGTCCTGCTGGTGCCGGGCTACTCGGAGGTGCATCCCAACCTGGTGGACCTGAGCACCCGCCTGGCCCGGGATCTCGGCATGCGCATCCCCCTGGTCTCTGCCGCCATGGACACGGTGACCGAGAGCCGCATGGCCATCGCCCTGGCCCAGATGGGGGGCATCGGCATCGTCCACAAGAACCTCAGCCTCGAGCGCCAGGCCGAGGAGGTGGACAAGGTGAAGCGCTCCGAGTCCGGCATGATCACCGACCCCATCACCATCGAGCCCACGGCGCCCATCCGCGAAGCCGAGGCCCTCATGGCCAAGTTCCGCATCAGCGGCGTGCCCGTGGTCGAAGGCCACAAGCTGGTCGGCATCCTCACCAACCGCGACCTGCGCTTCGAGACCCGCTGGGACATCCCGGTCTCCGAGGCCATGACCAAGGACAACCTGGTCACGGTGCCCGTGGGCACGACCCTGCAGGAGGCCAGGGCCATCCTGCAGAAGCACCGCATCGAGAAGCTGCTGGTGGTGGACGGCGAGGGCCAGCTGAAGGGGCTCATCACCGTCAAGGACATCGAGAAGTCCACGGAGTATCCCAACGCCTGCAAGGACGGCATGGGCCGCCTGCGGGTGGGCGGTGCCGTGGGCGTGGGCAAGGAGCTGCTGGAGCGGGCCGCGGCCCTGGCCGAGGCCAAGGTGGACGTGCTCTGCCTCGACAGCTCCCACGGCCACAGCCAGGGCGTGGTGGACGCGGTCCGACGCCTCAAGCAGGCTCATCCCTATCTGCCCCTCATCGCCGGAAATGTCGCCACCTACCGGGGCGCCAAGGACCTCGCCGACGCCGGCGCGGACGCGGTGAAGGTGGGCATCGGACCGGGTTCCATCTGCACCACCCGCATCGTCACCGGCGCGGGCATGCCCCAGATCACCGCCGTGGCCGAGGCCAGCCGCGCCTGCCGCGAAGCTGGCATCGTGTGCATCGCCGATGGCGGCATCAAGTTCAGCGGTGACGTGGCCAAGGCCATCGCCGCCGGGGCCGACTGCGTGATGATCGGCAGCCTCTTCGCAGGCACCGACGAGGCTCCGGGCGAGACCATCTTCTACGGCGGCCGCACCTTCAAGTCCTACCGGGGCATGGGCAGCCTGGGCGCCATGAAGCAGGGCAGCAAGGACCGCTACTTCCAGGAAGGCAAGGACGACGCCAAGCTCGTGCCCGAAGGCATCGAGGGCCAGGTGCCCTACAAGGGCCGCATGGCCGACCTAGTCACCCAGCTCATGGGCGGCCTGCGCGCCGGCATGGGCCTCAGCGGTGGCACCTCCATCGCCGACTTCCAGCAGAAGGCCACCTTCGTCGAGATCAGCGGCTCCGGCCTCCGCGAGAGCCACGCCCACGACGTCATGATCACCAAAGAAGCGCCGAACTACCGGATGGAGTAGGGCAAGAACTGGAACACCGATGAACACCGATAACTGCTGATAAACACCGAACAGGGAAGGATGCCTCGCGCTGATCACGACCCCCTGACGGAGGTTGTGATTCGACTGGTTTACAAGATCTCCAACACCCTCGGTTCAGGTTTCCTGGAAAAGGTCTATGAGAACGCCTTGGCCTTGGAACTCAATGAAGTGGGTCTTGATTTCCAGCAGCAGGCCCCCATCTCCGTGAACTACGGAGGTCAGGTCATCGGCACCTATGTCGCAGACCTGATCGTCGAGGGTCGCCTGCTAATCGAGCTAAAGGCCTGCAAGGCACTGGAAGAGGTCCACTCGGCCCAGTGTCTTAACTACCTCAAGGCCACCCATCTGCCGACCTGCCTCCTGATCAACTTCGGCACAACCAGACCTCAGATCAAGCGGCTTTCCCGTTAGCCCTCCACCCGTCCCATTTTTCGGCGTTCATCAGCAGTTATCGGAGTGCATCGGTGTTCTTCTTCTGCCTTTGAAGCAGGTAGACTCGTTCGTGATCTATTGCCAGGAGTCCCCATGTCCCTCCTCGTGAAGAATGTCCGCCTGATCGATCCTGCGCAGGGTCTCGATGGGCCGGGCTCACTGCTGGTGGCGGACGGGGCGGTGGCCGCCATCGGTGCCGGGGCCGCATCCCACCCACGGGCCGAGGAGGCCGAAGTCCTGGACGGCGGCGGGGCGGTTCTGACGCCGGGCTTCATCGATCTGCACGTGCACTTCCGCGAGCCGGGTCAGACCCGCAAGGAGTGCATCGAGACGGGCAGTCGGGCCGCGGTGGCCGGCGGGTTCAGCTCCGTGTGCGCCATGGCCAACACCAAGCCCGTGAACGACACCGTCGCCATCACGGAGCTGATGCTGGATCGCGCTGCCAAGGCCGGGCTCTGCCGCTACTTCCCCATCGGGACCGTGAGCCGCGAGATGAAGGGCGAGGAGCTGGCGGACATGGGCACCCTCAAGGCCGCGGGCTGCGTGGCCTTCTCGGATGACGGCCTGCCCATCTCCAACTCGGCCCTCATGCGCCGGGCGCTGGAATACACCCGCTGGCTCGAGGTGCCCGTGGTGGCCCACGAGGAGGACCGGGACCTGGCCGGCAAGGGCTACATGCACGAAGGCGCCGTCAGCGCCTCCCTGGGGTGCCTGGGCATTCCGGCCGCGGCCGAGGAGGCCATGGTGGCCCGGGACATCGTGCTGGCGGAACACACGGGCGGCCACCTGCACCTGGCCCACCTCAGCACCCGGGGCTCGCTCCGCATGGTCCGGGAGGCCAAGGCCCGGGGCCTGAACGTCACCTGCGAGGTGACGCCGCACCACTTCGCGCTGTCGGACAAGGAGCTGATGAAGTTCGACGCCGACTTCAAGATGAACCCGCCCCTGCGCACCGAGAGCGACATCCAGGCGATCCTGGAGGCCCTGGCGGATGGCACCGTGGACGCCATCGCCACGGACCATGCCCCCCACGGCTGGGATGACAAGGAAGTGGAGCTGCCCGTGGCCGCCTTCGGCGTCATCGGCCTGGAGACCGCCCTGCCCCTGGCCATCGAGGTCCTGGTGAACCGCGGCGTCCTCTCCCTGCCCCGGGCCATCGCCCTGCTCACCAGCGGCCCCGCCAAGGCCTTCCACCTAGACCGCAAGGGACTCGGCAGCCTCAAGCCCGGCGCCCCGGCGGACTTCGTCCTCTTCGATCCCGAAGGCCGGGTGCAGGTGGACCGTGCCTTCATCCAATCCCGCTCCTACAACACCCCGTTCAAGGGCTGGAGCCTGCCGGGCAAGGTGCTGAGCACCTGGGTCGGGGGCCGGAAAGTCTGGGGCTGAGGCCCCCTCCGAGCGCCAGCGTCCGTCTGCTCACCGGGCCTTGGGCCCTGGGGAACTGGGCTGGGTCTGCCCCACGACAAAGGCCGTCACCTGGTGGTGAACCTCACGCAGCGCCTCGGGACTGAGTTCCAGGAGCTGCTCCCTCGGTGGCTGGCCTCGAGCGTCGGCCAGTCTCAGGGAGAGCAGATAGAACGTTCCCTCCCGGGCGAGCCCCCAGGTGAGCACCCGATCTGCCCTGGGCTGGGAGCCATCCCCGCCGCCAGGCCGGTGGAGCCGCTCCGGAGGCAGGAGCGTCACTCCCTTGACGGCGGCCAGATCCTGCTCCACCTGGCGGGTCAGGGCCGCCGCGAAGTAGTCGACGGCGGGGTCCCCGGTCTCATTGCGCAACGGAGAGACAGCCACCACCGGCACTGGGGGGCGCGTGGCGAGGACTCGGGTCGCCAGCACGCCGAGGAGGGCCATCACCGTGAGGGACGTCACCCAGGGCACCCACCGGCGGCGGCCGAGGGCCACCGCCGGTGGGAGCGGAAGGACACCGGAGAGGGGCCGGAACACGGGCAGGGGAAACGAGACCTGGGGCTGAGGGGGGCGGCCGGGGAGGGGCGTTACCTCGGCCATGAACCGGTAGCCCTTCCGGGGCACGGTCTCGATGTAGCGGGGCTGCTCCGAAGACTCCCCCAGAGCCTGGCGCAACCGCCACGCTGCGGCATTGAGGCCATCGTCAAAGCCCACATGGATGTCCCCCGGCCAGACCCGCTTCTGCAGTTCCTCCCGACCCACCAGCTGGCCGGGTCGCTCCAGGAGGCAGAGCAGCAGCCGCAGAGGCTGGTCCTGGAGCGGCACCCGCTCCCCCCCCTTCCAGAGCTCGCCGGAGGTGGGATCCAGCTCAAATCCGCCAAAGGCTAGTCGGCTCATGGCATGCCTCAGGGGAGCGAAGGAAGTATGGGGACCACGGGGTCATCTCTCAAGGCCTGGACCTAACGAATCCCTAACAAGTGGCCATTCGGCTAAACGAGTCAGCAAGAAAAAATAATTGTTTTATTGCCATCTTCAAAATTTTTACTCAACAAACCCGTTAGACACCCCTCATGGCCCGGAGAGGTCGTCCGGCAGACCTTTTCCCTGCCGCAGCTTTCGGCTCGGCAACCACTGGACCCGCCGGGTCCCTTTTGTTGGAGGTGTTCCATGAGTCGTATCCTCACCGCCCTCGCCTTGGCAGCCTGCACCCTGACCCTCGCCGCCGAGGACTTCGGTCCCGCCGTGAAGGCCGCGAACCAGATCTACCAGGGCCGTACGCACTTCGGCGTCGCCTGCGATACCCGCTACAGTCAGAAGGATGTGGCCGACTTGCAGCGGGCGCTTCCCGATGGGACCACGCTCACCGTGGTAGATGTCCGCCACCCCGCCCATGTGGGCGGCGCCGCGTCCGTGATGGTCATGCGTGGCGTGGAGCTGATGGCCCTGCTGCCGCATGACCCCCTGATCCGGGATGGTTCCTTCCACGCGACTGTCCTGGTGAACCAGGTCCAGCGCAGCAACATTCCGGCCTTCGGAACCACCTCGGCGGCCCTGAAGAACG
Source organism: uncultured Holophagaceae bacterium (assembly GCA_903857495.1). Taxonomy (GTDB): domain Bacteria; phylum Acidobacteriota; class Holophagae; order Holophagales; family Holophagaceae; genus Geothrix. Next base: position 4,788 of record CAIOFF010000050.1, on the reverse strand, counting down.
GCTGTGCCTTCGCCCTGGGCGCCGGCACCAACTGGGAGCTGGCGATCAACCCCAAGCTGCTCGACCCCTCCATCCTCGGCACCGTCGGCCCCGTGGAGATCACCCGCGCACCGTGGGAGACGCCGAAGGGGCCTTCCAACCTCACCTGGATCCCCCGGAACTAGGTTCGTCCACCTCGGTAAGCGCCCCGCCGATCGGCGGGGCGCTTTGTTTTCGCCCTATTTTCCCGGATTCGCCAGCAGGGCCCGCAGCGCTTCCAGGGGCTCGGCGAGATACTCCGGCAGCTCCCCTCGGGTTCGGCCCTGGTCGAGCTGCCGGACCACCATGGCCGCGCCGTCCTGGGTGGCCTTCAGGATCGGGGCAAAGCGGGGATCTCGCCGCAGGCCCTGCAGATCCGGGTCCGCCAGCAGCCAGTCCAGCGGCGGGGGGGAGCCCATGTCGAGGCTCCGCTGCAGCAGGCGGATGGCGTCATCCTTGAGCCCCACCCGCACCAGGAAGGGGGCGTTGTAGATCACGGCGTTGCTGATGTCGATGGCCCGCATCCGGGGTCCCAGCCATTCCGCCAGGAGGGGTGCCGCGAGGGTCCTGGCCTCCTTGCTCTGCCCCCGGTTGGCGGCCAGCCAGAACCGGACCTCCGGCATGACGGGCCGCGGGGACTGTGCCAGGATCCGCTCGGCCTCTTCCAGGCGGCCCAGGCGGATCAGGCCATAGACCCGCACGACCCGGTTGAGGAAGACGTGTCCTGGATCGCGCAAGAGGGCCCGCTGCACCAGGGGCAGGCCTTCCTCGGCCCGCCCGAGCCAGGCCAGGCCCAGGGCCACAAAGCCCGGGCCCCAGAGGTCCAGGGGGTCCAGCTCCATGGAGCGTCGTCCCCCGGCGATGAAGAGGCCCACGGAGCCCGGCCCCGACAGGACCGAGCCCAGGGCGATGTGGACCTGAGCCTTCCCCGGCGCCAGACAGACACCCTTCACTGCATACGCAGCCGCAAGCTCCGTATCCTCCCGGCGCCCGTGGACCGCCGCGATGGCCAGCGAGCTCCAGGCCAGACCGCAGGCGGGATCGAGCTCCAGGGCCCGGCGCGCCCAGCTCTCCGCCAGGCGGCGCCCATCCCTGCCAGCCTGGCTGTCGCCATGCTCGAAGGAATGCCAGCCATGGAGCGACGCCAGCTCCGCGGCGGCCTCCGCGTGGCGGCCATCTAGCTGCAGCGCACGCTCAAAGGCGCCCTTGGCGACGTCGAAGTCCTCATCGCGGTAGGACGCCCGGTAGCGGTAAAGGAAGTGCCGGCCCTCCCCCATGGCGAGCTCCACCTCGGAGCTGGTGCGGGACGCGGTGGGCATCCGACTGCCGCCTTCCTCACGCGTCAGGGTCCGGGCGACGGCTTCCGCCGCCTGCCGCACGAAGGTGTTGTAGGCGGATGGGGGGCCCTCGTACTGGTGCCCCCAGCGCACCTTCCAGGTCCGCGTGTCCACCAGCTGGACATTCAGCACCAAGAGGCGGCCCTGCTTGGAGATGGTGGTCACCACCAGGTGATCGGTGCGGTAGGCCTCGGTGATCTGGGCCAGATCCCCCTGCCACTTGTCCACCTCCACGCTGGAGGGAGGCGCCTTGGTCTCGATCCCCTCAACGCCGGCCAGCAGGGTGGAGAGGGTGGTCGGGACCGCATCGGTCAGGTAGGCCTCGCTCCCGGCCCCCAGCACCCGGGTGGGCAGCGCCAGGACGCTGGGGCGCCCCGGCGCCACGGCCGCTGCGGGCGGTGGGGGCGCTACTCCCCTCCGCTGCCAGGAGAGCAGGCCGCCACCCGCAGCCAGGAGGGCCAGAGACACCCCGAAGACCGAGGTGGGCAGGCGCTTCAGCACCCGGGTCGGCAGGTTCCAGACCGGGCGCTCCTCCGCCGCTCGCCAGGCGGTGTAGCGCAGCACCAGGGTCAGGTCCCGGGCCGAGGGGAAGCGCAGGGCGGGCTCCCGGGCCAGGCAGACCCGCAGGATGCTGCCCAGAGCCGGGGGGAGCAGCCCTGCTCCCCCCGCAGCGGCGGCAGGCCAGCCATCCAGGATCGCAGCATGAGTCCCGGCGGGCGTGTCCCGGTGGAAGGGGTGGGAGCCCGTGACCATCTCGAACAGGATGATGCCCAGGCTGAACACGTCGCTCCCGGCGCCCACGTCCCGCCCCTCCAGCTGCTCCGGGCTCATGTAGTCCGCCGTGCCCATGACGGTGCCCGCTTCCGTGACGCCGCTGGAACAGTCCGTAGGCACCGGCACGGGGGTCTCCACCCGCAGGGAGGCCAGCCCGAAGTCCAGAATCTTCACGTGGTCATGCACCGTGACCATCAGGTTCTCGGGCTTGAGGTCCCGGTGCACGAAACCCTTGCGGTGGGCGGCCGCCAGCCCCTCGGCGGTGTCCGCAGCCAGTTCTGCGGCCTGGCGCCAGGGAATGGGACCCCGCGCCAGGCGCTCCCGCAGGGTCTCCCCTTCCACCAGCTCCATCACCAGGTAGGGCTGCCCCGCCTGCTCGCCCGCGTCGAAGACCTGCACAATGTTGGGGTGGGACAGGACCGCCAGGGTGCGGGACTCCCGCTCGAACCGCTCGAGCCGGACCGGGTCTCCGGCGAGCGTCTCCGGGATCACCTTGATGGCGACCTCCCGGCCCAGCTTGGGATCCCAGGCCCGGTAGACCTCGCCCATCCCCCCAACGCCCAAGTGGCCCAGGATCCGGTAGGGACCGATGGCGCTGCCGAGGTCGACAGTCATGAGGCCTCCTTCTCCAGCGCCTCCGGGGTGGAACCGCCCAGAGTGTACCGTCGCCTGAAGATATTTCTAGCCGTTTTTTTACATTTTATTTATTTATAATGTATGAAGATTCTATGAATATATCATTTATTAAATCAACAACACCACCTCCTGGACCGGGCCTTTCGCGTCCCGGTGACAGGGACCACGGACCCAGTGGCCCCAGGGATGAGGGCAGCGCTGAACATCTCCGTGCAGGGTGCCGGGCCTTCAGGGCAGACTCTCAGGAACCCCACCCGCCCCTTCAGCCCCGACGCAACATCGCCCCCTCAGGAGCTCACCCATGGTCACCAAAGAAGCACTGGCCGCCTTTCTGGCCAGCGAGTTCCCCCAGAACAAGTGCACCATCGAGGCGGTGGGGAAGGACTCGGCCACGGTCCGGCACCCCGTCGGCGTCGCGGAATTGCGGCCGGGCGGGACCGTCTCAGGGCCGGTCATGGTCTTTGTGGCGGATGTGGCGCTGTATGTGGCGATCCTCGGCCGCATCGGCATCGTACCCCTGGCCGTGACCACCAGCCTGACCATCAACTTCCTGCGCAAGCCCTCGGCGGACGCCGACATCTTGGGCGTCTGCACCCTCCTGAAGGTGGGCCGGACCCTGGCCATCGGCGAAGTGTCGATCTACTCCGAAGGCAACCCAGATCCTGTCGCCCACGCCGTGGGCACCTACGCCATTCCCTCTGGCAGCAGGGTCTGAGCCTACAGCGTCTTCATGTCCAGCACGAAGCGGTAGCGGACGTCGTTCTTCATCATCCGGTCGTAGGCCTCGTTGACCTGCTGGACGGGGATGAGCTCGATCTCGGAGACGATGTTGTGCTCGGCGCAGAAGTCGAGCATCTCCTGGGTCTCGGCGATGCCGCCGATGAGGGAGCCCGTCAGCACCTTGTGGCCGAAGATCAGTGAGCCGGCGGCCACGGGGGCGGGCTCCGGGGGCACGCCCAGCAGCACCATGGCGCCCTCGAGGCGGAGCAGGCCCAGATACTTGTTGTAGTCGTGGGACGCGGAGATGGTGTCGATGATCAGGTCGAACGTTCCCGCCAGGGCCTTGAAGGTGGCCGGGTCGGAGGTCAGCCCGAAGTGCTGCGCCCCCAGCTTGCGGGCATCCGCCTCCTTGGAGTTGGACGTGCTGAGCATGGTGACTTCCGCGCCCATGGCGGCTGCGAGCTTGACGGCCATGTGGCCCAGGCCACCGAGGCCCACCACGCCCACCTTGTCGCCCGCCTTGGTGTGGAAGCGGCGCAGCGGGGAGTAGGTGGTGATGCCCGCGCAGAGCAGCGGCGCCACCGCGGCCAGGTCGAGCTTGGGCGACACCTTCAGGGTGAAGGCCTCGTCCACCACGACACTGGAGGAGTAGCCGCCGTAGGTGGGCGTCTTCCGGTCCATCTCGGTGCCGTTGTAGGTGAAGGCCGATCCCTTCTCGCAGAACTGCTCCAGCTGGCGCTGGCAGCTGGGACAGGTGCGGCAGGAATCCACCATGCAGCCCACGCCCGCCAGATCGCCGACCTGGAACTTCTTCACGTGCGCGCCCACGGCGGTGACGCGGCCCACGATCTCGTGGCCCGGCACCATCGGATACTTGGCGCCGCCCCACTCGTCGCGGACCTGGTGGATGTCCGAGTGGCAGATGCCGCAGAAGGCGATCTCGATCTGCACGTCATGGGCGCCCACGGCGCGGCGCTCGATCTGGAAGGGCGCCAGGGCGGCGGTGGGGGAGGAGACGGCATAGGCTTTGGCGAGGGTCACGGGTGCTCCTTGGGGCGACTGATTCTCAGTTTAGACCCAGCGCCGCCGGGGGAGGTATAGGCACTTTCCCGTGCGTGGCGGCTTGGCACCCTCGGTCATCAGGCCGCCTCCGCCTAAAAACGGTTCCTCGCTGAATCGTGTGGGTAAGGGACTACCTGGCCGGCAGAGCGAAGTCGAGTTTGCCGGCAATGAGGTAGGCGATATTGAGGAGGTTGTGGGTGGTTCGATAGCCTCGGGCCTTGGCCTTGGCGGCCTGGATCAG
>CAIOFF010000049.1 GCA_903857495.1 uncultured Holophagaceae bacterium | reverse complement strand
GGGATTTGAACCCGTTGCTGGCAACGATTCGCGCTGCATCCGAAATGACAGCGCCGATGCGCTGTCATTTCGGCGCGCTCATCGGCCAGCTGCCTCTCGGGGGTTCAAATCCTCCGTCTTACACAGCCAATAGAAAAGAGGTCCCGGTGGGACCTCTTTTCTATTGGCTCCGGAGGAGGGATTTGAACCCCCGACCTAGTGATTAACAGTCACCCGCTCTGACCCCTGAGCTACTCCGGAAGGGCAAAGATCCATTCTACCGGAGGTTGGCGGGGATTCAAGCGGCAGGCTTGGGGGTGTGATGCCCGTCTAGGCTCGCTGGAGTTCCATGAGGATCTGGCGGGCGGCGGCCTTGAGGGTGTCGATGACGCCGATGCCCTGGTTGGCGACGGCCTCGACCATGGGCTCGTTGCGGAAGCGCAGCAGGCGCTCCAGGTCGGGCAGGGAGGCAGCGGAGGGCATGTCCCGCTTGTTGAACTGGAGCACGTAGGGGATGGTGCGGATGTCGAAGCCGTTCTCGCGCAGGTTCGTGGCCAGGTTCGCGATGGACTCGATGTTGGCTTCCATGCGGGCCCGCTGGCTGTCCGCCACGAAGATGATGCCGTCGCAGCCTCGCAGGATGAGCTTGCGGCTGGCGTCGTAGAAGACCTGGCCGGGCACGGTGTAGAGGTGGAAGCGCACCTTGAAGCCCTTGATGGTGCCCATGTCGAGGGGCAGGAAATCGAAGAACAGCGTGCGGTCGGTCTCCGTGGCAAGGCTCACCAGCTTGCCGCGCTTCTCGGGGTTGGCCTGCTCGTAGATCCACTGGATGTTCGTCGTCTTGCCGCAGAGGCCCGGACCGTAGTAGACGATCTTGCAGTTGATCTCACGCGAGGCGTAGTTGATGAAGGTCATGGCGCCGGGGCCTCAATCGCCGAAGAGGCGGTCGATGTCTTCGTCGGTGATCTCGGAGAAGGGGCTTTCGAAGCGGCTGCCGGGATCCAGTTCCTTCTGGGCCCGCAGCTCCACCTGGTCGAAGATCTCCTGCAGCTCTCGGCTGGCCTTCTTCACCCGCAGGCGCACCAGCGCGAGGCTGGAGTTCTGGTCGAAGATCACCACCAGGATGCCGCGCTTGCCCACGATGGAGATGTGCAGGTTGTCCTTCTCACCCTCGTGGAAAAGCAGGCTGAATTCCTTTTCCCCGATGAGTTTTGCCAAGCCGTCCGTGGCCGCGACATTGCCCGCGGTGAGGGAGGCCAGGCTGGTGGCGTCGATGCTCTTGACGTCGCCGGCCGCGGCGATCTGCTGGCCGTTCTTGTCCACCAGGAAGACCACCTTGGCGGAGGCGTCCTTGGAGAGGCGGCCAATGATCTCCTGGAGGAGGTTGTATTCCTCCTCGAACAGCATGAGATCAAGTTTCGACACGAGGGCCTCCGGTGGAACTTCCTGCTGGAGGATACCGCATTTTCAGGTGGCCCCGGCGCCAGCGCCGCCCCGGGCCACGGCCACAGAAGCCGACAGGCCGAGCCGCGTGGCACCGGCCTGGACCATGCGCAGAGCGACCTCGTAGGTGCGGATGCCGCCTGAGGCCTTCACGCCCACAGCGAGTCCCACGGCCGCCCGCATGAGGGCCACATCCGCCTCTGTTGCGCCGCTGGTGGAGAAGCCGGTGGAGGTCTTCACGAAGTCGAGGCCAGCCTCCCGGGCCAGTTCGCAGGCGCGGGTCTTCTCCGCGTCATTCAGCAGGCAGGTCTCCAAGATGACCTTGAGGATCCCGGGGGCCGGAACGGCCTGCCGGAGGCCTTCGAAGTCCCGCTGGAGCGCATCCCAGTCCCCAGCCTTGGCAGCGCCGATGGCCAGGACCATGTCCACTTCCTGGGCACCCTCCTGCACGGCGGTCTCGGCCTCGAAGGCCTTGGCGCGGAAGGCGGAGGCGCCGAGAGGGAACCCCACAACGGTGCAGGTCCGGACCGGGCTGCCCCGCAGGCAGGCGGCCGCGAGGGGCACCCACAGGGGATTCACGCACACGGAGGCGAAGCCGTAGGCCAGGGCCTCGGCGCACAGGGCTTCCACCTGGGCGCCAGTGGCGTCGGGCTTGAGCAGGGTGTGGTCGATGAGCGGCGAGAGGTCCCAGGGCCCCTGGTTGCCTTCGCCAAGGTGGGCGAGCGGGCGGTGGTGCAGGCCCCGGGCATCCCGAAACAGGCCGTAGCCCTCGGTGCAGCCCAGGAGCTGGGTCACTCCTTCCCGAGGCAGGGCAGCGGCCCGCGCCCGGATTTCAGCTGTGAGTTCGAGCAGAGGATCGATCATGGCTCCATCATGGCCGGGCTCCAGGCGGGCGCAAAGATGGACATGAAAAAGCGGGCCGAAGCCCGCTTTTTCATGAACCGGTGAGGCGAAGTTACTTCTTCGCGTCAGCCTTGGGCTCGGCCTTGGCTTCAGCCTTCTTGGCAGCCTTCTTGGCCTTCTTCTCGGCCTTGGGGGCAGCAGCAGCCTTCTCAGCCTTGGGGGCAGCGGCCTTCTCGGCCTTGGGGGCGGCGGCGGGCTTCTCAGCCTTCTTCTCTTCGGCGGTCAGGGCCTTCTTGGCCTCGGCAGCCTTGGGCTCAGCCTTGGCTTCAGCCTTCTTGGC
>CAIOFF010000048.1 GCA_903857495.1 uncultured Holophagaceae bacterium | reverse complement strand
CGCCAGACCCGATTTCCCCATAACGGTCTGCTCGGCCCTCGCCGCTACGGGCTTGTTCAACATCGCATTTTGCCGGTGGGCACCGCCGCGCCGACCCACCCCATCAACCCGGTCCCGCCACCGACGAAATGCTCACTGTTTGTTCCGAGGATCCCCATGAAAATCAGCCGGAAGCTCAACCTTGGTTTTGGCGTCTGCGCCCTGGCGGTCGCCCTCATCGGTGGGGTTGGGTTCTTGGCCACGCAGCAGGTCATCCAGACAACCTCGCGCATCATTGAGGTGGACCTGAAGCTGGTGGAGCACGCTCAGCGCATGCGGGCCAACATCAACATGATGCGGCGCTACGAGAAGGACCTCTTCCTGAGCGCGGGCGACACTGCGGGCCAGGCGAAGTATGAGAAGCAGTGGCAGGAGGCCCGCGAGCATGCCCGGGAACGGATGGCCCAGATCAAGAAGCTGGAGTCAGAACCGAAGGACCTGGAGGCCCTGACCACCATCGAGCAGAGCCTGGAGACCTACGCCGCAGGGTTCACCCAGGTGGCGGGCCGGGTGCGGACCGGGGCGATCCGGTCTTCCGTGGAGGCCAATCAGGCCATCGCGGAGTTCAAGGAGGGCACCCACCAGGCGGAGGCGGCCATCACCGCCTACGCCACCAAGCAGGACACCGACATCGCGCGCCTCCGCAAGGAGCTGGAGGAGAGCAACCACCGCAGCCAGATGGTGATGCTGACGATCATCGGCTGCACCCTGGTTGGCGTGGGGGTGCTGGCCCGCCTGATCACCCAGTCCATCCGCCAGCCGCTGGATGACATCGAGGCGCTGGTGGTGGACATGGGCCAGGGCGAAGGCGATCTGAGCCGGACCCTGGCCTACAACGGCAGCGATGAGCTGGGAGCCATCTGCACCGGGATCAACCACTTCGTCGGCAAGCTGCGGGACACCATCTCCCAGGTGGCCAGCACCGCAGAACAGGTGGCCTCGGCCACGCACGAGCTCAGCGCCACTGCGGAGCAGATGAACTCGACCACCGTGGACCTGAGCCAGAGCGCAGAGCGGCAGCGGGTGGCCATGACCCAGTCCTCGGCAGCCCTGGAGCAGATGTCCGCGTCCATCTCCGAAGTGCGGGCTTCCGCCGCGGATGCGGAAAAAATCGCCGCGGGTTCTCTGGAGATGAGCGCGCAGGGCAACGGTGCCGCTGGCGACTGCACCAAGGCCATGAACGCCATCGAGGACTCCTCCGAGAAGGTCAACCGCATCACCCTGGTGATCGCGGACATTGCCCGGCAGACCAACCTGCTATCCCTGAACGCCGCCATCGAGGCCGCCAAGGCTGGGGCCCAGGGCAAGGGCTTCGCCGTGGTGGCCGAGGAGGTCCGCAAGCTCGCCGAGCGCAGCGGCAGTGCTGCGAAGGAGATCACCGCCCAGATCGAAGAGAGTCGCGAGCGCGTCGGCCTCGGCACGGGCGCCGTGGAGAGCGTCAGCCGCAGCCTCCACGCCATCGAGGAGGCCACCCAGGGCAGCACGGACCGCATCCGCGGGATCTCCCTGGCCATGGAGGAGCAGCTCAAGGCCAGCCAGGAGATGGTCGCGGCCGTGGGCACCACCGCCAACATCACCGACCAGAACGCCAGTGCGACCACCCAGCTGGCCGCCACCATCCACGAGGTGGCCCAGACCATCGAGGCGCTGGCGCGCATCGCCAACGAGCTCAAGTTCCAGACGGCCCGGTTCAAGCTGGCCTGAGGTCAGCCTGAGCGCTTGGCTCGGAGGCCGGCAGGGTCGTTGTATCTCGTCAGAGTCATCGTGCGCTACGATGAGCGGTCGGGAGGCCGCGATGGATCTGCGTACAAGCTTGAGCTGGCTGCTGGCGGGTACGCTGCTGATGGCCCAACCCCCAGGCGGCCACGTGATGCTGGCCAGTACCATCGGGCCCATCGATGCGGGCATCGTGGATGCCCTGGAGGTGGCCTTCGAAAAGGAGACGGGCATCCTGGTGCGCCATGCGGGAGCGGGTACGGGGGCCGCCCTGGAGATGGCCCGGCGGGGCGGCTTCGACCTGCTGCTGGTGCATGCCAAGAGCCTGGAGGAGAAGTTCGTGGCCGATGGCTATGGCACTCGGCGCATTCCTCTCATGTACAACGACTTCGTCATCGTCGGCCCGGCCGCGGACCCGGCGGGCCTCACGGGCATGACCTCGGCCACGGCGGCCCTTGTGAAGCTGGCCGCCAAGGGCGGGCGCTTCCTTACCCGCGGTGACAAGTCCGGCACCCATATCGCGGAACTGGAGCTCTGGGACAAGGCCGGCCTGAAGCCCCAGGGACCTTGGTACCAGGTGTTCGAGAAGGGCAGCGAAGGCAACGTCGCGACCTTGGTGGCCGCCAGCGAGCGGGGCGCCTACACCGTCATCGACCGGGCGAGCTACCTGGGCGCCCGGGAGCGCATCCAGCTCCAGGTCCTGGTGGAGGGGGACGAGGTCCTGCTCAACCACATCTCGCTGATCCCCGTGAACCCCGCCCGCTTCCCGCATGCGGACGCCGCCGCGACCCAGGCCTTCGTGGCCTGGCTGGTCCACCGGGACAAAGGTCAGAAGGTCATCTCGGCCTTTGGCAAGGAGCGCTACGGCCAGGCGCTGTTCTTCCCGGACGCCCGTCCTTAGTCCCCCCCCGCGCCTGAATCGGGCGGAGAGGGCTCGGCCCCCGGCCTCCTGCTCGCTACTCTAGGAAGGTCGAGTTCGGCCCTTTCTTACCCATTTAGCCCTGGAGAGGCGATGCCTGCAGGAACCCCGCACGGCTCCCAGCCGTTCTGGCCGCTCGACGCCAGGGGTGTGGCCAAGGGGATCCTCCTGCCCCTGCTGGTCCTGCTGGGCGGCCTGGGGCTGACCTGGATCTCGTGGAAGGAAGCCAAGGCGGAGGCGCGGCGAGAGCTGCAGACCTACTTCGAGTTCCGGACCCGGGACGCGCAGCTCCGCATCGAGCAGCGCATGAAGACCTACGAGCAGGTCCTGCGGGATGTCCATGGCTTCGTCAACACCGCCCGGGTGGGTCGGAAAGAGTTCGGCCGCCTGATCGCCGGCATGAACCTTGGCAAGAACTACCCCGGCATCCAGGGCGTCGGCTTTGCCGTGGTCGTGCCCCGCACAGAGCTCGCCAGGCACGTTGCCACGGTGCGTGCAGAGGGCTTCCCGAACTACGCCATCCGGCCCGCTGGGGACCGGGACCCCTATACCTCGATCATCTACCTTGAGCCCTTCGAGGGTCGCAACCTCCGGGCCTTCGGCTACGACATGTACTCGGAGCCCGTGCGCCGGGCCGCCCTGGACATGGCCAGGGACACGGCTGACATCGCCATCTCCGGGAAGGTGAAGCTCGTGCAGGAGACGGACAGGGACGTCCAGGCCGGGTTCCTGATGTACCTGCCGGTCTATGCCCTGGGCCCCGGCCGTCAGGAGGTCGCCCACAGCGATGCTAGTCGGCGGCGCTCAGAGCTCCGCGCCTGGGTCTACGCCCCCTTCCGCATGAACGACCTCATGGCCGGCGTGCTGGGCGAGCAGGGCCAGGACCTGGACATTGAGATCTTCGATGGGCTGCAGGCCTCGCCCGAGAACCGCATGTTCGACAGCCTCGTCGAGGCACCATCGGACCAATCTCCAGCCACCTTCCAGGCGCGGCGCGAGATCGAGGTCGGCCACCACCTCTGGACCATGAAGATCCGGGCCCTGCCAGCCTTCGCATCGCGCATGGGTCCCGGCAAGGCCGGGACGATCCTGAATTTCGGCATCCTGGTCAGCCTGCTGCTGACCCTGCTCACCTGGAGCCTGGTCCGCAGCCGGGACCGGGCGGTCGTCCTTGCCGGGGCCCGCGAGCAGCGCATCAAGGCCCTGATGCAGTCGGCCAACAACAGCATCCTCCTGGTGGATCCCCAGGGTCGAATCCTCGAGGCCAACGACCGGGCCACGGAACACTTCGGATACTCGCCCGAGGAGCTGGAGCGCATGACCCTCGACGATCTCAATAACCCCGAGGGAATTCCGGCCCTGAAGCGGAACATGGGGTCCGTCTGGGCCCACGGCTCAGCCCGCTTCGAAACAGTCCTCCACCGCAAGGGGGGCGGCTCGGTCGATACCGAGGTGAGCGCCCGCCGCGTGGACTTCGGACAGGGGCGGCTCGCCTTCTGCATCATCCACGACGTCACCGAGCAGAAGGCCCTCCGCGAGGAGCTGAGCCAGCTCACCCGACAGCAGCGGGCCATCCTCGACAACGCCAGCATCGGCATCACCTTTGTGAAGGACCGCCAGCAGATCTGGTGCAACCCGGGGATGAGTGAGATCTGCGGCTACACCCAGGAGGAGATGGCGGATCGCGGCACGCGGTTCCTCTACCCCTCCGAGGAGGCCTACGAGCAGCTTGGCCGCGAAGCCTATCCCGTGCTCTGGCGGGGAGAAGTCTTCCGGACTGAGATGGCCCTGGCGCGCAAGGACGGTTCGACCTTCTGGGCCAGCCTGCAGGGGAATGCCATTGACCCTCGCGACCCCTCCGCCGGCAGCATCTGGACCTTCGCAGACATCAGCAACCGCAAGCGCATCGAGGACGAGCTCCAGCTGCGGCAGATCCAGCTCGAGGAGCTGAACCGCTCTCTGGAGGCCCGCGTCGGGGAGGCTGTCGCTCAGTTGCGCCAGAAGGATCAGATGCTCATCAACCAGAGCCGACAGGCCGCCATGGGCGAGATGATCGGCAACATCGCCCACCAGTGGCGCCAACCGCTGAACGCCCTGAGCATGGTGATCGCCAACGTGAGGGACGCCTTCCACTACGGGGAGCTGGACAAAGTGTCCCTGGAACTCTCCCTGGCGAAGGGGGAGCTCCTGATCCAGAAGATGTCCTCGACCATCAACGACTTCAGGAACTTCTTCAGGCCCGACAAGGCCATGGTCAGCTTCTCCGCCCTGGAGCAGGTCCGCGCCGCCCTGGCCCTGGTGGACGTCAACTTCGAGGCCCTGGGCATCGCCATCACCATCGACGCCCCCGAGGACCTCATCCTATTCGGCCACCCCAACGAGTACTCCCAGGTGCTGCTGAACCTGCTCACCAACGCGAAGAGGTCTATCCTGGATGCCAAGCCCAGCGTTGGACGGATCAGCATCCATCTGGCGCAGGCCCAGAACCAGGGCCGCCTCACGCTCCAGGACAATGGAGGTGGCATTCCAGAGGCCTTACTGGATAGGATTTTTGAGCCCTACTTCTCGACCCACGAATCGGGCACCGGCATTGGGCTCTATATGTCGAAGCAGATCATCGAGCGCAACATGGGAGGCCGTATCACCGCCAGGAACCTGCCGCAGGGAGCGGAGTTCGCGCTTCTGGTGCCCCTCAGCGGTGCCCAGCCATGACCAACGACAGCCTGGATGCCGCCTTCCTGAAGACCTTGACCATCCTCTACGTCGAGGATGACCCCAGCGCGCGGGAAGAGATCGGTGTGTTTCTCCGGCGCCGCGCCGGCAGCCTCGTGGTGGCCAAAGACGGCGCCGAGGGCCTGGCGGCCTTCCGGAAGAAGCCCACGGACCTCGTGGTCACCGACATCCAGATGCCCAACATGGACGGCCTCACCATGGCCCGGGAGATCCGCAGCCTTGATCGCAATGTGCCCATCATGGTCACCACCGCTTTCGAGCAGACCGACTACCTGCTGCGGTCCATGGAGATCGGCATCGACCAGTACGTCCTGAAGCCCATTCAGGGGCAGCGCTTTGAAGCGGCCCTCATGACCATCGCCCACCGCCTCTCCGCAGAGGAGCAGCTCCGGCAGAAACAGAAGCTCGAGGCCGAGGCCAACCGCCTGCGGCACCATGCCGCGCTGAGCGTCCTCCTCGGAGGCATCGCCCACGACTACAACAACCTGCTCCAGGCCATCGTGACCGCCGTGAGCCTCGCCCAGATCAAGCTGGACCCAGCCAGCGAGGCCTACAAGATTCTCGAGAAGAGCGAGCAGAGTTCCGATCAGGTTCGCCAGCTGGGGCGGCGCCTGCTGATGCTCGCCAATCCCTCCAATCACCACAACCAGGTGAGTCCGCTGAATGCCCTGCTCCGCAGGTCCGTCCTCGCCGCCCTGGCAGGTTCCTCCATCCGCCCGGAGTTCGATTTCCGGGCAGGCGAGGTGCTCATCCGGCACAACGAGGCCAACCTCATGAAGGCCTTCGAGGCCCTGACCCAGAACGCCCGCGAGGCCCTGCCTTCCGGTGGCAGGTTCGAGGTCTCGACCGAGCTCTGTGAGGTCACGGAGCAGGACGACAAGAACCTCAGCCCCGGGCACTATCTCCACATCCGGCTCCACGACTCGGGCATGGGCATCCCGGCGGAGAGCCTGCCCATGATCTTCGAACCCTACTACTCCACCAAGGAGCGCGGCAACAAGCGGGGTACGGGGCTGGGCCTAGCCCTCTGCGAGTCCATCCTCCGGGCGCACCAGGGCGCCATCAGCGCCGAGTCCCGACCGAGTGAAGGCTCCACCTTCCACATCCACCTGCCCGTGGCTGAGCCCGACTCCTGGCCCCACCAGCCAGCCTGAGGCCACTCAGAACTGGTAGCCCGTGGAGATCAGCAGGCTCTTCAGCTGCGTGTCCCGCTCACCCTGGGTCCGGGGGCGGCCCAGGATGCGCTTCCAGTCCGAGGCGTATTCGAGCTTGAGGGGGAACCCCAGCTTGAGGATGAGGCCCACCCCCAGCGTGGTGCGCAGGGCCGGGAAGGGTGCCACCGTGCCGGGATCCGGGTGGAGGCTGCGGTAGACCTGGCCCGAATCGACGAAGACTTCGCCCCAGACGCTCTGCCACCCGAACAGCGGGAACCGGTATTCCAGGTTCACCACGGCGAGACCCTGGCCGCCGAGGGGGAGGGGCTGAGCCAGGGTCTTGCCACTGGAGTCGATGCGCTGGATGTCCCCTAGCATGTCCGGCTCCACGCCACGCACGGTGAAGGAGCCACCGCCGAAGAAGCGCTCGGAGAGAGGCAGATCCTCGGCTGAGCGGGCCGTGGGCCGGGCCAGGCCCAGCCGGAAGTTGGCCATGATCACGCCATGCTCCGCATGGAACCCCACCGGCCAGTTCCACTGCTGGCGCAGGTCCAGCTTCACGAAGCTGCTGTTGGCGGAGGTGCCGAAGGCCTGGTTGGCCAGCTCCAGCCGCCCCTGGAAATAGGAGCCCTGGGTGGGGTCGTAGGCGCGGTCCCGGCGATCCACCACCACCTGGAGGTAGGGCGCGGAGATGACGCTCCGGCCCGGCGTGCGGGCGATCAGGAAGAGGTCCGAATCAGAGATGAGGGGCACGCCATGGCTGTCGGTGTTGGAGGCGACCTCCACCCGCTCGTACCGATAGCCCAGCTGCACCGACTGCACCGGGCCGAGCTTCCACTCCAGGCTGGGGATGAAGCGCCGGCGGCGCGCCAGGTAGGCGGCCTGGGCCTCCTCGAGATAGGCGCCCTCCATGTGGAACCGGGTGCGATTGGCCAGCCAGCCATCCAGGGCGCTGGGCAGGAACCAGGGATCCGTGTAGCCGATGCTGTAGCTGTCCAGGGACCGCTTGATCTCGCCCGTGGGAAAGGCGCGTCGGAGGGTCTTGCTGTCCAGGCTCTGGTCCCCCGCCCGCAGGCCGAAGTCCAGCGTGCGACCCATGCCGCCCACATCCAGCCGCTGGGCATTGAGCCCGAAGAAGTAGCCCTGGGTCTTGTCGTAGCCGAAGCCTTCGGAGAACACCCAGGGGCTGCGCTCCTCCAGGCGGAGGGCGAGGTCACCCCGCTGCCAAGGCTGCGTCTCCTGACCCGGCAGGTTCTTTAGCGTGAGCAGGTCCACCCGCTGGAAGGCCCCGAGCCCCCCTAGCTGGATCTGACTCCCATCGAGCCCCACGGGATCCAGGGTCGCGCCTGGAATGGCCGGGAACTCACGCAGCACCGCTTCGGCCCGCGTCCGGTCACTGCCCTGCACCACCAGACGGCGGATCGCATCCAGGGGCTGGGAGGGGATCTGGATGCGCACGACGGACTGGAGGTCGTCCTCCTCCAGGGCCAGCTTGACCTGGGGGGTCTCGGCCCCGGCGGACGACAGGCGCTGACGAAGGTCTGCCACCACCAGCGCGAGGTCATTACGGACCAGTGGCAGCGCGGGCTTGAAGGTCAGGCGCGCGCCCTGCTCCGTGGCCTCGAGGGTGCCCTCAAAACCTTGCAGGTGGCGACGATCCGACGGGTAGCGATGGGTCCCGGGAACCGCCACGGGCCGATCCGCGAAGACCTGCAGCAGCCCCTGGGCAAGCCGCTCCCGGGGGAACCCGGGCTCGCCCGGCAGCTCCAGGATGAGGGCATCCAGGAAGCGCCGGCGGCCTTCCCGGATGATGAAACGCACTTCGACCGAGCCGTCCTTGGCCTGATCCACCCGGCGGCGGACCCGGACCTCGGGGAACCCCCGCTGCAAGTAGAGGGCAGTGACGCGCTCCTCCAGACCCTTCACCGCCTCCGTCTTGGCGAAGGGGGCCTGGATGAGGTTCCGCCGGGGCAGGACCACCGCCGCCTGAAGCTCCCGCTCAGATACCTCCTTGTTGCCCTCGAAGTGCACCTGCCCCAGGGTCCGCTGGGGACCTGGCTCGATGGTGTAGACCAGAGCGACCGCCTCGGGACGGTCCGGACTGCCCGCCGTCACCTTCCGGGTGTAGGAGACCTTCACTTCGGGATAGCCCTGGTCGCGGAAGCTGGTGGTGATGCGGCCGGCCCCTTCCTCCAGGAGGCTGGGGGAGTAGCGCTCTGCGCGGGCCAGGGGCACGAAGTCCGAGAGCGAGGGCTGGCCCAGGAGGGCGGAGAAGAGACTCAGCCCACTGGCCTCCAGCTTCACCAGGGGTCCCGGATGCACTTCCATGACGAGGACGTCCTGGGCGCCCTCCGCCGGGCTGAGACGCACCGAGCCCTCGAGTCGGTCATCCTTTACGAAGCGCTGGTGGAGCTTCCGCTGGGCCTCGCGGAGCATGGTCGGCGTCCAGATGGAGACCCCCTCCACGAGGCCCGCGGCCTTGAGGAGGCCCTCCCGCGTGTAGGGGGTGGGATCACCCTCCAGGCGGACCGCGCGAACCAGGAGGGGCGCGCCAAGGCTCACGTGGAGCTGGAGCTGCCGCCCCTGGTCGGCCTCAGCCAGCACAGCCCGGGCCTGGGGGTAGCCAGCCTCCCGGAGGCGCTGCTCGATGAGGCCGGAAAGAACTGCCCGACGCTGGGGCCCCACGCGCTGACCGTGGCGAAGCTCCGGCAGCAGGGTCTTCTGGAGACGCTTCGGGACCGGATCCCCCTCCCAACTCCAGGAGGCCACGGGGCGCAGCGGCTCGAGGACCAGCGACACCGACCCATCAGCCTGCAGGCGGCCTTCCACGGTGCGGTAGCGGTCCACCAGGCGCACGGCCTCCAGGGCCTGCTGGAGAACCACCGCATCCACCGGCAGGCCGGTCTTCAGGCCCAGAGCCGCGGCGGCGAAGCGCTGATCGTCCTGGTCGCCACCTTCGATGCGGAGGGCTGTCAGAGGCCTGACGCCCTCGGCACCCTGGGCGCTGACGGGAGCCAGCGCCAGGAGCAGAAGGAGCAGACCGGCGCGGGGGGGCACCGACCTAGAAACCGGCGAGGGCTTCTTCCTCGGTGTCCTTCACTTCGAAGACCGAGTGGAGGCTGGTCATCTTGATGAGGCTGAAGATCTTGGAGCTCATCCCGCAGATGCGCAGTTCGCCGCCCTTGCCCTTGATGGAGGTGTAGCAGCCCACCAGCTCGCCCACGCCGGATGAATCCAGGTAGCTCACCTTGCTGAAGTTGATGACAATCTTCCGAGCGCCGTTCAGCAGCGACGTGCGCACCGCCTCGCCCAGTTCCTGGTCGCCATCCCCGAGCGTGATTTTCCCTTCGGGGGAGAGGATCAGGACATCGTTGTGCTGCCGCGTACTCATTTTCATAGAGGCCTCGGGGTGAGGGGCCAGTGTATCAAGGGAGGCGCGGTCCCGCGCAAGGGCCAGAACAGGTTCCCGGTGCACCCCCCGAATTCGGCACGCAGGCTGCATGGATCAGGCAGCAGCCGGAACCAACCCGGCCCATTCTGCAGGGTGCACCATGTTCGATCTGACCAGCGGCAACAGGATGATCCAGGCCATGGATCAAGGCCTGACGCTGGCTTCCAAGCGGCAGGCGTTCATCGCCTCCAACCTGGCCAACCTCGACACTCCGGGCTACCGGACCAAGGACTTCAGCTTCGGGGGGGCCCTGAAATTGGCCATTGAAGGGCAAAAATCGCCCACATCTCTTGCCACCACCCACGCCATGCACCTCCAAGGCAGCCCCAGCAGCAGCCTTCCCGCCAGCACGGATGCCCTGAAGCCCAGCGCCGAACGCAACGATGGCAATGACGTGAACCTGGACCGGGAGAACATGCTCATGGCCCGCACCCAGACCGCCTACCAGACCGCCTCCACCTTCATGCAAGTCGAGCTTCGGAAGCTCTACCTCCTCATCCGGGAAGCGAGCGCGCACTGATGAGCATCAATCAGATCCTCGACATCGCCAGCACGGGCATGGCCGCCCAGCGGCTCCGGGTCCAGCTCATCGCCGCCAACATCGCCAACAGCGAGACCACTCACACCAAGGAAGGCGGCCCCTACCGCCGCAAGGATGCGGTCTTCGCCTCCCAGGACCTGGGCTTCGCGGGGGCCCTGGCCAACGCCGGCGTGCGCGTCGCGGGGGTCAAGACCAGCCAGGAGCCCTTCCTGACCCGCTACGAACCCGGCCACCCCGATGCCGACCCCGACGGTGTGGTGAGCTACCCCAACGTCAACCCGGTCGAGGAGATGGTGAACCTCACCGAGGCCAGCCGAGCCTACGAGGCCAACATCGCCGTGGTCCGGGCCGCCAAAGTCATGGCCACTTCCGCCCTCGACATCCTCCGAGTCCAGTAACCTGTCGGAATTTCGACTTGCCCTGCCCCCTGCCCCGACCGATCGTGTGAATGGCCTTTCCCCGAGTTGACCCCATGGACCCACTCCTGAACATCCCCCAGCTGTCCCCCCTCAGCCCCGTGTCCGGATCCTCGAAATCCGGCCAGGGCAGCGGCGCTGCGGGCTCCGAGGGGGGGGTCGCTTTCGGCGATTTGCTGAAGCAGGCGCTCCAGGAAGTGAACCAGGCTTCCGCCCAGTCTGAAGATGAGGCACGGAACTTGATGACAGGGGAGAGTGCAGACATGCACACGGCCATGCTGGCTGTCCAGAAGGCCGATCTTAGCTTCCAGATGATGATGGCCGTTCGGTCGAAACTGATCGATGCCTACCGCGAGGTCATGCGCATGCAGATGTAGCGCAGGCCTAGCTTTCCGGCGCGGCCTCACCCCTGACTGAGGGACGCCTATGGCCGGGGAAACGAACCTCGCGGAACAACTGACCAGCGCTTTCCGGGGCATGAGCTCCACCCAGCGCGTCATGGTCATCGCCATTTCCATGACAGTGCTCCTGGCCCTGGCCGGCCTTGGTATCTGGGCCGGCCAGGAGACCAAGGGCGTCCTGGCCTCCAACATCTCCCCCACGGAAGCCAGCTCCATCGTGGCCCAGCTGGACAAGATGCAGGTGCCCTACGAGCTGAGCTCCGACCAGCGCTCCATCCTGGTGCCCGAGAGCAAGGTGGGGTCCCTCCGGCTCAAGTTCGCCGGGGACGGCCTGCTGACCGGGGACAAGCTCGGCTTCGAGAAGCTTGAGAATGCCGGCCTCGGCACCACGGACTTCTCCCAGAAGGTGATCCACCGCCGGGCCATGGAAGCCCAGCTGGCCAAGACGATCATGAGCCTCCAGCAAGTCACCGAGGCGACCGTCCACATCACCCCCTCCAACGACAGTCCCTTCCTCACCGACAAAGAGGACGCCAAGGCCAGCGTGCTGCTCAAGCTGCGCGGCTCCCGCATCCTGCCCGACGAGAACACCCAGGCCATCGTGAACCTGGTGGCCGCCAGCGTGGAGGGCCTGAAGCCCGACCAGGTGGTGATCATCGATCAGCACAGCCGGATCCTGTCCCGGACCGGCCGGGATCCCATGGTCGGTGCCAGCGACGCCCAGAAGAAGGTGGCCAGGGAAGAGGAGGACCACCTGGTCCGCCGCGTCACGGACCTGCTCGAGCCTGTGGTCGGTCTCGGCAAGGTGCGGGCCACGGCCCACGTGGACCTGGACTTCGACAAGGTGAAGATCAACGAGGAGCGGTTCGACCCCCAGGGGCAGGTGGAGCGCAGCGTCCAGCAGAAGGACGAGAAGGTCCAGAAGCGCGAAGGCGGCGGCGGCGTCCCGGGCACCCCCAGCAACGTGGCCCCGGCCAACGCGGGGGCCTCGTCGAGCGCGCTGGAGACCAGCGACAAGAAGGAAACCACCACCAACTACGAGATCTCCAAGACCATCCGTGCCGTCGACCAGGCCACGGGCTCCGTGAAGCGGGTCACCCTGGCGGTGATCGTCGACCACACCAGCGCCTGGGAGAAGGATCCCAAGGGCGAGCCTGTACTGAAGCTGACGCCCCGCACCGCGGACGAGCTCAAGAAGATCCGCGACCAGGTGTCCTCGGCCGTGGGCATCCAGACCAAGCGGGGCGACGAGCTCACCGTCGAGAACATGGCCTTCGCCACCCTCCAGGCCAATCCCAAGGAGGAGGCCGAGGCCAAGAAGCAGTTCTGGGTGGACCTGGTCCGCCAGTTCGCGCCGAGCGTCATCTACGGGATCCTGGGCCTGGCGGTCTTCTTCATGCTCGTCATGCCGATGCTGAAGCGTCTCTCGGCAGCCATCAACCGGCCCGCCCCCATGCGGGTCGCCAGCGCCGAAGGCGGTGACGGCGGCATGTCCGGCGGTGGCTCCACCCGCAAGCCCGTCCAGGTGAAGTCCATGTCCGAGATCGAGTCAGAGATCGAGGCGGAGCTGAACGCCGACGCGGCCTTCAGCGCGCCCGAGGCCCGGCGGCGCGAGCTCATCAAGAAGCGCCTCCAGGAAGGCTCCCACGAGGACCCGGAGACCATCGCCTCCCTGGTGCGATCCTGGCTGCTTGAGGAAGGACGGTAGCCATGGCCAAACTCACCGGCATGCAGAAGGCCGCGGTGCTCATGGTCACCCTCGGGGACGAGACCGCCGCCAACATCTTCAAGTACCTCGAGGAGGATGAGATCCAGACGATCTCCCGCGAGATCGCCATCACCAAGCACGTGCAGCCGGAAGTGGCCGAGGAGGTCATGGAAGAGTTCCACACCATGACCCAGGCCCGCAGCTACATCAGCCAGGGCGGCATCGAGTATGCCAAGAAGCTGCTCATCAAGTCCGTGGGGCCGGAAGTGGCGCGCAAGATCATCGACCGCCTGGTGAAGGCCCTGGAGTCCAGCGCCGGCTTCACCAGCCTGGAGCGCGCCAACCCCCAGCAGCTCTCCAAGTTCATCCAGAACGAGCACCCCCAGACCATCGCGCTGATCCTGGCCCACCTGAACGCCTCCCAGGCGGCAGAGCTCATCTCCAGCCTGCCCGAGGCCCTGCGCAGCGACGTGGCCATGCGCATGGCCAGCCTACAGGAGATCAGCCCCGAGGTGGTGCGCCGCATCAGCCTTATCCTCGAGCAGAAGCTGGAGGCCCTGGGTTCCTTCGCCACCGAGGCCTATGGCGGTGTCCGGGCCGTGGCCGAGCTCTTCAACCGCATGGACCGCAACACGGGCCGCGCCGTGCTGGAGAAGATCGAGACCGAGAACCCCCAGCTGGCCGCCAGCATCCGCGACCTGATGTTCGTCTTCGACGACATCCTGCTCATCGATGACAACGGCATCACCGAGATCCTCAAGCGGGCGGACAAGAAGACGCTGACCATCGCCCTCAAGGGCACCAGCGAGGAGCTGCAGAACCAGTTCTACCGGAACATGTCCAGCCGCGCCGTGGAGCTCATGAAGGAAGAGATGGAGTTCATGGGCCCCGTGAAGCTGAAGGATGTAGAGAAGTCCCAGCACGAGGTGGTAGAGATCGTCCGCCAGCTCGAGGAGGAAGGGGTCATCAGCATCGGCGGTGGCGGAGGCGAGGACTATGTCACCTAGCGAGCGAGGGCGCCGTCATGGCCAGTAAGGGCTTCATCCGGGCCGAGGACCTCCAGGACAAGCGCCTGGGGGCCTTTCCCTATTTCCCTGTGGATGCCCTCCAGTCCCCGAACTCCTATGAGGAGGGCGAGGGCTCCGTGTCCTCGGAGCTGGGCGACGACGCGGCTTCCGATGTCCCCATCGAGGAGCGCATCGTCGACCGCCTCCAGGAGGCCGAGCGGCAGGCCCAGGAGATCGCCCGCCACGCCTACGAGGAGGGCTTCGCCGCCGGCGAGTCCGAGGGCCGCGCCTTCGGCGAGAGCCAGTACAAGACCTACACGCAGCGCCTGGAAGAGCACCTGACGGAGCTGGCCTCCGTCACCGTCACCCTCCAGGCGACCCTGGACGAGCAGCTGATCGCCCTGGCCCTGGCCGTCGGCGAACACCTCGCTGTGCAGCAGATCGAGCAGACCCCAGGCGCCGTGAGGGCCATGATGGATCGGATCCTCGACGAGCTGCCGTTCCCCCTGCCCCGGGGCCGCCGGGACGGCGAGATGCCCATGCAGATCTTCCTCCATCCTGCGGATCTCGAGCAGCTCGGCGACCAGTTCTCAGACCACACCGGCCTGGCCCTCCTGAGTGAGAGCGGCCTCTCCCGGGGCAGCCTCCGGATCGAGGCCCCCCAGGGCATCTTCAACGGCACCCTTGAGCGCCGCCGCGAGGCGCTCATGCAGCTCATCGCCCGGCTGCGGGAAGGCGGCACGCTGTGAACACCGTGCTGGATCCCGCTGCCCTGGCGGCCCGCCTCTCGGCGCTGCCGAAGGGTGACTGGATGGGCCGGGTCACGAAGGTGGTGGGCCTCGTGGTCGAGAGCACGGGCCCCGAGTGCTCCGTGGGTGAGCAGATGCTCATCCACGGCACCGACGCCACCGGCAGGCCGCGCCTCTTCCACGCGGAAGTGGTGGGCTTCTCGGGCCAGCGCGTGCTGCTCATGCCCATCGAGGAGACCGAGGGCATCCGGCCAGGGCTCTGGGTGGAAGGCACCGGCCACCAGCCCGAGCTGCCCGTGGCGGACGAGCTGCTGGGCCGCGTGATCGATCCCCTGGGCCGCCCCCTGGATGGCGGCCCCCCCATCGAGGCCACGGCGCACCTGCCCCTCCAGGGCCCCCCTCCCAACCCCATGCGGCGCAAGCGGATCGACGAAGTGCTCTCCACCGGCGTGCGCGCCGTGGACGGGCTGCTCACCCTCGGCAAGGGCCAGCGGGTGGGCATCTTCTCCGGCTCTGGTGTGGGCAAGTCCACCCTGCTGGGCATGGTGGCCCGCAACACCTCCGCCGAGGTCAACGTCATCACGCTGGTGGGTGAGCGGGGCCGCGAGCTCCGCGAGTTCATCGAGAACGACCTGGGTACCGAGGGCCTGCGCCGCAGCGTGGTGGTGGTTGCCACAGGGGATCAGACGCCCCTGCTGCGTCTGCGCTGCGCCATGGCCGGCACCACCGTCGCCGAATACTTCATGCGCCAAGGCAAGGATGTCCTGCTGATGATGGACAGCGTGACCCGCTTCGCCATGGCCCAGCGGGAGGTCGGCCTCAGCGCGGGCGAGCCACCCAGCTCCCGGGGCTACACGCCCTCGGTGTTCGCCCTGCTGCCCCGCCTCATGGAGCGGGCCGGCACCTTCGAAGGCATGGGCTCCATCACCGGCATCTACACCGTGCTGGTGGAGGGCGACGACATGAACGAGCCCATCAGCGATGCCGTGCGCGGCATCCTGGACGGCCACGTGGTACTCTCCCGGAAGCTGGCCGCCAAGAATCACTTCCCCGCCATCGACGTGCTCGCCAGCCTCTCCCGGCTCTTCAGCGCCCTGGCTCCACCGGAGCAGAAGCAGCTGGCCAGCAAGCTCCGCGACCTCATGGCCACCTACCAGGATGCCGAGGACCTGATCCAGATCGGGGCCTACACCAAGGGCTCGAGCACGGCCATCGACCAGGCCATCCAGTTCCAGCCAGCCATCCAGTCCTTCCTCCGGCAGGCCACGGCGGAGAGCTCTGACCACCGCCTGGCCATGCTCGCCATGGGCCAGATCTTCGGCATCGACCTGGCGCCCTTCCTGAAGGCCGACCGCTGATGGCCGCCCGCTTCCACTTCCGCCTGGAGCCCCTGCGCAAGCTGCGGGAGGCCCTGGAGCACGAGGCGCAGCGGGCCCTGGCCCGGGCCCTCCAGGCCGAGCGGGACATCCGGACCGAGCTGGATGCCATGGTCGAGCAGCGCAAGGCGCTCTTCGAGGCCCGCCGGCTCGCCACCGGGCAGATCCTGGACCTGGACCTCCTGCGGAACGGCGAGCGGTTCCTGGTGGTGCTGGAGCGCCGGCAGCTGGAGGGCTACGAGCGCCTCCGCGTGGCCCTCGTGAAGGTGGCCGAGGAGCGGGAAGCCCTCAGCCTCGCCCACCGGAACCACCTGATGCTCGTCCGCCTCAAAGAGCGCCGCGCCCTCGAACACCAGCGTGAGCAGCAGCTCCGGGAGGCCCTGGAGATGGACGAACTGGCGGTGCTCCGGCACCACCCCCGCAGTGCCTGATCAAGAAGGAGCTCCCATGAACGCCCGCTTTCTGCTTTGGATCTCGGCGCCCCTCGCGCTGTCCGCGGGCGTCATCTGGCTGTCGGCCCAGGAGCCGAAGGGCGACCCCAAGGGCGTCGCCGGCGAGGGCGTGAAGATCGTCGAGCTGGCCTCCCAGCTCCAAAACCGGGAGAAGGCCATTGCCCAGAAGGAGGCTGAGCTCCGGCAGCTCGAGCAGCGGCTCAATACCCTCCAGGCCACGCTGGACAAGGACCGCGGTGAGATGGCCGCCCGCGAGCGGGCTGTGCAGGAGGCCCTGCTCAAGGTGGAGAACCTGAAGGTCCGCCCCGCCATCGACCCGCAGATCATCCGCACCTATGAGGCGATGGATCCCTCGGCCGGGGCCCAAGCCATGAAGGAGCTGGCGGGCCAGAACCTGGAAGTGGCCGTGTCACTGTTGGCAGGCATGACCCCCAAGAAGGCCGGGAAGCTCATGGACCAGCTGGCCCCCCTGGACGCCAAGCTCGCGGGGCGCCTGTCCGAGCGCGTCGGCATGTCAAAGCCCAAGGAACTCTAGAGAGTCCCGCCCCGCCCGCGGCACCTGGACGATTCTGCCCAACGGTCGCGGCACGTTCCTGGCGGAGAGAGCCCATCCGGATGTACCGGACGTGAGGTTCTCATGGCTTCTGCGAGCCCTGTGGCGATCCAGGCGATCCCGGACCGAGCTCCGGCAGGACGCTCGGAGAGCAAGTCCGCGGACGCAGGCGGCGGCCACTTTGCAGGCCTGGTGGCGCAGTTCACCCGGCCTCAAGACGCGCCCAAGCTGCCGGCCGCGGCCCCGCTCGCGTCAGCCAGGCCGCTCCGGGCTGCGGCTCGGAAAGCGCCCACCCAGACCGGCACCCCATCCGCCTCCAGGGAGGCCAGCCACCCGGCAGCGACTGCTGGGACGCCCGCTGGCCCGGCCGCGAGCCCCGTCCACCCCGAGCCCAAGCAGGCTGCCTCTGAGGCCCAGGCCACTTCGGCAGCCACCACCGCGCCCTCCCCGGCCGCTCCGCCGACCGACCCTGAAGCCCCATCTCCGGGCGCGACCACCGTTCCGCCAGCCCAGCAGCCGCTCGCGGCCACCCCTCCCGCACAGGAGGACACCGCCCCGGTCCAGCTGGTACCAACGGCAGCACCCGGGCAGACGCCCCCTGCGGCGACTCCGGTCACGCCTGGGCCAAGCCTGCCTGGACCGCTGAGCACCGCCAGCCAGACCTCTGCAGCCCAACCCGCGGCCGCGGCGCCCAAGACCTCCGCCCAGCCCGCCGACCTGGCCCCTGGCCCCGTGACTACACCCGCCGCCACGCCAGCGGGGGAACCCACCGCAGACAAGCCCAGCCTGCCCGCGGCGCTGCCCCAAGCACTGGCGCAGCTCCTGGCCAAGGCCACGAGCCAGCCCGCCGCCGGGCCGGTGGAGACGACCCGTCAGGCCCCACCGACGGCCACGCTTCTGCCTGCGCTCGACACGGCCCCGCCAAGCGCACAACCCCCGACAAACCTGGACGCGGCCGCAGCGCCAAAGACCTCCGCCCAACCCGCCAACCAAGTTCTTGTTCAGGCAGCCCCTGCCGGGGCGGATGCCAGCCCCAGCGTGACCCGTGGAGGCGAAGAGCTGGCCCCTGGCCCCGTGACCAAAGGCGCCGCAGCTCCAGCGACCGCCCCCAGCGTGCCGGCGGAGCTGCCCCAGGCGTGGGCACAGCTCCTGGTCAAGGGGCCAAGCCAGACCGTCGTCGCTGGCCCGGAGGCAACGATTCTTCAGGCCCCACCGACGGCCACCTTGCCGCCCGCGGTCGCCCAGAGCACCCAGGCCCCGGTCTCTTCCGACCTCGCCTCGGCGCTGCAGACCCCCGTGCAACCTGCGGACCCCACCTTCATTCCGGCAGTCCTTGCCGGACCAGCTGCCGACCTCAAAGGGCTCCCCGGCAGCGCAGAACTGACCTCTGGCCCCGTGGCCAAAGCCGCCCCCACACCGGTCGCTGAACCCATGGTGGACAAGCCCAACGTGCCAACAGCGCTGCCCCAGGAGCTGGCGCATGACCTGGGTAAGGCCGCGAGCCAGTCTGTCATCGCCGAGCCCATGGTGGACAAGCCCAACGTGCCGACGGCACTGCCCCGGGAGCTGGCACTTGACGCGACCGCCCTGCCCACCCAGGCCACGGCCGATGGCGACCGGGCTCCGAAGACCTCCGCACTAACCACGGCGCCCACCCTCCTGCAGGCGGTCCTGGCGGAGCCGGCCACCGGTCTCAAGGGGCTCCGCAGGCCTGAGGAACCCGCCCCGGGCCCCGTGACCAAAGCTGGCGCCACCCCGCTGGCCGAGCCCACCCCAGTCAAGCCCAGCGTGCCTGCGGCGCCACCCCAGGAGCTTGCTCAGGTTCTGGCCAAGGCCACGAGCCAGCCCGCCGCCGGGCCGGAAGCGACGACGAGTCAGGCCCCGCTCAAGGGCGGTGGGACGCCCGCGCCCCTGGAACCAGGAGAGTCGAAGCTGACAGACCTGCAGTCCCTCGCTGGCCGCACCCTGGACGGGGCCTCTCCGGCGCTGCTGGGCACCCTCCAGCGCACCGCAGAAGGGCCCGCTGCCACCGCCCCCGCAGCCGCGCCGGCTCCTTCCCAGGCCCCGGCCACGCCGCCCAGCGCACCGGTCCTCCAGGTGGAGGGCGGCCTCCGCTGGATGCTCAAGTCCGGCGCCCAGGAAGCCCAGCTGCAGCTCCACCCGGACTCGCTGGGACAGGTCACCATCCACCTCAAGGTCGAAGGCGGCGAGGTCCACGCCAAAGTCTGGGTCTCCGAGGCCGCCTCGGTCCAGACCGTCAAGGAGGGGCGCCCCCACCTTGAGCAGTCGCTGAGGGACCAGGGACTCCACCTGGGCAGTTTCGATCTGCAACAGGGGCACCGTCCCTTCCAGGAGGCACCTTCGGCCCCCAGCCCTCGCGAGCGCACGTTGCCGGAGGCCTCCGTGGCCCGGCAAGAAGCACCCGCTCCCACCCCCGCACCCATCCTAAATGCGCACCACGTCGAGCTCTACGCCTGATCGGCACGCTTCCTGTAGCACCTGTTCGTATGGAGGTCCCCATGGAGACCGGCATGATCACCTCGGCCACGACAGCCACGTCGTCAGCCACCACCGCAACCGCCAAGAACGCTCTGGACAAGGACAGCTTCCTCAAGCTGCTGGTGGCCCAGCTGAAGAACCAGGATCCGACGTCCTCCAGCAGCCAGGATCCCAACCAGATGGTCCAGCAGATGACCAGCTTCTCCAGCCTCGAGCAGGCGCAGCAGACCAACACGCTGCTCCAGGGACTGCAGACCCAGAACATGGGGCTCTTCCAGGGGCAGGCCGCGGCATTGATCGGCAAGACGGTGGAGGTGGATGGCTCGGGCTTCAACCTGCAGTCCGGCAAGGCCTCCATGAACATCTACCTCAACTCGCCAGCGAACGTCACCTTCACCGTGAAGGATGCGAGCGGGAACACCGTGGCGACCATCCCCCGCGGCGAGCTGGCTGCCGGCAAGGCGGCGGTCGCCTGGGACGGCAAGGACAGCAGCGGCAACCAGCTCCCGGATGGCGCCTATTCCGTGAGCGTGACCGCCACCGGCGCGAACGGCACGGCGGTGCCCTTCCAGACGAGCCTGATCATGAAGGTGGACTCGGTGGCCTTCTCCAGCAGCGGCACCATCTCCCTCACCTCCGGCACCAACACCTTCCTCATGTCCAAGGTCCTCGGCATCTCTGCCTGATCCCTTCCGCCTCTCAACCCAGGAGCCCCAATGAGCCTCTACTCCGCCTTCTACTCCGGCCTCTCCGGCCTCGCCACGAACTCCAGCGCCCTGAACGTGATCGGCAACAACCTCTCGAACATCAACACCGTGGGGTTCAAGGGCTCGGACATGACCTTCCGCGACATCTTCAGCTCCGCGGGCGCCTCGTCCACCCAGGGCAACGGCAACCCCATCCAGTTCGGCCTGGGCGTGCAGATGAACTCCGTGAACCAGAACTTCGCCCAGTCCTCCTTCCAGGCCACGGGCAATGCCCTGGACATGGCCATCCAGGGCAACGGCTTCTTCACCCTGCAGACCGCCGCCGGCAACCAGGTGTTCAGCCGCGCGGGGAACTTCACCCGCAACAGCGACGGCTACCTTGTGGCCAGTGATGGCGCAAACGTCATGGGCTGGAACCGCAGCGTCACCAACGGCGTCGGGAGCCTCGTCACCACGGGCGCCGCCGTGCCCATCCAGATCTCCGCCGCCACCGCCGGCGCCCAGGCCACCGCCAACGTGGGCCTGAACGTCAACCTGAACGCCTCGGCCCCGGTCAACCTGAACGCCGCGAACCCCCTCCTCACCCCAACGACAGGCAGCACCTACTCCTCCCCGGTCCAGGTCTACGACAGCCTGGGGAAGGTCCAGAACATGGTCATCGACTACACGAAGACGGCGGAAGCCCAGTCGCCCACCACCAGCCTCGGGTTCACAGGCGTCAACCTCAGCCAAGCCGCCGCTGTCGGTGCGACCGTGGCCCAAACAGCGAGTGTCTTCGACAGCAATGGCGCTCCGCACACCTTGGCCATCACCTACACCAAAAAAGCCGGCAACCCCGCCGCCGCCGGCCCCCCGGCTGTTGCCTTCGTGGCCGACCAGTGGACCTACGACATCAAGGATGGCGTACTCCCGGGTTCCGTGGGCAGCGGGTCCATTGACTGGGCCTCCGGATCTCCCGTGCTGACGGCCACCAAGCCCCTGACCATCAGCACCGCCACTGGCGCGACCATCACCAACCAGATCTCCATGCCGACGGCGCCGAACATCGGCAACAGTGGTGCTGCAAGCGACGCGGGCACCGTGAACCAGGTTGGCGGGAACAAGACCGGCAACCTCACCTGGACCTACACGGTCCGGGACGCGGCGGTGAACCCTGACGGGACCTCGAGGGCCGTCGTCGCCGGAGGCACCCTGGGCTTCGATGCCAGTGGCAACCTCATCCAGCTGGGCACCACGGATCTCGCCACCTCGATCACAACCACGGTCACCAACCCGACCGCCAACAACAACCCCGTCATCACCATCCCCTGGCTCAGTGGAACCTCCAACACCATCACTCTGGACATCATGGGCACCAACGGGACGTCGAACTTCACGGGCCTCAGCTCGCCCAACGCCACGATCAGCAGCACCCAGGACGGCTACCCGGCCGGCACCCTGCAGAGCATGACCGTGGACCAGGACGGCATCATCAGCGGCACCTTCACCAACGGCCAGATCCTCAACCTGGCCCAGCTCTCCCTCTCCTCCTTCACGAACACCAACGGCCTCCAGCAGTCCGGCAACAACCACTGGAGCCAGACCCTGGCCTCGGGCGCCCCGACCATCGGGGTGGCGAACGCGGCCGGCCGCGGGGGCATCCTCGGCTCCAACCTCGAGCTCTCCAACGTCGACGTCGCCAGCGAGTTCACCAAGCTCATCGTCAGCCAGCGTGGCTACCAGGCCAACGCGAAGATCGTCACCACCACCGACGAGCTGCTGCAGGTGACCCTGAACCTCAAGCAGTAACTGCTTCCCTTCCCTGAGCGCGGCCCCCCGGGGCCGCGCTTTGCGTACAGGGACCCATTGGCGGGTAAACTTGGGCCTTTGATCGAGGCCCCATGTCCGGACACGAAAGCCTGCCCCTCGCCCCCCGCCGGAAGACCCGGCAGATCATGGTGGGTCCGGTGCCGGTGGGCGGGGACTCGCCCATCACCGTCCAGAGCATGACCAAGACCGACAGCCGGGACGTGGAGGCCACCCTCAGCCAGATCTACGCCTACGCCAACGCCGGCTGCGAGATCGTGCGGGTCAGCGTGCCCACCACCAAGGCCGGCGAGGTCTTCCACCAGATCTGCGATCGCAGCCCCATCCCCGTGGTGGCCGACATTCACTTCGACTACCGCCTGGCCCTGGTGGCCGCGGACGGCGGCGCCGCCTGCCTGCGCATCAATCCCGGCAACATCGGTGGCCAGGATCGCGTCCGGGCCGTGGTGGACAAGGCCGGTGCCAAGGGCATCCCCATCCGCATCGGCGTCAACGGCGGCAGCCTCGAGAAGGACCTGCTGGAGAAGTTCGGGTCCGCCACGCCCGAGGCCATGGTGGCCAGCGCGCTCCGTCACATCGACGTGCTGGAGCGTGAGGGCTTCCGCGACATCAAGATCAGCCTCAAGGCCAGCGACGTGGTGCGCACCGTGCAGGCCTACCGCCTGCTGGCGACGCAGGTGGACTACCCCTTCCACCTAGGCATCACCGAGGCTGGCACTCCCTTTGGCGGCACCATCCGCTCCAGCGCGGGCATGGGCATCCTGCTGGCCGAGGGTCTAGGCGACACCATCCGCGTCTCCCTCACGGGGGACGGCGAGGACGAGTGCCGGGTGGGCCACGAGCTGCTGCGCAGCCTGGCCCTGCGCACCGGCGGCTTCCGCATGGTGAGCTGCCCCAGCTGCGGCCGCGTGCAGATCGACCTCAACCGTGTGGCCAACGAGATCGAGGAGGGCCTCAAGCTGATCAACCACGAGAACATCACCTACGCAGTGATGGGCTGCGTGGTGAACGGCCCCGGCGAGGCTCGGGATGCCGACCTCGGCGTGGCTGGCGGCGCGGGCGAGGGGCTCATCTATCGCAAGGGCGAGCTGATCCGCCGGGTGAAGGAGGAGGACCTGGTGCCCGCCTTCCTCGAAGAAGCCCGCAAGGTGAAGGCCGAGGCCGATGCCGCCGCGGGGGCCTAGGGTGCTCCCCTGGCTGCTGGCCCATCCCGCGGGGACCGTGGCCCTGGTCCTGGTCCTGGAGGCCTTCCTGCCGGTGCGCTTCCAGCCCACGGCCTGGGTCTGCCGCGGCGCCATCCGGGCCTACCAGGCCGCGCTCTCCGAGCACCTGCCCACTCAGTGCAAGTTCACCCCCACCTGCAGCCACTACGGCCTGGCCTGCGTCCAGAAGTTCGGCACCCTGCGGGGCGGACTCCTCACCACCTGGCGGATCCTCCGCTGTTCCCCCCTGACCCGGGGCGGGTTCGACCCGGTGCCCTAGCGTTCACTTATATCTAATTTATTGAAAATAAATTAGATATATCAATACAAAAAGATATTGCAGAATAGATGATCCTTTTTGTATGATTTATCGATCGGCTGGGATCGTCCGCCCTCGTGGGGCGGCCCCCGGAACCGACCAAGGAGACCCCATGACCCTCGAGCTCGGCACCAAGGTTGGCGACATCGTGCTCGCCTGGCCACAGGCCATGCGCTACCTGGAAGGCCAGGGCGTGGACTACTGCTGTGGCGGCCACCGGACCTTGGGGGAAGCCTGCGCGGCCGCCCAGCGGAACCCGGCCGAGATCCTCGCCGGCCTGGCCGAACTAGAGGCGCCGGCGAGTGATGTTCCGACGCCGGAGTCCTGGCTCAGGGCCTCCCTGACGGCCCTGATGGATCACCTCGAGAGCAGCCACCACGCCTACCTGCGCGCCGAGCTGCCGCGACTGGAGGCCCTCCTCCAGAAGGTGCTCAGGGCCCACGGGGAGAATCATCCCGAGTTGCAGGACGTCTCCGCGCGGTTCGAGGAGCTCGCTGCGGACCTGATCCCGCACCTCATGAAGGAAGAGCAGATCCTCTTCCCCTTCATCCGCCAGATGGAGGCCGGTGCGTCCGGCTCCGCCTGCTTCGGCACCGTCCAGAGCCCCATCCGCGTCATGGAGACCGAGCACGAGGCGGTCGGCGGCATGCTGGCGGACCTCCGCGCCCTCACCCACGGGTACATGGTCCCCGCCGACGGTTGCGCGAGCTTCCAGGCGCTCTGCGACGGCCTTCGGAACCTGGAGGCGGACACGCACCTGCACATCTACCTGGAGAACCAGCTGCTCCACCCGCGGGCGGTGGCCATGGAGGCCGCCAGCCGCCGCTGATTGGCGACCCCGCCCTTGAACTGATAGGTTGGAAGCTGGGGAGGGCGGGGTGGCCAACTGGCGGGATACGGGGTTCGGTGCATTCTTGATGGCGGTCTTCGTGCTGGCCATGGTGCCTGTCACGGTGCTCACCGTCCTGCTGGCCGTGCCCTTCCTCGGCCGCCCCCGGGCCTTCTTCGCGATCGCCCCGATGTTCGCGAACTGTGTGGCCTGGTTCTGCGACATCCCCTTCAGCCTCGGGGGTTGGGAGCGCATGCCGGAAGCCATCCGGGAGGGCCGCCAGCCCGTGATCTTCATGTCCAACCACGAGAGCCAGCTCGACCCTCCGTACCTCGTGGCCGCCCTGCCCCTACCCGCGGTCTACATCGGCAAGTCGGAGCTGAAGTACGTGCCCTTCATCGGCTGGGCCGGCTGGGCCGCGG
This sequence comes from uncultured Holophagaceae bacterium, assembly GCA_903857495.1. GTDB lineage: Bacteria > Acidobacteriota > Holophagae > Holophagales > Holophagaceae > Geothrix. Next base: position 188,193 of record CAIOFF010000048.1, on the reverse strand, counting down.
GCGTGATCTTCATCAACCGGGGCGATCGGGAGAAGGCCATCCAGAGCATCAAGGACGCCGCCCGGCAGATCCGCGGCGGCAAGAACGTCGTGATCTTCCCCGAGGGCACCCGCAGCCGCACCGGGGAGCTGCTGCACTTCAAGAAGGGCGGCTTCGCCCTGGCCCTGGACGCGGGCGTACCCATCGTCCCCATGGCCACCGTGGGCGGCTTCAACGCCCTACCCTCCGGCGGCCTGCGCATCCGCCCCGGGCGCTTCACCATGCTCGTGGGAGACCCAGTGTATCCCGCCGATCACGCCGACCGCGATGCCCTGGCCGCGGAAGTGCGGCTGCGCATCGAAGCCCTCGTGGCCCAGGCCCGCGCCGAACAGGCCGCGGAAGTCTGATCCCAAGGTTGGCCGCCCTCACCACGAAGACAGGTGGTTTGTCCTTATCTCGCGTAACGGCGCAGCCGATACCGAGCAGACGCCAAGAGCACCAGGAAGAGCCTGGCCCTGCAGGCTCAGCGGAAGGCGGGATCCTGCCGGGAGACCTTGAGCTTGCCGGCGTGCAGGCGGTCGGCGAGCTCCACCATGGCCAGGGCCGCGGCGCGGTCGCCGAGGCGGGCCACCATGCGGGCCATGAAGTAGAGGTTCACCGACAGCACCCGCTTCTCGTTGTGCTTCTTGGTGGCCAGATCCGTGGCCGCGAGCTGCTGGCGGAAGGCTTCGAACCGGGCCCGCGCGCCGGCCCCGTCGCCAGAGACAGCCTGCTTCACGCCCGCCAGCAGGATGGTGTTCGAGTGGCCCGCAGGCCAGGCGCCTTCGAGCTCCTTGAGGTAGCCCTCGGCGGCCGTGCGGTCGTGGCGGTCCCAGGCGGTGTAGGCCAGCAGGCTGCGCAGCACGTTCGAGCTGGGCACTTCCCGCAGCCCGGCCTTCAGATGCGCCTCGGCCTCGGTGCTGCGGCCCATCCACAGAAGGGCATCCGCCGCGGTGACATAGGCGAACTCCACGGTGGGGCGCAGCGCCAGGGCGCGGTCCGCGTGCTGGAGGGCCTCCGGCAGGTTGCCCTCGTTCTGGAGCAGCACGCCCAGGCGGTGGTGGGCCTGCCAGCCCTCCGGGAACAGGCTCAGGGACTTCTCGAAATACCGGTGGGCGGCCTGGTGGTTGTCCTCGCCGTCCAGGCCCGCGAAGACATCGGCCAGCACATCGTAGGCCTTGTGGTCCGCAGGATCCAGGCGCACGGCCTGCAGCGCCATCTGGCTGGCGCCCTCCAGGTCGCCCAAGCGCAGCTGGATGGAGGCCAGCGCCCGGTAGGCCTGGGAGGCGCTGGGATCCAGGTGCATGGCCTTTTCCGCCGCGGCCTTCCCTTTGCGCAGCAGCGCCTGGCCTTCGTCGTAGCGGCCCTGGCTGAGCGCAGTGATGGCACCCAGCTCCGCCAGGGTCCAGGCATACTCCGCGTGGGCCGGCGCATAGTCCGGCTCCAGCTCGATGGCCGTGGCCAGGAGGGAGTTGGCCAGCCGCACCGAGTCCTGGTTGCCTTCCGTGAAGACCTGCAGCGCCTTGGTGTAGAGCTCCCGCGTCCGCGGCAGTCGCGCCTGGGAGCGCACGGCGCCGGGATCACTGCCAAAACCCATCTCCTGGGGCAGCCGCTGCTGCAGCTCGTCCTCGAGCTTCAGCAGCTCCGTCATCGGGCGGTCGAGCTGGAACTGGTGCAGGGTGGAGCCCCGGAGCGCATCCACGACCCGGACCCCCAGACGTAGCTGACCTGCCACCACCTGATAGCTGCCCAGCACCAGCAGCTCCGCCTTCAGCTGCCGGCCCAGCTCACCCACGGCGCGAGGAGCCTGACCGGGAGTGTCGCCCAGCTGGTGCATGGCCTCCGCCACCCGCAGGCGATCCACCACCGCCAGCCCTTCCCGGCGCACGAGGCCGAAGGCCATGGCGTCGGCAAAGCTGTTGCTCAGCCAGGCGTGCTCCGGGTCCGGCCGCAGCTGCTCCAGGGGCAGGATGGCCACCACCCGGCGGCCCCGGGTGAAGTCTTCCCGCGAGGCCCGGCGCGCCTCGCCCAGGCCCGTGGCCTCAGCCCGCCGCCACAGCCAGAACCCCAGGACCGCCGCCAGCACCACCACCCCGCCGACCGAGGCCAGGAGGAGGCGCCGACGCCCGCTGCGCCCAGGTCCTGCCGGACTCGCGAGGTGGGGCACGGTCGCCGTGGGCACATTCTCGGCGAGGCCCATCGCGAGGGCCTGCAGGTTCGGGAACCGGTCCCCGGGCGCCTTGGCCAGGAGGCGGTGGATGGCGTCCCGCAGGGTGCGGGAGAGGTCGGGCCGGGCCTCGGCGAGGGGCCGGGGCTCGTCCCGGGTCACGGCGTAGAGCGTGTCCACGAGGCTGCCGCGCAGGAACGGATGCACCCCGGTGGCCAGCTCGTAGAGCACCACGCCGAGGCTGAACTGGTCGGACTGCCCCGTGAGCGCCTGGCCATTGGCCTGCTCGGGGCTCATGTAGGCGGGCGTGCCCTGGCTGTAGCCCGGCGCCGTGCGCTCCACCAGGGTCAGATGGTGGGAGACCTGGCCCGGGAGCGGCTCCGCATCGCCGCGGCGCGCGATGCCGAAGTCCAGGATCTTGAGCTGGCCTTCCCCGGTCAGCAGCAGGTTCTCGGGCTTGATGTCCCGGTGGACGATGCCCTTCTGGTGCGCATGGGACAGCGCCGCGGCCGCCTGCCGGGCCAGGCTCTGCAGGCTCTCCCCCTCCAGGGGCCGGCCCACCAGGGCCCGCAGCGTCTGCCCCTCCACCAGCTCCATGGCGATGTAGGGCGTGCCCTCCACCTCGCCCGCGTCGTAGATGTGGGCGATGTTCGGGTGGTTCAGTTGGCAGGCCAGCTTGGCCTCGCCGATGAGCGCCTGGCGGCGCTGGTCATCAGCGTTCTTCAACAACTTGAGGGCCACCTCGCGCTCGAGCCGCAGGTCGAGCGCCCGCCAGACTTCGCCCATGGCCCCCTCGCCCAGGCGGGAGAGCAGCCGGTAGGAACCGAAGTGCGTGGCGTCAGAAGGCAAGCAGGTCCTTTGTGGGGAATCCGGCAAGTATACCTATCGATGCGACCCTTGCCGCATGCCCATCCTACGATTCCGCCGAGAGACTTGACCCGATTCACGAAATGTCGAGAATCAGGCCGGAGGCCCGCATGCCCGCACAGGATCTTGAAGCCGCGCTGACGGGGGCCCGGCTGGTGGAAGAGGCCGGCTCGCTTCTCACCCTCGGCGAGGAGCCCGGCCGCATGGTGGCCCATGCCTTCGAGCGGCTCAGCCAGCTGGTGCCCTACGACCTGGCCACGGTGCTGCTGCGCGAGGGCGACGGCCTGCGGGTGGCCTACGCCCTGGGCCCCCTGGCCACGCCCCAGCTGGCGGAGACCCTCATCCCGGTGCGCGGCAACCTGCGCCTCACCCAGGCCCTGAAGACCGGCTCGCAGCCCGCAACCTTCGAGGAGGACGACCCCGGCGAGGACACCTTCCAGGGCCTCCTGGAGATGCCCCACGGCCACAGCTGCCTGGTGGCGCCCCTCCGCAGCCAGGGCGAGACCTTCGGCCTCATGACCCTGGATGCCCTGGTCTGCCGCCAGTACCCCGCCAGCGTGCTGCACCACGTGGGCGTCTTCGCCTCGCTGCTGGCCCTGGGCCTCAAGCAGGCCGAGCACCTGGGCCGCCTCGCGGAGCGGGAGCGCAGCCTGGCGGAGGAGGTCAGCTACTTCCGCGAGGCGCAGCGCCAGGGTGTCCTGCAGGAACCGCTGCAGGCCGAGAGCCACGCCATGCGGGCCATCCTGGAGCAGGTGGGCCAGGTGGCCGCCACTGCCGCCACGGTGCTGATCACCGGCGAGACCGGCACCGGCAAGGAGAAGGTTGCCCAGACGCTGCATCACCTCTCACCCCGCCGCGAGAAGCCCTTCATCAAGGTGAACTGCAGCGCCCTGCCTGCGACCCTCATCGAGTCCGAGCTCTTCGGCCATGTGAAGGGCGCCTTCAGCGGCGCGGCCTCGGCCCGCAAGGGACGCTTCGAGCTGGCGGACGGCGGCACCCTCTTCCTCGACGAGATCGGGGACCTGCCCCTGGACCTCCAGCCCAAGCTCCTGCGCGCCATCCAGGAGAAGGAGATCGACCCCCTGGGCAGCGAGAAGTCCCGCCGGGTGGACGTGCGCCTGGTGGCCGCCACCCACACGGACCTGCGCAAGGCCGTCGCCGAGGGCCGCTTCCGCGAGGACCTCTTCTACCGCCTGAGCGTCTTCCCCATCCACCTGCCGCCGCTGCGCGAGCGGCCCGAGGACATCGCGGCCCTGGCCGAGGGCTTCCTGGTCCGCTTCGCCCGCGAGAACCGGCGGCCGCCCATCGCCCTGCCCCCGGGTCTGCGGGAGCAGCTGGAGGGCTATGCCTGGCCCGGCAACGTCCGCGAGCTGCACAACGTCCTGGAGCGGGCGGCGATCCTCTCCGCGGGCCGGGAGCTGCGGCTGCCGCCGGGCGCCCTCCCCCGCCGCACCGAGCGCAGCGGCCGGCCCCTGGCCTGGGAGGCCCAGGAGCGCGACTACCTGGAGCGACTCCTCCGGCACACCCGGGGCAAGATCTCCGGCGCCGACGGGGCCGCGGCCCTGGCGGAGCTGCCCGCGTCCACCCTGCTCTCGCGGCTCGAGAAGCTGGGCCTGCGTCCCAAAGATTTCAAGGGAGTGTGATAGGTTAGCCCCCCGGGAGCACCCATGAACGAGGCCACCAGCCCCCATGACGTCCTGCCACCGGCCCTTGAGCTGAGCGAGCCGCCGCGGCCCGTGCCCTTCGAGGACCTGGAGACCTTCCCCGGCTTCTGGTCCCGGGTGGGCGGCATGTTCCAGCTGGTCTTCCGGGACCCCATGGAGCTCTTCGAGCGGGTGCCCGTCACCGAGGGCCTGGGGGCGCCCTGGCGCTTCCTGCTGCTGCTCTCGTTGCCCATCTTCTTGCTGATGGCGCTGGTCTTCTTTGCGGCGGGCATGGGCATCGCCGTCGCCGCCCTGGAGGAGACGGGCCGGACGGGGAGCCGGGTGCTGGCCGCGGCCATGCCCTTCATCTTCGGCGCGATCCTGCTGCTCATGCCTGTCTTCAGCTTCCTGGGCATGGTGGTGGGCGGGGCCCTGAACCACTTCTTCCTCTGGCTCTGGGGCGGGCTGCGCCCGGGCGTCCCCGCCGCGCAGAGCATCCGCGCCTATGGCTACGCCTCGGCCTTCGTCCAGCTCGGCGGCTTCATCCCCATCCTCGGCCTCTTCGTCCAGCTCGCGGGCATGGTGGTCATCGGCATGGGCATGGCCCGCATGCACCGGACCGCCACCTGGCGGGGCGTCTGCGCCGCCCTGACGCCGCTCTTCCTGCTCCTGGTCGGCGGTCTCCTGCTGCTGCTGGGGATCGTGGTGCTCATCCTGCTTAAGCGTTAGGTTTCAGCCAGCTCAGAACTTCTTCGCGGATCGCGCCGGGGGCCACCACCCGGTGGACGGCACCGGCTGCCAGGGCCGTGACCTCGTCCCAGGTCTCGAAGCTCCGGAAGAGCCGATCGGCGCCCGCGGCGCCGAGGAGCTCCGGCAGGCGCACGGTGCCGCCGAAGCCCGTGAGGATGCCGTGCTTCGCGGCGGGGTGGGCCAGGCGCAGCCCGCCCTTGCCCGTGGCGGGATCCGCCGCCACGGCCCAGCGCTCCTGGCCGTGCAGGGCCAGGTCGCAGCCCCCGCCCATGGCCACGCCCGAGATCACCGTGAGCGTGCGCCAGCCCGGCCAGAGCAGGTGGTTCATGACCCGCTGGCCGCGCCGGGCGAAGGGGTCCGCAGATACCGCATCCAGGGCCCCCACCTGGTGCAGGTCCGCCCCGGCGCAGAAGTGGTGCCCCCGCCCGGCCATCCAGGCCGCGCCGCCCAGGGCCACCCGACGCACCCCGGCCCAGCGCAGCTCGATGCAGAGGCGGTCCAGGGCCTCCAGCAGGTCCGTGTGCAGCCGGTGCAGGCCGTCGCCCGAGCGCAGGCCGATCCAGGCCCAGTCAGCGCCCTGGAGCAGGTCCAGGGAGGTCCGGCCTTCGTACCAGGTGCGAGGGGTCATGGCAGCTCCAGCCGGGTGAAGGCCGCTTCCAGCGGCTCCGCATCGGGATCCCACATGGGCAGGCCCGGAAGCTGATTGCGGAACCAGGTGGTCTGGCGCTTGGCGTAGGCCTGGGTCTCCTGCACCACCGCCGCCTGGATCCTCGGGGCCTCGCCTCCGGCCATCCAGGCCGCGTAGCCCAGGGGCCGCAGAGCGATCAGGTCGTCCGCATGTCCTGCGGCCACCAGAGCCGCCACTTCCTCCGGCCAGCCGGCCCGCACCTGGGCTTCCACCCGATCCACCACGCGGTCGCGGCGCCGCTCTCGCCCGGGGGCGACCACCAGCACGCGCCAGCCGGAGGGAAGGCCCGCTTCTACCCCAGCCAGCAGGCTCGACGGCGCCCGGCCCGTGGCCAGGTGCAGGGCCAGGGCCCGCTGCACCCGGGCAGTGTCGTTGGGGTGCAGCTGGGCGGCCCGCGCGGCATCCACGGCCCCCAGGTAGCGGTGCAGGAAGGGCGTCCCCAGGTCTGTGCCCCAGCGCCGCACGCGCTCCACGAGGGCGACCGGCACCTCCGGCAGCGCGCTCAGCTGGTCCCAGACGCCGCGCAGGTAGAGCCCCGAGCCCGTCACCAGCACCGGCGCGGGGACCTCCGCCAGCCAGGTCCGGACGAGGGCGCCAAAGGCGGCGGGATTGGGCCGGGCGGACAGCGGCAGCACGCCATAGCCCCAGTGGAGAACGCCCTCCTGCTCCTCCGGCCCGGGCTGGCCCGTGCCGATGGCCAGGCCCGCGATGGCCTGGTAGGGATCCCCGTTCACCACCACGCCCCCCACGCGCCGCGCCACCGCCACCGCAAGGGCGGACTTGCCAGAGGCCGTGGGACCGAGAATGGCGATGGGCATCTGACAAAGCTATCAGCCTCCACCCTGCCGGTGGGAACCTCCCGCCGCCTGGTGCCACCCCATGGTCATGCGCGCCTTGCTCTGCTTCTGTCTCGCCGTCGGCTTGGGTGCCGGTGAGCCCCCCCTGCCCGGACGGGACCCTGCCTTCCTGGCCCAGGTCCTGGCGGCCAGCCCGGATCCCGCCCGGCCCTGGAAGGCCTACCGGGTGTCGGAGGACTCGGCCTCGGCCGTGGTCGAGGTGGTGGGGGAGCTTACCCGGGAAGAACTGCGCCAGGCGGCCTTCCAGGAGTTCCTGGTCTGGTTCCGGGCGGACATCCGGAAGTTCCTGCACAGCATCGGCGGCCCGACAGGACCCACGAACCTGGCCTCGGCCACTCTGCCCGTGGACCGGTTCGGCGGCAATCCCGTGCCGCGCAACGTGCCCATCGGGTGGGGCTACTAGCTACTTAATCCACCATCAGCCGGGGCAGCAGCCGCGAGGCCTGGTCCCGGGCCAGGCGGGCAGCTTCCAGGGCGTGGCGGGCCGCGTCTTCCGGGGACTGGCGGGGCGTGAGGAGGGCCTCCAGTTGACCGCGCAGGCGCAGCACCTCGCCTTCGGGATCCGGAAGATGCCGCCGGGCCGCGGCCTCGAAGGTGACCATGAAGCACTGCACCGCGTTGCAGGCGGCGCTCACGATGGCAGAGCTGTTGCGATGATCGACTTCCAAAGCCAGGGCCGCCACCAGGAAGCGGAGGCCATCCTCGAAGAGGGCTTGCGGTGAACCTGCGGGACCGGATCCGGACATGCCTCCAGCAGACCACATTCGAGGGTCATGCCGCTCTAATCCCATTCGGAATCTGCCCGTAGGCCACTCAGAGGCTCTCATGCGCCACGCCATCCCCCTACTCCTGACAGTCGTCTGTACCATTCCGAGCCTCCGGGCCGATGCCCTAACGGACCTCAAGGTGCGACTCCAGTCTCTCAAACCCCAGACACCCATCACGCTGAAGGTTGAGCAGTCCTCCACGGAGTGGGACGAAGGCAAGGAGCGGAAGGAAGTCCGAACCCTGAAGGTGGCCGAGGGACCGGGCGGTCTGGTGGTCCTTGAGGACTCCGGCCGGGGCAGCGCCTCGCGCACTGATAAGGCCCCCGGAGACCCCACCACCAAAAAGGGCAAAAACACCTGGCGACGCCAATTCCGGGCCCAGGAGGACCTGCTGGACGAGTTGGAAAAGGCCTCGCTGGTGGGAGAAAATCCAGAGACCCTAGATGGGCGACCGGTGCGTCGCCTCCGCCTCAAACTGAACCTGGACTTGGACGAGGACGCCCGCAAGCATGTGAAGCGGTCCACTATGGAAGCCACCCTCTGGCTGGGTGCGGACGGCCTGCCCGTGGCCATGGAGCGGCACATCGACCTGGAGGTGCGGGCCATGCTCTTCGTGAAAGTGTGGACGAAGGTCGATTCCCGCTACCGCTTCCTGCGGGTCCAGGACCGGCTCCTCACCCTCGAGGCTACCGACGCGGTGGAAGGCGAAGCCATGGGCCATGCCTTCAAGGCCCGGACCCACACTCAGGCCACGCCCCTGCCCTGATCCGCTTGGTGGAGATCTGTTCTAGGTTGTTTCGGTTAAGGCCACCGCTCATTTCCCCGGCGGCGGCACGGGGTAGTTGCCAGTGAAGCAGGCATAGCAGAAGCCGGTGCCGTCATCACCCATGCAGCCCTCGAGGTCCTTCAGCTCCAGGTAGCCCAGGGTGTCCGCCTCCACGAAGGCGGTGATCTCCTCGTGGGGCATGTAGGAAGCGATGAGGTGCTGCCGCTTGGGGGTGTCGATGCCGTAGAAGCAGGAGTGCGTAGTGGGCGGACAGGCGATGCGCATGTGGACCTCGGCCGCCCCGGCCTCGCGGACCATCTGCACGATCTTCTTGCTGGTGGTGCCGCGCACGATGCTGTCGTCCACCAGCACCACGCGCTTGCCCGCCAGCAGGTGGCGCACGGGGTTCAGCTTCACCTTCACGCCGAAGCTGCGGATGGTCTGCTTGGGCTCGATGAAGGTGCGCCCCACGTAGTGGTTGCGGATGATGCCGAAGTCGAAGGGGATGCCCGACTGCTCCGAGTAGCCCAGGGCGGCGCTGACGCCGCTGTCGGGCACGGGCACCACCAGGTCCGCCTCCACGGGGTGACGCAAGGCCAGCCGCCGCCCCATCTCGCGCCGGGCCACCATGACGCTCTGGCCGAAGACCAGCGAGTCGGGCCGGGCGAAGTAGATGTGCTCGAAGACACAGGGCGTCGCCTGCACGCGGGGCAGCGGGAACCGCGACTGCAGCTCACCCTCGCGCCGGGGTACGATGACCAGCTCGCCCGGCTCCACGTCCCGCAGGTAGCTGGCGCCCACGAGGTCGAAGGCCACGGTCTCGGAGCTGAACACCGTGGTGCCGTTCATCTGGCCCATGGCCAGGGGCCGGAAGCCCCGCGGATCCCGGGCGGCGATGAGGGCATCCTCCGTGAGGATCAGCAGCGAGTAGGCGCCCTCGGCTTCGCGCAGGGCCGCGACCACCGCGTCCTCCAGGGTGTCCGCCTGGGCCCGGTTGACGAGGGCCAGCAGCACCTCGCTGTCCGAGGGACTGGTGAAGGTGTGGCCTTCGGCGATGAGCTTGGCCCGGAGCCGCTCGGTGTTGGTGAGGTTGCCGTTGTGGCAGAGGGCCACCTGGCCGAAGCGCCCGTGGATCAGGAAGGGGTGAGCGGCGGAGGCGACGTTGCCGCCGGTGGTGGAGTAGCGGGTGTGGCCGATGGCCGCGTCGCCGGGCAGGCCGTCGAGGACGGTCTCTGTGAACACGTCCGCCACGTAGCCCTGGGCCTTGTGGAGGTGGAGGCCCTCATCGTCGCCGGAGCAGATGCCCGCGGCCTCCTGACCCCGGTGCTGGAGGGCGTAGAGGCCCAGATAGGTCTGCCGGGAGGCTTCCACCTGGTGGCAGATCCCGAAGACTCCGCACTCATCCCTGAACGGCATGCTTCCCCCAGCCTCCAGGATACCCGTTGGGGCCCCGGCTCCGGCGGCAAGGATGGCCCTATTGGACCGTGACGGTGGGCTCAGAAGGCTGACGGGCCTCCCGGGCCCAGCCCTGGAGGGTGGTCAGCAGGGTGGTTCCGGCCTCGGCGGGGGCCAGTCCGGCGGTGCTCTCCAGCCCCTCCAGGTGCAGTTCCAGCCGCGCGAGGTCCCCCTGCTCGAAGCGCACGCTGAGGTCACAGAGGGCCAGGAGCCGGGGCCCCACCTCCACAAGCACCGTCGAGGCGTGGAACCCCAGGGGCATCTCCAGGCTCCAGACCTGGAGGGTGCGACTACCGAAGCGCAGGGCGATGGGCTCCTGCTTGGTCTGGGGCGAGGGCCCGGCCAGATAGAGCAGCCGCTCAGCGCGGCCCAGCAGCATGGCCTGGGCATAGGGGGTGCCCTGGGTGCGGTCCGCCTCCAGGCGCCAACCCCCCATGCGGGGCTTCTGCACCCGGTTGTGGCTGCGGGTGGCCGGGGTGGCGCTGAGCCGGAACTGCGCCTCCAGGGGCTCGGCCTCGCCGCGCATCCAGACCTGGATGCGATAGCGCAGGCCACCCTGGGGCTGGGCGGCCAGGGGCAGGGCCAGGAACAACAGAAGGAACCATCGACGCACGGCAAACCACCTTCCCTCTGAGCATGCCAGCCTGTGCGATCCTGGACCAGAGACACACGCCGATGCCCATCTGCTTCGACCTTGATGGAACCCTGGGAACCTTCAGCTCGGGATACGTGCTGCTGCGGGAAGCCCTCGGCGAGCTATGGGGGCAGGCGCCCACCCGGGAGGAGCTGGGCCGCTGCTCCGGATCCACCGACTGGGAGATCGTGGACGAGCTCCACCGCATGCGGTACGGAACCGGGCTGGAGGAAGCTGGCTACTCCGCCTACGAGGAGGCCTGTGTGCGGCGGTTCCGCCAGACCTTCGCCCCCGGGGGCGAGGCCGCCGTGGCCTTCCAGGGCGTGCTGGAGGGCATGCACTGGCTCGCGACCACCCGGCGGGTCTGGCTGGTCTCCGGCAATGCCCCCGGACTGCTGGCCTTCAAGGCCGAGGTGCTGGGCATCGATCCCGCCATCCCACGCCTGGGATCTCTGCCCCGCCACGACCGCTCGGACCTGCTGCGCCTGGCGCGGCGCGGCTGCCCCGGTCCGCACCTCTACTTCGGCGACCGGCCCCATGACTTGGCGGCGGCCCGGGCGGCGGGCATGCCCTTCGTGGGCGTAGGCGAGCAGGTGCCCGGAGCCCATCCGATCCTCGGCGCCGACGCCCCCGCCACCCTGGTGGTGGAGGTGGCCACCCGGCATGCCCGGGCGGACGCTAGCGAGTCCTGACCTCGAAGTCATCCAGGAAGGCCGCGGTGCGCGCGTCGCCCTCCTTGCGCACGATGGCCTGCGCGTGGTGCAGGCGCCCCCGGCGCACCACGACGATGCCTTCCACAATCCCACCATTGGGACCCTTCACCCTGTAGCGGAAGCCCGGGCCCTTCTCGGGGGGCAGGTCCGTGCGCTGGATGGCGCCGAAGCGATAGCCCAGGAAGTTCCGGAAGGTGTTGAGGATCTCGCCAGGAGTTCGCCCGCCCTTCTCCCCGGGAGGAAGGTTGCCCACCGCCACGCTGAAGGTCTCGTCCAGGCGACCCGCGGGACTCATGGCCAGGTCGAACCACTCCACCTCGCCGTAGGGACCCGGGTCCGTGTGCCGATGCAGCTTGGGTGCCCCCGGGAAGGTGGCTGCGATGCCCAGGTTCTCGTTCTCGACGCGGTGTGGATCCTCCTTGCACCCCGTGAGGGCGAGCAGCACCACCAGACACCACCAGCTGCGGGACATGACTTTCCCCCTAGGGCTCCATCGGTTGGGCGGACTGGGAAGTTGATTCCCCGCGCGCTGCTTCTGACCAGCGCCGGGCCTCCCGGGGATCCCGCAACACGCCGTGCCCACCCAGGTAGGCCTCAGCCAGGGCCGCCATGGCGCCGAGATGCCCTGCCTCTGCGGCCTTCCGGAACCACAGTGTAGCGGTCAGGTCGTCCTTCATCCGGAGGCGATCCCCCCGGCGGTGGGCCAGCCCCAGCTGGAAGCAGGCGTCCGGATCACCCGCCTCGGCGGCCTCCCGCAGGCGGTCCCGGCCGGTGTGGGGCCGCTCCCGGTAGTGCTGCCAAGCCAGCCAGGCGATCATCAGCAAGGGCGGGGTCATGAAGAGCAGCGGCAGGTGATGGAGCTGGGAGGAGCCAGCCCAGAAGAAGGTCAGGGCCACGCCAAGCCAGAGCGCCGCCAGCAGGACGGCCCCCGTCAGCAGCAGCCAGCGGAGGGGTCGGTGCACCAGAACCCGGTCCGCCAGCTCCTCGAACCCAGCCATGGCCTTCCCGGCCGCATGGACCAGGGAATCTGCCGGGGCCGCGTCGTGCCGCAGGAGGCTGTGGGAAAGGGGCGGAAAGGGGCGCAGGCGCTCCGCCGCGAGGGCCCACTCCCCAGCCTTGGCCTCGTCTGCAGAAACTCCGTCGCCATCCCGGTAGGCCTGGGCCAGCCAGGCCGCGGCAGGGCCAAAGCCCAGGGCCGCGGCTCGCTGGTACCAGGTCTCCGCCTCGGCCGGGTCCGGCAGGGGGGTGCCGTGCCCGGTGCGCAGCGCCTCGGCCAGGCGGAAGGCTGCCTCGGGGTGGCCCCGCAGGGCCGCCCGCCGGAACCGGTCGAGCCCGGTGGCCTGGCCGCCGTAGCCATGGGCGCCATCCATGAACAGGAGCCCCTCCTGGAACTGGGCCTCCCGTCCCCCCAGCGCCGCGGCTCGGTCCAGATACCAACGGCTCTGGCGCGGGTAGTGCGACTGCCGGGCCCAACGGAGCCAGAGCTCTTCAGGCCGCGAGGAGAAGAGCGCGATCCACCAGCGCCAGAGCCGCTCCACCAGGGAAATCGCCGGATTGGAAGCATGGAGCATGGCCCCGATGACCGAGCCCATCGCGAAGACCCAGGCGGCCAGAACCAGGATGACCTTCCAGACGTTCGCGACGAAAGCCAGCGGGGTCGGCTGCAGACAGAGGGGGCCCAGCAGGAGCACGGCCAGTAGGACGACGCCCCGGCCCCAGAGCCGCCACGCGTCGAGGAGCTCCGCCCGCCGGCTCACCGACGTCCCAGGGCTTCATCCAGGCCCCGCCGGGCCAACCCCTCGCCATAGCCCGACCAGCGCTTGATGAGGCGCCCCTGCCGGTCCACGAGGATCGTCGTGGGTATGCCCGGGATCGGCCCGAAGGCCTCCAGGGCCTTTCCCCCGTCGGGCAGGTAGGCCGTGAGCCCCAGCTGCGGGTTCTGGGCCAGGAAGGGCTGCACCTCGCCCCAGCCCCCCTGGTCCACGGAGATGGGCAGCACCACGTAGGCCTCTCCGGCAGCCTTCTGCAGCGCCGCCACCTCGGGCAGCGACCGGCGGCAGGGCGGGCACCAGGTGGCCCAGACATCCACCAGCACCACCCGGCCCCGATAGTCCGCCAGGGTGTGGCGGTTGCCCTCGGCATCCCGGAAGGCCACCCGGCTGACATCCGTGCCGGGAGCGGCGCCCTCGGTACCGCCCCCGCCGCCTGCGAAGAGGCCCCGGTAGAGGGCCACCGCCCCCAGCAACAGGCCCCCGCCGACCAGCAGCGCGGCCACACCCATCCGCCAGCGGGACTCGGGGACGTAGGCGTCGGCCATGGAGGCTCCGGAAGTGAGGCCTTAGGTTATAGCCACTGCCGGATACTTCATACTGGAGGGATGTCGCTCCTCTCTGCCGCCCACCTCCGTGCCTTTCTTTCCTCGGTACACCTGCTCGATGCCCGCCCGGGCCCCGTGGACTACGGCTCGGGACACCTGCCCGGCGCCCACCACGCGGACCTGAACCGGGACCTGAGCACCGCCACGGACGCGGACCACGATCCCGCCCGGGGCGGCCGGCATCCCCTGCCCTCCGTGGCCCGCTTCGTGGCCCAGGTGGCCGCCTGGGGCATCACCCCAGCGAGCCAGGTGGTGGTCTACGATGCCAGCGGCGGCGGCAATGCCGCGGCGCGGCTCTGGTGGATGCTGCGGGCCCTGGGCCACCGGCAGGTGCTGGTGCTCGACGGCGGCCTGGCCGCGGCCCTGGCGGAGGGGCTGCCGCTGAGCACCGACTGCCCTGCCACGGCGGCCCTGCCGCCCTACCCCGCGGTGGACTGGACCCTGCCCCAGGTGGACGCTGAGGCCGTGGAGACGCTGAGGAATGATCCCACCTGGAAGCTGGTGGACGTGCGCTCTGCCGAGCGCTGGCGCGGGGACACCGAGCCCTTCGATCTCGTGGCGGGGCACATCCCCGGCGCCCTGAACCTGGCCTGGACCGACAACCTGGCGCCAGACGGGCGCCTCAAGGCCCCGGAGCTGCTCCGGGCCCAGTATCTCGCCTTGCTCGCGGGCACGCCGCCCGAGCGCCTGGCGGTGCACTGTGGCAGCGGGGTCACCGCCTGCCAGACCCTCCTGGCCCTGGAAGTGGCCGGGCTCTCCGGCGCCTCGGTCTACATGGGCAGCTGGAGCGAGTGGTGCCGCAGCGGCCGGGACCGGATCCCCGCATGAACCCCTGGAAGGGCCTCCGCGGCCTGCCCCGGGAGGTCTGGCTCATCTGCGCCAGCACGCTGGTGAACCGCCTGGGCACCATGGCCCTGCCCTTCCTGGTGCTCTACCTCACGGAGGCCCGCCACTGGTCCCCGGCCGAGGCCGGCTTCGGGATGATGGCCTACGGCGCCGGGGCCCTGGTGGTGGGACCCTTCTCGGGCCGCCTGGCGGACCGGCTTGGGCATGTCCACGTGCTGAAGGCCAGCCTCTGGAGCGCCGGGGCCATGCTGCTGGCCCTGCCCTTCGCCACCACCAAGCCCCTGCTGTTCGCCCTAATCTTCCTGTGGGCGGGGCTGACGCAGGCCTTCTGGCCCAGCTCCATGGCCCTGCTCGCGGGCTTGGCCAGGCCGGAGCAGCGCAAGGCCGTCTTCGCCCTCCATCGCCTCGCGGTCAACCTGGGCATGGCCGTGGGCCCGGCCATGGGCGGCCTGATCGCCCACGTCAGCTACCGCTGGGTGTTCTGGACCGATGGCCTCAGCACCCTGGCCGGCGCCGTGATGCTGACGGTGATCATGAAGCGGACCTCCGCGCCCCCCGCCCTGCCCCCGGACCATCCGCCCGGCGGCAGCCCCTGGCGCGACTCCCGGCTGGCCTTCCTGCTGCTGCCCTTCATCCCGCTGCTGATGGTGTTCTTCCAGATCGAGGGGACCCTGCCCCTCTGGGTGGTGCGGGACCAGGGCCTGAGCCTGCGCTTCTTCGGCCTGCTCTTCACGATCAACACCCTGCTGGTCGTGGCCCTGGAAGTGGCCCTCAACCTCGCCATGGCCCAGTGGCCCCACCGCAAGCAGTTCCTGGTGGGCGCGCTCTGCTTCGCCACGGGCTTCGGGCTGACCGCCTGGGCCACGGGCCCCGTCACTCTGATCCTCACCACGGTGGTGTGGACCTTCGGCGAGATGATCCTGCTGCCCGCCATGAGCGACGCCGTGGCCACCCTCGCCCCGCCGGACCGCCGGGGTGAGTACATGGGACTGCTGTCCCTGTGCTTCTCTGCCGCCGTGGCCCTGGGGCCCTGGCTCGGAGTGCTCGCCTACGCCCGGACCGGGCCCCGGGCCGTGTGGCTCAGCTGCTTCGGCATCGCCGGCGTCTCCGGCCTGCTGCTGGCCCGGTTCCGGGCCCCGGAACCCGCGGAAGGAACTCCCGCTCCAGCCAGAATCTGATGGCGCCTCTCCCAGGAAACCCTATGCTCGGAGGGCGCACGGAATGCCTGGAACAGGTATCGCGCCGGAGCCCGCCATGAAGCTGCGCCCCCTCCTCCTCACCCTGCTGGTTCTTCCCGGCACCCAGGGCTGCAAGCCCATGCTCTATCCCGTCGCCCGCGCCTTCGGAGGACCCTCCGAGAGCGAGCTCAAGCTGCGCCGGGCGGCCTTCGACCGCTTGAAGGCTGCCCGCGCCACCGCCAAGGTGCTGGTCTACCCGGCCCTCCGGCCCGCGCATCCTGAGCGGGAAGCCTACCTGGCCACCGCGGGCCTGGCGGTGGAGCTGCTGCAAGGCTACGGCTGGGCGCACTGCCAGGCGGCCTCGGCCCCGCCCACCATCCCGGCCACGCCCCTGATGCGCAACCAGCTGAGCTACGTGCAAACCAGGGCCCGGGCCTACTCGGAGTGGGCCAAGACCGCCCGGCCCGAGGCGGACTTCCTGGTGATCCTCGAGGTGCTGGTTCGGCCTGAGGGCGGCATCGTCGGGGTCCACTGCTACGTGCTGGAGGCCTCGGGTCAGGTGGCCTACGCACGGCAGTTCAACAGCCACCACTTCGGCGCATCGAGCATCGACCTCCCGGCGAATGCCGTGGGCTTCGCCTTGCGAGAGCTGTCCTGGGACGTCCAGAGACCCGCAGATCAGGTCCACCCGCCCTACGGCGTCGGCTAGCGCGAGGCAGGGCTCAGAGCGTCTTGTGGGGCAGGCTCTCCAGGCGACCGGCAGGGGAGATCAGCATGTAGTTGAGCTTCCGCTGCAGCTCGCGGATGGTGTTCGAGCCGCCGTAGGTGAGGCCAGAGCGGAGGCCGCCGATGATGTCGTTGATGATCTCGTCCTCGTCCACGCGGTAGGGCACCTTGGTCGCCACGCCCTCGGCGGTCTTCCAGCCCGTGAGGCCGCCCAGGTGGTCGTCCGCGACCTCCTGGCTGGCCATGCCCCGGTAGACCTTGTGCGTGGGCGTGCCCACCGCGTCGCAGAGGGGCTCGCCGGGCGTGGGCCGGGTGCCCGCCAGCATGCCGCCGATCATCACGAAGTCCGCGCCGAAGGCCAGGGCCTTCACGATGTCGCCGGGGGTACGAACACCGCCATCCGCCACGATGGAGCGGTCGGCCCGGGCGCATTCCTGGATGGCCGTGAGCTGGGGCACGCCGAAGCCCGTCTTGATGCGCGTGGTGCAGACGCTGCCCGGGCCGATGCCGACCTTGATGATGTCGGCCTTCACGCCGGCCAGGTAGTCGGCCCCCGCGTAGGTGGCCACATTGCCGGCCATGATGCACTCGTTGGGCAGCACCTGGCGCATGCGCTTGATCATCTTGCCGACGTACTTGGCATGGCCGTGGGCCACATCCACGCAGAAGTACTGGGCGCCCGCGTCCCGCAGGGCCTCGACCCGCTCCATCTCGGACTCAGAGGTGCCCACGGAGACGAAGGTGGGGTGGTTGCAGCGCCGGAACATCTCGACGTTCTCTTCCACGGTGAGGAAGCGGTGGAGCACCCCGATGCCGCCCCGCTCGCCGATGAAGTCCGCCATGGCGTCCTCGGTGACGGTGTCCATGTTCGAGGTCATGATGGGCAGCTTCAGGGTCAGCTTGCCGCTCTTGTCCGTCATGGTGATGTCCACGATGCGCCGGGACTCGTGGTGGTTGTAGGCGGGGATCAGGAGGACGTCATCGAAGGTGATGGCAGTCTCGACCATGGGGAACTCCAGGGAAGGTTGGCTCGGGAAACGCGGGCGAAGGTTGGCTCAGAACTGGATCGGGTCTCCGACCTGGATGATCCCGCCAACGAGGACCTCCGCGCGCAGACCGCCTCGGTGAGTGAGGCCGGGCAGGATCTGGGGCTTGGCCGTGAGCTCGGCGATGTACTTGCAGGGCTCGCAGAGCTCGGTGCCGCGGAAGCGGGCTGCGCCGATCTGGAACTCCCGGTCCACCAGGTGGTTCAGCGGCACGCCCCGGGTGACCACGTTGCGTCGGCTCTCGCCGGGCTCCAGAACCAGGTTGAGCTCCCGGGATAGCGCCTCGAGGGCTTCGGCCTCGATGAAGGTGATCTGGCGGCCCGACTTGGGGCGATCGGAGAAGGTCCCGGTCCTGGCCGCGTAGCGGTCCCCCTCGATGCCAACCCCGGCAACGACGGTGACCGAGGCGCGGGACTCCACGGGCACACCGGCGGCGGGCGCCACATGGATGGTTTCGATGCGGCCTTCAGACATGCGGACCTCCGGCTTGCATGATGACAGGACCGGAGAACCGGATCAGCGGTCGATCCGTTACGGCGGGGCGCGGGCCCCGCTGGCAGGGGAGTCAGCTCAGGACGGCCTCGAGCTGGTCCACGGCCCAGTCGATCTGCTCTTTGGTGATCACCAGGGGCGGAGCCAGGCGGATGGTATCGACGTGGGTGTCCTTGCAGAGCATCCCGCGGTCCTTGAGGGCATAGCAGTACTTGCGGGCGCCTCCGGCCTCGGGGTGCAGCTGCACGCCAGCCCAGAGGCCGATGCAGCGGACCTCCTGCACCTTGTCGGTCTTCATGCTCCGGAGCCGCTGCGCCAGGTGCAGCCCCAGCTCCGCGGCCCGCTCCACCAACTTTTCGTCCACCAGGACGTCCAGAGCAGCACTGGCCACGGCGCAGGCCAGGGGGTTGCCGCCGTAGGTGGACCCGTGGATGCCCGGGGTGAACACGTCCATGACCGCATCGTTGGCCAGGAAGGCGCTGACGGGGTAGTAGCCGCCACTGAGGGCCTTGCCGATGGTGATGCCATCCGGACGGATGCCCTCGTGCTCGAAGGCGAACAGCTTGCCCGTGCGGCCCAGGCCGGACTGGATCTCGTCCAGCACCAGGAGGCTGTTGCTCTCATCGGCCAGCTTGCGCAGGCCCTGCAGGAAACCCTTGGGGGGGATCACCACGCCGCCCTCGCCCTGGATGGGCTCCATGAAGATGGCGCAGGTGTTCGGCGTGATGGCCCGGCGCACCGCCTCCAGGTCCCCGTAGGGCACGATCACGAAGCCCGGCGTGAAGGGACCGAAGCGGCTGGTGCTGTCGGGGTCCGTGCTGAATCCGACAATGGTGGTAGTGCGGCCGTGGAAGTTGCCCTCGGCCACGATGATCTCGGCTTTGCCGTACTCGATGCCCTTCTTGTCATAGCCCCACTTGCGCATGGCCTTGAGGGCCGTCTCCACGGCCTCGGCTCCGCTGTTCATGAGCAGGGCCTTCTCGAAGCCTGTGAGCCGGCAGAGCTTCTCCAGCAGGGGCGGGAACTGGTCGTTGCGGAAGGCCCGGCTGGTCAGGGCCAGGGTCTTGATCTGGGCGATCATGGCCTCGCCGATCTTCGGGTGGTTGTGCCCCTGGTTCACGGCGGAGTAGGCGGCCAGGAAGTCCATGTAGCGCTTGCCGTCCACATCCGTGAGGAACACGCCCTCGCCCCTGGTGCAGACCACGTCCAGGGGGTGGTAGTTGTGGGCGCCGTACTGGGTTTCCCGGGCGATGAGGTCCGCGGCCTTGGTCGTGGGGGTGGACATGGCGGGGCTCCTGGAGAACGTGGGGTCTGAACGGAAGACCGGGCTCGGAGGCCATTCTAGGGATGGAAACGCGTCGACTGGCTGAAGGCTGGAGAAATAAATGATTTCTTTTACACATCGATAATTCAAATTCAGGGCTGGCGGGAACCCCCGGGGGGTGGCACATTGATGCACCCCCCAAAAGGCAGTGTCCCCATGTTTCCTTCGCTGATTCTCCGGAAACTCTATACGCATGGCTCCCTGCGCAACGCCGATGACGGCGTGGCCATCAGCCTGAAGAACCGTCTGAGCGACGTGATCCTCACCCGCGTCGTGGGGGTGCGCATCGGCCCCCTGGAGCTGCGGGCCGAGGACCTGGAGCTGGACCTCGGCGAAGGCGAGTGGCGCTCGGCCTCCGAGGTCTCCCCGGAGCGCCCGGAGCCCTTCCCACTTCGCCAGGTGGCCCACCTCCGGGCCCCCGGCCGCAGCATCGCCGAGGGGCTGCATTCCATCGAGGTCGCCATTGAGGTCAAGGGCCTGGGCGCGCTCCGCTTCAAGGTCGAGGACCACACCTCCAGCACTCTCAGCGAGCAGGTCTCGGTCCCCTGCGCCAAGGAAGACAACTACACCACCGCCATCGTCGCGGCCCGCCGGGCCTTCGTGGAGAAGGCCACTGGCGCGAAGCTGAAGCACACCAGCCAGCACTCATTCGAACCCGCGGTGACCAAGGGCAACATCGAGAACTTCACGGGCGTGGTGCAGGTGCCCCTGGGCTTTGCGGGCCCCTTGCACGTCAAGGGCGAGCACGCCCAGGGCGACTTCCTGATCCCCCTGGCCACCACCGAGGGCACCCTGGTGGCCTCCTACAACCGGGGCATGAAGGTCCTCAACCTGTCTGGCGGCGTCACCTGCACCGTGCAGGCGGACCACATGCAGCGGGCTCCGGTCTTCATCTTCGCCAGCGCCCGGGAGGCCCTGGCCTTCCGGAACTGGGTGGAAGAGCACATGGAGGACCTTCGCCGGGAGGCGGAGACTACCACGCGCAGCGGCAAGCTCGACTACATCGACACCTACCTGGCCAGCAAGTTCGCCTACCTCCGGTTCAACTTCACCACCGGGGACGCGGCGGGCCAGAACATGGTCGGCCGGGCCACCTTCGCGGCCTGCAGCTGGATCCTGGAGCACAACAAGACCATCAAGCGCTTCTACCTCGAGTCCAACCTCGCCACGGACAAGAAGGCCTCCCAGATCAACCTCATGCGCACCCGGGGCAAGCGGGTCACCGCCGAGTGTGTCGTCAAGCGCGAGGTGCTGCTGGAGGTCATGCGGGTGGAGCCCGAGAGCCTCGCCTACCACTGGGGCGTGGCCAACGTGGGATCCATCCTCTCCGGCGCCAACAACAACGGCGCCCACAGCCCCAACGCCATCGCAGCCATGTTCATCGCCACGGGGCAGGACGCGGCCAACCTCGCGGAAGGCTCCTCCGGCATCCTCTACACGGAGCTGACCCCGGAGAAGGATCTCTACATCTCGATCACGATTCCCTCGCTCATCGTTGCCACCCACGGCGGCGGCACGGGACTGCCGACCCAGCGGGAGTGCCTGGAGGTGCTGGGCTGCTTCGGCACGGGCAAGGTCAACAAGCTGGCGGAGATCATTGCGGGCGTGGTCCTGGCGGGCGAGCTCTCCCTCGGCGCTGCCATTTCCTCGCTGGAGTGGGTATCCTCCCATGAAGAATATGGGCGCAACCGTTGATTTTAAAGAAGGATCGCAGGTGAGCGCCCCAGCGGCGGGAGACGCTTTCGTGGCAGCACCGGAATCCAACGAGGACCTGCTCCGCAGCCGAGGCTTCGAGATCATGAAGACCTGGAAGCCCCAGGGCCTCATCCGGCGGATGCTTGTCACGTGGCGGCACTTCCTCGGGCTGCTCTTCGGCGGCCTGCTCTCCCAGCTGGCAGCCCGCCAGGAAGACGGGGGGCTCAAGGGCGCGCGCCTGTTCGCACTCTGGTTCGCGTCCCTCCCTGGGCGGCTGTTCGTGGACCGGACGCTGCGGCACGAGCCCTTTCCGGTGCAGTTCCGCCGCCGCCTGGAGCGCTTGGGTCCCACCTACATCAAGCTCGGCCAGATCCTCAGCCTCCGCGAGGACCTGCTGCCGAAGCCCATCACCGACGAGCTGAAGCACCTGCTCAACCGCCTGCCGGTGGTCCCCCTGCCGATCCTGCAGGACATCATCGAGAGGGACCTGAAGCGTCCGGTGGGCCTGATGTTCCTGTCCATCGACCCCATCCCCCTGGGCTCGGCCTCCATCGGCCAGACCCACCGGGCCGTCACGGTGGATGGCGAGCCGGTGATCCTCAAGGTGGTCAAGCCGGGCATCCGCCAGACCCTGCAGCGGGACGCCAAGCTGCTCGGGATGCTCGGGTCCGTGGCCCAGCTGATCATCCCGCGCTTCCAGCCCCGGCAGCTGGTCAACGAGTTCTGCACCTACACCCTGCGGGAGGTGGACCTGCGGCTGGAGGCGGAGAACGCCGAAGTCTTCGCCGGCCACTTCGCCGATGTGCCAGACGTGGTGTTCCCCCGTATCTACCGGAAATTCAGCGGCCGCAGCGTGCTCTGCATGGAGTTCTTCGACGGCCTCAGCCCGGACCACCCCGAGGCCCTGGAGCTGCCGGAGGAAGAGCGGCGTCACCTGACGGACCTGGGTGCCATGGCCATCATCCGCATGCTCTACAAGGACGGGTTCTTCCACGCGGACCTGCATCCGGCGAACCTCATCATCCTGCCGGGCCCGAAGCTTGGCTTCATCGACCTGGGCATGGTGGGGCGACTGGACGAGGACCTGCGCCGGGCGCTCATGTACTACTACTTCGCCCTGGTCATGGGGGATGGCGAGAACGCCGCCCGCTACCTCACGGCCATCGCCCAGCCGGGCCCAGGGGCCAACCCCAATGCCTTCCGCCGGGATGCCGTGGACATCGCCAACCGCTGGAAGCGCGGGTCGAACTTCAGCGAGTTCTCCCTGGGCCAGCTGATCCTCCAGTCCCTCTCCCGGGGCGCCGAGCACGGCATGTACTTCCCTGTGGAGCTGGTGCTGATGGTGAAGGCCCTGGTCACCTTCGAGGGCGTGGGGAACGTGCTGCTGCCCGGGTTCGACGTGGCCGAAGTGAGCAAGAAGCACATCCGCACCCTGTTCATGAACCAGTTCAGCCCCATGCGGATCTTTACCGAAGGCATGCGGGGCGTGCCGGACATGGTGGATGCCCTGGCCAAGATGCCGCTGCTGGTCACCGATGGCCTCCGGGTCCTGGAGAAGTTCGCCCACCAGCCCACCGAGTCCCCCCTGTCGGGCCTCCGCGGGACCCTCATCGCGGGCTCCTGCCTCGTGGCGGGCGCCGTGGCCATGGGCTTCCGGGCGCCCTGGCCCGTGTGGTCCGGCTTTTTCACCATTGCCTTCATCCTGGCCGTCCGTAGGGGTTGATGATGCGGGAACTCATTTCATCCAACGACGCCATCTGGCTGCAGGACTCGGACACCAATCTGATGGTGATCAATGCGGTCATCATCACCGACCACATGGACGTGCCGACCCTGCGAAGGACCTTCCAGGAGCGCATCTTTGAGGGGCCGGATCCCGCGCGCTTCCAGCGGCTCCGCTGCCGCATCACTGAGCAGGGCCCCCTCAGCTACTGGGAAGTGGACCAGGACTTCAGCCTTGCACGCCACATCGTCCCGGCCCGCGGCAAGAACCTGAAGAGCCTCGCGGACGTCCAGGCCTACGTGGGGAGGATGGCCAACCGGAAGCTGAAGGAGGACCGGCCCCGCTGGGAGATCAAGGTCATCGAGCGCTTCGAGGATGGCGCCACGGCCCTCCTGGTCCGCATCCACCACAGCATCGGGGACGGCATGGCCCTGGTGTCCCTCATGTTCGCCCTGATGGACGAGACCTGGAACCGCACCGACGGCATGGCCAAGGGCTCGCTCCCGCCCCTGGCGGGGCTGAGCGCCATGCAGCTCCTGCAGCGGGCCGTGGCCATCCCCCTGAGCGCGCCAGGCGTCCTCCTGCGCCGTCTCGCCTGGTTCCCCGACAGCAGTCATCTGCACGGCCCCGAGCTGACCGGGACCAAGCGGGTGGCCTGGACCGAGCCGCTGGACCTGCAGGTGGTGAAGAAGGCCAAGGACCTCATCGGGGCCACGGTGAACGACGTGCTCATGGCGTCGGTTTCCGGGGCGTTTTCCACCTACCTGGCGCGCAAGGGCGCCGAGGCGCCCTCCCGGTTCCTGATCTCGATGCCCGTGAACGTGCGGCATCCAGGCATGCCCCTGCGCTGCGAAAACAAGTTCGCCGCCGTGCCGCTGGAGCTTCCCGCCCGCGCCCCCCACACCACCCACCGCATCCTCGCCGTCAAGGAGCGGCTGGACCAGCTCAAGCAGTCCACCACGCCCCTGGTGGTCTACGGCCTCCAGCGCGCCCTCCTGGCCTTCCTCCCCGACATCATCAGCCGCAACCTCATCGACTTCCTGGCCAACAAGTGCACCGCCGTGGTGACCAACGTCGCCGGCCCCGCGCACGACATCGCCATGGCCGGACGGAAAGTGCGGTCCATCCTCTTCTGGGTGCCTCAGCGGGCCCAGATCGGCATCGGGATCTCCATCCTCAGCTTCGCCGGCAAGGTGCAGGTGGGCGTCATCGCCGACAAGGCCCTGCTGCCCGATCCGGCCCACCTGGTGGAAGCCTTCGAGGAGGAGTTCGAGGCCCTGCGGAGGCTGTGAGCCTAGTTTCTGGTTCATCCGCGATTTCAGGGATGAGCCAAGACACGCCAACCACACTCCCCTGTGTTTTCTCTGCACGCTCAGGCAAAAGAAACCACTCTCGCACAGAAAAGACGAGGGGGGCGGAGGGGCGCTGAGGGCTGCGGGTCACCTGCTGTTCTCCGCGAACCTCAGCCCTCTCCGCATCCTCTGCGAGAGTGGTTGCTCTTCCCCCACGACCTGGATGAATCCATGGAGCGTTGGCATTCCCAGAAATTCCGGAAGAGCCTTAATTTTTCGCGGGCGCTCGTTTCGTGGCCCGGCGCGGCTTTTCGAGGGCGCCATGCAGGGCTTCGAACTCCCGGGACAGCTTGTGCGAGGGCTCCAGGATCACGAGGGGGCAGGCCGCGTGGTGGGACTCCCGGACCTTCACGGACGAGGAGATGAAGGGCATGAGGATGGGCAGCCCCTCCGCCACGAGCTCGTCGACGAGCTGCCGGGGCAGGTTGGCCCGGGACTGGAACTGGTTGACCACGATACCCGCCACCTCCAGGCCAGGGTTGTGGTCCTCCTTCACCTCCTGCAGGCTCTCCAGCAGGGCGTAGAGCGCCCGGCGGGAGAACTCGTCGCAGTCGAAGGGAATCAGGCAGCGGTCCGCGGCGATGAGGGCGGAGAGGGTGTAGAAGCCAAAGGCCGGTGGCGTGTCCAGGTAGACCGTCTCGTATTCCAAAAGCTCGTCCAGGGCCGCGCGGAGCTTCATGATCTTGTGCCGGGTCTCCAGCTTGCCCTGGAGGGCCTCGAGCTCCGGGCTGGAGGGAAGCACGTCCAGATTCGGGATGGGGGTTGGGTGGACCATCTCCCGGAGGCTGCGCCGGAACAGGCCGAGCCCCAGGCTCTCCTCAAAGAAGGTGCCCAGGTGCGGCTTCGCCACGGCCGCAGCCTCACGGCCCAGGAGGTACTGCGACGAGTTCCCCTGGGGATCCAGGTCCACCACCAGGGTCCGGCGCCCCTTGCGGCTGGAGATCGCGGCGAGGTTGCAGACGATGGTGGACTTCCCGACGCCACCCTTCTGGTTGAAGACGACCCATCGCATCGCTCGTCCCTCCGCACATGGCTCCCGCCCTCCCAAAGTCCGCGCATCCCGCCAGGAAGTCCAGGAACTACCTGGGGTCAAGCCCGACTCCTGTTCCCGGTCAGGAGTCGCTATGCTGTCCGTACCACCTCAAGCTTCCCGGCCGGATGGCCATCAGGATCTGCATGTCCCGCGTCCGCATCCACCGTCCCCACAGCCTCGGCAGCCAGGAGGTGCGGCGGCGTTTCGCCGAGGTGGAATCCAGCCTGCAACAGCACTACGGGCTGAATATCGAGTGGGACGACCTGGGTGGCGCCTTCCATGGCCATGGGGTCACCGGCCAGGTGCACGTGGCTGAGGACCACATCGCCATCGACATGCACCTGGGCATCATGCTCTGGCCCTTCACGCACCGGATCCAGGAGTCCCTGGAACAACAAGTTGACCGACTCCTGGAGAGTTGAACCGGGACATTCCCGCTTAGGAGGCACGATGGCGACAGACAGCACCCTGCAGACGCAGTTCGAGGCGGCCCAGGCCCAGGCCAAGACGGCCACCCAGCGGCCGGATAACGACACCCTGCTCAGCCTCTACGCCTACTACAAGCAGGCCACAGCGGGCGACGCCGGGGACGACCGCCCCGGAGCCTTCGACTTCGTGGCTCGCGCCAAATTCGACGCCTGGGCCAAGCTCAGGGGCACCGCCCCCGAGGAGGCCATGCGCGGCTACATCTTCGTCGTCGCCGGCATGGATTTCGACTAGCCAACATCACTCGGGAGGACTCTCGATGGCCAAACAAGCCTGGGCCGAATTTCCCTACGCCGACAAGGCCTACCTGTACACGGCCGCCACCGCCAAGAAAGCCTGGCCCCGGCTCCACAAGGGGAACCGCGAGCCGTATCCCGAGGACAAGCAGGTCCTCCAGGCCTGGCTCCACTACCATGCCGGTGAGTTCGCCAAGGCGGTCGAGACGGGCCTGGCCGCTGGCGCGGCGGGCAGCAACGTGGCGAACCACGCCCAGAACATCTATGCCAACTACCTGGAGGAGGACGAGGCGACTCAGCTGAAGCTCTTCCAGGAGGTGGCCGCCCGCTGCGAGGCGCGGATGGCCAAGGCGCCCGGGGATGCTTTCAATTACTACATCCACGCCTACGCCCTCGGCCGCTACAGCCAGGGCATCTCCGTGGTGAAGGCCCTGGCGCAGGGACTGGGCGGCAAGATCAAAGACAGCCTCACCCGGGCCCTGGAGCTGGACCCTGAGCACGCCGACGCCCATGCCGCCCTGGGCACCTACCACGCCGAGGTCATCGACAAGGTGGGCAGCCTGATGGGCAGCCTCACCTACGGCGCCAAGGAGAAGGTCGGCCTGGAGCACTACCGGACCTGCCTCGAGCTGTTCCCGGAGTCGGCCATCTACCGCATCGAATACGCCAACGGCCTGGTCCTGCTCAAGGGCCGCTCCGGAAGGAAGGAGGCCGAGACCCTGTATCGCGAGGCGGCCGCAGCCCAACCCCTGGACGCCATGGAGCGGCTGGACGTCGAGCTGGCCAAGGCGGAATTGGAGGAGTGACTCGCCGAGAGGCTCAGCTCAGCGGCCCCTGCCACCCTTCCGGCTGAGGCCGACCTCCAGGATCCGGAGGGCCGCATCGAGCCGATCGGCCACGCTCCTCTCACGAGGATTTTCGATGCAGTCCCAGACCGTCCGGTAGGGATCAGCCAGCACCTCCAGCTGAAGCGACAGTCCGTGCTTTTCAAACAGGGGTCCGAGGAGCTCTCGTCGCCGCCAGAGGTCCTGCCGGGTCTGCTGGTAGGCGATCTCGCAGATCTTGCGGCGGGAGCGGAAGCGGAAGAGGTTCGTGAAGAGCCGGTGCTCGGTGGATTCCGGCTGGAACAGCACCAGGTCGCTGTCCGGATGGCTCTGGGCGGCGCGCTCCATGCCCAGGACGGCCCGGGAGTGGATGAGGATCCGGAAGCTCTGCGACAGCAGGGCCGGCAGCCCGCCCCGCTGGACCGCCCGCTTGCCGAGCGCCTCGCGGGCATCCTCGGAACCCGTCTCCATGGGCACCAGGGGATTCACGCAGAGCAGCAGGTCGGCCCCGTAGTCCAGGGCGACGGAGGCATGCATGGTCTTCAGGAGCACCCCGTCCACGCAGACCCGGCCCTCGACCTCGACGGGCTGGTAGAGGCCGGGCACGGCCGTGCTGGCCTGCACCGCGAGGGAGATGGGGATGTGGTCCATGCCCTGGTCGCCGAACACCACCCGCCGGCCCGTTTCCACATCTGTCGCCACCACGAAGAACTTCTGCCGCAGCCTCCGGAAATCGTCGGTCCGGCCACGTCGCGAGAAGGCCTTCTCCAGGTAATCCTGGATGCCTTCATTGCTGAAGAGCGCGACCGGGAGGGATCGGCCGAGGCCCTCGAGGGTCCCGATGAAGGAGGGATCCTCCGGCCCCTTGGCCAGCTGCGTCAGCGCCTCGCTGATGACCGAAGGCAGCTGCAGCCCACGGCGCGCCATTTCCTGATAGGCCGGCATGAAGAAAATGGACTGGTCGAACAGGGCCTCGCTGCCGCCTTCGGCAGCCAAGCCCCGGATCATTTCAGTCACCGTGACGCCGTTGACCAGGTGGGCGCCGATGAAGGAGCCAGCGCTCACCCCCACGGTGACCCGCAGGCGGTTCAGGTCGAGGCCCGCAATGGCTTCCTCAAGGGCTCGGAGGGCGCCTACCTCGTAGACGCCCCCCAGCACTCCTCCGGCGGCCAAGGCGAGCCCCACCCGCCCCTTTGAACGGCGACGCGAGGGCATGGGCCCCTCAGGCCTTTGCAGCCTTGGACTTGCGCTTGGGCGCTTCCGCAGGCTTGGGCGCAGGCTTGGGGGTGGCCTTGGTCTTGGCCACCAGCTTCGTCAGCTCCTCGACCCGCTGGGTGAGGTTGACGATCTCTTCCCGCGTCGGGACGCCCAGACGGTGCATGGCCGTCGCCAGTCCGCCCTCGAAGGGAGTCGAGAGCTTGTCCCAGGCACCCTTGGCGTCGCCCTTCAGGCCTTTGGCGCGCTCCGCGAGCTCAAGGATGCGCTCCTTGTTCGCCTCATCCAGTTCCGCACCCTTGTCCACGAGCTGGCTGAAGAGGCGACTGCCTTCCTCTCCAGCGACGCTGTAGGCACCGAGGCCCGCCAGCCAGATGTGGTAGGCGGATTCCTTCAGGCTGGGCATGAGGTCGGTCTTCTTTTTGATGGCCATGGTCTGGCTCCTTTCATCCGGCTCCAGGGCCGGGGAGGGTTGGGGTTAACGGGCGGTCTTGCGGGTGGAGCGGGGTCGGCTGGCTGGCTTCGGGGGGCTTGTCCTGGTTTCCAGTTCGGCCAGGGTGGCTTCGAGCTCGGCGAGGCGAGCCCGCAGCTGGGCCATGTCTTCCGGCGCTGCAGTGGCGAGGGCGAGGCGGTCTACGGACGTGCGGACGATGCGGTCAACCTTGGCCTGGACCCGATCGGCCCCCTCGCTCAGGGCCTCGCTGCCCCGCCGGATGACCTCGTGCAGGAGATCGCCCGAGAGCAGGGAAGAGCCCCGCTTGTGGTCTTCGTAGATGCTCTGGGCCAGGGTCTGGGAGGTGACATCCTCGCCGGTGCCACTGTCGACCACCTTGATCTCCTGGCCGGACCGGATCCAGGCCGAGATCTCCTCGAGCGAAACGTAGCGGCTCTCTTCCGTGTCGTAGAGCTTCCGGCTGGCGCCACCGTACCGTTTGATGAGGCGGATCATTCTGGACCCCTTTCCGGATCCAAATATACCGCATTGCGGTAAGAGCGCCAGGAGAAAATTACCGCATCGCGGCAATTTTCTTAAATATTGATTATAATGATTTTATGTTTATTAATTTGTTAAACAGCTGGCCCAGCTCCGCCAGATCGCCGGGGGGATGGGGCTCCAGGGGCACGGGGAGCAGCTCCTGGGAGCCCGGCAGGAGACTCCGCAGGAGCTCCAGGCCGCGCCGGTCCCGGGTCGCCAGGAAGCCCAGCAGCTCGGCGCCCGGCCCCCGGCCCGCGCCGGGACCGGGCTCCGGGTGGACCTGGTTCACCAGGATGGGACCGAGCTGGTGGCCGGTTTCCTTCAGCTTGCGCAGGAAGAACATCGCGTCGGGCACCCGGTCTGAGCCGGGACCCGCCACCAGCAGGAACCGGGTCTCCTCGGCCCGCAGCAGCTTCTGGACTTCCTCGGCCCGGTGGCGGAAGCCCTCGAAGAGCGGCGCGAAAGCCCGGATGAACTCCACCACATCCAGGAGGAAGCGCCGGCCGATGAGGCGGTCCGACAGCTCCAGGGCCCCCATGGCCGCCAGGCGCAGGGCGAGGTGCTTGCCCCCTTTCCGGTCCCACCAGGGATCCATGGCGAACTGGATGGCCCGGTTGTTCACCAGGTGCATCATCCGCTCCGGCGCCTGGAGGAAGTCCATGGCCTGGCGCGTGGGCGGCGTGTCCAGGATGATCCGGTCGTACTGACCCGAGGCCCGCATCTCGAAGAGCCGCTCCATGGCCATGTATTCCAGGATTCCCGCCAGGTTGCCGGCCATGTCCCGGTAGAACCGGTTGGAGAAGATCCGCTCTGCGGCCGCAGCGTCAGGGGCGTAGGTCCGGATGAGGCGGTCGAAGGTCCGCTTCGCATCGAGGAGGGCCGCATCCAGGCGCCCCGGTGCCACCCCAAGCACGGGGATGGGTTCGTCCAGGGCCGCCTCACCCACGCCGAGAGCATCCTTGAGCCGCAGGGAGGGATCGAAGGTCATCACCAGGGTGCGGCGCCCCTGCTGCGCGGACCCCAGGGCCAGGGCCGCCGCCAGGGTGGTCTTGCCCACGCCGCCCGCACCCACCACCACGAGGAGGTCACCCGCGAGCACGCTGGCGCTCATCGGTCCTCCTGGAGGAACGCCTGGGCCAGCCGGTCGATCAGCGCCGGCCCCCGGTCCAGGGCGAGGAGCAGTAGCGACACCAGGGGACCGTCCCAGGCGGCGGAGAGCCGGGCCAGTTCCGCCTCGTTCAGGCGGCGCCGGGTCCTCAGCAGCTCCAGGCCGGGCCCCGGCGGAGGCACGGGGTACAACCCGTTCGCCACCACCAGGTCGGGCCGCAGGCCCAGCTTCGCCTGCAACACCTCCAGAAGTTCCAGCGTCTCCTGGATGGGCATCTCCTCCGCCAGGGTGGCGAGGGCCACGCCGCAGCGAGTGGGGTCCGCCAGGAAGGCCGCCAGGTCTGCGGCCATGTCACCCAGTTGACCCCCCTGGGCCGCCTGGGCCAGCAGACCCGGCGCCGTGAGCAGGGTGGCGCCGTGCCCCGTGGCGGGGGCATCCAGGATCACCAGGTCGGCCCGGGGGCGGCGACCCTGGTGCAGGGTCCGATAGGCGTAGCCCAGCAGGGCCGTCTCCTTCAGGCCCGGAGCCCCCTCTACGAAGTGGTGGAAGGCCGGACTCTCCACAATTTTTCGGGCCAGGTAGTCGAGGGGGACCTTCTCATGGACCAGGCCTTCGATGACCGCCGCGGGCTGGAGGTTCTGGAGCCAGAGCCTCGGACCCGCGGGCACGATCTCACCGCCCGAGGGCTCGGTCCCCAGCGCCTGGTGGAGGCTCTCCCGCGGGTCCACCTCCAGCAGGAGCACCCGCCGACCCCGGGCGGCCAGGAGGCGGCCCAGCACCGAGGCGAGGGTGGTCTTGCCGACCCCGCCCTTCCCGGTCACCACCACCAGCTGGCGCTCCGCGAGGCGATCCAGGGCGGACATGGGATGGGACTCCTGGGCGGCAATGAGCCCTCAATGTAGCACCGGCGGCCAGGCCAGGCGCCGCGGCCATCCTGGCCCGGGCCCCGCAGGTGCGTTAAAGTTGGCTCGATGTCTGAGAGGTCCTTGCCATGAGTGAACAGCCTTCCTCCCTGTATGGCGAGCAGCCCGAGGCGCCGCGTCCCCAGGCGCCAGGCCTGCTGGACCAGCTCGTCGGCGTGTTCACGGCTCCCGTGGAGCTGTTCCGCCGCCTCAATCAGGCTCCCAGCTGGGCTGGGCCCTGGGCGCGGTCATGGTCGCCTCCCTGGTCATCACGGTCATCTGGGGCCTGAAGGTGGACGTGGACGAGATGCTCCGACCCATCCTGGAGCGCAACCCGCAGATCCAGGCGGCGCAGATCGACATGGTCATCGACATGCAGAAGAAGTTCATCCTGCCCTTCGGCATCCTTGGCGTCCTGTTCATCACGCCTGCGGCCATGGCGCTGGTGGCCCTCTTCTACTGGCTGATCGGGAAGGCCCTGCCCGAGGCCGAGGCGCCCAGCTATCTCCAGGCCCTCAGCGCCGCCATCGTGCCTGGCCTCGTGAAGCTGCCCCACATGCTGCTCATCGCGGTGATCTGCCTGGTGCGGCCCATCGGCGGCCTCACCCCCGACAAGGTGGCCCCGACCTCCCTGGGCTACTTCCTCCACGTGGACAGCATCAAGCTGCAGGCCCTCTACTATGCCCTGGACCTCTTCTACTTCACCGAGGCCGCGCTGGCCTTCCTGGCCCTGCGCTACCTGGTCCGCATCAAGACCGCCGGGGCGCTGCTGGCCGTCCTCGTGCCCATGGCCTGTGCCATTGGCATGCGCCTGCTCGGGGCCAAGTAGATGGCCTCCCGGAATATGAAACTTGTCATCGGCGGAGCCGTGGCTCTGGTGGTCCTCATCGGCCTCGGCGTGGCCTTCGGCGGGGCCCGGGACGAGGACAGCGCCTTCGCCTGGGACACCCTCGGGCGGGGCGACATCCGCGAGACCATCGTGGCCAGCGGCGAGATCCAGGCCATGACCCGCATCAACGTGGGCACCTCGGTCATGGGCGAGATCAAGACCCTCCACGTCAAGGACGGCCAGGACGTGAAGGCGGGCGACCTGCTGGTGACCATCGACCAGGAGCGCCTCAAGCAGGGGCTGATCCAGGCCGAGGCGGCCCTGACCGGCCAGACCAAGGACGCCGCCCGGCTGGAAGGCACCCAGGCCAAGGCCCGGGACACCTTCCGGCGCCTGGAGACCCTCTACGGCCAGGGCCTCATCTCCGAAGAGGACTTCCGCCAGGCCCGGCTCAACCGGGACAGCGCCGAGTTCAGCTTCCAGACCGCCCAGACCGCCGTCCAGCAGGGCCAGGCGAACGTGGCGGCCATGCGGGACGCCCTCAGCAAGTCCGTGCTGGTGGCGCCCATCCCGGGTCGGGTCACGGGGCTCAAGGCCGAGAAGGGCGAGACCGCCATCCCCGGCATGAGCAACCTGCCGGGCGCGGTGCTGATGGTCATCTCCGACATGAGTGACCTCATCGCCGAGATCAAGGTCAATGAGAGCGAAGTCGTGCGGCTCAAGCTCAGCCAGCCGGCCCAGGTCACGGTGGAGTCCTTCCCGGGCAAGGTCTTCCAGGGCAAGGTCCGGGAGATCGCCACCGCCGCCGAGAAGATCGGCCAGGACTCCAACATGTACAAGGTGAAGGTGGCCCTGGACATGGGCGCCGAGAGCATCGACCGCCTGCGCCCCGGCATGAGCGCCCGCGCCGTGGTGCTCACCGCGGAGGCCAAGAATGTCCTCCGGGTGCCGCTGCAGTCGGTGCTGGAGCGGGAGGGCACCCTGGAAGACGCCCAGAAGAAGGGGCTCCTCAGCCCCGAGACCCGCAGCATCGTCATGGTCCACAAGGACGGCCGGGCCTCGGAGCGATCCATCAAGACGGGCATCGCCAACACCAACCACTACGAGGTGAAGGAGGGCCTGGCCGAGGGCGAGAGAGTGCTGACGGGACCCATCCGCAAGCTCAAGGAGATGAAGGACCGGGCCTCGGTGAAGCTGAAGCTCAAGTCCGACACCCAGCTCGAACAGGACGCCAGGAAGAAGAAGGGCGCCCAGCCGTGATGAGCGCGGTCGAGCCCTTCCAGGCCGCCCTGAAGGCGCTCCGGGCCAACAAGCTGCGCTCGATGCTCACGGCCCTCGGCATCATCATCGGCGTGGCGGCGGTGATCATCGTGGTGAGTCTGGTCCAGGGCCTGGAACGCAGCGTCCTCAAGCAGATCGAGCGGGCCGGCAGCCAGACCCTCTTTGTCCGGCCCCTGATGCCCCAGGACATCCCCTTCGACCAGTTCGTGAAGGTGAAGAACCGGGACCTCACCCAGGACGACCTGAAGGCCCTGCAGCGGGCCGTCCCCCAGGTGACCCAGGTGACGCCCCTCGCCATCACCAACTCCGAGGTGAAGGCCAACGGCCGTACGACCAGCACTACCCTGGTCATGAGCGATGACAGCTACCTCGAGCTGAATGACATCAGCCTGACCCTGGGCCGAAACTTCGTCCCCAGCGACCTCCGCCTGGGCAACAAGGTGGCGATCATCGGCCCCAAGGTCGTCGAGAAGCTCGACATCAAGGGCAACCCCATCGGCAAGCTCCTGCAGACCCCCACGCTCAGCCTCGAGATCGTCGGCGTGCTTGAGGAGCGGGGCACCACCATCGGCAGCGACCCGGACAGCAACGTCATCATCCCCCTCAGCACAGGCCTGGCCCTGCTCACGGACCAGCAGCGCCGCCAGCTCTTCTTCCAGGTGCGCATCGACCCCAAGATCAGCGCCGATGACGGCGCGGACCTGGTGGGCGACGCGCTGCGCCGGATCAAGGGCCTCAAGCCCAAGGAGCAGGAGGGCTTCCGGGTCTTCAGCCCCAAGCAGTTCGCCTCCATCATTGGCAGCATCACCGGGATCATCACCTCCGTGGCGGGCGGCATGGTCTCCATCGCCCTGTTGGTGGGCGGCATCGGCATCATGAACATCATGCTGGTGAGCGTCACCGAGCGCACCCGGGAGATCGGCATCCGCAAGGCCGTGGGCGCCAAGCGCAAGGACGTACTGCTGCAGTTCCTCATCGAGGCCGCGCTGCTCTCCGTGTTCGGCGGCACCGCCGGCATCCTGCTGGGCTACGGCCTGGGCGCCATCGTCGGCAAGGCCCTGCTGGGCACCGTGGGCCGCATCCCCCTCTGGGCCGTCGTCAGCGCCTTCGCCGTCCCCGCCGCCATCGGCGTCATCTTCGGCCTCTACCCCGCCGCCAAGGCCAGCAAGCTGGACCCCATCGAGGCCCTGCGCTACGAGTAGCTGCACGATGGTGCAGGATCGGTCCATACTCGGCGCATGACTCCCAAACAGTGGTTGCTGGCCCTCGCGGTGGGGGGTCTTGTGTTCCTGGCGCTCCTCGGGCGCTTCGGGAAGCGCTGGTTCCGGCGCTGGGCTTGGCGCCATGCGCTCCGGACCCGGCGGGAGCTGGGCTTCCGGCTCAACCCTGTCACGGTCACCCGCAAGCAGCGGATGAAGGCGGAGCTGCTGGCGGACACTGACCTTCGCGAGCGGGTGACGGCCCTGGCCCAGGAGACCGGCCGGGAGGAGGCCAGTCTGCTGGCGGACGTGAGCCTCTACCTGGACGAGATCATCCCCAGCTTCAACCTCATCACCACCTACCGCTACGGCAAGCGCCTGGCGGGCTGGCTGCTGCGCACCTGCTACCGGGTGCGCATCGGCCGCAGCGCCGAGGCCGCGCTGAACCGGATCCCCCGCGACGCCTCCGTGGTCTACGTCATGAACCACCGCAGCAACGCAGACTACCTACTGGTGGCCTTCCTGTTGGCCAACCGGGTCTCCATCTCCTACGCCGTGGGCGAGTGGGCCCGGGTCTGGCCCCTGGAGAAGCTCTTCCGCAGCTTCGGCTCCTTCTTCGTGCGGCGCCGCTTCCGGGATCCGCTCTACCACGCGGTACTCGAGCGCTACGTGCAGCGCACCGTGGCCCAGGGCACCACCCAGGGCATCTTCCTGGAGGGTGGCCTCAGCCGGGACGGGCGGCTCCAGGCCCCGAAGCTGGGCCTGCTGGACTACATGCTGCGGGCCGGAGCCAAGGACCTGGTCTTCATTCCCGTGGGCATCAACTACGACCGGGTGGTGGAGGACAGCAACCTGGTGCGGGAGGGCTTGGGCAAGCCCAAGCGTGGCCCCCTAGCCCTGCTGCGGCGCACCTCCCTCTGGCTGCTGGGCCTGGTCTGGCGGGGCGCCACCCGCCGCTTCCACCGCTTCGGCTACGCGGTGGCCAACTTCGGCACCCCCATCCATGCCGCCACGGCCCTGAGGGGCGCCGACCTGCGCGACCTGGACTGGGAGACCCGCCGCCCCCTGCTGGAGACCTTCGCGGCGGACCTGCTGCAGGCCGTGGGGAACGAGGTCCCCATCACTCCCGTGGCCGTGGTGGCCTGGGTCTACCGGGAGGTGGGCGGCGAGGCGCCGGGCCGCGCGCCCTTCCGGGACCAGGTGCTGGAGACCCTGGCCCGGGCCCAGGAGCTGGGCCTGCCCCTGCACCTGCCCCGGGGGTCCTTCCAGCGCACCTTCGAGGTGGGCCTGCGGGTGCTGACCCTTCGACGCATCCTGCTGTCCGTGGACGGGCACCTGGTGCTGCCCCCCCACAAGGCCCCCCTCCTGGACTACTACGCCCACGGCGTCGGCCACCTGCTGGAGCGGACCCGCACGCCCTGAGGGGTCCGGTTCGCGACCATCGCCCCCCCCCGGCCCCTTGCGGGGCTCCGGCCTTCCTTCCATCCTTGTCTGGACAGACTCAAGGAGGTGCCCATGCGTTCCCGTTCCACGCTGCTGCTTGGTTCTCTGGGCGTGCTCGCCCTGCTCGGGTGTTCCAGCTCTGACCTCCACCTCGGTCCTTCCTCTTCCTATCTGGTCAATGCCATCGCGGTGGCCGACCTCGACGCCAACGGGATGCAAGACATCCTGGGCCTGGTGTCCACGGAGCTCGAGGGCACCGCCACGCCCGGCTTTGTCTCCACCCGACGACAGGGCCCCGAGGGGGTCTTCGCGGAGCCCGTGCGCTTCGGCGTTGGTGCGGGACCGGCGAACCTGGTGCTGGCGGATGTGAACGGGGACGGCCGCCCCGATCTGGTGGTCGCCAACACGGCGGACAGGACCGTCTCCGTGCGGCTGGCGGATCCCGCCCGGCCCGGCTTCTTCCTTGCGGCCACGGTGCTCGCCACCCCGGGCCGCAGCCCCCTGGACGTGGCCGTGGGCGACCTTAACGGCGACGGCCGGGCGGACCTCGTCGTCGCGGCCAGCGGCGCCAGCAACGTCCTGGTCTTCACCCAGACCGCAGCTGGCACCTTCAATGCGGCGGTGACCTATGCCGTGGGTGGCGATCCCCTGGCGGTGGCGGTGGCGGACCTGGACGGCAATGGCCGCGCGGACGTCGCCGTCGCCACCACCGCCAACTCGGTGTCCGTGCTGCTCCAGACCGCCGCGGGCGTCTTCGCCCCGGCCGTGGATTTCGCCACCGGCATCCAGCCCGTGGCCATCAAGGCCGCGGACCTCAACGGGGACGGCAAGCTGGACCTGCTGACCGCCAACCACGGGGCCGCGACCGGACCCGGCACCCAGGGCCTCAGTGTCCTCTTGCAGACCACGCCCGGGGCCTTCGCCGCCCCCGTGAGCTACGCCACCGAATACCGCCCCACGGCCCTGGCTGTGGGCGACCTCAATGGGGATGGCAGGCCTGACGTGGCCGTGGCCTGCGAGGGTCTGCCCGGCTCTCCCGGCGCGGTCTCGGTCCTCCTCCAGAGCGCCAGCGCCGCGGGAACCCTCCTGACGGCGGTCAACTACCCCGGCGGCTACGGCCCCATGGGCGTGGCCATCGCGGACATGAACGGCGACGGCAAGCCCGACCTGGTGATCGCCGATGGCGACATCGTGGTCAGGCTCAACGACGCCGTCACCGGCACCTTCGGGCCGAGGATCTACTTCTACAACTGATTCGGAGAGTTCCTCCCCTCACCCGAGACTGACGTTGATCTTGCGGGGCCGGACCTCGGGCCGCTTGGGCACCATCAGGGTCAGCACACCATTGCGGAGCTCGGCCACCACCTTCTCCCCTTCCACATCCTCGGGCAGGGTGAAGGTGCGGCTGAACCGGCCATGGCTGCGCTCAGCCAGGTGGGTGCGCTCGCCTTCCTTGAGGATCTCCTCCTCGCGCTTGCCCGCCACGGTGAGGCGGGTGCCTTCGAGGCTGATCTCCAGATCAGCCTCGAGGATGCCGGGGAGGTCGGCCTTGAACTGGTAGGCATCCGGCGTTTCCTTCACGTCAAAGCTCGGCATGAAGGCCATCTCCGGGCCACCCAGGTCATAGTCCCGGAGCGGGTCCCAGCGCATGAAATCACGCATGAGCCGGAAGGGTTCCAGGGCCGCGGCCGTGGTCTGCGGCGACTGAGGGGTGCGGGTGCGAAGGATCGTCATAACGCCTCCTTGGATGGGGAATGTGAGCCTCCTTTTTGCCATCCCCCCGGGTGGCAAAAAAGGGGCCTGGTCCGAAATAAAATCTCGTTCCCATCCAACCTTCGTCAAGACATGTAAGCATTATTTGCTCAGGTTATCTGCATGAGGTTACCCAAAGTAAACCTTCCCTCTCAGGGGACGAAAAGGTCTTCTCCCTCAGCACTGCCTGGAGCCTCCATGAACTTCCGCCGCGGCTTCCGGTTCCGCTCCCTCGCCGGCAAGGTCCTGGCCATCAGCCTCATGCCGGTGGCGCTCTTTGTGCTGTTCTTCGGGGCCTACGTGCTGCCGACCCTCCACCGGTCCGTGCTGGCCGCCAAGCAGGACGGCCTGAAGCAGGTCGTGGAGCTGGCGATCACCCTCCTCCAGGAGCAGGAAGCCCAGGTGCGGCTGGGGAAGCGCAGCCTGGAGACCGCCCAGGCCCGGGGCAAGGAGATCCTTGAGAACCTCCGCTACGACCAGACCAACTACCTGTGGATCCAAGCCCCGGGTCCCCGGATCATCACCCATGCCATCCGCCGGGACTGGGCGGGCAAGCTCACCGATGACCTGGGCGATCCAACCCTCGCCAAGCTCTTCCGGGACCTGGATCACGTGGCCCAGAACCCCGCCGGCGGCTTCCATGCCTACGAGTTCCCCAAGCCGGGGAAGGCGGGCCTGTTCCCCAAGCAGAGCTATGTCCGCACCTTCGCGCCCTGGGGCTGGACCGTGGGGACCGGCGTCTATGTGGACGATGTGGACCGCGCGATCCGCGGCATCGCTCTCACGATGCTGGCGGGGGTCCTGGCGATCTCTCTGCTCCTGTTCTTCCTGGCGCGGGGCCTGTCCCGCCGGATGATCCTGCCGCTCCGCCACCTGGTGAAGGGCCTCCGCAACAGCGACCTCGCCCACCAGATCCAGGTCAGCTCCGAGGATGAGGTCGGGCAGGCCGCCCAGGCCTTCAATGAGTACAACAGCAGCATGCGGAAGACGGTCCTGGACGTGTCGGAGTACGCGGCGCGGGTGGCCTCGGGCAGCACGCAGCTCGCTGCCTCCGCCGACCAGATGGCCCAGGCCGTGAATGAGATCGCCGGGGTGAGCGAAGACCTGAAGGTGGCCGGCGAGGGTGTCGCCGAAGCCCTGCTGGCCCTGGGCAGCAGCGCGGGCCGGGTGGCCAGCCGCACCCAGGAGACGGAAAGCCGCAGCCAGGAGGTCGTCCAGGAGACCAGCCGCAGCGCCGAGACCGGCCAGAGCACCGCCCAGGGCATGGCCGACATCAAGCAGGTCACGGGCCAGATCGTGAACGCCGTGAGCGTCATCCAGGAGATCGCCCGCCAGACGAACCTGCTGTCCCTCAACGCCGCCATCGAAGCGGCCAAGGCTGGCGCCCAGGGCAAAGGCTTCGCCGTGGTGGCCGAGGAGGTCCGGAAGCTGGCGGAGCGTTCGGGCGGGGCCGCTCGGGAGATCGAGGGGCTCATCCAACGCACCCAGGAGGCCGTTGCCGGAGGGGTGCAGGGCGTGGACAGCACCCTGGCCGGCCTGACAGCGATCCGGGAGCGCATCGACGGCATGGCCGAGAGCATCCGGGAGATCGGTGGCCTGTCGCGGGACCAGGAGCGCACGGGCCAGGAGGTGGCCGCCATGATGGGGCAGACCACCGGCCGCCTCGCCCAGAACGCCTCCG
Organism: uncultured Holophagaceae bacterium; assembly: GCA_903857495.1. GTDB lineage: Bacteria > Acidobacteriota > Holophagae > Holophagales > Holophagaceae > Geothrix. The sequence goes on along the minus strand of CAIOFF010000048.1, from coordinate 149,144 downwards.
CCACCCATGAGCTGGCCTCCACGGTCCAGGAGATCGCCAAGACCTCGGACGAGCTCGCCCGGGTGGCCGAGGGGCTCCGGGCGGTGGTGGGATCCTTCAAGCTCTGATCGGCACGCGGCACCCGCCCCCTCCCAGCCAGGCCTCCGCGCGGGTACACTCGGCCCCCGAGGAGCCTCCATGCGCAAGCCCCTGCTCGTTCTCGGAGTCATTGCCGCCAGCCTGCTCGCGGGCTGGTGCGGTCATGCGGTCGCCCCCGGGCTCGCCCGGCCGCGCCCAGTGGAGCCCCGCGGCGCCCTCTACGACTGGGAGCGGATCTCCATCCAGCGGTTCAAGGAGGCCGCCCCCAGCGTGGTCTACATCACCACCACCGAGGAGCGGAGCCGGGGCTTCTTCAGCTTCGAGGTGGTGGAGGTGCCCGCGGGATCGGGCACAGGGTTCATCTGGGACACGGAGGGTCACGTGGTCACCAACTTCCACGTGATCCAGGGCGCGGCCCGGGCCACCATCACCCTGGCCGACGGCAGCCGCCACGAGGCTTCCTACGTCGGCGGCGCTCCAGACAAGGACCTGGCGGTGCTGCAGCTGGCCAAGGCGCCCCCGAAGCTGCGCCCCATCCCCCTGGGCACCAGCGCGGACCTGCAGGTGGGCCAGTCGGTGCTGGCCATCGGCAACCCCTTTGGCCTGGACCAGACGCTCACCACCGGCGTGGTGTCCGCCCTGGGCCGGGAGATCCAGAGCGTCACCCAGCGGCGCATCGCGGGAGTCATCCAGACCGATGCCGCCATCAACCCCGGCAACAGCGGCGGGCCGCTGCTGGACAGTGCGGGCCGGCTCATCGGCGTCAACACCGCCATCCAGAGTCCCAGCGGCGCCAGCGCCGGCATCGGCTTCGCCGTGCCCGTGGACACCGTGAACCGCGTGGTGCCCCAGCTCATCGCCCGGGGCCGCCTCGAGCGCCCGGACCTGGGCTTCGAGCCCGTGGCGGCGCGCCTGGTGGAGCGCGCCTTCGGCGCCCAGAAGGGCATCATGGTGGGCAAGGTGGCTCGGGGTGGTGCCGCCGCTCGCGCCGGCCTCCGGGGCGTGGCCGTGGACGGTCGCCACGTGGTGCCTGGCGACCTCATCCAGGCCGTGAACGGCAAGGCCGTGGAGGACTTGGACGCCCTCCTGGACGTGGTGGAAGCCCTCCCCCTGGGCAGCAGCGCCACGCTCGACATCACCCGCGAAGGCCGCAAGCAGCGCGTGGCAATCCGGCTGGAGGCGGGACGGGAGTAGCCACCCGCCGCCTGCTCCCTGCGCACCGCCAGGAAGCTCCGGACGGGACGGGCAGTGAGCCCCGTTCGCGGAGGCCATGCCAAGGGGTACCGAAAGTGCAGTCCGGTTGATCTGGCTGGACCGTGCCGGGGATCGGGGTGCGGTTGCCAACGCCCGGACCTTGACCTACACTTCCGCCTCATGATCCCTGTTCAAACAACTCGCTTGCCAAAGAACAAGCGTTCCCTGCTCACCACCCTCCGGAGGCTGGTCATGAACTACTCCCAGACGAACAATCACTTCGCCGTCAACTGGGGTGGGGGCAATATCGGTTTCACCGAAGTCAGTGGTCTGTCGATCGAGCTTGAGGTGGTCCCCTATCACAACGGGGCTTCCCCTCAAAACGCTGCGACGTTGATGCCCGGGCACAAGAAATTCTCCCCGATCGTGTTGAAGCGTGGGGTAACGAAGAGCGACGGTGATTTCTATAAATGGATCAATACCGCCCAGCTCAACACCATTGAGAGGCGCGATGTAACCATCAGCCTCCTCAACGAAAAGCATGAACCGGTTGTGACCTGGAGGCTGATAAACGCCTTCCCCTTCAAGCTGGACTATTCGCCGCTCAATGCCAACGGAAGCGGCGTTGTCATCGAATCTCTTTCTCTGGCTCACGAGGGCTTGGCGGTGGAGTACCTGTAGCCACTCCGGGCCCCGGCCTGCGGGGAAACCTGATAATCCGGTCCTGATTCAGGCCTTCCCCGTCCTTGTTGCAGGGGTGAGGGTGGTCGGCGTCTACCAAAAATCTAGACATTGCATGAAATTCAAAAATTCTCCTAAGGGCTGGCCCCCGCTGGTTCCGATGACAGGGGCTACAGTCATCGCACCCAAGGGAGGTGGTCATGGATTTCCAGGCAGCTATTGGCGCTCACCAGCAATGGAAGATCCGGCTTCGCATGGTCATTGATGGAAACAGCACCGAGGTATTGGACCCCAACACGGTCTGCAAGAGTGACCAGTGCGAGCTGGGAACGTGGATTCATGGGGCAGGCGGCCAGAACATGGAAGCTAAGCCCGAATTCACCGAAGTGAAGACGACCCACGCGCATTTCCATTCGGTTGCCGCGAGTGTGCTGCAGAAGGCCCAGGCTGGTGACAAGGCCGGTGCCAACGCGCTGCTCGACGGCGAGTACTATGACGCCTCCACCAAGGTGTTGCTGGCGATTTCAAAGTGCAGTGCTGTTTGCAAGTAAGCCTGGCTCAGCCCTGGATCCACACGGGCTCTAGGCCCAGCAGCTTCGTGACGGCCTCACGGCCGCGGGGGCCGGGGTCCACGGTGAACTCGTTGACCCAGGCGTTCACGTAGCGGCCGATCATCTCGCGGTCCATGCCGCGGCCGAAGGACTGGCTGTAGTCCACGCTCTCCCAGTGGCGCTCCCGGGCCAGCTCGACGCTGTGGCGCATGAGCACCGCGAAGCGCTGCTTCATGTCGGCGGGCAGGTCCTTGCGGATGGCGTTGCCGCCCATGGGCAGGGGCAGGTCGTAGGCCTGCTTCCACCAGGCCCCCAGGTCCACCACCAGCTGGGCACCGGCCTCCTGATACATCAGCTGGCTCTCGTGGATGAGCAGGCCCGCCTCGTAGCGGCCCGCGACCACCGCCGGCAGGATCTGGTCGAAGGGCAGCAGCTCTACGGCGGGCTCGAAGCCCTGCTCGGCACACCACTTCCGCATGGACAGGTAGGCGCTGGTGCGCCGGCCCGGAATGACGATGGTGAGGTCCTTCAGGGTGGCGGCTGCCAGGGGCTTCCGGCTCACCACCAAGGGACCCGTGCCCTCCTGGATGCTGCTGCCGGCCGTGAGCAGGTCGTAGCGGTCGCGCAGCTCGGGATAGGCGCCGAAGCTGATGGCCGTGACGTCATAGCGGGTCTCGGTGGCCTCGGCATTGAGCTGCTCGATGTCCTTGCGGATGAACTCGATCTCGAAGCCGTCCGGATCCAGCCAGCCCAGGGCCAGGGGCGCCATCATGTAGGCGTCGTCGGAATCGGGGCTGTGGGCGATGGTGAGCTGCATGGGAGACCTCCCCTCCAGTTCAGCACAGATCGGGGGCCCGGGGACCGGCGGAACGCCCGGCAGCCCCCGACCCTTGGTAGACTTGCAGCCATGAGCGTCTCCGCCTTCGCCGTCCTCACCGCCCTCGGACCCGACCGGGTCGGCATCGTCGATGACCTGTCCCGCCTCGTGGCGAGGCAGGGCGGCAACATCGAGGAAAGCAAGATGGCCATCCTCGGCGGCGAGTTCGCCGTGATCATGCTGGTGGCCCTGGCACCGGAGCGCCTGGACGCCCTGGCAGCGGACCTGGGCGCCCAGGAGGCGACCCTGGGCCTGCGCCTGGCCCTGAAGCCCACCCAGCGGCCCGAGGCCCCCCGGGACGGCCGCCCCTACGTCCTGGAGACGGTCTCCCTGGACACGCCGGGCATCGTCCAGTCCGTGACCGCCCTGCTGAAGGTCCACAGCATCAACATCGAGGAGCTGGAGACCCTGACCCAGCCCGCGCCCTGGACCGGGGCGCCCCTCTTCCGCATGCGGGCGACCCTCATCCTGGGCCCGGGCGTGTCCGTGCCCCAGCTCCGGTCTGACCTCACCCAGCTGGAGGCGGAGCGGGACCTGGATATCACCCTGCGGCCCGCGGGCTCCGGCCCTGCGGAGTAGTTCCGCTCAACTGATGGTCTCGGGGTTCTTCGGCGCGAGCTTGCCCTTCACCCGTTCTACGGCCTTGGCGGCGAGGGCGTAGCGGGGGTTCTCCTCCAGGGCCTTGTGGAAGTGCTCCAGGGCCTTGTCCAGCTGGCCCTTGGCCTCGAAGACCCGACCCAGGTTGAAGTGGGGGAAGCAGTAGCTCTCGTAGCGCTTGGCCTTGAGGGCCATGTGCAGCCAGGGAATCGCCTCGTCGGGCTCGCCCTGCTCCACGTAGTAGGCGCCGATGTCGTTGTAGGGGTTGCCGAACTCGGGGTCCAGGTCGATGGCCCGGTGGCAGTCCTCGATGGCCGCGGCATAGTCCTTCTCGAAGGAGCGGGCCCAGCCCCGGAAGGTGTAGGCCTCCGGCGTGGGGCAGATCTCGATGGACTTGGTGTAGAGGGCGATGGCCTTCTCCACCTCATGCTTCATGTGGAGCTGGTAGGCCTTGCCCACCCACTCCATGGCTTCCTGCCGCTTGGTCTGCCGATCTTGTTCATCGCTCATGGGATCTTCCTTGCCTCTACCAGGATAAAACCTTCACCGCCCGGGGACCACCATACCCCTTAAACTAAAACCATGGCCAACGACTTGCCCGGTTCCTACTGCCAGAACTGCCTTTCCTGGAATATCGGAGAGCGGGAGACCTGCGCCAAGTGCGGCACGCGCCTCCTGATCCTGCCTGGGGACCAGACCTGGGAGGACGAAGGCGAGGAATCGGACGCTGGCGAGGACCTCGAGGAACACCTCCTGGAGCGCATCACGGGCCTCGAGGAGACCGTGCGGCGGGTGGAGACCTACCTGGAGACGGTCTCCGACCAGCTAGGCAAGCTGGAGCGCAGCGAGGTGATGCTCCGCAACGGGCTCATGGCCCTGGTCCAGGAGATGGAGCAGAACCGCCAGCTGGATGCCCACGCCTTCTCCGAGCGCTGGGAGCACCTGGTCGAGGAGAACCTGCACCTGATCAGCGCCCGGGAGGTGTTCACCCGCTACCGGGCCCGCATCCTGCCCATCGCCCGGCCCCGGTCCATGTCCCAGCTCAAGCGCGCCCTGCTGGAGACCTCGGCCCTGCTGGAAACCGCCGATCTGCCCGGCGCCGCCCATCGCCTGGGCCAGGCCCTGCCCTTGGACCCCAAGAACTACGAGCTGATCTTCACCATCGCCTCGCTCCACGAGGCCGCCCAGAACTTCGAGGAGGCCGAGGCCATGGCCCGGAAGGCCGTGGGCCTGAGCCCCCGCCACTTCGAGGCCTGGATGCTGCTGGCCAAGCTGCTCCAGGAGCTGCCGGACCAGGCCGACCAGGCCATCGAGGCCCTGCGCAAGGCCGCGGACCTGCGCCCGGACGACCCCGAGCCCCGCATGCTGCTGGCCGAGCTATTCCTGGACCAGGACGACCTGCAGGGCGCCCTCGAGGCCGCCCAGGAGTCCGTGGCCCGGCGCCGGGACGGCGAGACCCTGCTGCTCATGGGGCAGGTCCACCTGGCCCGGGGGGAGAGCGCCCAGGCGGTGCCCACCCTCAAGGAAGCCAGCACCTACCTGCCGGGCGACCTGCACGTGCGCGAGGCCCTGGCCGAGGCCTACCTGCTGCAGGAAGAGCGGCCCAAGGCCTTCGCCATCCTCCAGGAGCTGCTCCTGCAGAACCCGGGCGATCCCAACCTGCTCCTGATGGTGGACGCCGAGAACCACCCCCAGCTGCGGGAGGCCCGGGATGGCAAGACCGGCACCCAGCTGCTGCTGGATGAGGCCGAGTCCCTGCTGGACGAGCAGCAGCCCGAAGGGGCCGGAATGCTGCTGAAGCGGGCCCGCCGCAAGGGCCGCAGTCAGCGCTCGGAGTGGCTGGACCTGCGCCTGGCCTTCCTCAAGGAGCCCGAGAAGCAGCTCAAGGCCGCCCTGGACTTCGCCTGCTCGGACCGCCACCCCCGGCTCTGCTTCCTGGCCCTGCGCCTGGCGCTGGAGCACCTCATGGAGCGGAAGCGCGAGGATGAGATCGCCCGGGCCCTGGATGCCTACCTGACCCGCCACCCCAAGAGCACCGGCGCCTGGGAGGCCGCCCTCATGCGGCAGGCCTACCGGCTGATGAACGGCCCCGTCACCGAGCAGGACCTGATCGAGGTCCGGCGCCTCCACGCCCATCCCCTGCCGGGCCTGGAGCCCCGGGCCCGCACCCTGCTGGGCCAGTACCTCCTGGCCCTGAAGAAACACCAGGACATCATCAGCCTCCTGGACCCCCTCCTGGAGAAGGAGCCCACCATCATCAACCACTTCCAGCTGGGCGCGGCCCTGGCCGGGCTGGGCGAGAAGGATGAAGCCAGGGCCCTGCTCAAGGCGGGCCTGGACGCCGACCCCGGCGACCTCAATGAGCTCCAGGCCAAGGGCGTGGTCGGTCAGATCCGCGTGCTCCTGAAGGAGCTGGAGGATCCGGAACCCGGCGCCGCCAACCCGTGACCTCGGGCACGATGTATTAAGTTGACAAATTTAGTCGAGATTCCACACTGGAAGGACTCGGGAGACTCGAATGAGTTCCACCTTCAACGTGGTCACCAGCCAGGAATACAAGTACGGCTTCGTGACGGATATCGAAGCAGACAGCGCCGCGCCCGGACTGAGCGAGGACACCATCCGCTTCATCTCGGCCAAGAAGGGTGAACCCGACTGGCTGCTGGAGTTCCGCCTGAAGGCCTACCGCCACTGGCTGACCATGGCCGAGCCGGACTGGGCGAAAGTGAACTACGCCCGCCCCGACTTCCAGGCCATCGTCTACTACAGCGCCCCCAAGCAGAAGACCCCGAAGTACGCCTCCATGGACGAGGTGGACCCGGAGCTGAAGCGCACCTTCGAGAAGCTGGGCGTGCCCATCAACGAGCAGGCGGCCCTGGCGGGCGTGGCCGTGGATGTGGTCTTCGACTCCGTGAGCGTCACCACCACCTACAAGGAGAAGCTGGCCACCGTCGGCATCATCTTCTGCAGCTTCAGCGAGGCGGTGCGTGAGCACCCGGAGCTGATCAAGCGCTACCTCGGCAGCGTGGTCCCCTCCTCCGACAACTTCTACGCGGCCCTCAACAGCGCGGTGTTCACGGACGGCAGCTTCGTGTTCATCCCCAAGGGCGTCACCTGCCCCATGGACCTGAGCACCTACTTCCGCATCAACAACAAGGACTCAGGCCAGTTCGAGCGCACCCTCATCGTCGCCGAGGAAGGCGCCAGCGTGAGCTACCTGGAGGGCTGCACCGCCCCCCAGTTCGACACCAACCAGTTGCACGCGGCGGTGGTGGAGCTGGTGGCCCTGGACCGGGCATCGATCAAATACAGCACCGTGCAGAACTGGTACGCCGGGGACAAGAACGGCCTGGGCGGGATCTACAACTTCGTGACCAAGCGCGGCCTCTGCAAGGGCGTGGCCTCGCGCATCAGCTGGACCCAGGTGGAGACCGGCAGCGCCATCACCTGGAAGTACCCCAGCTGCATCCTGCTGGGCGACGAGAGCATCGGCGAGTTCTACAGCGTGGCCCTCACCAACCACAAGCAGCAGGCGGACACCGGCACCAAGATGGTGCACATCGGCCGCAACACCAAGAGCACCATCATCAGCAAGGGCATCAGCGCCGGCGACAGCTCGAACAGCTACCGCGGCCTGGTGAAGGTGCAGCCGAAGGCCGAGGGCGCCCGCAACTTCAGCCAGTGCGACTCCATGCTCATCGGGCAGTCCTGCAGCGCCAGCACCTTCCCCTACATCGAGGTGCAAAACCGCAGCGCCCGGGTGGAGCACGAGGCCACCACCAGCAAGATCGGCGAAGAGCAGCTCTTCTACTTCCAGCAGCGCGGCATCCCCGCCGAGGAAGCCATCAGCATGATCATCAACGGCTTCTGCAAAGACGTCTTCCGCGAGCTCCCCATGGAGTTCGCCGTCGAAGCCACCAAGCTGCTGAGCCTGAAACTCGAAGGAAGTGTGGGTTGATGGGCAAGAACATGAAACCGCAGATGGCGCAGATGACGCCGATAGCCGTTACATCTGCGCAATCTGCGTCATCTGCGGTTCCAAATCAGGAGTTGAAATGCTATTGATCAAAAACTTGACGGCTTCGATCAACGGCACGCCGGTGCTGAAGGGGATCGACCTGGAGATCAAGGCGGGGGAGATCCACGCGATCATGGGGCCCAACGGCTCGGGCAAGTCCACGCTGGGCAAGGTGCTGGCGGGCCATCCCGCCTACGAGGTAACCGGCGGCGAGGTGCTCTTCGAGGGCCGCGACCTGTTCAGCATGGCGGCGGACGAGCGCGCCCGGGCCGGACTGTTCATGGGCTTCCAGCACCCCATCGAGGTGCCGGGGGTGAGCAATTCCTCCTTTCTGCGCCTGGCCTACAACAAGAAGGCCGAGGCCGAGGGCCGGGACGAGCTGGATCCCCTGGAGTTCGACGACTTCATCCACGAGAAGATCAAGCTGGTGGCCATGCGGGAGGAGTTCCTGGACCGCAGCCTCAACGAGGGTTTCTCCGGCGGCGAGAAGAAGCGCAACGAGATCCTCCAGATGGCAGTGCTCGAGCCCAAGCTGGCCATCCTCGACGAGCTGGACAGCGGCCTCGACATCGACGCCCTGCGGGTGCTGGGCGATGCCGTCAACCGCCTGCAGCGCGCCGACCGGGCCCTGCTGATCATCACGCACTTCCCCCGCATCCTGGAAACCATCCAGCCCCACTACGTCCACGTGCTCTCCGGCGGCCGCATCCTGAAGAGCGCAGGCAAAGAGCTGGCCTTGGAGCTCGAGGAGCGCGGCTACGACTGGGTCCTCGAGGCCTCCGCCGCCGGGGGCGCCCGATGACCTCGATGGTGGTTGGTTCCAACCTGCTGGTGGACCTGCTCAGCGGGCCAAGGCCCGCCGAGTGGGCTTCGCTGCGCGAAGCCGCTGAGGGGCGCCTGGAAGGGCGGGACCTGCCAACGACCAAAGATGAAGCCTGGAAATACACCGATCTGAAGGCCTTGGCCGCAATCCCCTTCGGTGCCGCACCCCGGGCCACCGTGGACATCAGCGCCTACCTGCTGCCGGAGATGGTGGGCACGCGCCAGGTCTTCGTGAACGGGCACCACGCGCCCCACGCCAGCTGCGCCTCGGCGGTCCCTGCCGGCGTGCGGTTCCTGCCCCTGAGCACCGCCAGCGAGGCCTGCCACGCCCTGGGCTCCGTCAAGAACGGCCTGACCCCGGAGCTCTTCGAGGACCTGAACAGCGCCCGCTTCGAGGATGGCGCCGTGATCCTGGTGCCGAAGAACCTGAAGGTCGCTCTGCCCCTGCACCTGCTGTTCCTCACCCGCGCCGACGCCCCCGTGGCGGTCTTTCCGCGCGTGCTGGTGGTGCTGGAACCCGGAGCCGAGCTGGAGCTGGTGGAAGAGCACCTCGGCGAGGGCACCTACCTGAGCTGTCCCGTGGTCGAGGTCCGCATCGGCGAAGGCGCCATCCTGCGCCACGAGCGCGTCCAGCGCGAGTCCCCCGAGGCCTTCCATATCGGCACCCTCAAGGCCGAGGTGGGCCGGCACGGGCAGTACCACTCCCGCACCCTCAGCTTCGGTGCCCGCTTCTCGCGGCAGCACCCCTGGGTGCGCCTGGCCGAAGGCGCCGAGGGCACCCTGGACGGCCTGGCCCTCCTGGACGACCAGCAGGTGGCGGATACTCACAGCTTCATGCATCACGCCGAGCCCAACGCCGTCAGCCACCAGCTGCACAAGTGCATCGTGGACGGGAAGGCCCGCGCCATCTTCAACGGCCAGGTCCGCGTGGCCCCCGGGGCCCAGGGCACGGACGCCAAGCAGCAGAGCCGCAACCTGCTGCTCTCCGAGACCGCCCGGGTGGACACCAAGCCCCAGCTGGAGATCTACGCCGACGACGTGAAGTGCAGCCACGGCGCCGCCGTGGGCCAGCTGGATCCCGAGGAGCTGTTCTACCTGGAGAGCCGCGGTCTGAACGCCGACGACGCCCGCAACCTGCTCACCTACGGCTTCGCGGCGGACGTGCTGCAGCGCGTGCCGGTGGCCAGCGTGCGCCGGGCCCTGCGCCAGCTGGTCATGGCCCGTACCCAGGCCGCCTCGCTGGGAGTGCTGGCATGAGCGCGACCCTGCAGCCCCTCGATGTCACGGCCATCCGCCGCGACTTCCCCCTGCTCTCGCGGGTCCTCAACGGCAAGCCGGTGGTCTACCTCGACAGCGCCGTGAGCGGCCAGATGCCGCTCTGCGCCATTGAGCGCATGGCCAAGTACGAGCGGGACGAACACACCAACGTCCACCGGGGCGTCAGCACCCTCAGCCAGCAGGCCACGGACTCCTACGAGGCCGCCCGGGAGAAGGTGCGCCGCTTCCTGGGCGCCGCGTCGGTGCGCGAGATCGTCTGGACCCGCGGCACCACCGAGGCCATCAACCTGGTGGCCCAGACCTTTGGCCGAGGGGTCGTGCAGGCCGGTGACGAGATCCTGGTATCGGCCATGGAGCACCACGCCAACATCGTGCCCTGGCAGATGCTGACCCAGGAGAAGGGCGCCACGCTCAAGGTCATCCCCATCACCGACGACGGCGAGCTGATCCTGGAGTCCCTGGACGAGCTGATCACGGAGCGCACCAAGCTGCTCGCCGTGACCCACGTCAGCAACGTGCTGGGCACCGTGAATCCCATCAAGGAAATCATCGCCCGGGCCCACGCCAAGGGCGTGCCCGTGCTGGTGGATGGCGCCCAGGCGGTGCCGCACCTCAAGGTCGATGTGCAGGACCTGGACGCGGACTTCTACGCCTTCAGCGGCCACAAGCTCTCGGGCCCCACGGGCATCGGCGCCCTCTACGGCAAGCTGGCCCACCTGGAGGCCATGCCGCCCTGGCACGGCGGCGGCAACATGATCCGCTCCGTCACCTGGGAGAAGACCACCTACATGGCCGCTCCGGGCAAGTTCGAGGCGGGCACCCCGCCCATCGCCGCGGCCATCGGCCTGGGCGCCGCCCTCGACTACCTCACCAACCTGGGCCTTGACCGCATCGCCGCCCAGGAGCACGACTTGCTCGTCTACGCCACGGAGCGCCTGGAGCGCATCCCGGGCCTGCGCATCCTCGGCAAGGCCCGCGACAAGGCCAGCGTCATCTCCTTCGTGGTGGAGGGCATCCACCCCCACGACATGGGCAGCCTGCTGGACGGCGAAGGGGTCGTGATCCGGGCCGGCCACCACTGCGCCCAGCCCCTCATGGCCCGCTACAACCTCCCCGCCACCACCCGCGCCTCCTTCGCTTACTTCAACACCCGCGAAGACATCGACGTCCTCGTCTCCGCCGTCGAGAAAGCCATCGAGCTGTTCAAATGACTGACCCTCGTGAGCTGTACCAGCAGGTGATCCTGGAGCACAACAAGAAGCCCCGGAACTTCGGGAAGCTGGACCCCTGCACGCACCATGCGGAGGGACACAACCCCCTCTGCGGCGATCAGCTGGAGCTCTCGCTGGTCATCGAGAACGGCGTGGTGGCGGACATCAAGTTCCAGGGCAGCGGCTGCGCCATCGACGTGGCCAGTGCCAGCCTCATGACCGGCATCGTCAAGGGCAAGGCCGTAGCCGAGGCCGAGGCCATGATCGAGCAGTTCCGCGGCATGGTGCGCGGCGAGCTGGACCCCGCCACCCAGGCGCCCCTGCTCGGCCGCCTCACGCTCTTCAGCGGCGTGAAGGACCTGCCCAGCCGAGTCAAGTGCGCCATCCTCCCCTGGGCCACCCTCCACGCCGCCCTCAAAGGCGAGGAAGAAGCGAGTACCGAATGAACTCAAGAACCACATTGAAACCGCAGATGTCGCAGATTTCGCAGATCTGCCCCACCTTGATTTCTGCTTTTTCATCTGCGCCCATCTGCGCCATCTGCGGTTAAAAAAAGAAGGTCCTCATGCCCAAGATCGCCGAGATCGAATACACGCCCAATCCCAACGCCGTCAAGTTCGTGCTGAAGGATGCCGTGGCCGTGGGCTTCCCCAAGTCCTTCCCCAACGCCGAGACCGCCGAGCATGATGAGCTGGCCAAGGCCCTGTTCGCCGTGGGTCACGTCACGTCCGTCTTCATGCAGGACAAGTTCCTCACCGTCACCAAGACCGATGACAAGGGCTGGCCCGAGATGCTGCCCCTGCTGGCCGCGCCCATCCGGGCCGCCGCGGGCCTCGGCGCCTCGACCGGCGAGCCGGTGGCGCCCCGAGTCTTCACCAAGGTCGAGGACGAGAACGACCCCCTGCTGCGCGACATCCGCATGGTGCTGGAGAGCTCCATCCTCCCGGCCCTGGCCGCGGACGGCGGCGGCCTCGAGCTGGTGGGCCGCCACGAGAAGCAGGTGATGATCCGCTACGTCGGCGCCTGCGGCAGCTGCCCCGCCAGCCTCACCGGCACCCTCGTCGCCATCGAAGGCATGCTCCAGAAGGAAGTCGATCCCGAGATCGTGGTCATCAGCGTCTAAAGCGGAAAAGCCTTTGGACGGGGATAAGAGAGATGGACGGGGATAACTGCAAAGTGCCGTGAACCGCAGATGAGAACCTGCTAAACAGAAGAAGGGCTGCTGAATCGGTTGATTGTTTTTTGCGGTGTTCATCTCTGTTTATTTATCGGCGTTCATCGGCGTTCCCCTCGCCTCTCGGGATGAGCACCAACTCGAACCTGCGCTCGCTGTCCAGTCCCTCTGGGGTGAAGGTGCGCTCGATGACGACTCCTTTGCTGCGGCCCAGGTGCAGGATCGTGGCGGCGCGGGTGCCGTAGGTGGGGGTGCGGATGAAGAGGGGCGACAGGACCCGCTCCCAGTCCAGGGAGACGCCGGTGTGCGGTAGGCAGGCATCGGGGAAGGGGCGATCGTCCTGGAGGACCTCCAGCAGCGCCCCTAGGTCCTTCCCGACCTGGGCCAGCTGCTCCTTCAGGCGCTCGACCTTGGGCCAGGGTTCGTCGAAGGCGCCGTTGGACACGGCGTGGATGCCTGGCTCGAAGCGCACCATCCGGTCGCCGCGGCTCTCGTAGCCCAGGAGGTCCTCCCCGTCATAGAGCAGCAGGTTGAAGGGACTGTAGGACGCCGCCTCCGGACGAAGGCCCTCCAGGAATGCCGATGCCGAGGCATCGCCCTCCAGAAAGCGCACGGGCAGCTGGCCCCGGGAGGGTCCGTTGGGCCGGATCAGGGTGGGATCCCGGAAGTTGGTGAGGACCGCCACGCGGCCCGTGCGGGTGACCCCCAGCCAGGTACCACCGGCCTGGAGGTCGCGCCCCGCCAGGATGCGGCCGCCCTCCCACCAGGCCAGCGGGGCCGTGGGCCGCTTGTAGTACTCGTCCCGGTTCCCCAGGAGGAGAAGCGGCTCCTGAGAGCCCGGGAGCCACTGGAAGCCGACCACGCACATGGAGCCATTGTGCCTGGGTGCCGATTCCTTTGCTGGTCAGGTCGGGTTTTCCACGGTAGGCTGTCGGTTCTGCCGGACTTCGTGTGCCGGGATTCCAGCGCACCACCAGAGCGTGGGCGCAAAAAGAAGAGGTGGACTACATGTCCAAGTTAGAAGCAATCATCAAGGGGAAGGGCCCTAAGCAGATGGGCCGCATCACCGTGCTGGACGCGGCGTTCGAGGAGGACGATTCCGCAGACGGCATGGAGTTCATGGCCGCCCTGCAGGGTGAGACTCGTGGGCTCCGTGAGGAAGAAGTGGTGCGAGGCGCCGTCGTGGAGATCCGCGGCAAAGACGTCATCGTGGACATCGGCTACAAGGGTTCGGGCACCGTCAACCTTGACGAGTTCAACAACCCCGACGGCACGCAGGGCGTGCAGGTGGGCGATGTCGTGGAAGTGCTCCTCGAGATGCTCGAGGACGCCAACGGCAATGTGCGCCTCTCCCGTGAGCGCGCCGAGAAGATGAAGATCTGGGACGAGGTCGAGAAGGCCTTCCGTTCCAACATGACCGTGCACGGCACCGTGCTCGAGAAGGTCAAGGGCGGCCTGGCCGTGGACATCGGCATCCGCGCGTTCCTGCCCGGCAGCCAGGTGGACATGAAGCCCGTCCGCAACCTGGATCCCTACCTCGGCAAGTCCTTCGACATGAAGGTCATCAAGGTCAACCGCCGCCGCGGCAACATCGTGCTGTCCCGCAAGCTGTTCCTCGAGACCATCAACGCGAGCCTGAAGGAAGAGACCCTCGCGGGCCTCGAAGAGGGCAAGCTGGTCGAGGGCGCCATCAAGAACATCACCGAGTACGGCGCCTTCGTCGACCTCGGCGGTGTGGACGGCCTGCTGCACATCACCGACATGTCCTGGGGCCGGCTCAACCACCCCAGCGAGATGTTCCAGGTGGGCGACAAGGTCGAAGTGGCCGTGCTCAAGTACGACAAGGAGACCGAGCGCGTCTCCCTCGGCTACAAGCAGAAGTTCCCGGATCCCTGGCTCTCCGTCGAGGAGCGCTACCCCATCCAGGCCACCGTCAAGGGCAAGGTCGTCTCGATCACGGACTACGGCGCATTCGTGGAGCTGGAGCCTGGCATCGAAGGTCTGGTCCACGTCTCCGAGATGAGCTGGACGAAGAAGGTCAAGTCCGCCAAGGGCATGGTCAACCTGGGCGACCAGGTCGAGGCCCTGATCCTGCAGGTGGATTCCGAGAACCGCCGCATCAGCCTCGGCATGAAGCAGATCACCCCCAACCCCTGGATGGCCATCGCCGAGAAGTATCAGCCCGGCATGATCGTCACGGGCACGGTGCGCAACATCACGGAGTTCGGCGCCTTCGTCGAGCTGGAAGAGGGCATCGACGGCCTGATCCATGTGTCCGACTTCAGCTGGACCAAGAAGATCAAGCACCCCGGCGAGATCGTGAAGAAGGGCGACAGCGTCACCGCCAAGGTCCTCAACCTGGACCCCCTGGCCCAGCGCATGAGCCTCGGCGTGAAGCAGATGGAGCCCAACGTCTGGGAGATCTTCTTCGAGAACCACAACGTGGGCACCGTCATCACCGGCAAGATCGCCCGGCTGACCGACTTTGGCGCCTTCGTGGACCTCGGCGATGGCATCGAAGGTCTGGTGCATGTCTCCGAGCTGAGCCGCCGCCGCGTGGAGGACATCCAGAAGGAGTTCGCCGCCGGTCAGGAGCTCTCCATGAAGATCGTGAAGCTCGATCCCACCGAGCGCCGCATCGGCCTCTCCGTCAAGCAGTTGGAGCAGGATCTCGAGCGCGGTGACCTGGATGCCGCCAAGGCCCGCCAGCCTGAGTTCAAGAAGGCGACCCTGGCTGACGCCTTCAACCGGGCGGAGCGCGAGTCCTAGGCGTTCCACGCACGCAGACGAGGCCCCCGCGAGGGGGCTTCGTCGTATTGGAGAGGTCTGAGCAGCCCGCAGGGATGCGAAGAAGAAGGCGACCCTGGCTGACGCCTTCAACCGGGCGGAGCGCGAGTCCTAGGACTCCCCACCACCCTGAGACGAGGCCCCCGCGAGGGGGCTTCGTTGCGTTTGAGGCCAATGCATCGTGTTTCGTGGCATCCTAACGGACGTTGTCCGGAGCCCCCATGCTGCGTTCCCTTGCGCCCTTCCTGAGCCTGGCCCTGCTGGCCCAGCCCACGCCCTACCAGAAGGCGCCCAAGGCCATACAGGCGGTGCTGGACGCGCCGGGGACGCCCTCGCTCATCGCCAGCCCCGCCGGGGACCGCTTCCTTCTGGCTGAGTTCGAGCGCCACCCCTCCATCCGGGAGCTGGCCCAGCCCATGGCGCGGCTGGCGGGCCACCGCTTCAACCCCCGCACCCGCGGGCCGCACAACCCGCCGCACCTGAAGACCCTGGCCCTGCAGCCCCTGGTGGGCGGGCCCGCAAAGCCCCTCGCCCTGCCGCCGGGCGTGACCCTCGGCCAGCCCCGCTGGTCGCCGGACGGCAAGCGGTTCGTCCTGACCGGCGCCACGACCACGGCCACCGAGCTCTGGGTGGGCGAGCCCGCCACGGGCAAGCTGCGGAAGCTCCCGGGCCTGAAGCTGAACGCCATCCTGGGCAGCCCCCTGGACTGGCTGCCGGATGGCAGCCTGCTCTGCAAGGCCGTGCCTGCCGGCCAGGGCCCGGAGCCCGCGGCTCCCGAGGTGCCGCAGGGACCGCGCATCCAGGAGAATGAGGGCAAGGCCGCGCCCGTCTCCACTCACCAGGACCTGCTCCAGAACGCCCAGGACGAGGCCCGCTTCGAGTTCCTGGCCCAGTCCCAGCTGGTGCGCGTGGACCTCGCCACCGGCACCCTGACCCCCCTCGGCAAGCCCGGCCTCTATGCCAGTGTCGACCCCTCGCCCGATGGCCGGCTCATCCTGGTGGCCCGGCTGCAGCGCCCCTTCTCCTACCTGGTGCCCACGGCCCAGTTCCCCGTCCGGGAAGAGGTCTGGGACCGCAGCGGCGCCCTGGTGCATGTGGCGGCGGACCAGCCCCTGGCTGAGAACATCCCCATTGAGGGCGTGCGCACGGGCCCCCGGCGCCTGCACTGGCGGCCCACGGAACCAGCGACCCTGGCCTGGGTGGAGGCCCTGGACGGCGGCGATCCCCGCAGCAAGGCCGAGTTCCGGGATCGCGCCCTGCTGCTGGCCGCGCCCTTCAAGGCCGCGCCCACAGAGCTCATCCGCGTGAAGGCCCGGCTCATGGGCCTCGAGTGGGGCGAGCGCGGCGACCTGGCCGTGGTGCGGGAGTTCGACCGCGACCGCCGCTGGGTCCGCACCTGGCTGGTGGACCCGGCGAAGCCTGGCGAGGCCCGTCTGGCCTTTGACCTCAGCAGTAACGACCGCTACCGCGATCCAGGCAGCTTCCAGTCCAGGCTGCTGCCCAGCGGCCACAGCGCCCTGCGCCAGAAGGATGGCCTGCTCTTCCTCACCGGCGCCGGCGCCACGGCGGAGGGCGACCGGCCCTTCCTGGACAGCTTCGATCCCGCGACCCTCAAGACCGAGCGCCGCTTCCGCTGCGCCAAGGACACTTACGAGGCCACCGTGGCCCTGCTGCCGGACGGCCGCTTCATCACCCGCCGGGAGAGCCCCGCGGAGCCGCCGAACTACCTGCTGCACGGCATGGAGACCCGCGCCCTCACCGCCTTCCAGGATCCCCTGCCCCAGCTGCGGAAGATCCAGAAGCGGCTCGTGAAGTACACCCGGCCCGACGGTGTGGCGCTGAGTTTCACCCTGTACCTGCCGCCCGACTACAAGGCCGGAGAGCGCCGCCCGGCCGTGGTCTGGGCCTACCCCATGGAGTTCACGGACGCGGGCACCGCCGGCCAGGTGAGCGGCTCGGCCAACCGCTTCACCACCATCGGCGGCATGTCGCACCTGTTCTTCCTGCTGTCGGGCTACGTGGTCCTCGACGCCGCCACCATGCCCGTGGTGGGCGATCCCAAGACCGTGAACGACACCTTCCTGGACCAGGTCGTGGCCAGCGCCAAGGCCGCCATCGACAAGGCCGACGAGCTGGGGGTCATCGATCCCAGGCGCGTGGGCGTGGGCGGCCACAGCTACGGCGCCTTCATGACCGCCAACCTGCTGGCCCATTCCAACCTGTTCAAGGCCGGCATCGCCCGCAGCGGCGCCTACAACCGCACCCTCACGCCCTTCGGGTTCCAGAGCGAGCGGCGGACCCTCTGGGAGGCGCCGGACATGTACCTGAAGGTTTCGCCCTTCATGGCCGCCCACAAGTTCAACGCCCCGATCCTGCTCATCCATGGCGAGGCCGACAACAACAGCGGCACCTTTCCCATCCAGAGCGAGCGGCTCTACATGGCCCTCAAGGGCAACGGCCAGACCGTCCGCTACGTGACCCTGCCCCTGGAGTCCCACGGCTACGTGGCCCGGGAGTCCATCGAGCACACGCTCTGGGAGATGCTCAGCTGGTTCGACAAGCACCTGAAGTAGGCGCCGGCCCACCGATCAGAGGATCAGCCAGCCTTCGATCACCTTGACGGCTCGCCCCCCCATGCGCACCCGGTCGGCGACCAGCTCACAGGCCAGCTCGCCACCCCGGGCCGAGGCCTGGAAGGCCCGCAGGTGCGTCTTCCCCAGGCGCTGGGACCAGTAGGGCACCAGGGTGCAGTGGGCGCTGCCGGTGACCGGATCCTCCGGCACCGCATCCCCCGGAAAGAAACAGCGGGAAACGAAATCGTGCACGAGGCCCGGCGCGGTCACGATGACGCCCAGGGTGGGAAGGCCCTTCAGCACCTCCAGGTCCGGCCGCAGGGCGCGCACAGCGGCCTCATTTTCCAGGACTGCCAGCACATCCCGGGCGCGGTAGACCGCAGAGGGCCGAACGCCAAGGCCGCGCTCCAGGTGGTCCTGCAGCTCCGGGGCGGGCCGGCCGGGACGTGAGGGGAAGTCGAGCACCAGATGCTCGCCCCGGCGCTCCACGGTCAGGGGGCCACTCAGGCTCTGGAACACCACCCGGTCGGACCCAGGTTCCAGCTCGTTGAAGCACACCCAGGCGCTGGCCAGCGTGGCATGGCCGCAGAGGTCGATCTCAGCCAGGGTCGTGAACCAGCGGATGCGCCACCCTTCCGGCTCTTTCACCAGGAAGGCCGTCTCGGCCAGGTTGTTCTCCACCGCGATGGCCTGTAGCACGCCATCCGGGAGCCAGCCATCGAGGCGGACCACCGCTGCGGGGTTGCCCGCAAAGGCCCGGTCCGCGAAGGCGTCGATCTGGTAGAAGGGATGGCGTGCCACGGGGTCACTCCTGTGCCGGGAGGTTGGCCTGCCCCTGGCGAGCCCTCACCCCGCCCGATTCTGC
Organism: uncultured Holophagaceae bacterium; assembly: GCA_903857495.1. Classification (GTDB taxonomy): domain Bacteria; phylum Acidobacteriota; class Holophagae; order Holophagales; family Holophagaceae; genus Geothrix. The sequence continues at coordinate 130,438 of CAIOFF010000048.1, read as the reverse complement.
CATGGCCGTGTCGCCCTCCCGAAGCACCTGGGTCCGGGGCCTCCAGGTCCTCAGCAGAAAGAGCCTCCAACGAAGGCACAGGGGGAGCCCTGGAAGCTCCGCTCCCCAGAGTCTGTCATCCTGGATGCCATGCCTCACGCTGCCGGTCACCCGGCCTCCCCCGCCCAGACCTCTGGGGAAGAACTGGCCAACAGCCTGACCCACGGCCTCGGTGTGGGCCTGTCCATCGCGGGACTGGTGGTCATGGTGGTCGCGGCCGCCCGGCACGGCACGGCCCGGGATGTGGTGGGCGCGGCCATCTTCGGCTCCACGCTGATCCTGCTCTACCTCATGTCCACGCTGTACCACGCCTTCCGCGGCCCCCGGGTCAAGCTGGTGTTCAAGGTGTTCGATCACTCGGCCATCTTCCTGCTGATCGCCGGCACCTACACGCCCTTCTGCCTGTCTTCCCTGGGCCGCACGCGACCCTCCTGGGGCTGGACCATCTTCGGCCTCGTCTGGGGCCTGGCGGTCCTCGGCATCACCTTCAAGGGCATCTTCTACGGCAGGATCGCCAAGTCGGCCCTCCGCCCACCGCCGCTGGACCACCTGCACAGCCCGATCGTCACGCCCGTGAATCCTGTCTTCGTGCGGCGCATGGGGTGGATCTCCACGCTCATCTACCTGGCCATGGGCTGGCTCATTGTGGTCCCCATCCTGGCGGGCTTTGCGGGCGGGGTGCCGGTCGGGGAGATCCTCCCCACCCGCGGCCTCACCTGGCTCTTCGGCGGCGGGCTGTTCTACAGCCTGGGCGCCGCTGTCTACAGCCTGGAGAGGGTGCGCTACCACCATGCCCTCTGGCACCTGTTCGTGGTCGGCGGCAGCGCCTGTCACGTGTTCGCCGTGCTCTTTCACGTGATCCCCGGGAGGATCGGGCCGTGATCCCCCTGGCGCTCCTGCCGGGCAGCGCCCAGTGGGGCGCCCACCTGGACGAGCTGCTGGCCCGGCCAGAGGCGCTGTGGATCTATGGCGCGCCCGGCACCGGCCGGACGTCCCTGGCCGCGGAGCTGGCCGCGCGGCGCGGCGGGGACGTCCTCGACGCGACCAGCACCGCCGAGGCCCTGGACTGGCTGGGAGGGCATCCCCGGGGCATCGTCGCCGCCCCCGAGGCCGCTCCACCCGCGACCGCCTGTCTGGCCGTGCGCCTGCCCTCCATCGAGGAGCACCCGGAGGCCCTCCCCGCGCTGCTCGCCCACCTGGCCCAGGAGGAGGGCGTGCCGCTACCGCTGCCCGCGGCCCTCTCGGCCCTACCCTGCCCCGGCAACCTGCGCGAGCTACGCAACCGCGTGCTGCGCTGGAAGCTGATGGGTCAGCTGCCGCTCGCCGAGGCGGCCGGGCCGCCCCGCTTCGAAGCCGAGGATCTTGCCACCAACCTGCACGAGTTGGAACGCTACCTCCTGCACCGGGCCCTCCGGCGCGCCTACGGCAACCGCGTGGAGACCGCCCAGCGCCTCGGCGTGAGCCGCCGGCAGGTGTATCTGCTCATCAGCCGACACGGGGATCCGGTCCGCGGCGAGGCGGCCTCCGGCGAGCTTCCCCATCGCATCCTCAAGCGCCGCACTGTGCAAAACTCCAGTCCGGACCCCAGCACCCGATAACGAAAAAAGCGGCCAGGGTGGCCGCCAGGGTGCTCAGCTATGGCGACTCCTCTTCGGGTGCTGGTGGTGGACGACGATCCCGGAATGCGGGACGGCATGGCCATGAGCCTCAAGCGCTCCGGCTTTTTCGCGGAACAGGCCCGCGGCGGCGAAGAGGCCCTGCGCATGGTGCGTCCCGGTGCCTACGACGCCGTCGTGACCGATCTCCGCATGCCCGGCATGGACGGCCTGCAGCTCACCGCCCGGCTGAAGGCCGTGGATCCCGCGCTGCCCGTGCTGCTCATCACCGCCTTCGGCAGCCTCGAGTCCGCCCGCGAGGCTATGCGCCTTGGCGCCTTCGACTTCCTCTCCAAGCCCTTCAGCCCCGAAGAGCTCACTACCGCTCTCAACAAGGCCCTGAAGTCCGAGGGTCACCTGAAGGCCGAAGAGCCCGCCGAGGCGCCGGTGATCCTCACCCAGGACCCCGTCCTGGTCGAGACTCTGGCCCTGGCCCGCCGCGCTGCGGACAGCCGGGCCACCATCCTCATCCAGGCCGAGAGCGGCACGGGTAAGGAGCTCCTGGCCAAGCTCATCCACGGCTCGAGCCCCCGCCGCAACGGCGCCTTCGTGGCCATCAACTGCGCCGCGATCCCCGAGAACCTGCTGGAATCCGAGCTGTTCGGCTACGAGAAGGGCGCCTTCACGGGCGCCAACGGCCTCAAGCCCGGCCGCTTCGAGCAGGCCGACGGCGGCACCCTGGTGCTCGACGAGGTGGGCGAGCTGCCCCTCTCCCTCCAGGGCAAGCTGCTTCGCGTCCTGCAGGAGCGCACTGTGGATCGCCTGGGCGGCAGCCGCCCCATCCCGGTGGACGTGCGCCTCATCGCCCTGACCAACCGCGACCTCCAGGCGGAAGTGAAGGCCGGCCGGTTCCGCGAGGATCTGTACTACCGCCTGAACGTCATCCCCCTGGACCTGCCGCCCCTCCGCGACCGGCCCGGCGACCTGAGCCTGCTGGCTGCGCACTTCGCAGAGCGCTACGCCCGCGAGAATGACCGGCCCGTGCCGGAGCTGGTACCCAGCTTCTTCGCGGCCCTGACCCGCCATCCCTGGGCCGGCAACATCCGGGAGCTGGAGAACGTGATCCAGCGCTGCGTGGTGCTCAGTCAGAGGCGCCGCCTCAGCCACCACGACCTCCACTGGCTGCTTCCCGCCGAAGCCTTCGAGGGCATGCCCGAGGATCCCCCGGAAAGCCATCGCACCGAGAGCTGGAGTCCCCAGGAAATACCGGCCGAGGCCCTGCGCCCGGAGGCCAGCTCCCTGCCCCCCGGGGCCGTGGTGGCCGATCCCCGGAAGCCCCTGGTCGGCCTGCCCATGGGCACCCCCGTGGTGCTGCCGCTCGGCCTCAGCCTGCCGGAGCTGGAGCGCTTCTGGCTGCTCTCCTCCCTGAGCGCCCTCAAGGGGAACCGCACCCACTGTGCCGACAAGCTGGACATCGCGCTGCGCACCGTGCGCAACAAGATCAACGAATACAAGGCGGACGGCTACGCCATCCCCACCAGCCTGCGCGGCCGCGACGACGAGTAAAACCTGGCGGTTTCGCTCAGGGAGCAAGACCCTGGGGTTTCTTCGGCTCGCCGACCTTGATGCGCAGCCAGGGCGGCACGGTGCTGGTGCCGGTCTCGTGACGGTAGAAGGCGGCGGTGATCTCGGCGCCCAGCAGCAGGATGGCGCAGCTGTAATAGAGGAACGTCAGGCCAGCCACGATGCCCAGCAGCGAGCCGTACATGATGCCCCAGGTCATGGTGTGCCGCAGGTAGACGCCGAAGCCCCACTTCGCCAGCCACCAGAGCGCCGTGGAGACGGCCGCGCCCAGGAAGGCGTGGCGGAACTTCACGTGCAGCCGGGGCAGGTGCTGCAGCACCACGGTAACCACCACCACCCCCAGCAGGGGCGCCAGGTTGTGCAGCAGGTCCGACTGCCGCCAGGGCAGGACCTTGCGCAGCGCGCCCCCCACCAGCAGGGCCAGGAACAGCACCGAGGCCAGCAGCCCACCCACCAGGAAGATGACCTGCCGCAGCAGGTGGTTCTTGCGGGTCTGGCGGTACTTCTTGATCCGGAGGCCGAAGACGTGGGCCAGGCTGGTGTCCAGCTGGCTGATGCCCCAGTAGCTGCCAAACAGCAGCACGAACCAGGAGAGGCCCATGCCGCCTATCTTCTGGCTGTTCACCACCGCGTCCACCATGAGCTCCCGCGGCAGATAGGGCACGAGGTCCTGCAGGGTCTTCAGCGTGCGGGGGTCATAGGCCCGGCTGCCGAGGAGGGCGCCCAGCAGCTTGAAGAGCAGCGTGGACAGGGGCACCAGGCTGACGATGAGCCAGAAGCTCAGGCCCGCCGCGTAGCTCAGGCAGTCATCCTTGTAGTACTTGCCCAGCACCTCGGCCACGAACCTGCCCACCCGGCCCAGCGGCGGCACCGCCCGGGCCAGCTGCTGCCAGAACTCGCCCGCCTTCGCCCAGACCCGCTCTCCACCCGCCTTCAGGCTGGCCAAATGGCCCTGCAGGCGCTCCAGCATCCTAGAACCGGACGGGGTGCCGGGGCAGCAGGTACATCACCCAGGCCAGGACCAGCCCGATGCCGATGAGCCCGGCCGCATGCTTCCCGACCGACGCCCAGGTGCGCTCGGGCCGCGTGGTCGGATGCAGCAGCCCCAGCACCAGGGAGATGCCCATCCCCATGAGGATGAAGTGGAGGACGTGGCTCGACAGGAAACGCATGGTTCAAGGCTATCAGCTATCAGCGGTCGGCTGTCACTGCGCCGTGGCGGGATTCTCGCGGGGGGGCGGGGCAGGCTGAGGCGGGGCGGGCTCGGGGCCCAGGGGCTCGGGCATGCGGGTCAGGGCCAGCTGGATGACCTCGTCCATGTGGCTGACCAGGTGGATGCTCAGCTGCTCGCGGACCTCGGCGGGGACGTCCTCCAGATGCCGGGCGTTCTCGGCGGGGATGAGCACGGCCTTGCGACCGTGGCGGTGGGCGGCCAGCAGCTTCTCCTTGAGCCCGCCTATGGGCAGCACCCGGCCCCGCAGGGTCAGCTCGCCGGTCATGGCCAGATCGGCCCGGGCGGGGATGCCCGTGAGCACGGAGATCAGCGCCGTGGCCAGGGTGATGCCGGCGCTGGGGCCGTCCTTGGGGATGCCGCCCTCGGGGACGTGGACGTGGAGGTCGATGCTCTCGAGGAAGTTCGCCTTCAGGCCCAGGCGCTCGGTGCGCGCGCGGACATAGCTGAGGGCCAGGTTGGCGCTCTCCTGCATGACCTCACCCAGCTTGCCCGTGAGCTTGAGGTTGCCCTTGCCCGGCAGCACCGCGGCCTCGATGGTCAGCAGCTCGCCGCCCGTGGGCGTCCAGGCCAGGCCGTTCACCAGGCCCGGCGGGGCGGTGTCCTCGGCCCTGGACTCGAGGATCTTCTCGGGACCCAGCAGCTTCGGCACGCGCTCGGCGGTGATGAGGGGATCGAAGGCCTCGCCCTTGCCCGGCTGCAGGGTGTGGCGCGCCAGCTTCCGCAGGATGTTGGCGATCTCGCGCTCCAGCTGCCGCACCCCGGCCTCACGGGTGTAGGACTGGACCAGCTTCTCCAGGGCCGCGGGCTCGAAGTGCACGCCCAGATCCTTCATGCCGTGGCCCTCGAGGGCGCGCGGCAGCAGGTGCTTCTCGGCGATGGCCAGCTTCTCCTTGGTGGTGTAGCCGCTCAGCTCGAGGATCTCGAGGCGGTCCTCCAGGGGCTCGGGGATGTGATGCCGCACGTTGGCGGTGGCCAGGAAGAGCACCTGGCTGAGGTCGAAGCCCACGTCCAGGTAGTGGTCCTGGAAGTTGGCGTTCTGCTCGGGATCCAGCACCTCCAGCAGGGCGCTGCTGGGATCCCCGCGGAAGTCCGAGGCCATCTTGTCGATCTCGTCCAGCAGGATGAGCGGGTTGCGGACCTTGGCCTTCTTCATCAGCGAGATGATGCGGCCGGGCATAGAGCCGATGTAGGTGCGGCGGTGGCCGCGGATCTCCGCCTCGTCGCGCACGCCGCCCAGGGACAGCCGCACGAAGGGCCGGTTTAGGGCGCGGGCGATGCTGCGGGCCAGCGAGGTCTTGCCCACGCCGGGAGGCCCCACCAGGCAGAGGATGGGGCCACGCAAGGGGGCCGGGCCGGGGGCGTCGGCATCACCCGGGGCGGCCAGGCTGCCCAGGCTGCGGAGCCGCGCCATGACGGCCAGATGCTCCAGGATGCGGGCCTTGATCTTGTCCAGGCCGGAGTGGTCATCATCCAGCACCTGCTCGGCCTCGAGCAGGTCCAGGCGCTCCTCGGCCAGGGCCTGCCAGGGCAGGGCCAGCAGCCAGTCCAGGTAGGTCCGGCTCACGGTGGCCTCGGCGCTCTGGGGTGGCATGGCCTCCAGGCGCTCGACCTCCTCCAGGGCCTTGGCCTTGGCCTCGGCGCTCATGCCTGCGGCCTGGATCTGGCCCCGCAGGCGGGCGGTCTCGTCCTTTTCGTCCTTCTTGCCCAGCTCCTGCTGGATGACCCGCATCTTCTCGTTCAGCACGAACTGCTTGTGGTCCTGGTCGAGGCGCTGGCGCGTCTTCTCGTCCAGGGTGCGGTCCACCTCGCTGCGGGCGGTGTCCATCTCCAGCAGCTTCAGCAGGGCGTCCAGGCGCGGCTGGATCTCGAGCCACTCCAGGATGGTCTGCTTCTGCTTCACGTCGGCGGGTACCAGGCCCGCGACCGTGTCGATGGCCTTGCCCAGGGGCAGCTCCCGGATCTGGTCCAGGCTCAGGAGGCGCGAGGCGTCCGGGTTGCGGCCCAGGAAGGCCTCCACGGCCTGGTGGAAAGGGGCCAGGGACTCGGTGGGCACGAAGGCGGGTTCCGGCAGGAGGCAGGCCTCGGCCTGGATGACCTCGCCGCTGTCGTCGTACTTCTGCAGGCTCACCCGGGCCACGCCCTTGACGCCCACCTTGTAGAAGTCCTTGGGCAGGGCGATGACGGACTCCACCAGGGCCAGGGTCCCGACGGAAAAGAGGTCGGCCTGACCCGGCACCTCCACCTTGGGATCCCGCTGCGTGAGCATCAGCAGGTGGTCCCCGGCCTTGATGGCCAGCTCGAGGGTCTTCACGGAGGCGGCGCGCCCCACCACGAACGGCACCCGCGCGCCCGGGAACAGCACCATGTCCCGAATGGGAATGGCCGGCAGCGTGAGGGTCTTGGGAAGGGCCATGAGCCCGGCCTAGCCTGCGGCGGAGATGGGGTGGGAGGGCAGGCCCATCACCTCTTCGACCTTCTGGCGGGTGATGCGCAGGGTCTCGCGGGTGGTGCGCTTGTCCGAAGGCAGCTCATACATGGGCTCCAGCAGGATCTGCTCCACCAGGCTGCGGAGCCCGCGGGCGCCCAGCTTGCGGGTGAGGGCCTGCTCCGCGATGGCGGCAATGGCGCCCTCATCGAAGCTCAGGTCCACGTCGTCCATGTCGAACAGCTTCACGAACTGCTTGGTGATGGCGTTCTTGGGCTGGGTCAGGATGGCCACCAGGGCCTCCCGGTCCAGGGGCGTGAGGCCCGCCACCACGGGCAGGCGGCCCACCAGCTCGGGGATCAGGCCGAAGCGGATGATGTCCTCGGGCTCCACCAGGGCCAGCATGCCCTCCTTGTCCTCCTTGGAGGAGGGCGTGGAGCCAAAGCCCACGGCCTTGGCCCGGATGCGCTGCTTGATGATGTCCTCGATGCCCACGAAGGCGCCGCCGCAGATGAACAGGATGTTGCTCGTGTCCAGCTGGATGAACTCCTGGTGGGGGTGCTTCCGGCCGCCCTGGGGCGGCACGTTGGCCACGGTGCCCTCGACGAGCTTGAGCAGGGCCTGCTGCACGCCCTCGCCGCTCACGTCGCGAGTGATGCTGGGGTTCTCGCTCTTGCGGCCGACCTTGTCGATCTCGTCGATGAAGACGATGCCGCGCTGGGCCCGCTCCACGTCGTAGTTGGCGGCCTGCAGCAGCTTGGTGAGGATGTTCTCCACGTCCTCGCCCACGTAGCCGGCCTCGGTGAGGGTGGTGGCATCGGCCATGGCCAGGGGCACATCCAGGAACCGCGCCAGGGTCTGGGCCAGCAGGGTCTTGCCGGTGCCCGTGGGGCCCAGCAGCAGGATGTTGCTCTTGGACAGCTCGACTTCCGTGGCGCCCAGGGCCTTCCGGGGGGTCAGGATGCGCTTGTAGTGGTTGTAGACCGCCACGCTCAGGCGCTTCTTGGCGGCCTCCTGGCCGATGACGTAGTCGTCGAGGAAGGTCTTGATCTCCTTGGGCCGGCTGAGGCGGGCCTCATGCTTGCCCAGGGGCTTGCCCTGGCGGCTCATGCGCAGCTGCAGCTGCCCGGCCTCGAGGCACTCATTGCAGATGAAGGCTTCCGGCCCCGCAAGGAGCTGCTCCACCTCGTGGGGTTCCTTGCCGCAGAAAGAGCATTTCTGTTCGCGCTTGTACTTGTTCATTGCTTACTCCCCTCCTGGGGACGTGACTAGGCTACATCGTGAATGGTCTTGAGGGCCAGGATCTCGAAGCGGCGTACCCCCGCGGGAATCAGGACCCGCACTTCACTGCCCTCTTCCTGTCCCACCAGCGCCATGCCAATGGGGGAACTGATACTGAGATGCTGGGGGTGGCCATCCAGTTCCTCCGGAAGGACCAGCGTGTAGGTAAATTTCTCTTCGGAGTCCAGATCCAGGATCGTGATTTTGGAACCGTAAGCCACACGGGACTTGGGCAGCCGGCTGATGTCCAGGCTGGCCACCTCGGCGATGCGCTTCTCAAGGGTCACCAGCTTGTTCTGGAACATGTCCCGCTTGGCCAGGGCCTGTTCATATTCCGCGTTCTCGGACAGGTCGCCCTGACCGGCGGCCCGGGCGATCTCCTGGGGGATTTCCACCAGGAGGGCCTGCTTGATGGCCCTGAGTTCCTGTTCGAGCTTCACGAGCACGTGCTTTGGCATGGGGGTTTCCGGAAAAGGAGGGTCAAAAAAAGTCGGGCCGATGGGGCCCGGTCATGCAGGGGAGGATTGGATCGATTCTACCCACTCCTGGGGCGGAAGCGGGGCCGGAAGGGGATTGCCCTCGCCGGGCCGGGTCTTGAAGCGCCGGTGCATCCAGAACCACCAGCGGGGATCCTTGCGGATCTGGGCCTCGATGCGGGCGGTCATGAGCTGGGTGGCCACCCAGGCATCCCGGGCGGGGTCGCCGGTGACAGGCACCTGAAAGGGCGGCTCGAAGCGCACCGTGATGGTGCCGTCGGGATTGGGCCAGCTGAAGACGGGCAGGACCGGCAGGCCGTAGCGGGCGGCGAGGCTCCCGGCGGTGCCGAAGGTGGAGGCCCACTGGCCCAGGAACCTCACCCAGACGCCCGTGGTCAGGGCGTCCTGATCGAGCAGGAAGCCCACACCCCGCCCGGCCTTCAGGGCCTTAAGGGTGTCGCGCATGGCGCCGGCCTTGAGGATCACCCGGTTCCCGAAGCGGGTCCGGAAGGCCAGGGAGATGGGCTCCAGCAGCGGGTTGTCGAGTTCCCGGCCGATGGCGTCCAGGGTGCGGCCGTGGCGGCTCTGGCCCAGGGCGATGGCCTCCCAGTTGCCGTAGTGGCCCGTGAGCTGGATGAAGCCCTTGCCGCCGGCCTGGGCCGCGTCGAAGTGCTCCAGGCCTTCCACCTTGATCCAGCGGTCGACCTCCTCGGGGGTCGCGTGGCGCAGGCGCAGCAGGCTGATGAAGAGCGAACCGAAGTGCTGGAAGCAGGCGCGGGCCAGGGCCCGGGTCTCTGCCTCGCTGAGGCCCAGCTCCGCGAAGCGCATGTTCTCGCGCACCACCCGCCGGTGCCGGGGGTCCAGCAGGTAGAACAGCGATCCCGCCGCCTCGCCCAGCGCTTGCACCGTGGCCCAGGGCAGCCGGCCCAGGATGCCATCCAGCACCCGGAACAGCCCGTATTCCAGGCGGTGCCGAAAGCTCGGAGTGGTGGAGGAGGTCATGAGGGCCCTAAAAAAAGGGGCGCCTCGGGGAACGAGGCGCGAAAGAAGATCTTAGCAGGAACCACAACTCCTGGCCTGGCCCTTCATTCCCAACACTTGCGTCAGGCACTCGTCCGGGAGAGCGGCATGGTCATGCAGCGGGGACCGCCCCGGGCCCGGCTCAGCTCCCCCGCCTCGAGTTGGATGAGCACCTTGCGGCCGTCCAACAGGTCGAGCCCTGGCGCCGCCAGCACTTCTGCCGCGCTGCGGACCTCGTAGCCAGCTCGCGCCAGGGCCTCGGCCGTGGCGATGTTGCGGCCATAGCTGGTGATGACGCCCGGGGCCAGGCAGAAGGCGTTGGCCCCGTCCGTCCACTGCTCCCGCTGCTGCATGATCAGGTCGTTCCCGCCGCAGAAGATCGGCTCCAGGTCGATGCCCAGGCCCCGGAGCACGGGCAGCAGGCCCGGCTGGGTGCTCATGCGCAGCTCCGGGTGGCGCAGGTCGATGCTGGTGACGTTGAGCAACTCCCGGCTGCCCTTGAGAAAGTAGGGCGGATAGACCAGGCACTCCCCCTCGCTGATGCGGGTGAAGATCGTGTCCAGGTGCATGGCGCTGCGCTTTTTCGGCATGAGCACCATCAACAGGTGGTCGAAGCTGGCCGGGTCTCCCGCGCGGTGGGCCCGCAGGCGCTCGGCCAGCAGGTGGATGGCGTCCGCCTGGGTGCGCTCGCTGCAGCCCACGGCCAGCACCCGCTGGTTGAGCACCAGGATGTCGCCGCCCTCCAGGCTCACAGGGGCCTTGATCTCGCCCCGGACCAGGGGCGTCACCTGATCGAACCACCGCTCCCGGTCCGTGTGCTGACTCAGGCGCGGGTGGTGCCGGAAGACATAGCTCAGGATGAGCGGCTCCCGCTCCCGGGCCCAGGTGGCCATGGAGTTCACGGTGCAGCCGGCGCCGATGACCGAGGCGGGATCCCGCATGAACAGCAGGTTGGGGATGGGCCGCACGCGGTAGTCGAACTCCTGCTCCCAGTGTGTGTGCGCCGGGGCGTCCTCCCAGGGCAGCCCGCCGATGACCGCCTGGGCGGCCTGGGCCGGGGGCAGCTCCCGGAGGAAGTCGCAGGTCGCCTCCGGCAGCCCCGTCAGGCGCCGCAGGTCCGCAAAGAACGCCGCCTGCACGCCCTCCACCTGGAGCGCCTCGACAAACAAGTCCTGGATGTCCAGCACCTCGTCGGCCACCTTCGCCAGCACCTGCCGGAACTGGGCGTGCTCCCGCCGGGCCAGGTCGCCGTGGAGGATGTCGTCGAAGAGCAGCTTCTCCATCATCCCCGGCACCATCTGGTCGATCTCGGGACCTGGATCGTGGACCACCACCTGCCGGAGGCGAGCGGTTTCGGAGAAGACCGACAGCTGGATGGGTTGCATGGGACCTCGGGCTTGCGAACCCGGGAGGTTAGCACGAAACCCGCACCCAGCCTGCCTCTGCGGGAGGCTGTTGACCCCCGGGTTCGGTATTCTTTACTGATTTAGTCGGATATTTTCCTTGAATGCACTCTTTAGTCGTCTTAGCCTGGATCTTCACAGAGAACCCCCGGGGCGATCCCCCGCAAATGGAGGCAACCATGGCCGCATTCGTCACTCAGCCCGCACCCGATTTCAAGGCCGACGCCCTCGTCGACGGCCAGTTCAAGCAGGTCTCCCTGTCCGACTACAAGGGCAAGAAGGTCGTGCTGTTCTTCTACCCCCTGGACTTCACCTTCGTCTGCCCCACCGAGATCCTGGCCTTCGCCGACGCCGCCAAGGAGTTCGAGGCCCGCAACACCCAGGTGATCGGCGTCAGCGTCGACTCCAAGTTCAGCCACCTCGCCTGGGTCAACACCCCCCGCAAGGAAGGCGGCATCCATGGCGTCACCTTCCCCCTGGTGTCCGACCTGAACAAGACCATCGCCGCTGACTACGGCGTGCTGCTCCCCATCGGCATCAGCCTGCGCGGCCTGTTCATCATCAACAAGGACGGCATCCTGAAGCACATCACCGTGAACCACAACGACCTGGGCCGCAACGTCGAGGAAGTCCTCCGCGTCCTGGACGCCGTGGACTTCAGCGAAGAGCACGGCGAAGTCTGCCCCGCCAACTGGGCCAAGGGCAAGAAGGCCATGAAGCCCAGCGCCGATGGCCTCAAAGCCTACGTGGCTGGCTGAATCACCAAGACACCACAAAGCGGGCGCCGAAAGGCGCCCGCTGTCTATGTTGGGGGGCTGAATGGCCGGAGGCCATGACCATCCGACCGCAGCGGAGCGTAGGGAGGATAGGACGGAATCCGCGCAGCGGATTGCCGCCCGAAGGGCGAGGACCGGAGGTCCGAGTCAGGCCCAGCGCCATGTCTGCGTGATGCCCAATGAAGGTCCGACCGTGACAAACTTCCGCCGTCAGCAATCCCCCTGGCCCTCGGTAGGGTCGGTTAGCATCGTCCGTTAGGCCGCCACGCGGGGTCACCTCATGACCAAGCAAGAACTGCGAATAGAATTGCCTTCAGCCTTTCAGCGGACCGCGATCGTGACTGGCGGGGCCTCAGGCATTGGCAAAGCGTTGGCCGAGGAACTGGCCTCCAGGGATGTGCTCGTCGTCGTTGCCGATCGACAGGTAGGACTTGGAGAGCAGGTGGCCAAAGGCATTCGAGAGCGAGGCGGGTCGGCCATCTCCGTTGAACTGGATGTCCGAAACCTCGATCGATTTCAAGAAGTGGTGGAAATGATCTTCGCGCAACACCATCGCCTCGATTTCTTGTTCAACAATGCCGGGATTGGCGTCGGCGGATTGGCCCATGATTGCCATGCCTCGGACTGGAATGACCTGATCGATGTCAACCTGCGAGGCACCTCCAATGGGATTCTGGCCGCCTATCCACTCATGATCGAGCAGGGATTCGGGCATATCGTGAACACAGCCTCAATGGCGGGCCTCAGCCCTGCTCCCCTGGCAGTCATCTATTCGGCTACAAAATGTGGGATCGTGGGCCTTTCCAGGGCGCTGCGAGTCGAGGCCAGTCGTTTCGGGATCAAGGTCTCCGTGCTCTGTCCGGGACTCATCCGCACAGAGCTTCTAACGGGTGGCCGCTACGGTCGGTTCACCTCCAACCTCGATCCTGCCTGGGTCGCCAAGGCAGCGGAGCTCTTGCGGCCCATGGAGCCAGCCGAGTTCGCCCGTCGCGCCCTTCGTGCAGTAGAACGCAACCGAGCCATCATCATCGAACCCAAATTGTGGCGACTTCAATGGTACTTGGAACGAATCTCACCCGGTCTAGTCGAGCGCATGAACCACTATTTCATCAATCGTATTCTGCAAAAAATCCACCCTCCCCCTCCCCCATGAAGGCCTAACCAGCCCTTGAACCCAGAAGCCACCGCTACGCGGTGTCACTGACCAAGGCCAAGTCGTCAGGCCCCACCCCCTCGTCACAACGACCAAGTCAAAAGGGCATTGGCATGATCAACCAGGTCTTCATCACCCTCCCGGTCGCCGATCTCCAGAGGTCCATTGGCTTCTTCAAGGCACTCGGCTTTACCCACAACCCCCAGTTCAGCAACGACACGGCTGCGTGCATCGTCATCAGTGATGCCATCTCGGTCATGTTGGGCACCCACGCCAAGTTCCGTGAGTTCACGCCCAAAGCTGTCTGCGACACCAGCCAGGCCGTCGAAGTCTTGATCTCGCTCAGCTGTGAGAGCCGCGAACAGGTAGATGAACTGGTCGCCAAGGCCCTGGCGGCGGGTGGTTCAACCTACGACCAGCCCGAGGATCTCGGGTTCATGTACTCCCACAGCTTCGTCGACCCCGATGGCCATGGGTGGGGGGTGCTCCACATGGTTTCCCAGCCTGACGTGCAGTAATTTCGCGCCATCAAGCATCATTCTCCGGCAGCCTGACCCCACGCTCACGCCTCCGAAAACCCAACTCGGACTCAGCTCAACGCTTCGCCTCTTGATCGTTTGCCACTGTTACCGGTCCAAAGGTGGCGTCATTCGAATTATCTCAGCCCAAAAGGCCGATCGCCAGGAACGCCAGGCCTACCTACGGAGGTTCAAATCATGAGGAAAAGTTACGACTTCTCGAGCGCCAGGCCCAATCCCTACGCCAAGCTTCTCAAACGTCAGGTGACCATTCGCCTGGATGAACCTACGCTCGATTACTTCAAGAATCTGTCCCAGGAAACGGCCATCCCGTACCAGACCCTGATCAATCTTTACCTTCGAGAGTGTGCAGCAACCCACAAGCATCTTCGCCTTGCCTGGAAACTGCCCAAGGGCCCGAAATCGGCCTGACCACTCGTCCAACCCGTACCCAGGCGCAAGCGGATGGTCCGGTTAGCACCATCCGTCAAGCCCCACCTCGCCCACCCTGGAATGAATACCGGGCCACTCGCATCCAACGGAGTCATGGATGAGGAGCTCTCGATGGCCACAGGCACCGTTCAGCTGCACCGCGTTCTCCGATCCACGCCGGACCGGGTCTACCGGGCCTTCCTGGACGGGGATGCCATGGTCAAGTGGCTGCCACCCCATGGGTTCACGGGCAAGGTCCACCAGCTCGATGCCCGAATTGGCGGCACCTTCAAGCTGTCCTTCACCAACTTCTCGACCGGTCGTTCCGAGAGCTTCGGGGGCGTCTTCCTGGAGCTGCGCCCCAATGAATGGATCCGGCACACCGACCAGTTCGACGACCCCAACCTTCCCGGCGAGATGCAGACCTCCATTGCGATTCGCCAAGTCTCTTGCGGAGTTGAGCTCACGATCGTCCAGGAGGGCATCCCCGAGGCCATCCCGGTCGAGGCTTGCTACCTGGGTTGGCAGGAATCCCTCTCGCTCCTGGCCCAGCTGGTCGAGGCGGAAATCCCGGGGTGAGCAGCTGCGGTAGCAGTCAGGTCACGCCAAGGCCCGGAGGTGTTGATGTCGATCTTCCGCCACTCCCGCGAGCTCTCCGCCACGCCGGGAGCCGTGTTTTCAGCCTTCCGGGAGCCCGCACGCCTGGCCCGCTGGTGGGGCCCGGAGGGCTTCAAGAACACGTTCCACACCTTTGAGTTCCGCCCAGGAGGGGCCTGGTTCTTCACCATGCACGGCCCGGATGGCGCCGATTATCCGAATGAGTCCGAGTTCCTGGAGCTCGTGCCAGATGCCCTGGTTCGCCTCAGGCATGTCAACCTTCCCCACTTCGAGCTTGCAGTCACCCTGACAGCCACGGCCACGGGAACCCTCGTGACCTGGGTCGGGGTCTTCGAGGACCAAGCGTTCGCCGAGCGCCTGCGCGCCTTCCTCGAGTCGGCCAATGAGCAGAACCTGGACCGGCTTGCGCTCGAGGTCGGCAGGAGCGTGCCACCAGGCACCTGAGGCCCTACCCGCCCTGCATCTGTTTCATACTCCGGAAGCAGCGCTTCCGGAGTCCCGTGACCTTGAATCAGCCCGACACCCTCATCCTCGGCGGCGGGATCTCCGGCCTGCTGGCGGCCTGGCACCTGCGCCGCGCAGGGCAGGTGGTGGAGGTGTGGGAAGCCTCGGACGCCGTGGGCGGCTGGGTCCAGACGCTGCCGTGGCCGGGGCCAAAGGGCGAGCCGGGCTTCCTGGAGCGCGGTCCCCAGGGGCTGCGGCTGGGCCGGAACTGCGCCCTGGCGCGGCTCTGCCGGGACCTGGACCTGAGCTTCGTCCCCCGCGGCCCGAAGGGTCCCCGCTGGGTCGGCAAGGGCGGGCGGCGACGCCCCAGCCCGGCCACCCCGAGGGGCCTGCTGACCGATCCCGACCTGGGGCTGGCCGCGAAGCTGCGCCTGCTGGCGGAGCCCTTCATCGGCACAGGTCCCGAAGAGGAGGACCTGCACCGCTTCTTCGTCCGTCGCCTGGGGGTGGACTTCGCCCGGGAGTGCCTACCGGCCCTGGTGGCGGGGGTTCTGGCGGCCCCACTGGAGCGCCTCGGCGTGGAGGCCCTGCCCCGGCTGCGAACCCTGGAGGCCCGGGGTGGCCTGCTGCTCGGCGCCCTGCGCGGAGGTCCCGAGACCACCCGCCTGCTGCAGGGCGGCACTGGCACCCTGGCCCGAACCCTGGCGGAGCGCCTGGGCTGCGTGCATCCCCAGCGTCGGGCCCAGAGCCTGGAGGCCCTTCCGGGGGGCCGCTGGCGCGTGCGGGGCGAGGGCCTCACCCTTGACGCCGCGCAGCTGGTGCTGGCCCTGCCCACCCCGGCGGCCGCGGCGCTGCTCGCGCCCGTGGCCGCCCCCAGCGCGGCGCTGCTCGCGGCCATCCCCACCCTGGACCTCCGCGTCTGGCACAGCCGCCACGCCCCGGTACCCGGCTGGGAGCGGGGCTTCGGCCTGCTGATTCACCCCCCCGAGGGACCAGGCCTGCTAGGGGTGGTGGCCCTGGCGGCGGACGATGCCCGCGGCGTGCCCGGCCTGCTGCAGCTGCGCACCTACCTGGGCGGGGCCTTCCCCGTGGCGCCCGGGCTTGAGGCCTGGCCCGGCGTGTTCCAGGAACTGCGCCGCTGGCTGCCGGAGCTGGGCGAGGCCGTGCAGGTGCGCGAGGAGCCCTGCCCCGGCGCCTTCCCCCTGCTCGCGCCGGGCCACACCGCGCGGCTGGCCCAGCTGCTGAAAGCCCTCCCGCCGGGCCTGCACTGGCTCGGCGCCGCCCGCTTCGGCCCCGGCCTGCCCGACCTGGCCGAAGGCATCGAAGCCTGGGCGAAGACCTTCCCGGCGCGCTGACCGACTCATCTCCACCGACCGAGCAGCCTCAGCCAAAAGCAAGCAAACCGCAGATGGCGCAGATGACACAGATGCGCGCCACAGGCCCGTGAGCCCGGCAGGGGTGGTTTATCGCTTAGAGGGCCCGTTCAGCGTCCATCTGCGCAAGTCTGCGTCATCTACGGTTCCACTTTTTCTCGGAAGGCCTGGAGTTGGGCGTGGCCCCACCCTGCAGCCCTACTTCAGGGTGAAGGCCACTGCCGCGCCCTTGGCCTGCCCGGTGCGCACCTGGAAGACCCGCTCGGGATCGGCCTTGGCGTTATCCAGCAGCCAGGCCAGCACGGCCTTGGCGCGGCGGTCGGCCAGCTGGGCCAGGTCGGCGGGATCCGGCGCGAGGGTGCCCAGCAGCCGCTGCTCCAGCTCCGCAGGCGGCGGGGGCGGAGCCGCGGGAGCGCCCTTGGCGGGCGGAAAGGCGGCTTCGAAGGCCGCCTGCAGCCAGCGCCCGCGCTCCGATGGGGGCACTGGCCCCTCCTCGGCGAGCTTCAGGGCCCGCGCCCGGGTGCGCCGCAGCAGGGCGTCCAGGGCAGCGCGACGCAGGATGGCCCCGTCCTGGTCCGCGTCCACAGCGCCTTCGGCTTCCAGGCGTAGCGAAGGACGCTCCTGGAGCGCCTTGCCCAGGGCCTGCAGCCGGGCCGTGGCCGCAGGGTCGAGAAGGCTGGCCCCCGGCGCGAAGGCGACACTGCTGAGGTCCCCGGCATCGCCCCCGAAGAGGCTGCCGATCAGGGTGAAGGGCGAGGTGGCGATCTTTCCCAGCAGCCCGAAGATGGCCTTCCATACCAGCTTTCCGTATTTCACATCGGGATCGTCCAGGCTGCCCTCGATGGGCAGGTCGAAGGCGATGACGCCCTTGCGGTCGCGCAGGATGGCCAGGCCGAACTTCACCGGCAGACCCGTGGCGTCAGGGCTCTCCACCTTCTCGCCCAGGTAGAACTGGTCCAGCTTCACGGCGTTCTCGGCCTTCAGGTTCCGGTGGTCGATGCGCAGCCGGGCCTCCACATCGAGCTTGCCCTTCTGCACGGTGTAGCCCAGGTACTTGCCCGTGTAGGGCGTGAAGTCCGTGAGGTCCGCGCCCTGGATCCGCAGGGTCACATCCGTGTCCAGGTCATGCCGCAGGGGCATGGCGTGGCCCGTGATGGTGATGGGCGCGAGGCCCCCGGCGCGGCCGCGGAAGGCCACCTGGGAGGCGGCGTCGGGGCGGCTGGACAGGCCCAGGTAGCTGCCTTCCAGGTCGCTCAGAACCAGAGCCGCGTTGGGCTGCACCGAGCGGTCGATGAAGCTGAGCCGGCCCCCGGTGATGGCCACCTTCTGGATCCGCAGGTCCGGCGCGGCGGCGGGGGTGGCGGGCACGGCCGAGGCCGTCACCGGCGCGGGCTTGGCGCCTTCCTCCAGACGCAGCGCCAGGGCCACGTTGGTGCGGCCATCCGGCTGCAGGACCAGGCGGCCTTCGGGCTCGATCCAGTCCACGGTCTGGAGCGTCAGGGCCAGGGGTGCGGTGCGCAGGTCCAGGCCTGCGAGCCGTAGCTGCTTCCAGCGGAGGAAGGGCTCGTTCTGGGCCGCGTCGCGCACCTCGAGCTGCTGCACGGAGAGAGCGCCCTGGTAGGCCAGGCCATCGGTGCGGCGGCCCTCGAAGGCGAAGCGCAGGCGGCCCTCGGCGCCGAGGCTGCCCGAGGCGATGCGCAGCGAGAGCGCGCCATCCAGGTAGGGGTCAAAGGGTGCCAGGGCCAGCCCCTCGGCCTTGAGGCGCAGCTCCCCGGCAGGCTTGAGGGCATGGAGGGTGCCTTCCAGCTTCAGGGAGCCGCCGCCGAGCTTCAGGGCCAGGTCGGCCTGGCAGGGGGTTGCCGGGTCCAGAGAGAGGTTCTGCAGGCGCAGGCTGAGGTCCGTCGCCGCCACCTGCACGGGGCGGGCGGGCACCCGGTCCTGCCAGTCCAGCCGAAGACCCTGGAGCCGCAGGTCCCGGATCAGGAGCTGCAGGGGCTTCGCGTCGGCCTTGGGGATGCGCGGGTGGGGCGGCGCCAGCATCCGGATCAGATTCAGCGTGCCTGTTTCAGATCGGAGCATACGCACTGCGCCCTGGTCCACGAGGATCGAGCCCACCTCCACCGAGGGTGCCAGCAGGTCCATCTGGACGCCCTGGACTTCCAAGGAGGGCAGGTCCAGAGCCGGCTCCGCCACGCCGGGCTCGGCGACCTTCAGCTGCTTCAGCGAGAGGCCCAGGTCGGAGAGCTCGACCACCCGCTTGCCCTTGCCCCACTCGAAGCGGTACTGGGCCCGTAGCGAGGCCTTGCCGCTGCGGACCTCGCTGGCCAGCTCCTCCTCGGCATAGGGCCGGTAGCGGGGCAGGTCCAGGTTCTCCATGAGCACGCTGCCCTTGGAGGCCAGGGGCTGGAAGCCCAGCTCCCCCTTCCAGAGCAGGTGCTCCCGGGCCTCGGTCCAGGCCTCCAGGGTGAAGCCGCTGTGATGGTTCAGCTCGGTGCGGAGGCCATCCATGCGGAAGGAGAGGGGGCCGAGCACGCGCTGGTAGGTGGGCGTGAGGGTGCGGTCCGTGAACTCCAGGCGCCCCTCGCTGAGCTGGAAGCGGGCCACCTCGAAGATCCAGGCCGATGCGCTGGCGGGTTCGTCTGGCTTCGAAGCGTCGCCCTCCAGCAGGTCCTGGAAGTTCAGCCGGCCCTTGGCGTCCAGCCCCGCCCGCACCACCAGGCCTTCCACCTCGACCTCAGCAAGGGAGATGGTGTGCCGGAGGAGGGCCCAAGCCTCGTAGTTCACATAGAGGCGGCGCAGGGTCACCCAGTCGCCGCCACGGGGCTCCGCGATCCGCAGACCCTCCACGGTGGTGCCCAGGGTGAGCGGGTTGAAGCGCAGCTTCACCACGCTGACCGGACGCTTCAGGACCCGCGTGGCCTCCCGCTCCAGGCGGGGTCGGACGACGGCGGGCACCAGAAAAAAACCCGCCAACAACCAGAGGACAAAGCCGCCGGCCAGGACTGCGAGCAGGACGCGAAACCGCCTGGAAAAGGCCGAGAGAGCGACGGGAAAGGGCATGGGAAAAGCATAGTCTCTTCGGGGCTCTGTGATTCAAGCCACAATGCGGTGTCCTGAGGCCCGCAGGGGGCGTATGCTCCAGCCGTCGCGGTGCTGCCAGGACTGCCAAACCTGAGCGTGTCGGCTCGCCGCTGGACCGAGAGGCAAAGTGTCATGACGACACGACGCGTGGTGATCCTGGGAGCCGCGGGACGCGACTTCCACAACTTCAATACCGTCTACCGGGACAACCCGGACTATCAGGTGGTGGCCTTCACCGCCACCCAGATCCCGGGCATCGAGGGCCGCCGCTACCCGGCGGTGCTGGCCGGGAAGCTCTACCCGGAGGGCATCCCCATCGTGGACGAGTCCGAGCTGGTGGACCTCATCGCCCGCGAGCGGCTCGACGAGGCCGTCTTCTCCTACTCGGACGTGCCCCACGCCACCGTCATGCACCTGGCCAGCCTCTGCATCGCCCACGACTGCGACTTCACGTTCCTGGGCGCCGCCAAGACCATGATCAAGTCCACCAAGCCCGTCATCGGCATCACCGCCGTGCGCACGGGTGCGGGCAAGAGCCAGACCACTCGGTACATCAGCAACATCCTGAAGAAGCTGGGCAAGCAGGTCGTCGCCATCCGCCACCCCATGCCCTACGGCGACCTGGCCCGCCAGGCCTGCCAGCGCTTCGCGGGCTACGCGGACCTGGACCGGCACGAGTGCACCATCGAGGAGCGCGAGGAGTACGAGCCCCACATCGACAACGGCTTCATCGTCTACGCCGGCGTGGACTACGAGCAGATCATCCGCAGCGCCGAGCAGGAGGCGGACGTCATCCTCTGGGACGGCGGCAACAACGACCTGCCCTTCTACCGGAGCGACCTCCACATCTGCATCGCCGACCCCCTGCGGTCCGGCCACGAGCTGGCCTACCACCCGGGCGAGGCCAACTTCCGCATGGCCGACATCATCCTCATCAACAAGTGCGACAGCGCCCGGGAGGCCGACATCGCCGCCATCGAGCGGAACGCCGCGCTGGTGAATCCGAAGGCCCGGGTCATCCGCGCCAACAGCCCCGTCACCTGCGACCGGCCGGAGCTGGTGAAGGGGATGCGCGCCCTGGTCATCGAGGACGGGCCCACGCTCACCCACGGCTCCATGTCCTACGGCGCCGGTGTCGTGGCCGCCAAGGCCGCGGGCGCCCACGAGATCGTGGACCCCACGCCTTACGCCGTGGACTCCATCGCCGCCACTTACCGGAAATACCCCAACGCCAAGGGCATCCTGCCCGCCATGGGCTACGGCGAGCACCAGGTGAAGGACCTCGAGGCCACCATCGAGGCCACCCCCTGCGACGTGGTGCTGAGCGGCACCCCCATCGACCTCACCCGCATCCTCAAAGTCACCAAGCCCATGACCCGCGTCCGCTACGACCTGGCAGAGCTGCGCGAAGGGCTCTTGGAGGCGGAGGTGAGGAAGATGCTGGGACTGTAAATCGCGGGGCGTTGCCCCACGATTTACACATGGTAAGAATTGCCATCTTCGTGGACGGCCCAGTGGATCGACTGGGCCGTTTGTTGACCGATGCCGGGGACGGCTGCCAGTGCTTCGGGCGGCGCGGCCACGATCTGCTCCAGGGTGCCAAAGTGGTCCAGGAGGCGCTGGGCTCGCTTCGTTCCAATGCTTGGGAAGCTCGACAGTACTCTCAGCTGGATCGCCCGTTTCCCCTTGGGCCGCCAACCGGACCGCTTCAAGGGAGCGGTGGAAATGGACTGCAGCTGCCGGGCCGTGTAGCCGATCAGCCTCGCCGTCTCTTCCTCATCCCGGGAACGCAACACCGGGATCCCGAAGACCACCGAGAGCGTCAGCATCGCCCCCTGGACGGCCTCCCGCCGGATGTGGCGCTGGGTCCATTCCGAGGAGGGTCCCTCCAGAATGAGGAATGACCTCACCGGCGCCTCGGCCAACCGCCGGGCCTGTGCGAACAGCCTGCCCTCGAACAGGCTCTCCAGGAAATCAGGCACGCGCTTCCGCTCCAGCACTGCCTTTTCTTCGATGAGGTAGTCCCCGGTCCGCAGGCGTCTCACCGAGACCGCAACGTCCTCCACTCGACACAGGAGTGCACCCACCCTTGATCCCCGGGCCTCCCGATCATCCACCACAATCTTAATTTTCGCCCCGCCGGAACCACCCTCCACGTCCCACCTCACCTAACGCTCCTGCCGAGCCCCACCCAGAGTGCCTTACCCTATCTCAGAATGCGGCGTCAGCCGCATTCTGAGCCCGGAGCCCCCATGCCCACGCTATTCACCCCATTTAAACTGCGCGGCCTAACGCTGCCCAACCGCATCGCGGTGTCGCCCATGTGCCAGTACCAGGCGGAGGACGGGCTGGTGAACGAGTGGCACCAGGTGCACTACGGCGGGCTGGCCCAGGGGGGTGCGGGGCTGATCCTGACGGAGGCTGCTGCGGTGGCGCCGGAGGCCCGCATCAGCCCCAACGACCTGGGGCTGTGGAGCGACGCCCAGGCCGAAGCCTTGATTCCCATCACGCGCTTCATGGCGGCCCAGGGCGTGGTGCCCGGCGTGCAACTGGCCCACGCGGGTCGCAAGGCTTCCAATCCGGCACCCTGGAAGGGTAGCGGCAGCGTCCCCCTCACGGCGGGCGGGTGGGTACCCGTGGCCCCCAGCGCCCTGCCCTTCGACGCGGGCTGGACCGTGCCCACGGCCCTGGACGAGGCCGGGATCGCCTGGGTGGTGGCAGCCTTCGTGGCCGCGGCCCGCCGGGCCCTGGCCGCGGGCTTCCAGGTGGCCGAGATCCACGCCGCCCACGGCTACCTGCTGCACCAATTCCTGTCGCCCCTCACCAACCTCCGCACCGACCGCTACGGCGGCAGCTTCGAGAACCGCACCCGGCTGGCCCGGGAGGTGGTGGCCGCGGTCCGCGCGGCGTGGCCCGAGCGCCTGCCGCTCTTCGTGCGCCTCTCGGCCACGGACTGGGTCGACGGCGGCTGGGACCTGGAGCAGTCCGTGCAGCTGGCCGAGGCCCTGAAGGGCCTGGGCGCGGACCTGGTGGACTGCTCCTCCGGCGGCCTGGTCCCGGGGGCGAAGATCCCCGTAGGCCCCGGCTACCAGGTGCCCTTCGCCGCCCGCATCCGCGCCGCCACCGGCGTGCCCACCGGCGCCGTGGGCCTCATCACCGAGTCCCGACAGGCCGAACAGATCCTGGCCGAGGGCTCCGCGGACCTGATCCTGCTGGGCCGCGAGCTGCTCCGGGATCCCCGCTGGCCCCTGCGCGCCGCCCAGGAGCTCGGCGTCGAAGCCCCCTGGCCCGCCTCCTACATCCGCGCCGCCCGCGGGCCAGCCGTCCTGCGGCAGCCGCTGGGTTGAACCCGGTTTTTCAGCAACCGGGTTATCCGGGATCTCAGGGAAGAGCCAAGACATGCCAAGCACACCCAGGCAAAAGCAACCACTCTCGCAGAGAAAGGACGAGGGGGCGGAGGAGCGCTGAGAGCTTCGAATCAGCCGCCCGCGGTGCTTGGAGGCCCCGACTCGGGGGATGACCACCGCTGTCCTCTGCGACCCTCAGCCATCTCCGCATCCTCTGCAAGAGTTTTGCCCTTCTCCCACGAATACGACCTGTTTAGATAGCCCCTACAGCGCCCGGAACAGGGTCAGCACGCGCACTTCCTCGGCGCCTCCCGCCTGCAGGGCCTGGGCGCAGCGCAGCAGGGTGGTGCCGGTCGTCCACACGTCGTCCACCAGCAGCACCACCCCCGCGGGTTTCGCGCCGCGGCGCAGGGTGATGGCCTTCCGGGGCAGGCGGCGGCGCTGGGTCTCGGTGCGGGTGGCCTGGCGGCCGCTGTGCCAGGCCTTGGCCAGGAGCGGCTCGAAGGGGCGGTCCAGCCGCGCGGCCAGGAGGATGCCGATCTCAGCCCCGAAGTCGAAGCCCCGCAGCAGGCGGTGGGGCAGGGCGCTGGGCACGGCGGTCACCCGGTCCACGGTGGCGGCCCAGTCTGGCAGCGGCGCCGCCGCCACCCGCGCCAGCAGGGCCCGGCGCCAGCCCCGCTCCCCGGCCTTGAGGCCCGGCAGCAGCAGCGCCCCCAGCGGGGGCCGCCCGCCGTGGTAATCCCAGAGCGCGTCCCCGCGCTCCCAGGCGGTGGCATCCGGGCAGTCCCCTTCCGCGTGGACCAGGGCGCAGCGGGGACAGCGGTCCTCGGCCAGGGCCACCAGCCCGCGCCAGCAGCGGGCGCAGAGCCCCGCCACCGCGTCCACGCCCACAGACCCCAGGCAGCCCCGACAGAGGAGCAGGGAGCCCCGCGCCCCGGAGAAGGCGCCCTGGAGAACCGCCGGAAGCATGCGGAATCATAGCTGGTGTACCATCGCCGAACGCCCCGCCCTGCCCCTGGAACACCTTTCCGGGTCCTTTCCCCCGGATTGTCTGGAGTTTTGTTCATGTCGAACGACCCGCGTCCTGTTTCCCAGCTCTTTGCCCGCAAGCCCCTGGCCCTCCTCCTGGAAGAGGCCAAGGGCGAGAACCGGCTCCGCCGGGTGCTGGGTCCCGTCCAGCTCACGGCCCTGGGCATCGGCGCCATCATCGGCGCGGGCATCTTCGTGGCCACGGGTGCGGCGGCCCACAACATCGCGGGCCCCTCGCTGATGCTGTCCTACGTCATCGCCGGCATCACCTGCATCTTCGCCGCCCTCTGCTACGCGGAGTTCGCCGCCATGGTGCCCGTGGCGGGCTCGGCCTACACCTATGCCTACGCCACCCTGGGCGAGCTGTTCGCCTGGATCATCGGCTGGGATCTCATCCTGGAATACGGCGTCTCCAGTGCGGCCGTGGCCACGGGCTGGTCTGCCTACTTCCAGAGCGCCGTCAGCAAGATCGGCATCCACATTCCGAAGCTGCTGAGCGAGTCCCCCTGGAAATACGACCCGGCCACGGGCCACTTCGCCGCCACAGGCGCCGTGATGAACCTGCCCGCCCTCATCATCGTGCTCATCATCACCGCCGTCCTGGTGAAGGGCATCCAGGAGAGCGCCACCTTCAACGGCGTCATGGTGGCCATCAAGGTGACCGCCGTGCTCTTCGTCATCGCCGTGGGCGCGTTCTTCGTCAACACCACCAACTGGCACCCCTTCGCACCCTTCGGCTGGACCGGCATCAGCTTCTTCGGCCACCGGGTCGCGGGCATGGTGGACGGCGGCGGCGCGCCCATCGGCACCATGGCTGGCGCAGCCATCATCTTCTTCGCCTACATCGGCTTCGACTCGGTCTCCACCCACGCCGAGGAGGCCAAGAACCCTCAGCGCGATGTGCCCATCGGCATCATCGTCTCCCTCCTGGTCTGCACGGTGCTCTACATCGCCGTGGTGGCGGTGCTCACGGGCATGGTCCGGTTCGACCAGCTGGACATCAACGCCCCGGTGTCCACCGCCTTCAAGCAGAAGGGCATGGGCTGGGCCGAGGGCCTCATCGCCACGGCGGGCGTCAGCGGCATCACCTCGGTGCTGCTGGTCATGATGCTCAGCGGCCCCCGCGTGTTCCTGGCCATGGCCCGGGACGGCCTGCTCCCCAAGGCCACCTTCGGGGACGTGCATCCCAAGTTCCGCACTCCCTGGAAGTCCACCATCCTCGTGGGCATCTTCGTGGGCGCCCTGGCGGGCTTCCTGCCCATCGACGCCCTGCTGCACCTCGCCAACATCGGCACCCTGCTAGCCTTCGTCATCGTCTGCGCCGCGGTGCTCATCATGCGCAAGAAGCACCCCGAAGCCGAGCGGCCCTTCCGCTGCCCCTGGGTGCCCTTCGTGCCGGTCATGGGCGTGCTCACCTGCCTCATGCTCATGTTCTCTCTCCCAGTGGCCAACTGGTGGCGGCTCATCACCTGGCTGGGCCTGGGCTTTGTCATCTACTTCCTCTACGGCAAGCAGCACAGCGTGATGCGAAAGCAGCCCAACTAGGAGCCCCCCATGTCCATCTGGACGGACCTCACCCCCTCGAAGCGCTGCGACTGGATCGACCTGCTCCGCGGCTGGGCTGTGATCGTGATGATCCAGACCCACACGGTCAACGTGTGGCTGACGCCAGGCCTGCGGCCCGAGTGGCTCAACTTCCTGAACGGCCTGCCCGCCCCCAGCTTCGCCATGGCGGCGGGGTTCAGCCTCGCCCTCAGCACCTTCAAGGCAGATGGCACCCTGCGCCCCTTCTGGCCTGACACGGCGAAGCGCCTGGGCTTCATCCTGCTCTGCGCCTACGCGCTCCACGCCCCGGGCTTCACCTTCGCCGACTGGACGGTCCTCGCCACCGTGCAGAAGCAGAAGGAGGTCTACAAGATCGACGTGCTGCAGTGCATCGTCTTCAGCCTGCTGATCCTGCAGGCCCTGGCCCGCATCATCCGGCATCCCCGGGTCTATGCCTGGGTGGCCCTGCTGCTGGCCGTGGTGGTCTGTCTGGTCGCCCCCTATGTCTGGGCCACCGGCGTCGGTGACGGCCTGTGGCTGCCCCTCCGGGGCCTGCTCAACGGCAACTCCGACCGGGGCCTCCAGGCCCTCTTCCCGCTGTTCCCCTGGCTGGCTTTCCCCGCCTTCGGCTCGTTCCTGGGGGGCCTCTACCGCTGGGGCCGCACCGAGGCCGGAGAGGACGGACTGGCCCGTCTGAGCGAGGCCAAGTGGCTGGCTGGCCTGGCCGTCCTGGGATTCGCCTGCTGGCTCTTCGGCTCCACCTACCAGAAGGCCTGGCTGTGGCAGGGTACCTGGATCCAGACCGCCCCCGGCACCTGGCTGCTGAAGGGACCCATGGGCGCTTGGACCTGGAACGAGCTCACGACCCTGCACAACACCACCCTCCCCAGCGTCCTCAACCGCCTGGGCTGGATCCTCATGGGCGGCGCGGCCCTGGGCGCTATCGAGAAGCTGCGCCCCCGCCTCCCGGGCCCCAACCTGGTGGTGGCCGCCAGCCATGAGAGCCTGCTGCTCTACATGCTGCACCTCAACATGATCTTCGGCGTGATGCTGACTCCGTTCTTCGTGGGGCTCACGGGCTGGGACTGGGGCACCCTGGGCTGGACCGGCACCCTCCTGCTGGCCGCGGCCCTCATCGCCATCAACCTCTGGGCCTGCCAGGCCTGGCGGAATGTGCGGGAGACGCCGCTCCTCATGCGGCGTCTCCAGCGGTACGCCGTGAGCGTGCTGGCGGTCTGGTTCTGCATCGGAGGCTGGTGGACCTTCCGCCACTTCCTGCGCAGCCCTGAGCTCGCCAAGGAGCCCTATGTCTTCCTCAACGCCGCCCGCGCCCGCAAGGGACTGGCCGCGACGCCGGACGGCCTGTGCCGGGATCCGGAGGAATACTTCCGTGAAGCGGAGCTCCAGAAGGTGAAGCTCAGCCCCGAGGCCCGCACGGAGATCACGCGCCTGATCCAGTCCCGGAAGGAATCGCGGTAACATTGATCGGATCATGGCTGATCCCGCAATAAGTCCCACTCCCACCTGGCTCCTCTTCGCCGTCCTGGCGGTGCTGCTCTATCGATGCGCCATGGCCATCCTGCTGACGGCCTTCCACACCCTGCCCTCGCTGCAGCGGCGGCGGCTGCTGGAGGAGGGGGCGATCCTAGACCCCCGGCTGGCGGCGCTGCTGGAGCATCCACGGTCCATGGGCATGGCCCTCCGGCTGTGGAACCAGGCTCTCCTGCTGGCCCTGGCCGCGCTGGCTTGGCCCCTGGCCAAGACCTTTCCGGGCGGGGGCTGGACCTTCTCGGTCCTCCTGCTGGCCTCCCTCTGGCTGCTGGACCTGCTGCTCCCGGCCATGCTGGCCGCGCGGGATCCGAGCCTCTGGCTGCAGCGGCTGTTCCCCCTCTTCGCCCCGGCCATGGCTGCCCTGGCCGTGGTGGTGGACCCGGTGGCGCGGCGCATCATGCGGCAGCAGGCCGAGGACAAGGCCCGCGATGTCGAGGAGGAAGAACCCACGGACGAGGCCGTCACCGCGCTCCTGGAAGAGGGCGAGGCCGAAGGCATCCTCGAGGCCGAGGACCGGGAGCTCATCCGCAATGTGGTCAGCTTCGGCGACACCGTGGTGCGCGAGGTGATGACGCCCCGCACCCGCATCATCGCCCTGCCCCTGGAGGCCACGGTCCTGGAGGCCTGGGCCGCCTTCACCACCAGCCGCCACTCCCGCCTGCCGGTCTTCGAGGGCAGCATCGACCAGGTGCGCGGCGTGCTGCTGGTCAAGGACCTCATGCAGCTGCCGGACGGGGCCAAGCCGCCCCTGGGCTCCCTCATGAAGCCCCCGCATTTCGTACCCGAGAGCAAGCCCGTGGCCGACCTCCTGCGCGACCTCCAGCGGGCCCGCACCCAGCTGGCCCTGGTGGTGGATGAGTTCGGCGGCGTGTCCGGCCTGGTCACCCTGGAGGATCTGCTCGAGGAGGTCTTCGGTGAGATCCAGGACGAGCACGAGGCCCCCGCCGGCCTGGTGGAGCAGGCGCCCGGCGTCTGGCTCGTCTCGGGCCAGACCCACGTGGAGGATGTGACCGGGATCCTGGGCGTCGAGTGGGAACGGGATGGCTTCGACACCATCGCCGGCCTGGTCATGGCCCGGCTGGGACACATCCCCAAGGCCCAGGAGTCCGTCGACGTCGAAGGCGCGCGCCTCACCGTGCTGCGCATGGAGGGGACCCGGGTCGTGCAGATCAGGGTCGAACGCACCGAGCTACCAGAACACTCGTGAACCTGCGGTTCACGAGAACGGTAAAGCGTTTCCTATCTCCAATCTCCAGCCGCTAGGCTGGAGATTGGAGCCGTTCCCATGCCCCGTCGCATCCTCGCCCTCATCGCCATCCTGGCCCTCCCGCTCATGCTGGTCTTCGTGCGCCGGGCCCAGCACCGGGCCCTGGTGCCCCAGCCCCGAGGCATGGTCCTGGGACTCTACGCCGGCCTGCCGGACTATGACTACGGTGAGGAACTGGACCGCATCGCCAAGACCGGCGCCACCTGCGTCAGCCTGCAGGCCATCTACCGCATGGACACGGGCCACAGCAACGAGATCCGCCGCCACCCCACGTCCAGCCCGTCCGAGGCCGCCCTGGTCCTGACCTTCCAGCAGGCCAAGGCCCGGGGCCTGCGGATGATGTTCTTCCCGACCCTCAACATGCGGGACGAGGCCGAGAACGCCGAGTGGTGGCGCGGGAACATCACGCCTGACAACTGGGACCTCTGGTGGCAGAACTACACCGCCTTCAACGTGCGGCTGGCCACCCTGGCCCAGGCGGGCGGCGTCGAGTGGTTCAGCCTCGGCACCGAGATGGCCTCCACCCAGGCCTTCCCCGACCAGTGGCGGCGCCTGGCGGCCGCGGTCCGCCAGGTCTACAAGGGCAAGCTGGTCTACAGCGTGAACTTCGACAGCCACGACACCTTCACCTTCGGCGACTGCCTGGACGTGATCGGCATCAACACCTACGACCCCATCGCCAAGTACGACGAGTACCCCAGCGACGCGCAGGTGCGGGACGCCTGGTGGTGGGTGGTCTACAAGGCCCGCACCCTGACAGCCCGGTTCCAGCGCCCGGTGATGATCACCGAGGTGGGCTATCCCTCCGTGGCCCACGCCCACGTTGGCCCCTGGGACTTCCGCACCGAGAAGCCCCTGGATCTGGCCCTGCAGAACCACCTGCTGAAGGGGGCCTTCGGCGTCCTGCGGCACTGGAGCGACGGCGACGCAGTCTTCTTCTACCTCTATGGCGAGAACCTGAACCAGAAGCCTGTGGGTGGCCCCCTGGACCGCACCTATGCCGTCTGGGGCAAGCCCGCGGAAGCCACCCTGCTGAAATACTTCCACGAGCCCATCTGGGAAGGGCACATCGCGCCCAAGGCCGAGAACATCCACGAGGCCATGGTGCAGTCCCTGGTGAGCTGGCACCGGAAGCTGCGGGACTACGAAGACGCCGAGCTGCCCCCCTGGGTGGTGGCCTGGGAGGCTCAGAATCCCGGGGATTCGGCCGAAGCCCTGGCCATCCTGGCCAAGGAGCCAGAACCCGAGCGGAAAATTCCTAAGGGTGATGAGCGCTAAAGAGTTACCCTTGGCCCAGCCGATGAGCTTCATCCATGAACCTATCTAGCCATATCCGCTCCCTGCTCCCCACCGAGGGCCCCACCAAGACCCTGCTGGTGGTGGAGGATGACCGGGCCACGCTGAGCCTCTACCGGGCTGGCCTCAAAGGCCTGCAGGGGTTCAAGATCCTCATGGCGCAAGAGGGCAGCCAGGCCATGGAGATCCTGCGCGAGGAGCCGGTCCACGTCCTCGTCACGGACCTCAACATGCCCGTCATGGACGGCTTCAACCTCATCGCCAAGGCGAGCCGCTACTTCCCGCAGATCCCCATCATCGTCATGACCGGCCTGAGCGAGAGCCAGCACCTCAACACCCCGCTGCAGCTGGGGGCCATCCGCATCCTCACCAAGCCCCCGCGGCTGACCATCCTCATGGACGCCATCCGGACGGCATCCCACTTCGAGCCCACGGGCATGATCCGCGGCATCGGCCTGAACAGCATCCTCCAGCTGCTCAACTGGGAGAAAAAGTCCTGTACCCTCACCGTCAAGTCCGACGCGGGCATGGGCCTGCTCTACCTCAAGAAGGGCGAGCTGATCCACGCCGGCTTCCAGGCCGAGGAGGGCCTGCCCGCCGCCTACCAGATCCTCAGCTGGAACCGGCCGGACATCGAGTTCGTGGAGACCTGCCGGGTGGAGCAGACCATGGACCTGCCCCTCACCGAGCTGCTCATGAACGCGGCCATGCTCACGGACCAGCAGGACCGGGAGTTCGGCGAAGGGTGAAGAAGCTTGACGCTCTGGACCTGAAATCTTCGAAGATTGGGACTTTCGTCAAAATCCTCCGAGTTCCTGCCGCCAAAGGGCACCCATGGGGGAATAATGGCGCCTGTGCGGCCCCGCGGGGGCCCCTTCCCATGGCAGGTTCCCATGTCCCAGCTGAAGCCCTTCTGTGCCCACCGTCCCCGGCCCGAACTCGCCGCCCTGGTCGCCGCCGTCCCCTATGACGTGGTGAACACCGAGGAGGCTGCGGAGCTGGCCAAGGGCAACCCCCACTCCTTCCTCCACGTGGGCCGCCCCGAGATCGACCTGCCCGCGGGCATCGACATCCACGCCGACGAGGTCTACGCCAAGGGCGTGGCGAACCTGCGCGGGCTCATCCAGAGCGGCTCCCTGTTCAAGGAGAACACGCCCTGCCTCTACATCTATCAGCAGCGCATGGGCGACCACGTCCAGGCCGGGCTGGTGGGCCTCTGCTCGGTGGAAGAGTACGAGAACGGCCTCATCAAGCGGCACGAGTTCACCCGCAAGGACAAGGAGGACGACCGCACCCGCCACGTCACCGAGCAGGCCGCCAACGCCGAGCCCGTCTTCCTGGCCTACAAGGCCGTGCCCTACATCGACCACATCGTGAACGACATCCGGAAGCAGGTCCCGATGTATGACTTCGTGTCGCCCGACGGCATCGGCCACACCGTGTGGGTGGTCTCGGGCGAGACCGTGGTCTACGAGCTGGTGCACCTCTTCAACGGTGTCCCCGCCCTCTACATCGCCGACGGCCACCACCGCACCGCCGCCGCCATCCGCTATGGCCAGGCCCGCCGCGCCGCCGAGGGTCCGGGCACCGGCGACGAGCCCTACGAGAGCTTCATGGCCGTGGTGTTCCCCCACGACCAGCTCAAGATCATGGACTACAACCGCGTGGTGAAGGACCTCAACGGCCTGAGCCAAGAGGCCTTCCTGGCCAAGGTGGCCGAGAAGTTCGACGTGACCGTGTCGGCCCACCGCGCGCCCCAGGCGCCGACCACCTTCGGCATGTATCTCGGTGGCAGCTGGTATGAGCTCAAGGCCAAGCCCGGCAGCTTCCCCGCCAGCGACCCCGTGCGCGGCCTCGACGTGAGCATCCTGCAGGACAACCTGCTGGCGCCGGTTCTCGGCATCGACGACCCCCGCACCAACACCCGCATCGACTTCATCGGCGGCATCCGCGGCATGGACGAGCTGGAGCGCCGGGTGAAGGAGGGCTGCGCCGTGGCCTTCGCCATCTATCCCACCTCGCTCACCCAGCTCATGTCGGTGGCCGACGCCGGCGAGGTGATGCCACCCAAGTCCACCTGGTTCGAGCCCAAGCTGCGCTCCGGCCTGCTGGTCCGCATGTATGAAGGTTGAAGCAGTAACCCCATCTAGGAGAACCGCAATGCTGATCCTCATCGCAGACGCCTTCGACGCCAGCCTGCCCAAGCGGCTGGCCTCCTTCGGCGAGGTCACCGACGACATGGCCCGCCTGCCCGAAGCCACGGTCATGCTCGTCCGCTCCAAGACCAAGGTCACTCCGGAGACCCTGGCCCAGGCCCCGGCCCTGAAGCTGGTCATCCGTGGCGGTGTGGGCATGGACAATGTGGACAAGAAGGCCTGCGCCGAGCGCGGCGTGAAAGCCGTCAACACCCCGCGCGCCAGCAGCGTGGCCGTGGCCGAGATGGCCATGGCCTTCATGGTCGCCATCCCCGCCCGCCTCATCGAGGCCCACATCTCCATGAAGGAGGGCAAGTTCCTCAAGAGCGAGCTGAAGCGCACCGAGCTGTTCAAGAAGACGCTGGGCCTCGTGGGCGCCGGCGCCATCGCCAGCGAAGTGGCCAAGCGCGCCCAGGCCTTCGGCATGAAGGTGCTCGCCTATGATCCCTTCCTGAAGGAGCACCCCATCGCGGAGCTGGTGAGCCTGGAGGCCCTCGCCGCCCAGTCCGACGTCATCAGCATGCACACCCCCCTCACGGACGAGACCCGCGGCATGATCAATGCCGCCCTCCTCGAGCAGATGAAGCCCGGCGTCATGATCATCAACACCGGCCGCGGCAAGTGCGTCAACGAGGCCGACCTTGTAGCCGCCCTGCAGAGCGGCAAGGTGAAGGCCTACGGCACGGACGTCTGGCCCAGCGATCCGCCCCCGGCGGACTGCGCCCTGCTGAGCGCGCCCAACGTCTTCATGGCCCCCCACATCGGCGCCAGCTCCAAGGAGAACCTCGGCCGCATCGGCGACGAGGTGGTGCTGATCCTCAACGACTTTAAGGCCTAACTACAACCACTCTCGCGGAGGGGCGCTGAGGAAACAGAGGCTGCAGAGGAACAACAAGACTCCTTTCTCTGCCATCTCTGCCATCTCGTCTTTTCTCTGCGAGAGTTTTTCGATTTTCTAATCCCAGGAGGTTCCCATGACCCATCGCATGATCAACTTCTACGCCGGCCCCGCCGGTCTGCCCCTGCCGGCCCTCGAGCGTGCCCAGGCGGAACTGCTGGACTTCGCCGGCACCGGCATGTCCGTCATGGAGATCAGCCACCGCGCCAAGGAGTACGACGCGGTCCACGAGGAGGCCATCGCCCTCACCAAGGAGCTGATGGGCCTGCCCGCCAACTACAAGGTGCTGATGCTCCAGGGCGGCGCGCACCTCAGCTTCGGCATGATCCCCCTGAACCTGCTGCGCGGCGGCCAGAAGGCCGACTACCTCGTCACGGGCAACTGGGCGGAGAAGGCCACCAAGGAAGCCAAGCTGGTGGGCGGCGACAACGTCCGCGTGGCTGGCAGCACCAAGGACCTGAAGTTCAGCCGCCTCCCCTACGCCAATGAGATCTCCATCGGCCCCGACAGCACCTATGTCCACTTCACCAGCAACAACACGGTGGAAGGCACCCAGTGGCACGAGTTCCCGGAGACCAACGGCGTCCCGCTTGTCTGCGACATGAGCAGCGACTTCATGTGGCGGCCCTTCGACGTGGCCCCCTTCGGCCTCATGTACGGCGGCGCCCAGAAGAACCTCGGCCCCAGCGGCGTGACCCTCACCATCATCCGCGAGGACTTCCTCGAGCAGTGCCAGGCCCAGGACCTGCCCAGCTACCTGCGCTTCAAGATCCACGCCGAGAAGAACAGCCTCTACAACACCCCGCCCACCTTCGGCATCTACATCCTGCGGAACGTGCTGGCCTACAACAAGAGCATCGGCGGCCTGAAGGCCATCGAGGCCAACAACCGCAAGAAGGGCGAGCTGCTCTACGGCTGCATCGACAAGCACGCGGGCTTCTACCGCGGCTTCGTCACCGAGAAGGCTCACCGCAGCCTCATGAACGTGGACTTCTTCCTGCCCACGCCGGAGCTCGATGACCAGTTCGTCAAGGAAGCCAAGAAGGCCGGCATGGTGGGCCTCAAGGGCTACCGCGACATCGGCGGCATCCGGGTCAGCTGCTACAACGCGGTGACCGTGGACAACGTGAAGACCCTGGTGGACTTCATGGAGCAGTTCGTCAAGACCAACGGCTGAGTGCTCGGCAGGCGCCAGTGAAAGACCCCGAAGCCGAGACCGGCTTCGGGGTCTTTCGCTCTACAGAAGCCAAGGCGCCTGAGTGCTGCCGACCAAATACTTGACCTGGAAGGGGCAGGAGCCGATGACGCTCCAGCGGGCAGCCACCCGCCTGGAGATCGCCTCGAACGCTCATGGACCTGACCCCGACTGGACTCGACTGCCTCAAGCTTCTGGCTGCCTCCGAATCGGTGCGCCTGGAGGAGCTTGGCCGCGCGGGGCTGGAGGAGCTGCTGGCCAAGGGCCTCATCCAGAAGGACGAGCGACCCAAACAGGCCAGCCTGGAGACCCGCTACGAGTCCCTGCAGGAGGTCCACCGCCTGATCCTCGAGGCCCGGGGCTGCGCCGACCGCATCCAGCGCCGGCTGGCGCCGCGCTTCCGGCTGGCGGGCCTGCTCCCCCTCGCGGCCCCGCCCAGCCCCGGGGCCGAGGATCCGGATGTGAGCCAGCTCTTCGAGCTGCTCCGGCTGCTCAAGATCCAGGTGCGGGGCGTGGCCGAACCCGCGGACGTGGCCGCGCACCTCGACCGCATCCAGGAGCATCTGCAGGTGGAGGGGCGGGAGCGCCTGGACCGCCTCGCCGAGACCGACCGCGAGCTCGACCTGCTGCAGAAGCAGGCCCCGGCGGGCACCCTGGTGGAGCCCGAGGGCTACTTCACCCTGACGGCCGCCGGCGAGGCCGCCCTGCCCGAGGCGCCGGTGTTCGAGGCCTTCGAGGCGGTGCTGCAGACCGCCTGCGGGCCCCTTGCCAGCCACGGCGCCGGCCTCCGGCACCTCCGGGAGGACCCGGGCGGCCTCCTCTCCTTCTACCTGGAGGGCATGGCCCGGGGCGGGCGGCCCTCGACCCTGGTGTCGGACTACGAGCGCCTGCTGGAAGCCTATGACCGGCTCTCCCTCTTCTCCCAGGTCCGCAGTGTCCGGGCCAAGGTCGGCTTCCTGGTGCGGCTCCTGCGCACGGCCCGGGAGGAGCCGAAGCACGCCTACCTCCTGTGCAACCGCGAGCGGCTGAGCGCGCTCCTCGGCCGCATGCGGGACCTGGTGCCCGCCTCGGTGGCGGCCTCCGGCTGGCACCTGCCCTATGCCGCCGACCTGTTCCTGGCGGATGGCGGGCTGCTCGGCGGCGAGGACCTGGCCCCCCAGCGGACCCAGCTCTTCGAGGCCGTGCACCGCCTCCAGACGGACCTGCTGCAGGACACCCGCATCGGGGACGGCCAGTTCGTGCGCCTCTGCATCGCCATCACCCATGCAGCCAGAGTCCGCAACTTCAGCCCGGGCATCCTCATGGAGCGGTTCGTCCGCCAGGCGCTGGAGACCGCCCTGGAGGCCGCCCACGCCGCCCCCTACGACCTCGGCGACCGCGGCACCAAGCTGCTCTTCGGCGCCCACCTGGCCCATGCCGCAGGCTATACCAAGGCCAAGCTGCCAGGTCCCGTGGCGGCCTTTG
This sequence comes from uncultured Holophagaceae bacterium, assembly GCA_903857495.1. Taxonomy (GTDB): domain Bacteria; phylum Acidobacteriota; class Holophagae; order Holophagales; family Holophagaceae; genus Geothrix. The sequence continues at coordinate 95,199 of CAIOFF010000048.1, read as the reverse complement.
GCGCCCTCCACGCCCGCCTGCACGAGGACCACAACCACTTCCGCCTGCCCGCCCAGGCCCTCCTGCACGCCTTCACCACCCTGGACCGCCTCGAGCGCCTGGGCACCCCCCTGCCCCTGGAACGGTATGCGGCCCTGGTGGAGCGCGTCCACCGGCGGCTCCGCCACCACAAGGGCCTGAGCCGCGCCCTGCGCGCCGGGCAGGCCCTGGATGGCGACGAGGCGGCCCTGGTCTCCAACCTGTGCGCCCGGGTCTGCTTCCTGGGCGTCACCCCTTCCGCTGCCGCCCGGCACCACGCCGACGCCGGCATGGCGGGGTTCTATGAGGAGCGGGTCCCCGGCCTGCCGCCTCTGCTGGGGTCACCCTTCGGCACCCTGATGCTCAGCTGACGCTCGAAGCCTGCGGCCCGGCTACCAGCTCCTCGATGTGGCGGTCCTTCTCCGTCCACAGCTCCTGTACCCAGCCCTGGATGCGGGCCCGGAACTTCGGGTCGCCCTCGTAGTCGCCGCCCAGCAGGTCCCGGGGGATCTCCAGTTCGCGCACCCGCACCACCACCTGGCGCACCCTGCCTGAGAGCAGGTCCCAGAAGGTGGGCACGCCGTCGGGGTAGACGATGGTGACGTCCAGCAGGGCATCGAAGCGCTCCCCCATGGCGCTGAGCGCGGTCGCGATGCCACCCACCTTGGGCTTCAGCAGGTGCCGGTAGGGGGACTGCTGCTGCTGGTGCTTGGCTGGAGTGAAGCGGGTGCCCTCCAGGAAGTTCATCACCGAGGTGGGGATCTGGCGGAACTTGGCGCAGGCCGCGCGGGCCGTGGCCAGGTCCCGAGTCCGGCTGCCGCTACCCCGCCGCATGAAGGGGAAATCCAGGGCCCACCAGGCGAGGCCCATGATCGGCACATAGAGGAGCTGGCGCTTGAGGAAGAACTTCAGGAAGGGCACGCGGCGGTGGAAGACCTTCTGCAGCACCAGGATGTCCACCCAGCTCTGGTGGTTGCTGCTGACCAGGTACCAGCCGCGGCGGTGCAGGCCGTCCAGGCCCGACACATCCCAGCGAGTCTGCCGCACCAGGGCCATCCACCCGCCGTTCACGGCGATCCAGCCCTCGGCCAGGGCGTTGAGCACCCGGTCCATCCCCCGCCGGACCGTCCCGAAGGGCAGGGCCAGCTTCAGCAGGGCGAAGGGGATCATGCCCGAGCACACGGCCACGGCATTGGCCACCAGCACCGAGCTGGCGAAGGTGCCCTTCAGGGTGGACCAGAGGCGGTTCAGCATGTCGTTCCCCGGAGCCGGAAGCGGCGGCCCCTAGCCAGAATACTGGGTCGCCGAGGCGCGAACACCACCTAGCCCCAGCCCAGCTCCTCCAGCCGCTCCTCACCGATGCCGAAGCGGTGGGCGAGCTCGTGGATGACCGTGGTCGCGATCTCGTCCCGCAGCTCGGCCTCGTCCGCGCAGTCCTCCAGCAGGGGTCCGCGGTAGAGGGTGATGCAGGGGGGCAGGTCCCCGGGCTCCGGCGGGCCTTCCGTGAGCGCCCGGCCTGAGAAGAGGCCGTAGATCGTCTCATCCTCCGGGACGCCCAGCTCGTCCAGCAGGTCGTCCGAGGCCCAGGCTTCGATGACCACGGGCACACCCTCCAAGTAGGGGCTGAACTCGGCGGGAACGAGTGCCAGGGCCTCGTCCACCAGCCGCCGGAAGGCACGGTCGGACAGGTGCATGGCTTGATCCTAGTCCGATCTGCCAACGCCCGCCCTGGCGAACCCGCGGACCTGGCAGACGCCTCGCTCCCGTAGACTGGGAGATGGGCCCGCGCCGGAGCCCCCGGAAACCCCATGACCGAGACCTTCCACAGCCGGATCCCCACGCTCTCGGAGACTGAGCTGCGCGGGTATCTGCAGCACCGCGAGGCCTACAAGGCCGAGGCAGTGGCCGCGGCCCTGGCGGAGCTGCTCAGGCGCGGCTGCGCGGTGAGCGACGAAGACCGCCGCCGCATCGAGGGCGAGCTGGAGCAGCGCGACACCGACCGCCGGGCCCGGGAGGGCCGCTGGCTGCTCCCGCTCCTGGGCCCGGTTCCCGCCCATCGACGCCCACGCCTGCACCTCCTCACCGCCGCGATCCTGGTCCTGGGCCTGGGCAGCGCTCTGGTGATCCAGCGCACCGCGGCCGTCCAGCCACCCAACCCCCTGGGCTACGAGCCCGAGGACACCAAGCGCTACCTGCGCCAGCTGGAGATGGTCGGCGGCAAGGCCAACGTCGTTGCCGTGCAGTTCCGGCAGTGGTTCGAAGGCCTCTGGCAGGGCCCGCAGCTGGCCACCACCGTGGCCGCCCTCACGGGGGTCCTGGCCGCCGGCTTCTGGCTGGTGGCCAGCCACGGCCTCAGCAGCCTGGAGAGCCAGGCCGCCGAGAACCCGCCCCGGAATCCCTCCCGGCCCCGCGGCTGAGCCCTGCCACCCCATGCCTACCCGTCCCCGCCAACCGAAGGAAGCCCCCCGGACCGCCAAGGCGGGACTCCATTCACGGAACCGGCACGCCACGGGCTACGACTTCCGGCGGCTGGTGGCGGCCAGCCCGGAGCTGGGACGTTTCCTCCAGCGGGCACCCCACGGCGGCGACACCGTGGACTTCACGGATCCCGCCGCCGTGAAGGCCCTGAACCGGGCCCTCCTGGCCGCCGCCTACGGCATCCGGGGCTGGGACGTGCCCCCGGACTACCTCTGCCCTCCGGTGCCCGGCCGGGCGGACTACGTGCACCACCTGGCGGACCTCTTGGCCGAAGGGAACCGCGGCGCCATCCCCCGGGGCCCGGGCGTGCGGGTGCTGGATGTGGGCGTGGGCGCCAGCGCCATCTATCCCCTGGTGGGCCACCGCGAGTACGGGTGGTCCTTCGTGGGCACAGACCTGGACGGCGTCGCCCTGGGCTCGGCGGCCCGCATCCTCGCCGCCAACCCCGGCCTGTCGGAGGCCATCTCCCTGCGCCAGCAGCGGGACCGCACGGCCATCTTCCAGGGCGTGGTGGCCCCCGGGGAGCGCTTCGCGGCGACCCTGTGCAACCCACCCTTCCACGCCTCCCTGCGCGAAGCCCGGGAGGCCGCCCAGACCAAGTGGCGGAAGCTGGGCCGGGCGGCCGCCAGCAGCGCCCGTAACTTCGGCGGCCAGGGCGCGGAGCTCTGGTGCGCGGGCGGCGAGGCGGGCTTCATCCGCCGCATCATCGAGGAGAGCCGCACCCTGGCGGACCGGGTGCTCTGGTTCACCACCCTGGTCTCGCGCTCTGCCGAGCTGCCGGGCCTGCGCCGCGCCCTCCAGCAGGCGGGCGCCGTGGAGGTCCGGGTGATGCCCATGGCACAGGGGCAGAAGCAGAGCCGCTTCCTGGCCTGGAGCTTCCTGGACGAGGCCGCCCGGAAGGCGTGGATCTAGAAGACCGACCACCCCGTGCGGGTGGTGAAGCGGTCCAGGGCCTCGACGCCGGCGACGCTGTTGCCGTGGGGATCCAGGGCCGGGCTCCAGACGCACAGGATGCCGCGCTCGGGCAGCACGGCGAGGATGCCGCCCCCGACCCCGCTCTTGCCGGGCAGCCCCACGCGGTAGGCGAAGTCGCCCGCGGCGTCGTAGGTGCCGCAGGTGAGCATCACCGAGTTGATGCGCTTGGCCTCGCTGCGACTCAGCAGCCGCGAGCCGTCGGCCCGCAGGCCGTGGTTGGCCAGGAAGAGGCCGGCCCGGGCCAGGTCCTCGCAGCTCATGGCCAGGGAGCACTGCCGGAAGTAGTGGTCCAGCACCAGCTCCACGGGGTTCTCCAGGTTGCCGCAGCTGGCCATGAAGTGCGCCAGGGCCGCGTTGCGGTGGCCGTGGGTGGCCTCCGACACCGCCACTTCCGGATCCAGGTCCAGCGCCGCGTTGCCGCTCTCGGTGCGCAGGAAGGCCCGCAGCGTGCCCAGGGAGTCGCCGGTCAGCGTGAGCAGCCGGTCGATGAGCACCAGGGCGCCCGCGTTGATGAAGGGGTTGCGGGGGATGCCCTTCTCGTATTCCAGCTGCACCAGCGAGTTGAAGGGATTCCCCGAGGGCTCCCGGCCCACGCGCCGCCACAGCTCCTCGCCATCACGGGCCAGCACCAGGGCCAGGGAGAAGGCCTTGGAGACGCTCTGGATCGAGAAGGGCACGCGCCAGTCGCCGCTACCGCAGACCCGGCCATCCATGGTCGCGAGGGCGATGCCGAAGCGGGCGGGATCCACCGCCGCCAGGGCCGGAATGTAGTCCGCCACGCGCCCCCGCGCCGCGTGGGGGGCCGCTTCCGCAGCCAGTTCGTCGAGCAGGGCTTGAAGGTCCATGCCGCCAGGATCGCACAGGCCGGGACGGGGCAGTATGGTCGCCTAGGCGGGGCTTCGCGCTATGACACAAATTCCATCCATCTCGATTTCGGCGCAGCCGAAATCGAGATGGAAAAAGCGTATGGGGACCCCGGATGATGATCAAAGGTCCCCCTACTCCCGAGGAGATGAATCAGGGCGCGAGTTCCTGGATCCCCATGCCGCCGGCGCTGGTGGGGTCGCCGGTGAGGGCGCGGCGGAGGTAGCCGACCTGGCCCAAGTGGAAGGCCAGATGTGCGGCCAGATGGAGCAGGAAGCGCCCGGTGGGCGGCTGCACGCCCGCGATGGGAACCGGGAAGGCGGCCTCCAGCGCCGCAGGCTCCAGGGCCGCCAGGGTGCGTTCCACCTCGGCCAGCGCCGCCTCGAGGGCCGCCGCTACCTCCGCGCGAGTCCCCTCCCGCTGGGCGAACTCCTGCTCCCGCTGGCGCACATAGCCCGAGCCACCCAGCACGGCGCCCACGAAGTGCTGGAGGTTGCCCGCCACATGCAGCGCCAGGTTGCCGGCGCTGTTGGCGATGCCGGGCACCGTGCGCCACAGGACGAGGTCATCCGGGAAGAGAGCCACCTCCCGGGCCAGGCAACGCAGGTCGCGGCGGAGCAGGATCAGGAGGTCGGTGGCGAGGGGTGTCATGACGACCATGCTACCTCCGCTTGGCCCCTACGATCCTGGCGGCATGGGCGTCCTGGAGTTGGTGGTTCCCCCGCGGTGATTTGCCATCTCGATATCGGCGCAGCCGATATCGAGCAAGCCCGGGCGACCAACGCTTGAGGTGCCTTGCCTCTGGGCGGAGAATCGGACACACACCGTCAGGAGGCCCCATGTCCCTCGCAGGAGAAGTCGCTCTCGTCACCGGCGCCAGCCGGGGCATCGGCGCCGCCATCGCCAAGGCCCTCGCGGCCCAGGGCGTGCGGGTGGCCGTGAACTACTTCGGCTCCGAGGCCGCGGCCCAGGCGGTGGTCGCCGAGATCCTCGCCCAGGGCGGCCGGGCCCTGGCGGTGAAGGCCGATGCCCGGGACCGGGGCCAGGTGGAGGCCATGGCCGCCGCCGTGCAGGCCGAGCTGGGTCCCATCGGCATCCTGGTGCTGAACGCCTCCATCGGCTTCCCCATGGAGGGCTTCCCCGGCTATCCCTGGGAGGCCTTCCAGGCCAAGCTGGTCGGCGAGCTGGGCGCGGCCTTCCACGGCTGCCAGGCAGTGATACCCCAGATGCTCGAGCAGAAGCGCGGCTCCATCGTGGCCATCACCAGCGGCCTGGCCCGGGCTCCCGGCTGGGGCTTCTGCGCCCACAGCGCGGCCAAGGCGGGCCTCGAGGGCTTCGTGCGGGCCCTGGCCTTCGAGCTGGGTCCCCAGGGCATCCGCGTGAACGCCGTGGCGCCGGGCCTCACCCTGACGGACGCCACCGCGCGCCTGCCCGAGCCGCACAAGGCCGCGGCCGCCGCGCACACGCCCCTGCGCCGCAACGGCCAGGCGGAGGATGTGGCCGAGGCCGTGCTGGGCATCCTGCAGGCGGGCTTCGTCTCGGGCGCCACCCTGCCCGTCAACGGCGGCGTCCACGTCTTCTGAAGGCCGGGATGGACCCGGCACCGCCCCAGGCCCACACTGGGGCCTTTCGGAGAGACCCATGCCCCCACCCATCCGCGCCGGCCTCGTCCTCGGATTTTCCGTGGCGGCCTGGACCTTCGTCATGGGGTTCACCGGGTGGTACCGGCACCCGTCCCTGCTGCGCCTCTTCTGGCTCGTGGTGCCCATGCAGGTCGGCATCCTGGTCTGGGGCCTGCGGACCACCGCCCGGGACAGCGGCTACCTGCGCCAGGTCGTGCACGGCCTCAACGCGACCGTCCTGGGGGCCATGATCATCGTCACCGGCAGCCTGCTCTTCACCACGGTGGTGTTCCCCCACTACTTCCAGGACATGGAGGTTATGGGCCGCCAGCTGATGGCGAAGCAGGGCCTCAGCGTCGCCCAGATCGAGGCTGCGGTGAAGGCCCAGGCCCCCATGCAGACCCCCCGGGCCAGCGCCATGGCGGGGGCCATCGGCACCGTGGTGACGGGCTTCCTCACCTCGCTCCTCGCCGCGATCTGGCTGCGGAAAAAAGTCTAGCCCTGGGCTATTTCACACTCGTTATTCGTAAATACCATCCGTGTTTAGACTTGCAAATTGTGTCGTGACCGGGACAATGATCAGATTCCGGTCGAGGCGCCATGTCGTTCTTCGAGATGCACGATCCAGCAGGCTCTGTCCGCGACTGCTACGCGGAGGTGCAGCGCTGGATTGACGACACCGGCGTGGCGGGGCTGCACCGACGGCTGGAGGAGGCCGAGGCGATCTTCCGGCGCATCGGCATCACCTTCGCGGTCTACGGCGAGGGCGGGGATCCGGAGCGACTGATCCCCTTCGATCTGCTGCCCCGCATCTTCAGCCGCATGGAGTGGCAGCGCCTGGATCAAGGCATTCGCCAGCGGGCCCAGGCCCTCAACGCCTTCCTCTACGACGTCTATCACCGGGGCGAGATCCTGCGGGCGGGGCTGATCCCCCAGGAGCTGGTCTACCAGAACGAGGCCTTCCGGCCGGAGATGATCGGCTTCGATCCCCCGGGCCGGGTCTACAGCCACATCGTCGGCATCGACATCGTCCGCACCGGGCCGGACCGCTTCGAGGTGCTGGAGGACAACTGCCGAACCCCCTCCGGAGTCTCCTACATGCTGGAGAACCGGGAGATCATGACCCGGATGTTCCCGGATCTCTTCAGCCGGGGCAAGGTGACGCCGGTGGACAACTACCCCGCGCAGTTGCTGCGGACCCTCAAGGAGGTCGCGCCGCCGGCCTGCAGCGGAGACCCGGTGGTGGTCCTGCTGACGCCGGGCTCCCTCAACTCCGCCTACTACGAGCACAGCTATCTGGCGGACCTCATGGGCATCGAGCTTGTCGAGCCCGTGGACCTCTTCGTGGAGGACGGCCGGGTCTGGAAGAAGACCACGGCTGGCCCCAAGGCCGTGGATGTCATCTACCGGCGCATCGATGACGACTACCTGGATCCCCTGGCCTTCCGTCCCGACAGCCTGCTGGGCGTGCCCGGCCTCTTCCACGCCTACCGCTCCGGCGGTGTCACCCTCTGCTCGGCGCCCGGCGCCGGCATCGCCGATGACAAGGCGATCTACGTCTACGTCCCCGAGATGATCCGCTTCTACCTGGGCGAGGAGCCCATCCTGGCCAACATCCCCACCTGGCAGTGCGGCACCAAGGATGGCCTGGCCTATGTCCTGGAGCACCTCGGCGAGCTGGTGGCCAAGGAGGTCCATGGATCCGGGGGCTACGGCATGCTCATCGGCCCCAAGTCCACCGCCGCGGAGATCGCGGCCTACGCCGACCGCATCCGGGCCAACCCCAGCGGCTTTATCGCGCAGCCCACCCTGGACCTGTCCACGGTCCCCACCCTGGGGGAAGCCGGCGTGGTCCGGCGGCACGCGGACTTCCGACCCTACTGCCTGGTGGGCAAGCGCATGCGCCTGGTGGCGGGAGGGCTGACCCGCGTGGCCCTCACGGAAGGCTCCCTGGTGGTCAACTCGAGCCAGGGTGGCGGCGTCAAGGACACCTGGGTATTGAGGGACTAGGGCCATGCTGAGCCGGACCGCCGACAACCTGTTCTGGATGGCCCGCTACTTGGAGCGCGCCGAGTGCACCGCCCGTCTGCTCACCATGGGCCAGCGCATGGCCGTGCTGCCGGGCTCGGCCTACCGCGACGAGTGGCGCTCGGTGCTGCGCGTCACCGGCTGCGAGTCCTTTCTGAAGGGCAGCGGCCCGGTCTCCGAAGCTGATGTCGTCGGCATCCTGCTCCTGGACCCTGAGAACCCAGCCTCCATCCAGTCCTGCCTGGTGCGGGCCCGGGCCAACGGCCGGTCAGTGCGCACCAAGCTCACCCAGGAGATGTGGGAGGCGCTCAACATGAGCTGGCGCCACTTCGAGGGCTGCACGGTGGCCGACGCCCTCCAGGAACTGCCGGTGCACATCGACTGGGTGAAGACGCGGGCCTCGGTGTTCCGGGGCGCCATGGAGACCGGCATGATGCGCCACGCGGGCCACGACTTTGCCCGCATTGGCGGCGCCCTGGAGCGGGCCCAGATGACCCTGCGCCTGCTGGATGTGAAGTACTACGTCCTGCTGCCCGAGACCGACGTGGTCGGCGGCGGCCGCGACCACTACCAGTGGACCTCGGTACTCCACGCCCTCTCCGGCATCCGCGCCTACCACCATGTCTATGGCGGCGTGCACACCCCGGCCCAGATCGTCGACTTCCTCATGGTGAACCGCACTTTCCCCCGCTCTGTGGCCTTCTGTGTGGACCAGATGCGCACCCACCTGGTGCGACTGGCGAAGGAGCACGGCGCCCGGGCCGCCTGCCACGAGACTGCCGACGAGCTTTTCGCTCTCTTAAAGGCCGGCCGGAATGGGGTCTTCATCGAGCGGGGCCTGCACGAGTCCGTGCAACACTGCCTGTTGCTGACCAACCGACTGGCCACCGAGATCGCCGACTCGTACCACTTCTAGGAAGACCATGGAACTCGCCGTCCGCCACCAGACGACCTACCGCTACGCGACGCCAGCCAACCAAGTCTCGCTGCTGCTGCGCCTGCACCCGGGTCAGCTGGACTGCCAACAGATCCGGTCATGGGAAGTCACGGTGAACGGGACACCGGTCACGGAGTTTCCGCTCAATGCCTTCGGAGATGGCGAGGGCTTCTACCACCGCCGGGGCGCCTTCAGCGAGATGGAGATCGTGGCCACGGGGACCGTGGCGACTCAGGAGCGCCACGGCATCGTCTCGGGGTTCCTCCAGGAAGCCCCGCTGCCCATCTTCCTGAGGCAGACGCAGCTCACCCAGCCGGAAGCGGCGATCCGCGCCCTCGCCCGCTCCCTCACCGAGTCGGAGCCCATCCCCCGCCTGCACGCCCTCTCGGCACGGGTGCGCGAGGCCATCACCTACGAGACCGGCATCACCACCGCCGCCACCTCCGCCGCCGAGGCCCTGGCCCTGGGCCGGGGGGTCTGCCAGGACCACACCCACCTCTTCGTGAGCGCCGCCCGCAGCCTGGGCATCCCCGCCCGCTATGTCAGCGGCTACCTGCTGGCCGACGAGGCCGGCCACGCCCTGCGGGAGACCCACGCCTGGGCCGAGGCCTGGGTGGACGGCCTGGGCTGGATCGGCTTCGACGCCACCAACGGACTCTGCGTCACGGAGCTGTATGTCCGTTTGTGTTCAGGACTTGATGCACATGATGCCGCCCCGGTCCGGGGCTCGGTCTACGGCACCACCGAGATCGGAATCCAGGCTGATGTCATGATCTCTCTGGCGGCCCCCAGCGGGTCCCAGCAGGTTCAACAGCAGCAGTAAGGATGACGAAAGGGCTGGTTCGATGACGTATTGTGTGGGCCTGCGGGTGGCCGAGGGGCTGGTGCTTCTGGCCGATACCCGGACCAATGCCGGGATGGACAATGTCTCCCGCTTCACCAAGATGGTCACCTTCGAGCAGACCGGTGAGCGGGTCATCGCCCTGCTCACGGCGGGGAACCTCTCCATCACCCAGGGCGTCATCGCCCGGCTCAAGCACGGCATCCAGAAGGGCGAGCGGGATCCCGCCTTTCGCTCGATCATGAACGTGGAGAGCATGTTCGAGGTGGCCGAGATCGTGGGCGCCGAGATGCGGCGCATGCAGGAGATCCATCGCGAGGCCATCCTCGAGCAGGGCACCGGGGCGGATGCCACGGTCCTGGTCGCAGGCCAGCGCAGGGGCGGCAAGCACCGGCTGTTCCTGATCTACTCGGCCGGGAACTTCATCCAGGCCACGGACGACACCCCCTACTTCCAGCTGGGCGAGCACAAGTACGGCAAGCCCATCCTGGACCGGGTCATCGGCCCGAGCAGCTCCCTCGAGGACTCCATCAAGGCCGTCTGCGTCTCCATGGACTCCACGATCCGCAGCAACCTCTCCGTGGGCATGCCCCTGGACCTGGCCGTGATCGAGAAGGACGCCCTCACGTTCCGGATCCACCGGCGCATCGAGCGCACGGACACCCGCTTCTCGGCCATCTCCGACAGCTGGGCCAAGGCCCTCAGCCAGGGCTTCCAGGAGCTGCCGAACCTGCTGGAGCCCGAGGGGCCCTGAGGGCAGTCCGTAATCAGCGACCTTGGCCGGTCGCATGCGACCGGGGGCCTCAGGCCCGGATGCCCTGTCGGCGTGATGACTGCTCCTTCGTGTCCCTTCGGGCTAGTTCTTCGTGCCCTTCGTGGAGATCCTTTTCCCAATGAATCCAGAACGGCATGACGCGCCACCTCAGCGCTCGGCACGCACCTCGGCCACCAGGTCCAGGGGGAAGCTCCGCCCGGCCAGGGCGTCGTCCAGGCACCGCAGCACCAGCCCCGACCGCAGGGGCGCCGCGGCCAGCTCCGCCCGGGTGAGCCAGTGACAGGCGAAGATGGCGGGATCCTCCGGGGCCGCCACAACCCCGTCAGGCACGGTGCCCATGAAGCACATTCGGAAGTAGTCCCGTCCGTTGGCGGCCCGCAGCGGATAGATGCCCACCAGAGCCTCGGGCGTGAAGTCCAGGCCGGTCTCTTCCCGGGTCTCGCGCACCACCGCGCCCAGCACGGACTCCCCCGGGTCCACATGGCCCGCGGGCTGGTTGAAGACCCGGTGGGGAGACACCCCGTCCGTTTCTTCCACGAACAGAAAGCGGCCCTCCCGCTCGATGATGGCGGCCACCGTCAGGGCCCACATCAGGCGGGCAGGAAGAGCAGGAACCCGTTGGCGAAGTAGACGAGGCCCACGACGCCCACCAGGAGGCCCAGGTAGTAGACGGGCTTCTTCTTGAGCAGGGCGGCGATGGAGGACAACAGGATGGCGATCTGGAGGAAGATCACCGCCAGGCCGAAGGCCGCCCCGTGCTTCTGGGCCGAGGCCTTGGTGTCCTCGAAGCCCCGGGCCACCTTCTGGATCTCCACCTTCTCGGAGTCGTACTTGATCACCTTCTTCTCGACATCGGCGAGGCTCTTCTCCAGCAGCGGCACGGCGGTGCGGGGCGCCAGCTCCAGCTCCCGCTTGAGGCGCATGGCTTCCACTTCGTAGAGGTTCCCCTTAATGCCCTTGGCCTGGTAGTAGGCCCACTGGTCCGAGGCCTGGCTCTGGCTGAGCACGGCCTTGGTGGAGTGCCCGCCGCCCTTGAAGGTGGCCAGAGTCGCGCAGACGGCCAGGATCACGGTGGTCAGGGCCAGCAGGTTCAGCCAACCTTCCTTCTTTTCTTCAGCCATGGAATCGGGTTCTCCTGGCCCTTAATTTACCATGCCCGAGCCTGCGCCTGGTTGACCCGCCCCTTGCCAGGCCTATGGTTGGGGATGGAGTCCGCCGGGATGTGTGTTGTCTGCCGCAGTCCTCCGCCGATGCGTCGGATGTCCTGTCTTTTCTGACGGGCAGGTGTTGTCCGTTCCCCTGACACCCCGCGCAAGGGGCCTTCTGCGCGCTCCGCCCGGAACGCGTGGCGGGGTCCTGGGAGGTTTCCCATGCTCCATCGCAATGCGCTTTGCGTCGGGATCAACCAGTACCAGCATTTCCCGGCCGCGAACCTCAATGGCTGCGTCAACGACGCGCTGAACATGGTGTCGCTTCTGAAGGAAGTGCTGGGCTTCGAGGATTCCGACATCACCCTGTTGACGGATCAGGCCGCCACCAAGCTCAACCTCATGCACGAGCTTCGGCGAATGGTGGACGGCGCCCTCTCGGGCCGCTACAACCACCTGGTCTTCAGCTTCTCCGGCCACGGCACTCAGGTGCCGGACCTCAACCTCGACGAGTTCGACCGGGCTGACGAGGCCTTCTGCCCCTACGACCTAGCCCCTCTCGGCAGCCAGTGGGACCGGGATCACCTGATCGTGGATGACGAGCTGCACGACCTGCTGGTGCGACTGCCGTCCAGCGTGCTCCTGGAGGTCTTCCTGGACACCTGCCACAGCGGCAACGGGCTGCGGGCTGCGGACCTGCTCATGGACCGCAGGCCCCGCTACCTGCCGCCGCCCTCGGTCGAGGCCTTCCGCGACATCGAGTACCGGCGTGCCCGACCGGCCCACCAGAAGCTGCTGGAGAAGGGACTGTCCCACCACATCCTCTGGACCGGCTGCAAGGAGAGCCAGACGGCTGCGGATGCCTTCCTCCAGGGCAATTGGCACGGCGCCTTCACCTGGCACTTCTGCCGGGAGGCCCGGGCCAGCGGTAACCACCTGTCCCGCGCCAAGGTGCTGGCCAAGGTCCGCTCGGACCTCAGCGCCGGGCACTTCACCCAGACCCCGCAGCTGGACTGCGAGGCCGTCACGCGCCACTCGGTGCTCAAGGCCATCGAAGTGCCGCCCAACGTCCTGCCGCTGCCCACGGAGATGCCGAGCTGACCCTCCTGCGGGAATCGGTGGCCACCAAACAAGCACGGCGCCTCGCGGCGCCGTGCTATCTGAAACGCGCAGCGTTTCAGCAGAGGATGGAAAGCTAGTAGCGGTACTGATCTGCCTTGTAGGGTCCTTCCACCGGCACGCTGATGTAGCTGGCCTGTTCGGGGCGCAGGGTGGTGAGGCGGGCATTGAGCGTCTGCAGCTGCAGCCGCGCCACCTGCTCGTCCAGGTGCTTGGGCAGCGTGTAGACGCCCACGGCGTACTGGCCCTGCTTGGTCCACAGCTCGATCTGGGCCAGGGTCTGGTTGGCGAAAGAGGAGGACATGACGTAGCTCGGGTGGCCCGTGCCGCAGCCCAGGTTCACCAGCCGGCCCTTGGCCAGGAGGAGGATGCGGTGGCCGTCCGGGAAGATCACGTGGTCCACCTGGGGCTTGATCTCCTCCCACTGGTACTTCTCGAGGCTCGCCACATCGATCTCGCTGTCGAAGTGGCCGATGTTGCACACGATGGCGTTGTGCTTCATGCGGGCCATGTGGTCGTGGGTGATGACGCGGAGATTGCCGGTGCAGGTGACGAAGATGTCGCCCTGGTCGGCGACCTCGTCCATGGTCACCACGCGGTAGCCCTCCATGGCCGCCTGCAGGGCGCAGATGGGATCGATCTCGGTCACCCACACCTGGGCGCTGAGGGCCCGCAGGGCCTGGGCGCTGCCCTTGCCCACGTCGCCGTAGCCGCAGACCACCGCGATCTTGCCGGCGACCATGACGTCCGTGGCGCGCTTGATGGCGTCCACCAGGGACTCCCGACAGCCGTAGAGGTTGTCGAACTTGCTCTTGGTGACGCTGTCGTTGACGTTGATGGCGGGGAACTTCAGCTCACCCTTCTTGGCCATCTCGTAGAGGCGGTGGACGCCGGTGGTGGTCTCTTCCGTCACGCCCAGCACCTTGGCCAGCTGGGCCGAATACCAGCCCGGCTTCTCGGCCAGACGCTGGCGGATGGCGGCGAAGAGCACCGTGGCCTCCTCGCTGTCCGGGTGGTCGAGCACGCTGGCGTCCTGCTCGGCCCGGGCGCCCAGGTGCAGCAGCAGGGTGGCGTCGCCGCCGTCATCGAGGATCATGTTGGCGCCGTCCGCGAAGTCGAAGATGCGGTGCGTGTAGTCCCAGTACTCAGGCAGAGTCTCGCCCTTGATGGCGAAGACCGGCGTGCCCCCCGCGGCGATGGCGGCGGCGGCGTGGTCCTGGGTGCTGTAGATGTTGCAGCTGGCCCAGCGGACGTCGGCGCCCAGGGCATTCAAGGTCTCAATGAGCACGGCAGTCTGGATGGTCATGTGCAGCGAGCCCGCGATGCGCGCGCCCTTCAGGGGCTGCTGGGCGGCGTACTGCTCGCGGATGGCCATGAGCGCGGGCATCTCCCCCTCGGCGATGGCCATTTCCTTGCGGCCCCAGGGGGCGAGGGCGAGATCGGCGACGGTGAAGTCGGCGGCGGTGACGGTCATGAGGACCTCCTCGAAAAGCCGGTACGGCAAGGTGAATCCACCTCTTCGTCCCGGTTCAGGGTTGAGGTGAGCGCCGTTCCTGGAGGGAAGCATCCGAGCCTGAGATCCCGCACAGCCGATCTGCCGGGTCCTGCAGCGCTCCTCGGACCCCCTCAGGATAAACGGTCCGGACAGGGAAGTCCGATGGGTTTTTAGCGGGCCCTGAGGGCTGTCATGTTGTCATTTTTTCTATCGAAAAAATTACAAACAATAAAAGATTATAAACAAAGGACTTGTTTCATCTGTGTCGGATTTTGTCATTTTTTTATTACATGAATTTGCCACAGGCAAATTCATCCATAACGGCCCCAACAGTTACGACTTGGCACAACCTTCGATGGACCTGGACTGCCTGAAAGGAGGCAACCATGTCCAATCTCTTCACCTCCACGGCCCTGGCGCTCGCCCTGGCCCTCCCCCTCTGCGCCGCCCCGGTCCGCACGGCCCGGGCCCCCCAGCGGCCCGTGAACCTCAACACCGCCACGGTCACCGAGCTGATGCAGCTGCCCCGCATCGGCCAGAAGACCGCTGAGCGCATCCTCGCCTTCCGGAAGCAGCACGGCGGCTTCCAGCGGCCTGAGGAGCTCATGAACGTCAAGGGCATCGGCGAGAAGTCCTACGCCAAGCTCAAGCCCTTCCTGGCGCTCTCCGCCGCCTCTGCCGCCGCCAAGAAGTAGGAGGCGGGCATGCGCACCACGCCAGGCTGCGAAAGGTCTGCCCAGCAGGGGTCTTCCCTGCTGGAAGTCACCCTGGTCTTGGCCATGGCCGCGATCCTCCTGGCCGTGGGCACTGCCCTCTGGGATACGGGCCCGGTGGACCTCCTCGCCGCCCAGGCGGAGATCCGCAGCAGCGTGGAGGAGGCCTTCATCCTGGCCCGGGCCCGGGGCACCGACGTCAAGGTGGCCCTGGGTGCGGCCAGCGGCATCGGCGAGCACCTGCCCGTCCAGCTCAGCCGCAGGGTGAAGTGGGGGAAGCCGGCCCACATCCCCCTGCCGCCGGGCATGGACGCGCCCGTGGTGGCCTCGCGCACCGGCGAAGCCCATCCCGTCATCACCGTGACCCCCCGCCACACGGCCCTCGCCAGCGCCTGGTTCCTGAACAACGGCAAAGAAGCCCTCTGCATGCGCCTCTCCGGCAACGGGCACCTGCAGGTGCTGCGCTGGCGCCAGGACCGCCTGAAGTGGACGAGGGTGTGATGGCCCTCTCTGCCGCCGTGCTCCAACAGAGCGTCCGGACCCTTGCCGCGCTGCTGCTGCCCGCGCCTCTGAGCGCGCCGCTGCGCGCCGCGCGCACCGAGCTGCGCCGCACCCTCGGCCTCGCCTTCCGGCTGGCCGCCACCCACCACCAGCCGGTCATGCTGGAGCCCGGCGGGGAAGCCACCCGGGGTCGGGTCGCCCTGCAGCTGCCCCCGGACGTGCTCTGGGGCTGCCCCCCGGCGACTCCGCTGCCGCCCAACCTGGTCGGCAGCGGCTGGGGCAGCGGCTTCCCCCACCCCATCCTGGTCATGCCCGAGCGCCGGGCCGTGGCGAACGTCTGGTTCCTGCACCACGGCCGCGAGGCCCTCTGCCTTCAGCTGCGGCTGTCCGGCGCCGTGGAGCTGCTGCGGTTCCGGCCCGGACTGGGCGCCTGGGTCAGCTGCTGATTGGAGACACCATGCGCATCCTCGACCTCTCCCCGGACCAGCGCCCCCGCGAGCGCCTGCAGGCGGGCCTCGGCGAGACCCTGGCCGACGCGGAGCTGCTGGCCCTGCTCTGGGGCACGGGCCGCCGGGGCCAGAGCGCCGTGGAGCTGGCCCAGTCAGTCCTCAGCCGCAGCGGCGGGCTGGCGGGCCTCCTGGCCCTGGGCCTCAGCGACTGGCTGGAGCAGCCGGGCCTCGGCCCCGCCAAGGCCGGCCAGCTGTGGGCGGCCCTGGAGCTGGTGCGGCGCGGCCAGCGCGGCGCCGAGCGCCCCCGCATCACCAGTCCCCGCGCCGCCGGCGACTATCTGCTGCCCCGCTGCCAGGGCTGGACCGAGGAGCGCTTCGGCCTGCTGGCCCTCAACGCCAAGGGCGACCTGCTGGCCGAGCGCATCCTCTCCCAGGGCACCGCCACGGCCACCCTCATCAGCCCCCGCGAGTTCTTCCGCGAGGCCCTGCGCTACGGCGCCTCCACCGCCCTGGCCTACCACAACCACCCCAGCGGCGACCCCACGCCCAGCCGCGAGGATGTCCAGCTCACCCGCCGCCTGCAGGCCGCCGGCGAGTCCCTGGGGGTCCCCCTGGCGGACCACCTCATCCTCGGCCAGGACCGCTACCACAGCTTCCGCGCCGCCGAGGGCTGGGATGCGCGGGGCTAAGAGGTCGTAACAAAACCCGACGCGGCCGCGTGGGTTTTTTTTACCACCTCTAAAATCCAGGTAGAGTCAACGGGCGAGGAGCCGACCCCGATGCCACTCTCAACCTGGGCCACCGACTACGTGCACCTGGTGCTCGCCGCCGGGCGCCACGACCCGAACTTCGTGGACGCCTACTATGGACCGCCCGCCTGGAAGGCCGCCGCCGAGGCCGGGGAGCCCCGGTCCCTGCCCGCCCTGCGGGCCGAGGCGGCACGGCTCCTCGAGGGCGTCGCGGCCGCCGAGGCCGGGCCGGACGAAGCCGTCCGCCGCGACTACCTGCGGGGCCAGCTCGGCGCCGTGACGGCTCACCTGGCCCGGCTGGCGGGCCAGCCCTTCACCTTCGGCGATGAGGCCGAGGCCCTCTACCAGGTGCGGCCCCCGGTGACGCCGGAGGCCGACTTCGAGGCTGCCCTGGGCCGCCTCGACCAGCTGCTCCAGGGGCCTAGCCCCGTGCAGGACCGCTACCAGCGGGCCCGGGAGCGGGTCATCGTGCCCACGGAGCGCGTGGACGCGGTGTTCCAGGCCGCCATCCATGAGGCCCGGGAGCGCACCCGCCAGCACGCCACGCTGCCAGCCTCGGACCACTTCCGCGTGGAATACGTGCGGGACAAGGCCTGGTCCGCCTACAACTGGTATCAGGGCGGCGGCAGCTCGGTGATCCAGGTGAACCTGGACCTGCCCATCACCATCGACCGGGCCCTGGACCTGGCTGCCCACGAAGGCTACCCGGGCCACCACGTCTACAACGCCCTGCTGGAGCAGCGCTTCGCGCAGGAGCGAGGCTGGGTGGAGTTCACGGTCTATCCGCTGTTCTCACCCCAGTCCCTCATCGCCGAGGGCACCGCCAACTTCGGCATCGAGGTGGCCTTCCCCGGCGAGGAGCGGCTGGCCTTCGAGCGAGACGTGCTCTTTCCCCTGGCGGGCCTCGACCCGCAAGATGCCGCGTTCTGGGCGCAGGTGCAGGCCGAGCTGAAGCGGTTGGCCTTCGCCGACAACGAGGCCGCCCGCGGCTACCTGGATGGCCGCCTCGACCGCGCCCAGGCGGAGGCCTACCTCATGAAGTATTCCCTGCGCACCGCGGCCCAGGCCGCCCAGCGCCTGCGCTTCATCGAGACCTACCGCAGCTACGTGATCAACTACAACCTGGGCGAGGCGCGGGTCCGCGACTGGGTGAACCACCAGGGCGGCACCGCGGACCAGCCGATGCGGCGCTGGGCGGTCTTCGTCGAGCTCATCTCCAGCCCGCGCCTGCCGGAGGCGCTGGGCTTTTAAAATAATGGGCAGCAATTGCTTGATTTTATGCGCTCCAGTGCGAAGAATCGTCCTGCAAACCATAGAGACTCTTTTTGAACTCTTTGCCGCAGGGGTCGCAGATGAGATACCGCCCGCTCCCACCCGACCGGATGCCTGGAGAGCTTGAACAAAGCGAAGCAGACATGATCAGGACCCGCCGTGAGAAAGCGGGCGTTCCAGCTCATCAGCCGCGGGTGGGGTTGGCGCTCTCCGGGGGCGGGATCCGCAGCGCGACGTTTTCCCTGGGTGTGCTCCAGGGGTTGGCCCGTCTGAAGCTCCTGAAAAACGTGGACTACCTCAGCACGGTCAGCGGAGGCGGCTATACGGGCTCTTTCCTGGGCGGGCTCTTCTGCCGCCAGGGGCCTGCAGAGCCCAGCGCGGCCGACGTTGAGTCCCAGCTTGGAACCACCGAACGGTCGGAGGGCCCCGTCGCAAGCGCCTTTGCCTGGCTGCGAGACAATGGGCGCTATCTGACCCCCGGTGGCAGTGGCGACAGCCTGCTCATGGCGGGCACGATCCTGCGCAACTGGGTGGCGGTCCAGGTGGTGCTTGGGCTCGTGTTCCTGACGGGATGCATGGCGCTGGATGGCCTCTTCCGAGCCATGACGGGGGGGTTGCCCCAGGGCCTCGGCCAGGCCGGTCTCTACCTCAGTCGCTGGTTCACCCTGGCCCTTGGGGTCCTGGTCTCGGGCGGTCTGGTGGTCGGCTGGGCCCACTGGCTGGTGGATCAGAGCCCCGTCCAGGGACGCAAGGGGATGATCGCCCGCCCGAAATGGGTCCTGATCCTCACCTTGCTGGGCGCAGCGGTCGTGCTCGGCACGGGTGTCCCCTACCAGACCCTGGATCCGAAGGCCTGGGGCACCGCGCTCAAGCTGCTCCTGGGTGTGGGGGGCCTGGCCCTGCTGCTCTCCTGGGTGGCCTCGCACAAGGGACCCGCCGAGGCTCGACGCCTGCTGTCTCGCGGTCTCCGGATGGTCCTCCTCGCCTCCCTGGCCATGGCCATCGTGGCCCTGGTGGATAGCGTCGGCTGGGCGCTCTGGAAGTCCTGGTTCGAGGTCCGCACCCCGGACGGTGCCAGCGAACGGCTCCTTCCGGGCCTCTGGCGCTGGCTTGAGCAGACGCTCCGGAGCCTCATCAGCCCCAAGGGAATCCCGGTGTTGGCCCTCTCCTTTGCGGTCTCGTTCCAGGAGAAACTCACCAGACTCCTGGGCGCCAAGGAGGGTGATGGCACCCTCCAAGCCATGGGCAAGGGCCTGGGCAAGGCGGTCGTGGGCCTGCTTGCGATGGGAGTCGCGGTGCTGTGGCTGGGTGTCTTCTCCGCCTTGGCGCATCGCCTGACATTCGGCCCCGTCCCCTCTGCGGATTGGCAGGCGATCACCCTGCCCTCAGCCCAGGAGTGGCTGCTCGCATTTGCCGGACTCCTCCTCCTGAACGTCCTGCTGGGGAGGGTGATCGGCTTCCTGAACCTCAGCACGCTCGGCCCCTTCTATACCTCCGCGATCACCCGGGCCTACCTGGGAGCGAGCAACAAGGAACGGCGCGAAGGCGACGTGTCACCGGATCGGCGCGAGGCGGATGACATCCCCTGGGAGGACTACAAGCCCTGGCTGCGCGGCGGCCCCCTCCACTTCATCAATGTCACCCTGAATGAAACGACGGGAGGACGCAGCCAGGTGACCCAGAAGGACCGGAAGGGCCTGGGACTCGCGGTGGGACCGGCTGGCCTCAGCCTCGGGATTCAGCACCACGCCCTCCAGGAAGCCCCGGAGCCCACCCGGCAGAGGCTGACTCCTCTGGACGGCTTCCATGCCTTCGCAGGATCGCTGGAGCGGGACAAGCCCACCTTCAGGCCTGAATCGCTGACGGTCGGACAATGGGTGGGGGTGAGTGGCGCGGCCTTCACCACCGGGCTGGGCTCCCGCACCAACCTCTCCTTGAGCATCCTGCTGGGCTTCCTGAACGTCAGACTCGGCTACTGGTGGTGGACGGGGCTGGCCCCTTCCCGGCGAATGGTCACCCGGCAGGGGAAGGAGACTCCGGTGGTTTCCAGGCTGGATCGCCTCCGTCTGGCTTTCGAGGCCGCTGTCCCTGTGCACGCCCATCTGCTGGGGGAGTGGTTCGCCCGATTTCCAGGGACTGCGAGTCGGCACTGGTACCTCTCGGACGGGGGGCACTACGAGAACACCGGCCTCCTCGAGCTGATCCGCAGACAGCTGCCCCTGATCATCGGGTGCGATAACGGTCAGGATCCGGAGCGCAAACTCGGCGACCTGTCCAACCTGGTGGCAAAAGCCAGGGTGGACCTCGGGGTGGAGATCACCTACCTCGATCAGGCGGGATTGGAGCGGGTCCTGGGCGAGAAGCACAGCCCGGCCTTCGGCTCCGTCGAGGCGCTGGTGGACCCGAAGGCGCCGGCGCTCGCAGCCCTGGCCGAGCTGCACTACCCAGGCCAGGCGCAGCCTGGGCTCCTCGTGATCCTGAAACCTACCCTGGGATCGGGCCTGCCCTTGGATCTGCTGGCCTACGCGGAGTCGAACCCGGAATTCCCCCAGCAGACCACCATGGATCAGTTCTTCGACGAGACCCAGTGGGAGGCCTACCGGGCGCTGGGGCAGGTCATCGTTCAGGAAACCATCGGCCGCCATCCCGAGTTGTTTGCCCCGATGGGGCCGACCCATCCCTAGGCCCGCCGCATCAGGGCGCCCGCCAGGGCCTCCATGAGCCGGGCGCCCCGGGACAGGCGGCCCGTCTCGTCGGCCAGGGCCCGGGCAGCGGCAGCCTCGAGGTGCAGGGGTTCCGGCAGCCCGGCCGCAGCCCAGAAGCCGTAGCGGCTGGCCAGCAGCTCGCTGGTCAGGCCCTCCACAAGCTCGGCGGCCAGGCGGTAGTCCGTGCGGGTCACCAGCCGGATCCAGTGGGAGGACAGCTTCGGCGTGACGAAGGGCACGCGCAGCAGGATGGGCTTCCGGCCCATGAGGGCGGCGCTGCGCTGCAGGATCTCCACACCCGACAGGGCCTCGGGGCCCGGCAGGTCCCAGAGGTCACTGCCCGCCAGGGGCAGCCGGGCCGCACGCACCAGGGCGGCCACCACGTCGTCCACGGCGACCGGCTCGCTGCGATGGTCCAGCCAGGCCGGCAGCACCATGGCCGGCAGCCGCGCGGCCAGGTCCCGCACGATGGTCCAGGAGGCGCTCCCGGCGCCCACGATCATGCCCGCCCGCAGCTCCAGGCAGGGCACCTGTCCGGCCCGCAGGGCCTGACCCGTCTCCAGGCGGGCCCGGAGGTGCGCCGAGGGCGGCCCGGCGGGCGCGACCCCGCCCAGGTAGACGATGCGCTCCACCCCGGCGCGGGCCGCGGCCCTTGAGAATCGTTCGGCGGTGGCGATCTCCCGCGCGACCCAGTCCGGGTGCAGCTCCCCCATGCCGTGGATCAGGTAGAAGGCCACCCGGCAGCCGTCCATGGCCCGGGCCAGGGCTTCGCCATCCTCCGCGTCGCCAGCCACCCAGTCCCGGTCCGGCGAGGCCCGCCGGGCCACCTCTGGGCGCCGTGTCAGACACCGCACCCCCCAGCCGTCCTCCCGGAGGGACGAGAAGACCCGGTTGCCGATGAAGCCCGTCGCACCCGTGAGCAGCAGCTGTTCCGTCATAGTCATCAGGCTGACCGTAGGCGGCAGAATACGCCAGGGCTTAAGCGGGGATGAGGATGGACCCCCACCTGGGGCTCAAGAGGACGACTGGGCTTCGGTGGGGTCCAGGACCTGTTCCTACTTGAGGCCAAAGAGGGGGGCGATGGTCAGGCCAATCAGGGACGCCATCAGGCAGAGCTGACCCCAGGGGTGTGCCTCGTGCCCTGGCAGCGCGTCATGAACGCGAACCGTCCGGGCCCGGGCCTTGGCCCAGCAGTCAGTGAAGGGAGTCTCGGTCTCACAGATGCTGTGGCTCAGTCCTTAACGATCATGTCTGGTTTGAGAATTTTTTCGGCGTAGGTCATTTTCGCTTTCCAGCTCTCAAACTCCTTGGCTCCGGCCTCCTCCGAGACAGGCTCCAGCTTGCCGTGCCCCTTCAGGATTCCAGCCCTGATTCCCACGCGGAAATAGTAAGTCTTCCCAGACTCCGTGGGGAACGTGAGAGCTTCATCCTTGTTGTCCGCATAGATCAGGTGGTCTCCCGCCGGCACCGCCACCTTCAGGTAAGACCCGCTGCTGATCCAGGCCACTTCAACGTCATCCACATACAGGGATGGGCGGAGCCCGCCTCCCATGAAGCGGCTCTCCCGGTAGAAGAACAAGATGGCCTTGGCCTCGGCTGGGACGGCCACAGGGTTCTCTGGCGAGCTGGGTTTCGGATCGGCAACCGGTGGAGTCTGAGGCTGGACCGAGGGGGCCGGAGCAGGTTCCTGGGGCGGCTTCCCGGAGGGGTCTGTCTGCGGAACAGGGGGGGTGGGCGGAGCGGGCGGAGGGGTCTGGGCGGCCAAGCCCAGGGAGACCAGGATGGCCAGCAGGGTCTTCGAGGAACTCATGATGCCCTCCTTGAAGCGGTTGGGATGGGGATGGAATATAGCTCTATTTGCATCGTCAAACCAGACCGAATAGTATTCAGCCGATATCCCCGTACCGCCTCAGTCTGGCAGCAGGAGTCCCCGTGCTGAACCTGCGAGTCTGCATCCTCTGCCTGATCCTGGTTTCGATGCCGATGGCGGCCCAGGAGCCCCCATCCCAGCCACCAGCGCCCCAGACCACGGTGGTCGCCGCTCCCGGGCCGACCCCTGCGCCGCCTGCTCCAGTCCCTGCCCAGCCCACGCCTGCACCCGCTGCAACCATGACCCCCACCTTCCGGGTCCTGGATGACGGACAACTCCAGGAGTCCTGGTTTGGTGTGCCCGTGGCGTTCTCGACCCAGGACAACTTCGACTTCATCTGGATCAAACCAGGGCTGAACCTGGTGGGGCGACAAATCTGGGTCCGGAGCTGGGATAAGCCCGTAGCCCTCAAGGCGGGACGGGACGAGAAGGATTTCAAGCAGGCCGCAGAGCTCACCTACATGTTCCCTCTCATCCTGAGGAACACCCTAGGCCCGGCCCTGGGCTCCCGTGTGAAGCTATCGGGCAGCAAGGGTGAATTCATGCTCGTCGGCCGACTCGTCGATTCCAACGCCGGGTCCATGAACGCCAAGTTCTTTGTCTGGATGGGGGCCGGCAGCTCCACTGCAACCTGGGATATGAAGCTGGTTGATGCCATCTCCGGCGAGCTGGTCCTGGCGGTTCACCATCGCGCTGTCAGCGGCTCAGCCTTGACCGAAGTCCAGGACAAGATCGAGAAGTGGTGCCGAAGATTCGCCCAACACCTCAGCGAGGCCGCGATCCACTGAGGCGCATGCCGGGCCCAGGGACCGATTCAGCCGCCCCGGACGCAGCCCGTGGCCCGTCCCACCGCTAATCGATGATGAAAAGTCTGGCGCCCACAGGCGTGGAGGAGCGGTGCGGTTCGGCGTTGTCGGCAACCTGGTAGCTCATGCCTGGCCTGAGCAGGAACGTGCGGCCATCCTGGAGCTCCGTGTGCAGCTCACCTTCCAGGCAGAGCAGGATGTGGCCTTTGGTGCACCAGTGATCCGCGACGTAGCCAGGGCTGTAGTCCACCCTCCGGACCCGGATCGCACCGAAGTGGCAGGTGCGCCAAGTGGCCACCCCAGTCTCGCCGCTGTGGCTCGTAGGTTCGACCAAGGACCAGTCAGTGGTGCCGAAGGGGATGCCCGTCATTTCCACAAGGGTCTCCATTGGCGGAGGGTGAGGGATTCGAACCCCCGAACGCTTGCACGTCTCCAGTTTTCAAGACTGGCGCCATCAACCACTCGGCCAACCCTCCGTAGCTCCATCTTGAAGGGAGGGGGCGCCCCCCGGCAAGAAGCCTTGTGCCAGTCCGCCTTGACCGGTAATCTAAAAAGCCTTGGAGAGATGCCGGAGTGGCCGATCGGGCTCGCCTGCTAAGCGAGTGTATTGGGTAAACCAGTACCGGGGGTTCGAATCCCCCTCTCTCCGCCAACTGAAGCCGCCTTTTGGCGGCTTCTTTCGTTGGCGGAGAGAGGGGGATTCGAAGTCACAGCAGCACTGGCAGGTAGGGCCCGCTGGAGGCAGTCCAGTGGACTGCCAGAAGCGATCAGGCCCGTGCCAGTGATGCGTGCGGGCGGAGGGGACGCCGCACAGCGGTGGCCCCGGAGGGAATCCCCCGCACCGAACCACCACACTCGTTGGTGGAGAGAGGGGGATGCGAAGTCACTCCCCCGCAGGCGGCCAAGCCAGCGCCTGGCCTTCGCGGCGGTGGTCGCTGACGGCCAGGCACTCGCCGTCGTGGCGGAAGACGCCGTGCACATCGGAGATGAGCTCGTGCTTGTCCTTGAGGGTGTAGCCCAGGGCCGCCAGGGCGGTGAGCAGCTCGGGCCGGTCGAAGCCGGGCTCATGGTACAGCACATCGGGCCAGCCCTGGTGGTGCAGGCGGCTGGCGGCAACCTGGGCCTCGGGCGCCACGCCGTGGACCAGGGTGGCCAGCAGGGTGTTCGCCAGCGTGGTGGGGATGGTGGGCCCGCCGGGGGTGCCCAGCAGCAGGTCCACGGCCCCGCCGGAGGTCACCAGCACCGGCGCCATGTTGCTGGCGGGGCGCTTGCCCGGCGCGAAGAGGTTCGGGGCGCTGCCGATGACGCCGAAGTAGTTCTCGGTGCCCTCGATGAAGGAGAACGAGTCGATGCTGCCGTTGAGCAGGAAGCCCGCGCCAGCCACGGCCCACTTGGACCCGTAGCGCAGGTTCATGGTGTAGGAGTTCGACACCGCGTTGCCCTCGGCGTCGAGGATGGCGAAGTGCGTGGTGTTCTTCCCCGCGTCCTTGGGGGCGCGGACACCCGCGGCCAGAGCCGCCGTGGGCGTGTCCCGCTCCGGGTCGATGCGCCCGAAGCGCTGGTCCAGCTGCTCCCGGGTCAGGAGGCGCCGGTAGGCCTCGCCCGGAGGCACGTCGCCGAGGTAGTCCATGCGGTCGATGAAGGCCAGCTTGCAGGCCTGGGCGATGTGGTGGTGGTAGGCGGGGCTGTCGTAGGCCAGGCGCCGGAAGACATCCTGGTCGAGGATGCCCAGGATCTCCAGCAGCATGGCGCCGCCGCCTTCGGGGGGCACGGTCCAGACCACCTTGCCGCCCACCTCGGCGTGGATGGGCTCGCCTTCCCGGATGGCGTAGCCCGCCAGATCGGCCGCGCTCAGGAAGCCGCCGTGAGCCTGGAGGTCCGTGACCATCTGCTCGGCGATGCGGCCCTGGTAGAAGGCCGGCTCGCCTTCCCGGGCCAGCAGGCGCAGGGTCTCGGCCAGGGCGGGGTTCCGCAGGGTGTCGCCGGCCCGGTAGGGCTCGGCGCGGACGTAGATGCGCCGGGCCTCGGGAGAAACCGCGAGCTTGGAGGACAGCCGGTTCAGGCAGTCCGCCTCGAACTGGGTGACGAGAGCCCCCTCGTCGGCCTGACGGGCCACGGCCTGCAGCAGGTCCCCGGCCTTGAGCCGGCCATGTCGGCCCTGGAGCTCGAAGAAGGCCTTGACGGTGCCCGGCACGCAGACCGAAGCGGGGCCGAAGGCTGTCTTGTCCGGATCGGGCGCGCCTTCTGCGGTGAGAAAAGCTTCTCGGGTGGCGCCCATCGGCGCCTGCTCCCGGTAGTTGAAATACCGGGGCCGCCCGCCCTGCTCCTGGTACAGCAGGTAGCCGCCGCCCCCGAGGTTGCCCGCCTGGGGATGGCAGATGGCCAGCGAGAAGGCCATGGCGAAGGCGGCATCGAAGGCGTTGCCACCATCCCGCAGCACCGCGATGGCCAGCTCCGAGGCCTGGCACGAGGCGGAGGCGACCGCCCCCCGGCCCCGGGCCGTGGACACCCGTCCCGGCGCGCCGGCGCTCATGGTGACCCGGAAATCGTTGTAGCTGCTCTTCACCCTGGATCCTTGCGTGCGCCTCTCAGTGTAGGACAGACGGCGACTTCCCCTCAGGCCTTGGCGCGCCGGCTCAGGGGCTCGCGCAGGGCCACGCGGGCCGCGCGGATCATGGTCTCGGTCGTGGCCCAGTCGATGCAGGCATCGGTCACGGAGCAGCCGTACTTCAGCTGGGTGAGGTCCTGGGGAATGGACTGATTGCCCGCCTCCAGGAAGCTCTCGATCATGAAGCCGACGATGGACTGGTTGCCCGAGCCGATCTGGTTCACGCAGTCCCGCAAGACCAGGGGCTGCAACTCCGGCTTCTTGTAGCTGTTGGCGTGGGAGCAGTCCACGACGATGCTCCGGGCGAGCTTGGCCTTCGCCAGGGCCTGCTCGGCCATGGCGATGCTGACCGTGTCGTAGTTGGGCCGGTCGCCGCCGCCGCGCAGCACCACATGGCCGTAGGCGTTGCCGCGGGTGCGCACCACGGCCGAGCGGCCCTGGTTGTTCAGCCCCAGAAAGCTGTGGGGACTGGCGGCGGAGAGGATGGCGTTGATGGCCGTCTCGACGGAACCGTCCGTGCCGTTCTTGAAGCCGACGGGCGTGGACAGGCCCGAGGACATCTCGCGGTGGGTCTGGGACTCGGAAGTGCGGGCGCCGATGGCGGTCCAGGCGATGAGGTCGCCGAGGTACTGGGGCGCGATGGGATCCAGGGCCTCGGTGGCGGCGGGCATGCCCAGCTCGTTGACCTGCAGCAGGAAGGTCCGCGCCTTCTGGAGTCCCTCCTCGATGTGGAAGGAGTCGTCCATGCGGGGATCGTTGATGTAGCCCTTCCAGCCGGTGGAGGTGCGCGGCTTCTCGAAGTAGACCCGCATGACGAGGACCAGCGTATCGGCTACCTCGTCGGCCAGGACCTTCAGGCGGCGGGCATACTCCAGGCCGGCCACGGGGTCGTGGATTGAGCAGGGACCCACCACCAGGAACAGCCGCTCGTCCTTGCGGTCCAGGATGCGTTCGAGGGTCCGGCGCCCCTCCAGGACCGTCTGGGCGGCCGCCTCCGACAGCGGCAGCCGGGCATGGATCTCCTCCGGCGTGGGCAGGGTCTCGAAGGCTTCGATGTTGAGGTTCTCAGTCGGTTGCATGGTCACTTTCCGGAGGGAGGGATCCCACGCCCGGCGAGCCGGGCGCGGTCCGCGCTGATGAGGGTGCGGGTCAGACGATCTTCTGCATCCAGCCGTGGGTGTCGGGGGCGAGGCCGTGCTGGATGTCGAGGAGGACCTGGCGGAGCCTGGCAGCCACGGGGCCGGTCTGGCCGCCGTGGATGGTCCACCCGCCGCGGGCGGACTTGACCTCGCCCACCGGGGTGATCACGGCGGCGGTGCCGCAGGCGAAGGCCTCGGTCATGCGGCCCTCGGCGATGGCGGTGCGCCACTCGCTCACGCTGATCCGGCGCTCCTCGGCGCGGAAGCCCTGCTCCCGGGCC
The DNA here is from genome assembly GCA_903857495.1 of uncultured Holophagaceae bacterium. GTDB lineage: Bacteria > Acidobacteriota > Holophagae > Holophagales > Holophagaceae > Geothrix. Next base: position 67,806 of record CAIOFF010000048.1, on the reverse strand, counting down.
AGCTGCAGCAGGCTGTCCCGGGTGATGCCCGGCAGCAGGCTGCCCGTCAGCTCCGGCGTGACCACCACGGTCTCGCCATTCTCCTGGTAGACGAAGAAGAGGTTCATGCCACCCATCTCCTCGATGTACTCGCGGTGGATGGCATCCAGCCAGACCACCTGGTCGCAGCCCTGGCCCTTGGCCTGGTGCTGGGCCACGAGGCTGGCGGCGTAGTTGCCAGCGCACTTGGCGAAGCCCGTGCCGCCGGGGGCCGCGCGGACGTAGTCTTCGGAGATCCACACCGTCACGGGCTTCACGCCCGCCGGGAAGTAGGCGCCGCTGGGGCTGGCCAGCAGCAGGAAGAGATACTCGCTGCTGGGCTTCACCCCGAGGGCCGCCTCGGTGGCAATCATCAGGGGCCGCATGTAGAGGCTCTCGCCCACGGCACTGGGCACCCAGGCCTGCTCCTGCGTGATGAGGGCCTTCGCGGCCGCGAGGAAGAGCTCCTCCGGCAGGTCGGGCATGGCGAGCCGCCGGGCGGAGTTGTTGAAGCGGTGCGCGTTGGCCTCGGGCCGGAAGCAGGCGATGCCGCCGTCCTTCTGCTTGTAGGCCTTGAAGCCCTCGAAGATGGCCTGGCCATAGTGCAGCACCGAGGCGGCGGGATCCAGCTCGATGGGCCCGTAGGCCTTGAGGACGCCTGGCCCCCAGCCCTTACCCTCGGTGTAGGGCACCACCACCATGTGGTCCGTGAAGATGCGGCCGAAGCCGGGGTTGTTCATGAGCTCCGCCCGCCGCTCAGGGGAGGCCGGATGGGTGGAGAGCTGGATCTCGATCTTGGGCGCGGTCACGGAAACTCCTTGCGAACAGGGTAAGGCCAGATCAGGTCCGATGGACGAGGTGACCGAGGCGGGCGATGGCTTCCCGGGTGGTCTTCGGGTCATGGGTGGAGAAGTTCAGGCGCAGGCAGTTGGTGCCCCGGCCATCCACGAAGAAGAGCGGGCCCGGGGCGAAGCCGAGGCCGTGCTGGAGGGCGTCCCGGTGCAGTTCCAGAGCCGAGAACTCCTCGGGCATGACCACCCACAGGTGCATGCCGCCCTTGGGCTCGGAGACCTGCGTGCCCGCAGGGAAAGACTCGGCCAGGGCTTCGACCATGGCGTCGCGCCGCTCCTTCAGCGCCCGGCGGAGGCGGGCCAGGTGGCGCCGGAAGCCGCCGTTGTCCAGGAAGCGCGCCACCACGGCCTGCAGCAGCGGGGGCTGGGCGATGGTCTGGACCTCCTGGATGGGCGCCATGCGCCGCAGCAGGTCGTCCCGGGCGATGAGGTAGCCCAGGCGCAGCCCGGCGGCCAGGGACTTGGAGAAGCTGCCCAGGTGGATGACGTGGTCGGCCCCCTCAAGCCGCCGGTAGGCGGGCATGGAGTTGCCGGAGAAGCGCAGGTCGCCGTAGGCCGAGTCCGTCACCAGGATCACGCCGTGGGTGCGCGTCAGCGCCAGCACCCGCTCCCGGCGGGCCTTGGACTGCGTCATCCCCGTGGGGTTGTGGAAGCTGGGCACCGTGAAGAGCATCTTCGCCTCGCTGCGCTGCAGCGCCGACGAGAGGCGGTCCGGATCCAGTCCCTGGCGGTCCACGGGCACGGGCACCGCCTCGCGGCCCAGGGCCTTGATGAGGGCCAGGATGCCCACGTAACAGGGGCTCTCCACCAGCACCTTGTCGCCGGGCACCGTGAAGGACTCCAGGGCCAGGGCCAGACCCGACTGGGCGCCGGGCAGCGTGCGGATGCCCCAGCCCTCGTCGATGGGCTCGCCCTCGGAGGCCAGCCAGCGGCCCACGGCCTCCAGGTAAGGGCGATGGCCCGCGGGGGCAGAGTAGACCCAGGCCTCGGAGCCGAGGTCCTTGAGCACCTGGGCCGTCAGCCGGCGGAGCTGCTCGCCCGGCAGCAGGTCCGAGGGAATGAAGCCGGCGGAGAAGCTCACCAGGTGGCTGTCCTGGACCCGCTCCAGGGTCTCGCCCAGCCAGGAGCCCAGCTCGCCGTCATGCACCAGCAGCGGCGAGCCTTCGAAGGGGAACTCGCTGCTGGCGCGCAGGCCCGGGGCCTCGGGCAGGCGCGGGGCCACGAAGCTGCCCCGGCCTTGGACCGTCTGGATCCAGCCCGTGCGCTTGAGTCCCGCCAGAGCCTTCAGCACCGTCAGGCGGTGGACCCCCCAGCGCTGGGCCAGCTCTGGCACCGCGGGCAGCCGGGTGCCCGGGCGCCACTCGCCCTGCTGGATGAGCCCACGGAGCCGCCGCTGCAGCTGCAGATAGAGGGGGCTGGAAGCGCCGGGATCGAGGGTGGGATCGAGGACCATCTCCCTTAGGATCGGTCAGAATGGCTTCAAAATCAAAGAAATGCTGTCGAATTCACAGTCCGGAACAGACCAACAGCCCCATGGTGAAGAACCGCAGGGTGCGCACGACCTGGAAGGCACCAGCTGTGAGGGGTTACGTGTCGAGAATATTATTAGTTAAAGAACCAGGGCGAATCGGCCGAAAGGAATCCCAAGCAGATCCCCTGCCTGTGAAGACCCCCGCAGCAAGGATGCTGCCCAGCGCATCAGGGAGGATGCTATGACTTCGATACTCAGCAACATCGCCGCCCAGAGCGCCAGCCGTCAGCTGAACAGCAAGAGCTCGGGTCTGCAGAAGACCATCCAGCGCCTCACCACCGGCAAACCCATCAAGAGCGCCTCGGACGAGGACGCCGACGACGCGGCCGGCCTGGCCACCAGCAGCAAGCTGGGGGCAGATGCCCGGATTGCCGCCCAGGGCCGCCGCAATGCCAACGACGGCCTTGCCCTCCTGCAGACCGCTGACGGCGTGCTGGACGAGGTCACCAACCTGCTGACGCGGGCTGCGGATCTGGCGCAGCAGGCGGCCAGCGACACTTCCGGCCCCGATGGCGGCCCCGGCAAGACCGCTCTGGATGCCGAGTTCCAGAAGATCATCACCACCCTGGGGGATCTGGAGGGAAAGACCACCTTCAACTCTGCCAGCGTCTTCGGGGGAGGGGCCGTCTCGGTGTCCGTGGGCGGTAGCGCCAGCGTGGACGTCACTGTCGGCACCTTCCACTCCCTGTCGGCGATGAAAGACAAGCTGACCACAGCAGCCCAGGCAGGCACGGCCGCGACTGACATCGCCTCGGCCCTCGACAAGGTCTCCGCCTTGCGCGAGGCCATCACCGCCAACCAGGAGAGGCTGCAGGGCATCTCGAACTCCCTGGGTATCCAGGTGGAGAACTTCACGGCCGCCTTCAGCCAGATCACAGACGCCAACGTGGCCAACGAAGTGGTCAACCTCTCCAAGTTCCAGATCCTGAACCAGTCCGGGATCAGCGCCCTGGGCCAGGCCAGCTCCTCCGCTCAGTCGATCCTCGCCCTCCTCAGGTAGCGGGACCCATCTCATTTTCAGGGGGGGGGCGGGTCGTTTCCGCCCCCTTCGGCTTATCTAGGCTCTCACCAGCAGCCGGATCAGCAGCGGCGCCAGCAGGGTGGTGGTGAGGCCCGCCAGGGTCATGGCCAGGCCGGCCATGGTGCCCTGCTCCTGGCCTTCCAGGAAGGCCATGGCCGTGCCCTGACCGTGGGAGCCCGTCCCCATGGCCAGCCCCCGGGCGATGGGATCCTGCACCCCAACCCGGGTCAGCAGCGCCCCCCCGAATACCGAGCCAAGGGTTCCCGTGGCGACCACGAAGGCCGAGGCCAGGGCCTGGCTACCCCCGTGGAGCCGCACGACCTCGAGGGCGAAGGGGATGGTCACACTCTTCGGGAGCAGCGAGAGGACGACCTCGCGCGGCAGGGCAGCGAAGGCCGCCAGCCAGGCCACGGAGACCACGGACGTGAGCGTCCCGAGCCCGACCCCGGCCAGGATCGCGGGCGCATGGCGGCTCAGCAGCTCGCGGTTCCGATAGAGCGGCACCGCGAGTCCCACCGTGGCGGGACCCAGCAGCGACATCATGAGACTCCGGGCAGGCAGGTAGGCCTGGTAGGGAATCTTCAGCAGGAGCAGGGCAACGGCGACCAGCGTCGCCCCCAGGAGCACGACGTTCAGCAGGGGATGCCGGTACCTCATGTAGAGGGTCTTGGCCAGGAAGTAGGCCCCGAGGGTCAGGCCGATGCCAAAGCCCGTCATCAGGATTCGCATGGCTGGTGCCTCCGCCGCAGCCACTGGCTGACATGCCCCGACACCACGAAGGTCAAGAAGGTGCTCCCCGCGATGGCCAGGGCCAGCCGGAACCCGTACCGGTAGAAGACCCCGCCCCAGTTCATCAGGTCCACGGCCGCCGGGATAAAGAAGAACACCAGGTGCCTCAGCAGGAAGTCCGCGCCCTCCTGGATGAACGCCAGCTTCACCAGGCCCGAGCGCAGCGCCAGGTAGAGGAAGACCAGCCCCACGACACTGCCGGGGAGCGGCAGCCCTGTGAGCGCGGCGAACCGGCCCCCCAGCCAGACGAACAGGCTCAGCAGACCGATCTGGGCGATCACCTTGAGAACGCGGAGCATGGGAGCCCTTGTAAATTATGGAAAGACGGACCCTGATCGGGCAGGAAGCCGCAGCTCGCACTCGCCGGGAAGGTCCAAGTCTAGCGGTTCTCCGCGTTTTTCGAGTGCGCTTGAGGGATTGTAAAATGACCTTGTGGTAGGATTTGCACGGTCCCCCTCCTGGAGCTCCCATGACCCGTTCCGGCGCGCAACCCATGGTCCTTCCGCAACCGCTGGGGCTGACGGACAGCCGGTTCTACCTGGCGACCTGCGCGCTGGTGGCGGGCAACCTGCTGTTCCCCCTCCTGGTCCACCGGGTTCCCGATGCGGGCCGGACGCTGCTGCCGATCCTCTTCTTCACCCTCATCGCCGGGTGGCGCTACGGCGCGAAGGTGGGCCTGCTGACGGGCCTGCTCTCCCCCCTTGCCAACCATTTCCTGACGGGCATGCCCCCGGCCGCGCTGCTCCGGGAGCTGCTGCTCCAGTCGGCCCTGCTGGGCGGGGTGGCTTCCATGGTGGCCGCCCGCAGCCGCCGACCGACCCTGGCGCTCCTCGCGCTGGTGGTGGGCGTGCACCAGACGCTGGTGCTGTTCCCGCAGCTGCTGCAGGGCGGCGCCCAGGCCTGCTTCGAGACCCTCAGGCTGCGGCTGCCGGGCCTGCTGCTCCAGATCCTCGCCGGCACGGCCCTGCTGCGGTTCCTGCCCACGCGGCCCCAGAGCCCGGATGGAAGCCGTGTGGGATGAGGCCCGTCGGGCCCCGGAGCTGGGCCTGCCCGCGCACCTGACCCTGCAGCTCTTCGCGGGAGACGAGGTGATCTTCGCCAGCAGCAAGCACTGGCTGCTGCCCCTCTTCGACCTGGAGGACTTCTTCGCAGGGACGGGGCACGATCCCGCCCGGACCCGGCTGGTGGACCGCGTGACCGGGCGCGCCGCGGCCCTCATGGTGGCGAGGCTTGGCATCAAGGAGGTCCACACCCTGGTCCTCAGCCGCCGCGCCTTGCCGGTCCTGGCGCAGCACGGGATCCGCTATACCTGCCGCGAGCTGGTGGACCACATCCTCTGCACCACCGAGACGCTGTTCGACCAGGACCAGGACCTTGATGCGGTCTGGTCCCACCTTCAGGAACGCAGGCTGCGAGCGGCTTCGGCCGTATGAATGGGGAAGCGATGAAGACGGTGAAGCTCGCCTACGGAAAGCTCGGTCTTGAGCTGCCGGTCCCCGACGATGCCCAGGTCATCGAGCCGAAGCACCTGGAGGCCATGGCGGACGAGGCCGGCGCGGTCTTCGCCGCGCTGCGGAACCCCCTCGGCACGCCGCCCCTCAAGGACATGGTCAAGGCCACGGACACAGTCTCCATCGTGATCTCAGACATCACCCGACCCACCCCCAACCACAAGCTGGTGCCCTGGCTGCTGCAGGAACTCAGCCACGTGCCCAAGGCGCAGTTCGTGATCATCAACGGGCTGGGCAGCCACCGCGCCAACACCCGCGAGGAGCTCATCCAGATGCTCGGGCAGGAGATCGTGGACACCATCCGCATCGAGAACCACGACGCCTTCGACGACACCAAGCTGGTCCACGTGGGCCGCAACACCTACGGCTCCGAGGTGTTCTTCAACAAGACCTATGTCGAGTCCACCTTCAAGATCGTCACCGGCTTCATCGAGCCGCACTTCTTCGCGGGCTTCTCCGGCGGGCCCAAGGGCATCCAGCCGGGCATCGCGGGCATCAAGACCATCCTGGACTTCCACAACGCCGAGATGATCGGCCACCCCAACAGCACCTGGGGCCTGCTGGAGGGCAACATCCTCCAGGACTCCGCCACCCAGAACTGCCTGATGGCGAAGCCCCACTTCATGCTCAATGTCACGCTGAACGGAGCCAAGGAGATCACCGCCGTGTTCGCGGGCGACGTGATCCAGGCCCACCGCGTGGGCTGCGAGTTCGTCCGGGAGAATGCGATGTACGCGGTGGACGCGGAGTTCGACATCGTCATCACCACCAACTCCGGCTACCCCCTGGACCAGAACCTCTACCAGACCGTGAAGGGCATGAGCGCCGCGGCCCTCATCGTCAAGAAGGGCGGGGCCATCCTGAGTGCCTCCGAGTGCTCAGACGGCGTGCCCAACCATGGCAACTACGCCAAGATCCTCCAGATGCGCGAGACGCCGGAAGAGCTGCTGGCGATGATCGAGGATCCCACCTTCAGCATGTTCGACCAGTGGCAGGTCCAGGTGCAGTCGATCATTCAGCTGAAGGCCGACTGCTATCTCTTCTCCCTGCTGGATGACGAGACCGTGCTCAGGGCCAAGTTCAAGCCCAGCCACGATCTGGGGGTGACCCTGGCTGAGAAGCTGGCCCAGTACGGACCTCATGCCCGGGTCGCGGTGCTGCCCTATGGCCCCCTGACCATCCCCTACGTCAAGAAGCCCTAGCTAGCCTCCCTGGCCCTGGAAGGGGCAGACGTCCAGCCTGCGGTTGCCCTGCCCCGGGATCACCATGCGCACGCCGCCCCGGGGATCCTCCACGTCACCTGCCCGCCGCGGGATCAGGTGGATGTGGCTGTGGAAGACCGTCTGGCCGGCGACCGCGCCCACGTTCATGCCGACGTTGAAGCCCAGCACGGAGGGGTCGGCGGCGAGGATCTCCGTGCGCAGCTGGTGGAGCAGTTCGGCGGAGGCCTCGCGCTCTTCCCCGCTGAGGCTGAAGTAGTCCACCGCGTGGCGGCGGGGCAGGATCAGCGTGTGCAGGGGCGTCACAGGAAACCTGTCCCGAAGGGCGAAGGCAAGGGCATTGGAGGCGACCGTGAGGGCCGGATCCAGGCCGCAGAACCGGCAGGGCCTGGCTTCATCGGGCAGGTGTGGCGGCATGGGACGACCCTCCCTCAGCCCCGGAAGCAGGAGCCCGGGACTCCCATCATGCCGCGCGGAGCGAGAGGGCGGGAAGCGAAGTGGCCTGCGCAGGAGACCAGTCCTTGGCACCTGTCCCCGCGACCTATAAAGTTCAAGCTATGTCTGAGTCGCGCGTGGTCCTCCTGAAGATCGTCGGCATGTTCCTGGTCATTCTCGCGGGCTGGCTCGCGCGGCGGCGGAACCTCCTGCCGGAGAGCACCAGCACGGTCCTGAGTCGCGTGGTGGTGGACTGGGCCTTCCCCGCCCTGGTCTTCACCCAGATGCTCCGCATGGTGGATGCCCAGGTGCTGCGCCAGGACTGGTTGCTGCCCCTGCTGCCCATCCCGCTGGTGTTCATCGCCTACCTGGTGGGCCTGGGCGTGGCGCCGCTCTTTGGCCACCGGGAGCACCGCAACACCGTGCTCTTCCTCATCACCAGCCCCAACTGGGTGTTCCTGCCGCTCCCCATCGCCGAGGCCCTCTACGGCGGCGAGGGCGTGCGCATCGTCCTCCTCTGCAACATCGGCGCCCAGCTCACCCTCTGGTCCATCGGGGTCTGGATCCTCCACGGGAAGATCGCCGAGGCGCTCCGCAACCTCAGCACCAACATCGGCCTGTGGGCCACGGCGGGCGGCATCGCGCTGGCCCTCGCGTTCCCGGGGCTCCGGACCCTCGGCAACCTGCACGGCAGCCCCGCGACCCTGCCCGGCATGGCCGGTGCGGCGGTGTTCGACGCCCTCACCATGGTGGGGAGCCTCACCATCCCCCTGTCGCTGCTGGCCATCGGCGCCCAGCTGGGGAACGTCCCCATCGCCTTCCGCAAGCTGCCCCTCTCGCTGGGCGGGGTCCTCCTCGCCCGGCTCGTGGCGGCCCCCCTCGCCACCGTGGCCCTGGGGATGGCCCTGGCCCGACTGGGCTTTCACCTGCCGCAGATCACCCGCATGGTGGTGGTGCTGGTGGCGGCCATGCCCGTCGCCATCGTCTGCAGCGTCATCGCCGAGCGCTATGGCGGCGATGCCGGCCTGGCGGCCCAGGCCGTGGCCCTCTCGACCCTGCTCAGCATCCTCACGGTGCCCGCGCTGTTCTTCCTGGTGTCCTGAGCGCAGACCGACCGCCCGGCGGCGCGGGACACTTGAGATAAACTGGAGCTTCGCTTCAGGAGCTTCCATGGCCACCGTCACCCTCAAAGGCAACCCCTTCCACACCGCCGGCGAACTGCCGAAGGTGGGCAGCCACGCCCCTGCCCTCACCCTGGTGCGCACCGATCTGGCGGAAGTGTCCGGCCAGGACTTTGCCGGCCAGCGCGTGGTGCTGAACATCTTCCCCAGCCTGGACACGCCCACCTGCGCCGCCAGCGTCCGCAAGTTCAACGCCCGGGCCAACGAGAAGCCCAACACCACGATCCTCTGCATCAGCGCCGACCTGCCCTTCGCCCAGAAGCGCTTCTGCGGCGCCGAGGGCCTGGACAACGTGGTGCCCGTTTCCTCCTTCCGCAGCCCCGAGTTCGGCCAGGCCTACGGCGTGACCCTGCTGGACGGCCCCCTGAAGGGTCTCCTCGCCCGTGCCGTGGTGGTGGTGGATGAGACCGGCAAGGTCATCTACGCCGAGCTCGTCCCCGAGATCGCCCAGGAACCCGACTACAACGCCGCCCTGGGCGTGCTGTAATCGCCGGACGCCACTGAAAAGGATCACCACCAAGACACCAAGAAAGAAAAGCCGTTCTTCTGCTTTTCTTGGTGCCTTGGTGGTTTGCCGCTGTTATCCGTTATTCAATTCGATCCATGCGCCGCAGCTCGGGGACCCGCCAGGCGGTGCCGGCCACCACCAGCAGGGTCATGCAGCCGCCGAAGACGACGGAGGGGACCAGGCCCAGCAGGCGCGCGGCGACGCCGCTCTCGAAGGCGCCGATCTCGTTGCTCGAGCCGATGAAGACCTGGTTCACGGAGGACACGCGGCCCAGCATGTGCTCGGGCGTCACCATCTGCAGCAGGGTGGAGCGGAGCACGACGCTCACGTTATCCACGGCGCCACTGGCGGCGAGCAGCAGGAGGCTCAGCACGAAGCTGTGGCTGAGGGCGAAGGCGATCATGGCAGCGCCGAAGCCCGCCACGCAGAGCAGCAGGGTTCGCCCCGCCTGACGCATGGGCGGCAGGTGGGCCATGGTGAAGCCCATGAGCACGGACCCCACAGCGGGCGCCGCCCGCAGGGCGCCGAGCCCCTGGGGGCCGGTGTGGAGGACCTCCTTGGCGAAGACCGGTAGCACCGCCACGGCCCCACCGAAGAGCACGGCGAACAGGTCCAGGCTGATGGCCCCCAGCAGCAGCCGCTGGGAGAACACGAAACGCAGGCCCTCGCCCAGGCTGGCAAAGATGGAGCCGACCCGGGGCTTGGCGGGCCGGGGCGTGTAGCGGATGAAGAGTAGGCCCAGGAAGCCGCTCGTGATCAGGGACATCACCAGGAAGTGGGCTGCCACCGGTCCGCGCCAGGCGTAGACCAGGCCGCCTAGGGCGGGGCCCAGCACCATGCCCGTGTGGAAGACCGCCACCCGCCAGGTGGAGCCGTTCGCGTAGTGGGCCTTGGGCAGCAGGTCCGTCCCCAGGGCGGTGTTGGCCGGCCGGTAGTAGGCCCGTACCACCCCCGTGAGGAAGATGATCCCGTAGATGGGCCAGACCGCCGAGGCCAGCGGCCCGGTCGGGAAGCGCCAGCTGAAGCCCCAGAGCAGGGCCGAGCAGAGGGCGAGGCTGAGCGTGGTGACCATGCAGATGCGCAGGCGGTTCACGCGATCCGCGGCGTGGCCGCCAAAGAGGGCCAGCGCGAGAAAGGGGAGGGCCTCGGAGAGTCCCACCAGGCCCAGGGCCAGCGGGTCTCCGGTGCGGTTGTAGACCTGCCAGCCCACCACCACGCCCTGCATCTGCATGCCCAGCGTGGCGAGTCCCAGGGAGGCGATGAACCAGCGGTAGTTCCCGCTCCTCAGTGCCGCATAGGGATCGTGGGGCGCGCTGGCATCATCCACCGGTGGCTACTCGTACCTCAGGGCGTCAATGACGTCCAGCCTGGCGGCCTTCAGCGCAGGCAGGAAGCCCGCGGCCACGCCCACCATCGCGGAGAAGCCGATGCCCAGGCCCACGGCCCAGGACTCGGTCACGGCAGGCACCTGGAACTTCTGGAGGATGAACACGGCTGAGTAGGCGAAGCCCACGCCGATGACGCCGCCGAGCAGGGAGAGCACGATGGCCTCGATGAGGAACTGCCACAGGATGCTCTGCTGGGTGGCGCCCAGGGCCCGGCGGATGCCGATCTCCCGGGTGCGCTCGGTGACGCTGACCAGCATGATGTTGGAGATGCCGATGCCGCCAACCACGAGGGAGATGCTGGCCGCCACCGCGAGCAGCGCCGTGAGGATGCCTGCCTGCTGGCTCTGCATCTGCACGATGTCATCCTGCTTCCGGATCTGGAAGGGGTTGTCGTCCTTGGGGGGGGTCTTCATGCGCTGCCGCAGCAGGGCCGTGATCTCGGCCTCGGCCATCTCCGCCTTGCCCTCCTGGGCGCTCACCATGATCTGCTGGATCTTGTCGCGGCCCATGATCTTGCGCATGACCGTCGTGTAGGGGGCGACGATCAGGTCATCCTGGTCGCCCATGAGCCCGGCGCCCTTCTTCTCGAGCACGCCGATGACCAGGAAAGGCAGTGCGCCCACGCGCACCGTGACGCCCACGGGGTCCTCCCCGTTGGGGAAGAGGTTGTCCTTGACGGTCTGCCCCAGCACGCAGACCTTGGCCATGCCGCGCACCTCGCTGTCGGTGAAGAAGCGGCCCGCTTCCACATCCCAGCCGCGGATCTGCAGGAAGTTCGGATTGGAGCCCTGGATCTGGCTCACGTAGTAGCTGTTCTGGTAGATCAGGGGGCGGGAGGTCCGGACCAGCTGGCTGGCGGCCACCACGCTGCTGCTGGCCAGCTCCTGCTCGATGAGCGTGACGTCGCTCTCCAGCAGGATGTCGGCGCTGCCCATGGCCGAGGGGCCGAAGCGGTTGCTGCCCTGCCCCGGGAAGATCTGCAGCATGTTGGAGCCCATGTTCTGGATCAGGGCGATGGAGGCGCGCTTGGAGCCCTCGCCGATGCCGATCATGGCGATGACCGCCCCCACGCCCACGATGATCCCGAGCATGGTCAGGAAGGCGCGCATCTTGTTCCGCGTGATGGCGAATAGGGCGAGCTTGAGGAACTCCAGGAAGCGCATGGATCCTCCCGGCTAGCGCCGTCCGCCTTGTCCTGCGGGGGTGCCACCTAGGGGGGCGGGGCTGCCGGAGGTGGCCTGCTTGGTGTTCTCCACCCCGACCAGGATCTGCATGCCCTCCTGGAGGCCCTCACCGGTGACTTCCGTGAACTGGCCGTCGGTCACGCCAGCCTTGACCACGATGGCCTTGGGCTTGCCGTTCTCGAGAATCCAGATGCGATCCTCGCGGCGCGCCACCGTGCCACCCTTGCCGCCAGTCCCAGCCTGGGCGCCACCGCTGGGCCGCTGGGGACCGCCCATGGTCATGGGCTGCCCCAGGCGGGGTCCGTCCGTCTTCTTCTCATCCTTGAGGAAGGCTGCAGGGTTGAAGCGCAGGGAGGCATTGGGCACCCGGAGCACATCCCGGCGCTGGTTGGTGACGATCGTGACATTGGCCGTCATGCCAGGCCGCAGGGCGAGGTCACCCGTGAACTTGGGGCCACCAAGCTGGCTGGCACCGCCGGGGATGCGGGCGAGCTGCTTCGGGTCGCCCTGGGGCGCCGAGGAGGTGAAGGACATGACCTTGCCCGCCGGAGCCTGGCCCCGGCCCGGCTGGGCCTGACCTTGGCCCTGGGCGGCCTGGCGCTCCTTGAAGCGCTTCAGGAACTCAGCCTTGGTGGTGCCCGCGGGGAGGCGGTCCTTCAGGCGTTCCCAAGCCTTCTCCGGATCCGGAGCGCCTTCCCGGCCCCCGGGGGCGCCCTGGCCCCGGCCCTCGGGCTTGCCCGGGGCCGCGGCGGCAGCCGGGCCGCCATGGCGACCCGCGCCGGCCTCGGCCTTGGCGGGCTCACCGTCCGCATTGGGAAGGGGCTCGTTGGGCACGACCATCTCGACCACGTAGTTCACGACATTCTGGGTGGTGATGGGTTCCTGGCGGACTAGGCTCACCATGGCGGAGAACTGCTTGTCCGGGAGGCTGTCCACCGTGAACAGCGCGCGCTGACCCACCTTCACGTCGTCGATGTCGGATTCGCCGATGTTCACCTGGACCTTCATCTGGGAGAGGTCCTGCGCGATCTGGAACAGGTTCGGCGTGCTGAAGCTGGCGGCCACGGTCTGGCCCACGTCCGCAAGGCGGGAAATGACGACGCCATCCACCGGGGCGGTGATGTTGCAGTAGCCGAGGTTGGCCTTGGCCCGGTCCAGGGAGGCCTTGGCATTCTCGAAGGTCGTCACCGCGGTCTGGTAGGCCACCTGCTTGGCCTCGAGGTCCTGGTCCGCCAGCAGCTTCTCAGCCGCCAGGCGCTTGGCCCGCTCGTACTGGCGACGGGCATCGTCCATGTTCGTCCTGGCCCGATCCAGCCCGGCTTCGGCATCCTTCAGCTGGGTCTCCCAGATGGTCGGGTCGATCTGCGCGATGAGCTGGTCCTTCTTCACGATGCTGTTGTAGTCCACGTAGAGGGCCGAGATCACACCGGACACCTGGGTGCCCACCGCCACTTGCACCACGGGACTCACGGCCCCGGTGGCATTGATGCGCTGGGTGACGTTGCCCCGCTCCACCTTGCCCTGCCGCCACTTGATCTCTTCCTTGGGCCGGGTGAGGACGTAGGCGGTCCCTCCCGCCACCAGTGCGACGCCAACCCCAATGCCGATCCAGGTGTTCCGCTTCATGGTGCCGCACTCCGCATCTCAAGGGGCCGAACCGGGCCCAGCCTTCAAGCTTCGCATAACGATGTATGGACCACCACTTCAGGATGAAGGTTGATCACGAATTTCAGCTGTCAGCGCAACAGCCCTAGGCCATCGACCAAAGCCCGGCGGGCGAAGCCGTTGGCGAGGAAGGCCTGGAGGAAGCCGCCCGCCATGACGATGGCGGCGCAGACCAGGACGCTGGCCCCGGCCAGGGGGGCATGGACCGCCGGCCGGTCCGAAGCCAGACGTTCGGCCTCGGCCCCGGGGGACTGGAGGAACAGGGCCACCAGGAACCGCAGGTAGTAGTAGGCGCTCACCAGGCTCGCCAGCACGCCGAGGATGGCCATGCCCACATGGCCCGTCGCCACCAGCTCACGGAAAATCATGTACTTGCCGTAGAAGCCGCCCATGGGGGGGATGCCCGCCAGACTGAGCATGATGATGGCCGCCGAGACCCCCATGGCCGGCCGCTTCCAGCCCAGGCCCCGCAGGTCATCGAAGGTGGTCTTCTCGCCCACGAGCCCGAAGGCCGTCAACAGGCCGAAGGCACCCATGTTCATGGCCAGGTAGATGACCAGGTAGAAGAGCACGCCGTTGAAGGCGGCAGGCGTGCCCGCCACGAAGCCGAGCATCAGGTAGCCCGCGTGGCTGATGCTGGAGTAGGCCAGCATGCGCTTGACATTGGTCTGGACCAGGGCGGTGAGGTTCCCGAGCACCAGCGTGGCCACGGCCAGCACGGCCAGCACGGCCTGCATCTTCACGCCCACCACACCCAGGTCCTTGAACGCGACCGGGAAGATGCGGAGCAGGGCGATGAACGCCACGCCCTTGGTCGCCACGGACATGAAGCCCGCGATGGGGTGGGGCGAGGCCTCATAGGCATCCGGCGTCCACTGATGGAAGGGCACGGCCGAGACCTTGAACAGGAAGCCCAGCAGCAGCAGGGCCGCGCCCACCAGCACCAGAGGATCCGTCCCGAGCCCCTTGGCCGAGAGCACGGGGGCAGCGATGGCCAGGTCCAGGGTGCCGCTGAGTCCGTAGATGAGCACGCCGCCCATGAGGAAGCAGCTGGAGGCCACGGCGCCGGTCAGGAAGTACTTCATGCCGCCTTCGGCGCTCTCGGAGCGGGCGCGCACGGTGCCGACCAGGGCGTAGAGCGGGATGCTGAAGAGCTCGAGGCCCAGGAACAGCGCCACGAAGTGGGTCGTGGCGGCGAAGAGCAGCATGCCCGACACGGAGAAGAGCAGCAGGGCCAGCGTCTCGCCCTTCACCCAGCCCTCCTGGTGGAAGTGGTCCCACCCCTGGAGGATGGTCAGGGCTGCCGCCACCACCACGAAGATGCCCGTGAACTGGGCCAGGCGGTCCATGTGCAGCTGGTAGAAGGTGGGCTGGGAGCCGGTGGTCCAGAGGTCCGTCAGGTACCAGAAGGTGGCGCCGACCGCGAGCAGGGCCGTGCCGTACATGGCGGCGCGGATCCACTTGGTGGTGGCCTGGTCCTTGTCCAGGGACATGATCGCGACCAGGCAGCCACCGATCACCGGGTAGAGGAGCGGCAGCAGGGCCGCCCACTGGGTGGGGGTGAGGCTCATTGGTGCACCTCATGGGCGGCGGGTTTGGCGGCGTGGGCCTCGGGGCCGGCCTCGTGGGCCGCAGGGGCCTGGTGCACGGCGGGCTTCAGCACGAAGGTCCGGACCGGCGGAGCGTTGGCCTCCCGGAGCAGGTTGGCCACGGGCGCCTCGCTGACGGCCACGAAGGTCCGCGGATGGATGCCCATCCAGAGGATCAGCACCACCAGGGGCAGCATCACGGCCACTTCCCGGGCATTCAGATCGCTGTGCAGGTGGTGGGTGCCGCTGTCCTCGTCCTTGTTCTCGGGGCCCCAGAAGACCCGCTTGAACATCCAGAGCATGTAGACCGCGCCGAGCAGGACACCGGAAGTGGCCAGGGAGGCGTAGAGGCGGCCCCAGCCGAAGCCGGAGAGGAAGGCGCCGTTGAGGATCCAGAACTCGCCCACGAACCCGTTGGTGAGGGGCAGGCCGATGGAGCTGAGGGTCACGATGAGGAAGAAGGCGGTGAACACAGGCATCTTCACGGCCACGCCGCCGAAGTCCGCGATCATGCGGGTGTGGGCCCGGTCGTAGACCATGCCCACCAGCAGGAAGAGTGCACCGGTGCTGATGCCGTGGTTGAGCATCTGGAGCATGGCGCCCTGGGTGCCGATGACGGTGAAGGAGGCCAGTCCCAGCATCACGAAGCCCATGTGGCTCACGGAGGAGTAGGCCACCAGCTTCTTGATGTCGCGCTGGACCATGGCCACGAGGGCCCCGTAGACGATGGCGATGACGCTCAGCAGGGCCAGGGGCTTGGCATAGTGCATCGCCGCCGCCGGGAAGATCGGGATGGCGAAGCGGAGGAAGCCGTAGCCGCCCAGCTTCAGCAGCACGCCGGCCAGGATGACCGAGCCCGCCGTGGGGGCCTGGACGTGCGCGTCCGGCAGCCAGGTGTGCAGCGGGAAGAGCGGCACCTTGATGGCGAAGGCCACGGCGAAGGAGATGAAGAGCCAGCACTGGACGCTGAAGGGCAGCGCCGAAGCGGCCTGGCCCATGAGGACGGGATTGAAGCCACCGGCCTTGTTGGCCAGGTAGAGCAGGGCCACCAGCCAGAGCAACGAGCCGCTCAGGGTGTAGAGGAAGAACTTGTTGGCGGCGTAGCGGCGCTCATCGCCACCCCAGACCCCGATCATGAAATACATCGGGATCAGCATGGCTTCCCAGAACAGGTAGAAGAAGAACAGGTCCTGGGCCATCAGGGCGCCCAGCATGCCCGTCTCCAGCAGCAGGAACAGCGCGGCGAAGGTGCCGATGCGGTCCTTCAGGCTGTTCCAGGTGCCCAGCATGGTGAGCGGCACCAGGAAGGTGGTCAGCAGCACGAGCCAGAGGTTCAGGCCGTCCACGGCCAGGTGGTAGTCCACGGGCAGGCCGACCAGCGTGAACCAGGGGGCCCGCTCGATGAAGATCGTCGCGCCCGTGCCGCCGTGGCCCAGCAGCCAGGCCAGGCTCAGGACGAAGACTGCCAGGGCCCCCATGAAGCCAAGCAGGCGGGAGAGGCGCCCAAGGGAGTGGGGCAGCGCCATGATCAGGAAGCCGAGGAGCGTCGGCGCGAAGACCAGGAAGGTGAGGGGATGGGAGTTCAGCCAGGTCATCGCCCCACCTACTTCAGGAAGACATAGAGGAGGACCGCGGCACCCAGCGCCATGCTGAGCGCGTAGTTGCGCACCCGGCCGGTCTGGAAGAGGGCGGTGAAGTCCCCAAAGACCCGGGCCAGCGCGCCCGGCAGGTTCACCCCCACGCCGTCGATGATGATCACGTCGAAGAGCTTCCAGAGCACGTTGCCGAACCAGCGGATGGGGCCGAGCAGGAAGCGCTCCACGCCCTCGTCCACGTAGTACTTGTTCAGCAGCAGATCATGCACGAAGGGATGCCGGGCGGCGAAGGCGATCTCCGCCGCAGGGCCCTTCTTATACGTCGACCACCCCAGGAAGCCCATGAGGAGCCCCAGTCCCGTGGAGATGCAGGCCAGCAGCACCGCCGGGCCCTCGTGGTGCCCGTGGGCGCCGTGGACCTGGCCGTAGGTGAGAGCCGGCTTCAGGAACTCGCCGATGGCAAAGTGCCCGCCAAAGGCCTCGGGAATGCCCCAGACGCCCCAGAGCAGGGAGCCCGTGGCGAGGACCATCAGGGGGACCGTCATGGTGAAGGGGCTCTCGTGGGCGTGGTCGTAGGCGTGGTGGTCCCGGGGCTCGCCCCAGAAGGTGAGGGCCATGAGCCGCCACATGTAGAAGCTGGTGCAGCAGGCGCCGATGACGCCGATGACCCATAGGGCCGGGGACTTCAGGTAGGCCAGGTAGAGGATCTCGTCCTTGCTGAAGAAGCCGCTGGTGCCCGGGAAGCCCATGATGGCCAGGGTGCCGACGAACATTGTGATGAAGGTGATCTTCGTCTTGTTGCGGAGACCGCCCATCTTGAAGAGGTCCTGCTCGTGGTGCATGGCGTGGATCACGCTGCCGGCCCCGAGGAAGAGGAGGGCCTTGAACCAGGCGTGGGTGAAGACATGGAAGAAGCCCGCGGCGAAGCCCGAGGCGCCCAGGCCCAGGAACATGTAGCCCAGCTGGGAGACCGTGGAGTAGGCCAGCACCTTCTTGATGTCGCGCTGCACCAGGCCGATGGTGGCGGCGAAGAGGGCCGTGGCGCCGCCCACCCAGGCGACCACGTCCATGGTGATGGGGGCCAGGGAGAACACCGGTGCCAGGCGGCAGATCATGTAGATGCCGCTCGTGACCATGGTGGCCGCGTGGATCAGGGCGCTGACGGGGGTCGGACCCGCCATGGCGTCCGGCAGCCAGAGGTAGAGGGGCAGCTGGGCACTCTTGCCCGTGGCGCCCACGAACAGCATCAGGGTGGCGAAGGTCAGGACGCCGAAGCCCACTTCCGGGGCCAGATGCCCGGCCTGGGTGAGGATGTCCGAGACCGTCAGGGTGCCGAAGGCGGCGAAGAGCACCATCATGCCGATGGACACGCCCAGGTCACCCACCCGGTTGGTGAGGAAGGCCTTGAGGCCGGCGTCCGGCGCGAAGTCCGTCTCGAAGAAGTAGCCGATGAGCAGGTAGGAGCAGAGGCCCACGCCCTCCCAGCCCACGAACATGAGTACCAGGCTCGAGCCCAGCACCAGGGTGAGCATGAAGAACACGAACAGGTTCAGGTAGCTGAAGAACCGCGCGTAGCCCTCGTCCTCGTGCATGTAGCCCACGGAGTAGAGGTGGATCAGGAAGCCGATGCCCGTGATCACCAGCATCATGGTGCCGCTCAGGGGATCGATCACCAGGCCGAAGGGCACGCTGAGTGATCCAGTGGCCATCCACTCGCCATAGTTGAGGACCAGGCGGTGGTCGCCCGTGGCCTTCATGGCCAGGAACGCGGAGGCAGCCAGCAGCAGGGACCCGAAGACAACACCCAGGCCGACGAAGGTGACGGCACCCTTCCCGGCACGCTTGCCCAGGAGGCCATTGAAGGCCGCGCCCATCAGGGGGAGGATCGGAATGAGCCAGTAATACTTGTTCATCGCATCCTCACTGCTTCAGGCCAGCGGCCCGGTCCGAGTCGGTGGTACCCCGGTGACGGTAGAGGCCGATGACCAGCGCCAGGCCGATGGCCGCTTCGCAGGCGGCCACGGCGATGATGAAGAGGTAGAACACCGTGGCCTGCGCATCCCCGCCACGAAAGCGGGCGAAGGCCAGCAGGGCCACGTTGGCGGCGTTGAGCATCAGCTCCACGCCCATGAACTGCATGAGCAGGGTGCGCCGCAGCAGCACCGTGGCCAGGCCAATGGCGAACAGGAGAAGGGCCACGACCAGGTATCCCTGGAGGCCGCCGCTGAGGATCGCATCCATGCCGGTCATCGGGGGCTCCTCACAGGTCTCTCTTGGTCAGCGCGACAGCCCCAACCATGGCCGCCAGTAGCAGGATGCCCGCCACCTCGAAGCCCAGCAGGTGCTCGGCGAAGAGGGTCGTGCCCACTTTCTGGAGGGTCATGGCTCCCGGCATCGGCTCGCCGCTCACGGCCATAGCCCTGAGGCCGGCGGAGGTCAGGACGAGCTTCACGGCGCCGAAGGCAAGGGCGGCCACCAGGGCCACCGAGACCCAGCGCTGCACGGGGCGGGCGGTCTGGGCCGCCTCCTCCTCGTGGCTGTTGAGCATCATGATCACGAAGAGCACCAGCACCATGATGGCGCCGCTATAGACAATGATCTGGAGCGCGGCGGCCACGGGGTTGGCCAGCAGCAGGAAGAGCCCGGCGACACCGAAGAAGGTGGCCACCATGCAGAGGCCCGCCACGATGACGTTCTTCTGCAGCAGCATGCCCAGGGCACCGAGCAGCGTGACGAAGGCGAAGGTGATGAACATGGCCTCTCCTTACATCGCGATCGTGCGGCGGGGCACGGAGGGGGTGGGATCCTGGGTGAGCTGCTCCTTGCCGTCAGCCTCGGCATAGGTGTTCATGAGGTTCCACTTGCCGAATTGCATGGAGAGCCGGTCGTAGGCGGCCACTTCATACTCCTTGCGGAGCCAGATGGCATCCTTGGGGCAGGCTTCTTCACACATGCCGCAGTAGATGCAGCGCAGCATGTCGATGGAGAACTTGGCTGGACGCTTCTCCTGGAATCCCTGGGACAGGTTCAGGTCGCTGAACTCCTCGGCCTCGATGCTGATGCAGCGGGCGGGGCAGGCCTCCTGGCACATGAAGCAGGCCACGCACTTGATGGCGCCGTCCTCGAACCGCTTCAGCTCGTGGAGGCCCCGGTAGCCCGCGGGAATCTCGCGCTTCATGTCGGGGTACTGCACCGTGTAGCGCTTGGCGGTGGACGTGAACAGGTTGCGGATGAAGTGACCGAAGGTGATCGACATGCCCTGCAGGACCGGCCACACGTAGGTGCGATCCAGCCAGGTCAGCTCCACTTTCTTGACGATGACGCCCATGGCCCCCTCCTCAGTGTCCCTGGCTCATGCGCCAGGCGTGGAAGACAAGATTGGCCATGGAGAGCGGGAGCATGATCTTCCAGCCGAGGTGCATGAGCTGGTCGTAGCGGAAGCGCGGCAGCGTCCAGCGGACCCAGACGAAGACCCAGGCGAAGAACAGCATCTTGACCAGGAAGCTCGCCACGGACAGCAGCACCGGGGGATCCGCCACGAAGGGCACCTGCCAGCCGCCGAAGTAGAGCGTGGCGACGAGGGCCGAGGCGGTCATCAGGTGCGAGTACTCGGCCAGGGCCAGCAGGCTGAACTTCATGCTGCCGTATTCGGTGTTGAAGCCCGCCACGATCTCGCTCTCGCCCTCGGCGAAGTCGAAGGGCAGGCGGTTCGTCTCGGCGAACATGCAGGTGAAGAAGACGAGGAAGCCCAGGGGCTGGCGGACCACATACCAGGTCCAGGGCAGGTGCCCCTGGGCCTTGATCACCTCGGAGGGGTCGTAGCCGCCGCTGGTCATGAAGATGGCCACCACGGCCATGCTGATGCCGATCTCGTAGCTCACCATGGTGGCGGAGGCACGCATGCCGCCGAGGATCGACCACTTGTTGTTGCTGGACCAGGCGGCCAGCAGCACGCCGTAGACGGCCAGGCCGCCGATGGCGAGGGGATAGAGCAGGCCCATGCCGTTGCCGGGGTCCAGCACCGAGAGGTGATAGGTCACCCCGTCGCAGACGAAGCTCTTGCCCACAGGGATGACGGCGAAGCCCATGAGGGCCGGCACGAAGGCGAGGAAGGGCGCCAGCCAGAACAGCCCCTTGTTGGCTGCCTCGGGGACAAGGTCCTCCTTGAAGAAGAACTTGATGCCGTCCGCCAGCAGCTGGGACAGGCCCAGGATGGGCCAGCGCCCGAACAGCTTCGCCCGGTTGGGGCCGATGCGGTCCTGGATCATGGCCGAGCCTCGGCGTTCCACCCAGGTCCAGACCGAGGCCAGGAGGAAAACGCTGAGGAAAACGACCACGACCTTTCCTACCATCCAGACGATGGCAGGCGTGGTGTGCAGCAGGCTCGCAAGCTTGTCCATGGGCGGCTTCCCGGCAGGGCCACCCGCGGGGAGACCCAACCCTTCAACCCTATCAGACCCGCCCCGTTCCTGACACGGAGGGAAACAACCAGTTGGGAGCCGATGCGACCTGGGTCACAGCCGGGGGCCAAAGCTGGCGCTTTGGCCCAAGAAGGGGAAAGAGCCCTGGATTTCCGTGCGCCGCAGGCGCAGCCCGCGATTCCTCAGCCCTTGGCCTCGATCTTGGTCCAGGAGTCCTTAAGGCTCACGGTGCGGTTGAATACCAGCGCCCCGGGCCTGCTGTCGGCATCGACCGCAAAGTAGCCGGTCCGCTCGAACTGGAAGCGCTCGCCGGGTTGGGCCGTGGCCAGGCTGGGTTCCAGGCGGGCCTCGACGAGGGTCTCGAGGCTGCCGGGGTTCAGGAGGGCCTTCCAGTCCTGGCCCTCGGGCACGTCCATGGGGTCTTCCTGGGTGAAGAGGGGCTCGTAGAGGCGCACCTCGGCCGGCAGGGCATGGGCCGCACTCACCCAGTGGAGGGTGCCCTTGACCTTGCGGCCGTCGGGTGCGTTGCCACCCCGGCTGGCGGGATCCCACTCGCAGCGGAGTTCCACCACGCGCCCGGCGCTGTCCTTCAGCACCTCCCGGCAGGTCACCAGGCAGGCGCCACGCAGGCGCACCTCGGCGCCCGGCGCCAGACGGAACCACTTCTTGGGGGCCTCTTCGCGGAAGTCGTCCTGGTCGATGAACAGCTCCCGGGTGAAGGGCAGCTTCCGGGTGCCGAGGCTGGTGTCCTCGGGATGGTTGGCCAGCTCCACCTCGAAGGCCTCGTTGTCGCCCATGTTGGTGATGACCACCTTGAGGGGGCGCAGCACGGCCATGCGGCGGGGGGCCCGCTTCTCCAGGTCCTCCCGGATGCAGAACTCCAGCAGGCCCACATCGGCCACCATGTCCCGCTTGGCCACGCCCACCCGCTCGGCGAAGGCCCGCACGGACTCGGGGGTGTAGCCCCGGCGCCGGAGGCCGCAGATGGTGGGCATGCGGGGATCGTCCCAGCCCCGGACGACGCCGTCCTGCACCAGCTGCAGGAGGCGGCGCTTGCTCATCACGGTGTAGGTGAGGTTGAGCCGGGCGAACTCGATCTGGCGCGGCAGGGGGCGCTGGAAGAAGCGGCCCTCCACATCCTGCTCCAGGAACCACTCGTAGAGCGGCCGGTGATCCTCGAACTCCAGGGTGCAGATGGAGTGGGTGATGGTCTCCAGGGCGTCGGACACGCCATGGGCGTAGTCGTACATCGGGTAGAGGCACCAGGCGTCGCCCGTGCGGTGGTGATGGGCCCGGCGGATGCGGTACATGAGCGGATCGCGCAGGTTCATGTTGCCGCTCTGCATGTCGATCTTCGCCCGCAGCACCCGGGACCCGTCCGGGAACTCCCCGGCCTTCATGCGGCGGAACAGGTCCAGGCTCTCCTCGGGCGTGCGGTCCCGGAAGGGGCTGGGGCGGCCCGGCACGTGGAAGTTGCCCCGGTACTCGCGGATCTCGGCCTCGGAGAGGTCGCACACGTAGGCCTTGCCCTGCCCGATGAGGTATTCCGCGTAGTCATACATGAAGGGGAAGTAGTCCGAGGCGTAGAACTCGCCCTTCCAGTCGAAGCCCAGCCACTGCACGTCCTCGCGGATGGAGTCCACGTACTCCACGTCCTCCTTCACCGGGTTGGTGTCGTCGAAGCGCAGGTTGGTGGTGCCGCCATAGGCCTTCGCCAGGCCGAAGTTGAGGCAGATGCTCTTGGCGTGGCCGATGTGCAGGTAGCCGTTGGGCTCCGGCGGGAACCGCGTGAGCACCCGCCCCCCGTGCTTGCCGGAGAGACGGTCCGCCTCCACGATCTCCTCGATGAAGTGGAGGCTCTTGGGTTCAGGAATGGGCAGGTCAAGGGACATCGGGGCTCACGGGATCAAACTTCCAAGATACCCGGGGGCTGCACTTCCCTGCATGAAATAGGGCACTTCAACCGCCGGGGCGGGGCCTTTCCATGCGTCGCCCGGCCCAGGCGAGGGTCGCGAGATTCAGGATTAGACATAGAGGCAACACCCACAGCGCCCGTGTTTGGGCCACGATCCCCGCCACGAAGAGAGAGCTCACCTGCACCGCGGAGAAACCCATCGTGGTGCCCGTGAGGAACTGCCATGGGTGCTGGGGACGCCCCGAGGGCCGCAGGCTGCGCAGATGGCCCAGACCCAAGCTCACCAGGCCCCCGGCCAGACCAGAGCTGAGCGAGAAAGGTGACACCAGGGGAAGCAGGATCAGGAGGAACGCGGTGTCCTTCAGCAGCAGCAAGTGCCAGCCCCGGAGCGGGAGGAGGCGGAGGCGGGCCAGCCCTTGCGGGCCTTCCGGGGCAAACAGGCGCTGGGTGCAGGTGCTCAGGCAGAGCGTCACCATCAGGCTGGCCCCCATAAGAGCGGCTGGATGCGGCACGGGGGTCTCGATCCGATAGAGCAGCCCTGCGGCGGCCACCAATAGGGCGGCGTAGGAGTCGAGGGTCCGGAGCATGCCCCCCAGGAACACCCCAAGCAGGCCCGTGCTAGGGCCGGGCAAAGCCGTCAGGTGGAAGCTCGGGCCGGGGCTCCGATGGCGCCAGCGGTTCGAGACCAGCCGAGTGGCAAGGAGCGCCAGCAGCAGCGACCCCACCACCGCCACCCCGCGTCTACCGGCGAGGAGTCCCAGGATCACCAGCAGCGCAACGACGGGATCCGCCAGGCGCGTCGCCCAGCGCAGCAGGGCGTGTTCCCAATTCGACAGCGGCAGCAGGGCCAGGCGCTCGGCCTGCTCGGGGCGGCCTTCGCTGGCCATGGCCAGCAGCAAGGGAATGCCCACCACAGCCACCAGGAACGCGGTCGGCGGGCCAGCGACCGCCGCCAGGATCATGGCCAGGACGAGGTTGTTCCCAGCCATACCGCCGTGGGCGAGGAGACCCCGCGTGTGGTCCCTGATCAGGCCGGCGCTCAGCGTGGCGAGGCGAGCCATGGCAACTCGGGAGGATCGGGCAGCTCGATCTGGTCGAAGTAGAAGGATTCCAGGGTCCCTGCCAGCTCCGCGGGCGAGCCCGCGCACTGGATCCGTCCCCCCTGGAGCAGGAGCACCTGGGTGGCGACCCGCTCCACCAGCGAGAGCGCGTGGGAGGTGAAGAACACCGTGACACCGGAGGCAGCGAGCCGGAGGAACAGCTGACGGACCGTGTGCGCTGCCACCGGATCCAGCCCCTCAAAGGGCTCATCCAGCAGCAGGACCTGGGGCGCGTGCACCAAGGCCAGAGCCAGCGCCAGCTTCTTGCGGGTCCCATAGGAACCGTGCCGGACGGGCAGGTAGCGGACCTCCTCCAGCGCCAGGGCGTGGAGCAAGCCATCCCTTCGAATCTGCACCTCGGTCCGAGCCAGTCCATAGACCGGCGACAGGACGTCGAAGTGTTCCTCGACAGTCAGGTGTTCGAGCAGCGCCAGTCCCTCGGGCACGACACCGATCCGTTGCTTCAAGGGCGCCCCGCCCTGGGCCACCGCGAGCCCCGCCACGTGGACGGTTCCACCGAGGGGGGTGAGCAGGCCCGCAAGCAGCTTGATCAGCGTGGATTTTCCGGAACCATTGGGTCCCAGCAGCGCCGAGATGCTTCCCGATGGAATCTCGAAGTCGATGCCCTCCAGGACGGGTCTCCCGGCGAAGCCATGGGAGAGTCCCCGACAGTGGATGGCTGGCAGGACCGGGGAGGTCTCGGTACTCGGTTGAAGGGGCATGGGAGGAGGCCATTTTACATGAAGGCCCCACTCCCTCGGGGGACCCGCTCAGCCCAGCCCGGCGGCCACCTGGGTGGCGCGCTCGATGCCGCGGGCGACGACGGAGCGGATGCGGCCGTCCTCCAGGACCATCAGGCCGGCGATGGTGCAGCCGGCGGGGGTGGTGACCTCGTCCTTGAGGGCGGCGGGATGGCGGCCGGTCTCCAGCACCATGGAGGCAGCCCCCAGGGTCATCTGGGCGGCCAACTCCACGGCCACGGCCCGGGGTAGGCCGCACTGCACGCCACCCTCAGCCAGGGACTCCAGGATGACGAACATGAAGGCCGGGCCGCTGGCGCTGAGGCCGGTCACCGCGTCCATGTGCTTCTCGTCCAGGTCCATGACCCGGCCCAGGGGCTCGAAGAGGACCCGGGCCTGGGCCAGCTGGGCCTCGGTGACCCCCTTGCCCGGCGCCAGCACGGTCATGCCCCGCCGGATGGAGCACGGGGTGTTGGGCATGGCCCGGATCAGGGGCGTACCGGAAGGCACGTGCTCCGCCAGGAACGCCAGCGTCGTGCCCGCGGCGATGGACACCACCAGGGGCCGGTGGTCCAGGGCCCCGGCTGCGGTCAGTCCGGCCAGCAGTTCCTTCAGCTCCCGCGGCTTGACGCAGAGCAGGATGACTTCGGCCGCCTTGGCGGTGGCCTCCACTTCGCTGGAGAGCTGGATGCCGAGGGCCCCGGCCCGGGCCTTCCCGGCGGCGGGATGCAGGTCGGCCGCCTGGATGTGGGCCGCGGGGTAGCCCGAGGCCTCCACCAGGCCGGCGCTGATGGCCTGGCCCATGGTGCCGAAGCCGAGGATGGCGAGCTTGGGGTGTTGGCTCATGGGGGCTCCTGGGATCACTGGTCGCGGCTCTGGCCGAGGGTCCACCAGGCGCAGTCCTCGAGGTTCGAGACCACGAAGCCCTGGCGGAGCTCGGAGATGCGCTGGAACTGGGTGCAAGCGTTCGTGTGGAAGCCCGTGGTGACCTCCCCCGGGCCGGAGCGCACGCCGAAGAAGAAGTCCGAGTGCTCGAGCCCCAGCCGGTGGAGGGTCTCCTGCAGGGCCGCCCGGTGGTCGATACCCTCAGGAATGCCCTGGATGACCTGGACCGTGTCGCCGGCGATGAGGGTGGGCGCGTAGGCCACGGTGCCCTGATCCTCCAGCACCGCGAGGGTGATCTGGGTGAACTCATTCAGGTCCATCAGAGCCACCGTTCCAGGCGCGCCGCGACCTCGTCCCGGCCCACCAGCATGAGGGTGTCGTAGATGCCGGGGCTCACGGGCCTGCCGCAGAGGGCCACGCGCAGGGCCTGGGCTAGGTCCTTGGTCTTGAGGCCGTGCCGCTCCAGGATGGCCGCGAAGGCAGCCTCCAGGACGTCGTGACGGTGCTCCTCCTGAGCCCCGCCCTCCGGGCCGTCCGCTTCGCGGCCGGTCCTATTCGCCAATCCTGGCGAATGGTGGCCGTAGTCCGCGAGCTCGCGGACCTCCCGCAGGGCGGGCTTCACGGCGGGGGTCATGAACTTCTCCACGGCCTTCTCGTCGAAGGCGGCGGGCCGCTCGAAGGCGAAGCGCAGGGCCTCGGCCATGTCCGTGAGCGACTTGCCCTTCTGGGTGGCCTGGATGGCCTGGGCCTTCCAGGCGTCGGGCTTCTCGGCCCAGGCGGCGGGCAGGAAGGGCCGGAGGTGCGGCTCCAGCTCCTGCCAGGGGGACCGCTGGATGAGCTTCTGGTTGATCCACTGCAGCTTGTCCATGTCGAAGCGGGCGGCGCTCTTCTGGCAGTCGTCCAGGTCGAAGAGCTGGATCATCTGCGCGTCCGTGAGCAATTCCTCCTCGGCACTCTCCACGGCCTTGCCGTCGATCTTGGGGGTCCAGGACAGGCGCGCCAGGGCCAGCCGCACGGCGGAGGGCAGCAGACCCATGGCCTGGTATTCCGTGATGCTGGTGGCCCCGTGCCGCTTGCTGAGCTTGGCACCGTCCACGCCCAGGATCATCGGCACGTGGGCGAAGGCCGGCAGGTCGTAGCCAAGTGCCTCGAACAGGGGGATCTGCTTGGGCGTGTTGTTCAGGTGGTCGTCGCCGCGGATGACGTGGGTCACCTCCATGTGGGTGTCGTCCACCACCACGCAGAAGTTGTAGGTGGGCACCCCGATGACCCCGGGCCCGTCGCCGGTGCGGGCGATGATCCAGTCATCCAGGCTGTCGGCGGGGAAGTGGGTGTCCCCCTTGATCAGGTCTGCCACGACGATGTCGCCGGTCTCGGGCATCCGGAAGCGGACGGCCGCGGGCTGGCTGGCATCGTGGTGCGCCTCGGCGCAGCCCCGGCCGGCGTCCAGGCCCCGGTTGTATTGGAAGACCTTGCCGGCCGCTTCCACGGTCTTGCGGCGGGCGTCCAGGGTCTCCCGGTCGCAGCGGCAGCGGTAGGCCAGGCCCTTGTCCAGCAGCTCCTGGATCTTGGCGCGGTAGCGGTCCATGCGCTGCATCTGGCGGTAGGGGCCGTGAGCGCCGGTCCAGGCGCTGGGATCCCCCACGACCGGGCCTTCGTCCCAGTCCAGGCCACACCAGGCCATGCCTTCCTCGATGATGCGAATGTTGTCATCGGTGCTGCGGGAGAGGTCCGTGTCCTCGATGCGCAGGATGAAGCGGCCCCCGTGCCGGCGGGCATAGAGCCAGCAGAACAGCGCCGTCCGCACCCCGCCGATGTGCAGCATGCCGGTGGGGGACGGGGCGAAGCGGGTGACAACCTGGCGGGACATGGGGACTCCGGCTTCCAGGGGATGGCGGTGGGCCATCGGCTGGAGGAAAAGCATCGGGCGCCCAGGGCGCCCGACAGACCGCTGAGAGCTGACGGCTGACAGCCTATCTAATATACAGCTTCAGCTTGATTTCGACGGGGTTCTCACCGTTGAACAGGCTCTTGTCGAGGACCACGGGCACCTCGACCACGCTGCTGTGGGGCATGTGGTGGACCTGGGCGGCCACATGGGGGACGGTCTCGGTCTCGGCCGGGATCTCATCAATCTCCTCAAGCAGCTCCCCGGCGGAGAGCTCCTCGACCTCCAGGGGCCGGGTGGACTCCTGCACGGGCGGCCGGGGGGCCGGGGGTGGGGCGCCCAGGGCGACCTGGGGTTCCTCCACGACGCCGCCGCCGTATTTCTCGGCGAGACTCTTCAGGACCAGCTTGGCCACCCCCGTGAGGGTCTCCCGGACCCCCTCGCCCCGCATGGCGCAGGCGGGGAAGGTGGGCACCCCGAAGATGTTGACCTCCCGCTCCAGGGTCTCGATGGGCAGGGCGTTGGGCGTGTCCCGCTTGTTCCACTGGATCACGTGGGGGATCTTCGCCAGATCCGCCCCCTGGTCCTTGAGGTTGACGATGAGGTTCTGGAAGCTCTCCTTGTTGCTCTCCAGCGCCGGGGCCTGGGAGTCCGCCACGAACACCACGGCGTCGGCGCCGCGCAGGACCAGCTTCCGGGTGGCGTCGTAGAAGACCTGGCCGGGCACCGTGTAGAGCTGGATCCGGGTCTTCATCCCCCGGATGGTACCGAGGTCGATGGGCAGGAAGTCGAAGAAGAGCGTGCGGTCCGTCTGGGTGGCCAGGGAGAGCATCTTGCCCCGGCCGTCCCCGGGCAGGGTGTCATAGACATGCTGGAGATTGGTTGTCTTCCCGCACAAGCCGGGACCGTAGTAGACAATCTTGGCCGTCAATTCCTTGGTGGCCGC
The DNA here is from genome assembly GCA_903857495.1 of uncultured Holophagaceae bacterium. Lineage (GTDB taxonomy): Bacteria > Acidobacteriota > Holophagae > Holophagales > Holophagaceae > Geothrix. Next base: position 39,425 of record CAIOFF010000048.1, on the reverse strand, counting down.
ATTGAAAAGCACCATGCCTGCACCTTCGAGTCTTGGGGAAGATTGGCGGGTCCGCCCCGACGCGTCAAGGAAGAACCCGGCCGAAACCTGGGGTGGATGCGCTACACTTCCGGCCATCCCATCTACCGCGAGGATTTCCTATGGCAAAGCTGCTGGTACATGAAACTGCGGGTGTCCGTGAGTTCGAGATAGTCGACAACGAGGTCCACATGGGCCGCGAGCTGGACAACACCCTCCGCCTCCCCGATCCCAGCATCAGCCGCCACCATTGCGTCCTCCGCAAGGTCGGCGAAGGCTATGAGATCCAAGACTTGCAGAGCAGCAACGGGGTGCTAGTCAATGGCAACCGGGTGCAGTCCTCCCCCCTCCGGGACGGGGACCGGGTCACCCTGGGCCAGGTCCAGATGACCTTCCGCGACCCCCAGCTCGAGGCCAGCCTCAGCACCACGGCCGTGAGTGTCCAGGTACCCCAGGGCACCGTGCGCATGTCCGCCGAAGAGCTTGCGGCCATCCACTCCGGCAAGCCCCCCGTCGAGGCCGAGGCACCAGCCCTGAGCCAGGATCAGATCGCCACGGGCCAGGTGGTGAGCCAGGCCCCGCCGCCAGCCCCCCCGGTGGCCCCGCCCTTCCCGCCGGCGGCTCCCCCGAAGGCCCCCGAGCCCGGCCCCTTCCTGAGCGCGGTTGCCCAGGCGAATCCCCTGCCCGCCTTCCTCCAGCCCTTCCTGCCCCCCGTGCCGGATGACGCCCAGCCTACGGGAGAGCGTGGAGACTTCGGGAGCCGCCTCCTGGCCCACCTCATCGACATGGTTTTCCTGGTCGCGCTCTGGATTGCGATCTTCGTGCTCCAGTCGGTATTGAGCCTGGCCCTCGGGCCCGGGGGATGCCTGATTGCCGCCTTGGTCGGCCTGCTGCACTTTGTCGTCGTGGTGGGCTATGCCTGGCTCTTCCTCCCCTACTGCTGGATCAAGTTCGGCGCCAGCGCAGGCAAGAAGATCATGAAGCTGCGCGTTGTGCCAGAGGACAACCCCCGAGGCCGAATCGATGTCGGCGCCGCCGCCCTGCGCATGGTGGGACATTTCATCAATGGCCTCCTGATGGGGCTCCCCTACCTCATGATCCTGGGCGGCGAGCGCAAGGGCATCCAGGACCTGATCAGCAAGTCCGTGGTAATCAAGGTCGACCGCTGACGTGCCTCTGACCACCAGCACCGGCGCCCTCCTGACGGCCGCCTTCTCCAGGGGGCCCGCATGATCCTCACCGGCCGGCAGATCCAGGAGGCCCGGGCCCAGGGCCAGCTGCGCATCGAGCCCTGGCGCGACGAGCAGCTGAACCCCAACAGCTATAACCTGCGGCTCGGCGAGGACCTGGCGGTCTATACCGAGCACGAGCTCGACATGGCCCGGCCCAACGGCATCGAGTTCCTCAAGATACCCCCCGAGGGCCTGCTGCTGCAGCCGGGGCGGCTCTACCTGGGCCGCACCCTGGAATACACCGAGACCCAGGGCATGGTGCCCATGCTGGAGGGGCGCAGCAGCGTCGGCCGCCTGGGCCTCTTCGTGCACGTCACCGCCGGCTTCGGCGACATCGGCTTCTGCGGCTACTGGACCCTGGAGATCAGCTGCATCCAGCCCGTGCGGATCTACGCCGGCGTGGCCATCTGCCAGATCTTCTACCACACCGTCAGCGGCGCCTACGACAGCTACGACTCCGGCAAGTACCAGCGCAACTCCGGCATCCAGCCCTCGATGCTATGGAAGGACTTCATCAAGGAGTAGGGGGCCGACCTAGTGGACCGCCGTGGGTGCGTCGTGGGTCCACAGCACTTCAAAGGGCCGCACCTCCTGCTCGATGCCCTTGAGGGAGAAGGCCCCCAGCTGCCGGAGCGAGTCCTGGTCAATGAGCTCCGCGGTGCTGGGTCCCACCACCACCTGCCCTGGCCGGGCCACGCTGCTCTCCAGGCGGGAGGCCAGGTTCACGGTGCTGCCCATGACGGTGTAGTCCATGCGCTTCTCGCAACCGATGTCGCCCGCGAAGGCCTCGCCGCTGTTGATGCCGATGCGCATCCTCAGCTCGGGGTAGCCCTCGGGCCGCGCCGCGTTGAGGGCGTAGAGCGTCTCCTGCATGGCCACCGCGGCCGCCACCGCGTGCCGGGCATGGTCGGGATCGGGGTTCGGCGCGCCGAAGAAGGCCATGATGGCGTCGCCGATGTACTTGTCGAGAGTGCCGCCGCGGCTGAAGATCTGGTCGGTCATGGCCTCGAAGGTGCGGTTCAGGATCCCCGCCAGCACCAGCGGTTCCATGCCCTCGCTCATGCGGGTGAACCCGGAGATGTCGGCGAAGAGCACGCTGATCTGGCAGCGCTGCGCCTGCAGCATGGGAGCTTCCTTGTTCTGGCTGGACTTGAGGATCTGGTCCACCACCGCCGGGCTGTGGTAGCGCTCCAGGCGCTGGCGGAACCGGGCCTCCCGCTCGCGCTGGATGCCCACGGCGGCGAAGTTGGCCATGGCGCTCAGCAGGTGCTCGTCCTCCCGCTTGAAGCCGCCCTTGTTGAGGCTGGTCTCCAGGTAGATCACGCCGAGGGACTGGTCCTCGACGATGAGGGGCGCGCAGAGGGCGGAGGTGATGCCATGGAGCTTGATGCTCTCCCCGGCGCTGAACCTGGGATCCAGCCGGGCGTCTGTGGTGAGGATCGCCACCCGGTCCTTCATGGCCGTGCGGGCGATGGTGCGGCTGATGGGCGCCAGGTGCTGACCCGGGTGCTCCTCCCAGATCAGCTCGGGCACCAGCTCGCCACTGGCATCCGCCAGCAGAATGAACCCCCGCTGGCAGGGGATCTGGGCCGTCACCAGGCCCATGACCGAGTCCAGCAGCTCCGTCAGGCCCGCGGCGCGGAGTAGCGTGCCCGCCATGCTCGCCAGCCGCTGGAAGAGCGTGACCGCCTCCCCGGCGGGATGCTGGCCGCTGGCCTGGGCCAGCATGGCCTCCAGGCTGGCGTGGGGCACCAGGATCGAACCGGAGGCATCGAAGGCCCGGTCTTCCAGGGAGATGCGTGAGGCGACGGCCTTGGGGGCCAGGGTCAGGTTCAGGCCCGTGACCGGAAGCGGCACCCCGCCCTCGGGCACCCACACCACCATGGCCTCGCCCAGCAGGACCTTGTCCCCCAGGTGCAGGGGCATGGGCTCGGTCAGGGTCGTGCCATTGAGCGAGGTCCCGTTCAGGGACTTCATGTCCATGACGTAGGGCCGGCCCTGTTGCAGGAAGATCCGGGCATGCACCCGGCTCACGGCGTTGGCCTGGATGCGGATGGTGGCCTGGTCGCCCCGGCCGATGGTCACGCCCTCTTCGGTGAGGGTCAGAGGGTGCAGGGCACCATCAACCTGGAGGGTGAGCTTCATGACGGATCCGGAGTGGGAAGGGGGTGAGTTTAGCACGCGCTACTGACGTCATCGGCAGCGAGCGGTAAACTGTGAGGTTCACTGGAGGCCCGTTGACCAAAGTCGGATTCATGTCCCTGGGATGCCCCAAGAACCTCGTGGACTCCGAGGTGATGCTGGGGCACCTGCGGCTCAAGGGCTACGAGATCACCCCGGTGCTGGCGGAGGCCCAGGTCCTGGTGGTGAACACCTGCGGCTTCATCGACGCCGCCAAGAAGGAGAGCGTCGAGGCCATCCTCCAGGCCGCCGCCATGAAGCAGGACGGCGCCTGCGAGAAGCTCATCGTGGCGGGCTGCCTGGTGGAGCGCTACCGGGACGAGCTCATGGCCGGGATGCCGGAGATCGACGCCTGCCTGGGCACCCGGGACATCGAGCAGATCGCCGAGGTCATCGGCGCCGGGGCCTCCTTCGAGCTGAACCCCAACCCCGACTACCTCTACTCCGAGGCCAGCCCCCGGCTGCTGACCACGCCCAAGGCCAGCGCCTATCTCAAGATCAGCGAGGGCTGCGACCACGCTTGCGCCTTCTGCGTCATCCCCCTGCTCCGCGGCGCCCAGCGCAGCCGCCGCATCGAGAGCGTCGTGGCCGAGGCTGAGAACCTGGTCGCCCAGGGCGTCCTGGAGATCAGCCTGGTGGGCCAGGACACCACGGACTACGGCCGGGACTTCGGCAACCCCGACGCCCTGGAGAAGCTGGTGCGCGCCCTGGGTCAGGTGGCGGGCCTGCGCTGGTTCCGCATCCATTATGCCTATCCCAACCGCCTCACGGACGGCCTCCTGCGCGCCATGGCCGAGACGCCCAACTGCGCCCGCTACCTGGACATGCCCCTGCAGCACGCGGACGCCGCCATCCTCAAGGCCATGGCCCGGGGGGGCAGCCGCAAGCAGTTCCTGAAGCTGCTGGAGAAGGTGCGCCGCCTGGTGCCGGGCATCGCCATCCGCTCGAACTTCATCGTGGGCTTCCCCGGCGAAGACGAAGCGGCCTTCGCCGAGCTAAGGTCCTTCGTGCAGGAGGCCCGCTTCGACCACGTGGGCGTGTTCACCTACAGCCCCGAGGAGGGCACCTCGGCCCACGCCCTGGGCGACCCCATCCCCAAGCGCACCAAGGAGGCCCGAAAGCGGCGCCTGCTGGAGCTGCAGCAGAAGATCGCCCGGGAGAAGAACCAGGAGAAGGTGGGCCAGGTCATCGACGTTTTGGTGGAAGGCACCCACGAAGAGACCGACCTGATCATCAAGGGCCGCCACCAGGGCCAGGCCCCCGAGATCGACGGCGCCGTGCTGCTCGTGGACGGCACCCCCCAGCCCAACACCATCCAGCGCGTCCGCATCGTCAAGGCCCACGCCTACGACCTCATCGGCGAAGTCGAAGACGGCGGCCTGGAAGCCAGCACCGCCGCCTACGAGGCCGCGTTCAAGGCCAGGCGAATGGCGAAATAAAAAGATTCACCACGAAGACACGAAGAAAAACTGTTCAATAAAGTCCTTCTGCAGTTATCCCCTTCATCCCCGTCATCCCTGTTTAAAAAGCCTTTTTGACGGGGATAAAAGGGATGGACGGGGATAAAAAACAACCAGGTATCAGGCCTGGGATTCCATTGTTTCTGGCTTGCCGCAGCCAGGCCGGGGGGCGAGCTCCTTGATCCGCCCCCGCACCTGGGGCAGCCAGAGGACGGCCAGGACCACGGCACCCACGAGCCCTGGGACAATCACCCAGGTCCAGGGCAGCGGGGGCGGACCCCAGTGGAACTCGGCAAATGCCAAGTTCTGAAGGTATCCGGTGGCATTCACTGTGAAATGGGCGAGCAGGGGAGGCCAGAGCGAGCCGGTCCTCAGGACCAACCACCCGAGGAAGAGGCCCCCGATGAACACATCCGGTAGCCTGGTCAGGCTGCCGTGCACAAGGGCGAAGATGACGGCCGTGTACACCAGCGCCCGCCGATCCCCGGCCAGCTCCCGAATGCGCGCCAATCCATAGCCCCGGAACAGGAACTCCTCCGAGAGGGGTGCCCCCAGGACCAAAGCGAGAACCCCCTTGCTCGTGGGATCCAGTGGCTCTGGCAGGCCGAGGATCCTATGCGCGAACTCATACCAAACCAGGGCTACCGGGATATAGGCCAGGATGCAAAGCCCCGTCCAGACCATGACCCCTGGTCCCACACGAACCAGTGGCAGTGCCTTCCGCCAGTCGGCTTTCCAAACTGTTTTGGCCTTCCAGGCCATGCCCGGCACCACCAGCAGGAGGCCCAGGAACCCCAGGAACATCCCGATGCGCGGGTGGGACTTCATCAGCACCCATCCGGGGATCGCCAGGGGAAGGGGGAAGACCATGCCCCAGATAATCAGCCCCACCGCCACCCCCACGCCCGCAAAGGCGCGGTTGACGCGGCTGGGTTCTTCGGCCGGTGCGGCAGGAACCTGTTCCTCGGCCGGTACGGCGGGGATCGCTTCTTCTGTCATGGGGAGGCCCCCGGATGATTTGGAACACTCCAGCACGAATGCCTTCAATATTCATGCTGAACCGATGATCGTCGAGTATTTTCAGCCCGTGATCCCGTTGATTAATGCACTGGATTCTGGTTCACCACCATCCCCGAGAAACTGCAATTTTGACGGGGATAAAAGGGATGGACGGGGATAAAGCAATCCTTTTGGTCAAAGGGGCTCTGCTTCAGGCATTCGAGCGCAAAAGCGGAACCGCAGATTTCGCAGATGACGCAGATAGGTGGTGACCCACCCTGCATGGGCCCGGCCTGCAGTTATCCCCGTCCATCCCTCTTATCCCCGTCTGCTTTTGCTTTTCACGACTCCTGGTTCGGAAGCCCGGAACCCTCACCGGGTATCCTCTTGGGATGCTGGAGCTGCGCAGTGTCACCCGCGCTTACGAACTCGGCGGCGAGCGCGCCGGGGTGTTCGACGTGTCGCTGTCGGTGCCGCAGGGCTGCCTGGCGGTGCTGGCGGGACCCAGCGGCAGCGGCAAGACCACCCTGCTGCAGCTGGCGGGGCTGCTGGACACGCCGGATGAGGGCGAGGTCCTGCTGGAGGGGAAGAACGTCTCTGCCCTGGCCGAGCCGGCCCGCTGCCACCTGCGGCTGCGCCGGCTGGGCTTCGTCTTCCAGGCCGCGAACCTGGTGCCCGTGCTGTCGGCCCTGGAGAACGTCATGCTGCCCCTGCAACTGCAGGGGTGCGGGGAGATCGAGGCCCGGCGCCGCGCCGAGGCGGCCCTCCTGCGCGTGGGTCTCGCGGACCGCCTGCATCACCGCCCGGGTCAGCTCAGCGGCGGGCAGCAGCAGCGAACCGCCATCGCCCGGGCCCTGGCTCCGGAGCCCCTGCTGGTACTGGCGGACGAGCCCACGGCCGCCCTGGATCACGCCCACGGCGGGCCCCTCCTGGACCTCATGGCCGAGCTGGCCGCGGAGCAGGGGGTCACCTTCCTGGTGGCCAGCCACGATCCTTCCGTCATCGCCCGCGCCCACCGCGTCTTCCGCCTGGCGGACGGCCGCCTGGTGGGGGAGGACGCGCCATGATCCTCGCCCGGCTGGCCCTGCGGAACCTGCTGCGCCAGCGGCGGCGCACGGCGCTGACCCTGCTGGTGGTGGTGGCCGGTTTCCTGGCCCTGAGCCTGGCCGGAGGCTTCATGGCCCAGACCTTCCAGGGCCTCTCCGACGGCGCCATCCGCGGCGGCCTCGGCCACCTCCAGATCCTGCCCCCAGGCGCCCTGGACGGCAACGAGGCCCAGAGCCTGGAGAAGGCCCTGCCCGACGGCGAGGCCCTGGCCGCGACCCTCCGGCGCGATCCCGCCGTGGCCGAGGTGCTGCCTCGCATCAGCTTCATGGGCCTGCTCTCCAACGGCCCCAAGAGCGTGGCCTTCCTGGGTACTGCCGTGGACCCGGTGCTGGAGCCCCGCCACATGGCCAGCGCCGAGGCCCTGAAGGACGGCGCCAAGGCCCTGGGCGGCGCGGGCTCCCGCTGGCTAGGGGCGGACCCGGCGGCCCGCGAGGTGATCCTCGGCGTGGGGCTGGCCCGGGCCCTGGGCGCCACCGTCGGCAGCTCCCTCACGCTGATGTCCACCACCCGCGACGGCGCCCTGAACGCCGTGGACGTCGATGTGGTGGGCCTCCAGGATCTGGGCCTGCGCGAACTCAACGACCGCTTCCTCACGGTCAGCCTATCCACCGCGGGCCAGCTGCTGGACGCGGGGCCGGCCCGGTCTCGGCTGTCCCTCATCCTGAAGCGCCCTGGCGACGTGGAGGCCGAGCAGGCCCGGCTGCAGGCCCGGCTGCCAGAGACCACCGTGAAGCCCTGGTTCGAGCTGGCCTCCTTCTACCGGCAGGTGAAGCTACTCTACTTCGCCATCTTCGGCTTCATGGGCTTGGTGCTGTTCTTCGTGGTGCTGCTGGCCACGGTGAACACGCTGCTCATGTCCGTCATGGAGCGGGTGCGCGAGTTCGGCGTGCTGCGGGCCATGGGCCTCCAGCCCCGGCAGCTGCTGGTGCTGCTGCAGTGGGAGGGCGCCTTCCTGGGCCTGTTCGGCAGCGCCCTGGGCCTGGCGGCGACCCTGCTGCTGCGCGCCGGGCTCAACGCCCTGCACCTCCAAATGCCCGCCCCTCCGGGCACCAGCCACGGCTACGAGCTGAACATCCACCTGGTGCCCGCCGTGTATCTCTTTGTGGCCCTGGGCCTCCAGGCCACCCTCCAGGTCAGCGCCCTCTTCCCCGGCCTCAAGGCCGCGCGGCTGCGCATCGTCGAGGCGCTGAGACACGTCTGAGGCCTGGGAATAGGTCATTGCCTGGAAAGAGAAAACAACTCTCGCAGAGGACTGACGAGAAAGCGGAGGGTCGCCGAGAGAAACAGGCTCGCCTCCTTCTCTGCGAACCTCTGTCCCCTCGTCCTTTCTCTGCGAGAGTTTTTAGTTGGACTTTAGGCTCTGAAGGTTCAAATGGGGCGGCGCCGGCGCATGGCCTACCATGGGCGGATGGACTCGAACGCGCCCACCGGAGCCGCTGGCCCCAAGGCCCCCCGCCTGGCCTGGTGGCTGGCCACGGGCTTTGGCAGCGGCTATCTCCGCCCCGCGCCGGGCACCTGGGGCAGCCTGGCGGGGCTGCTCGCCTGGGTGCTGCTGGTGCGCGGCCTGGGCATCCTCGCCGCCCCCTGGACCCCCTGGGTGCTGCTGGCGGCCCCCCTGGCCCTGACTCTGCTGGCAGTCTGGGCGGCGGACGCGGTGGTGAAAGAGACCGGCCTGAAGGACCCGTCCTGGATCGTCATCGACGAGTGGGCGGGCGTCTGGTTCGCCCTGACGCCACTGCTATTCACCGTGACGGTGCAGCCCCAGCCCGGGCTGCTCTGGGCCGCGCGCCTGGCGGCGCCGTTCCTGCTGTTCCGGCTCTTCGACATCTGGAAGCCCGGCCCGGTGGATGCAGCCCAGGGCCTGCCTGGCGGTTGGGGTGTCGTCCTGGACGATGTCCTGGCAGGCATCCTGGCCGCCCTCCTCGCCTGGCCCCTGGACCAGTGGCTCGGCGCCCAGTCCCTCCTCCATCCCGGCCGCTGGGGTGGGTGAGCGGCCTCAGCCCCGGGTGTCCTCGAGGAGCTGTTTCCACACGTTGGGTTCGCTCAGGCGGCCGGACTCGTCGAAGTGGCGGCTCTCGATGAGGTAGCGGTAGCCCTGCTCCGTGAGGAAGAGCTGCCGGTTGCGGGCAAACTCCTGCTCGGTGGTGTCGCGGCTGATGAGGCTGTAGAAGTAGCTCAGGTTCTTGTCGCCCTTGGGGCGGAGGATGCGGCCCAGGCGCTGGGCCTCTTCCTGCCGCGAGCCGAAGGTGCCGCTCACCTGGATGGCCACGGAGGCGTCCGGCAGGTCGATGGCGAAGTTGGCCACCTTGCTCACAATGAGGATGCGCAGCTGGCCCTCACGGAACTGCCGGAACAGCACCTCGCGCTCCTTCTCGGGGGTCTGGCCCGTGAGCACCGGCGCACCCAGGCGCTCGCCGATGATCCGCAGCTGCTCCAGGTACTGGCCGATGATCAGGATGTTGTCCTTGGGGTGACCCGCCAGCAGCTCGTCCACCACAGCCAGCTTGAGGCTGTTCTCGGAGGCGATGCGGAAGCGCTGCCGCTGGTCCGCCACGGCGTATTCCATGCGCTCGTCCGTGGGCTGGGGGACGCGGATCTCCAGGCAGTGGGCCGTGGCGATGAAGCCGTCCTTCTCCAGCATCTTCCAGGGCACGTCCACCCGCTTGGGGCCGATGAGGCTGAAGACGTCCTCCTCCTTGCCATCCTCGCGCACCAGCGTGGCCGTGAGGCCCAGGCGCCGCTTGGCCTGCAGCTCCGCCACGGCCCGGAAGATGGGCGCGGGCAGCATGTGCACCTCGTCGTAGATCACCAGGCCCCAGTTGGCGGCCTCGAAGATCTTGAAGTGCTCGAAGGGGCCGGACTTGCTGCGGCGGTAGGTGAGGATCTGGTAGGTGGCGATGGTGACCGGCTTGATCTCCTTCACGTCGCCCATGTAGAGCCCCACCTGGTCCTCGGTGAGGGTGGTCTTGTCGAGCAGCTCCTGCTTCCACTGCTTCACGGCGGTGCCGTTGGTGGTCAGCACCAGGGTGTGGGTCTGCAGGCTGCCCATGCAGCCGATGCCGATGACGGTCTTGCCGGCTCCGCAGGGCAAAACCAGCACGCCGGCGCCGCCTTCGGGTCCGCCGCCCGCGTGGAAGACATCCACGGCGGCCTGCTGGTAGGGCCGGAGGCCGAAGGGTTTGCCGTTCTGCTTCAGGTTGGGCGCCATGCCGAAGGCCAGGGGATCACCCGGCTTGTAGCCCGCCATGTCCTGCACCGGATGGCCCAGGCGGATGAGCTGCAGCTTCACCTCGCCGCGCATGCCCGTCTGTAGGTAGATGCCCCGCTCGTCCGGGTAGGGCTCGGCCAGGAGGCCCTGCAGGGACTTCTGGTTCTCCAGCTCCCAGAACAGGCCGCGGTCATCCATCTCCAGGGCCAGGCGGTCGCCCTTGGCCACCAGGCGCAGCTTGCCGTAGCGGGTACCGTGGTCCTCGATCTCCTGCAGCAGGTTCTGCGGCACGGGATACTTGGACCAGGTGTTGAGGGTCTCGATCATCTCCGCACAGCTCACCCCAGAGGCGCTGGCGTTCCAGAGGCTCAGCGGGGTGATGCGGTAGGTGTGGATGTGCTCGGGGCTCTTGACCAGCTCTGCGAAGCGCGCCAGCTCGTCCCGCACCTGCTCGAACACGGGGTTCGCCACCTCGAGGAGCAGCGTGCGATCGCTCTGGACGATCAGGGGATTCTCGGGGCGGATGGCGATCACGGTGATGGCAGGCCTAAACCTTTGAGCGTAGAGGGGTATCCGGATGCGGTCAACGAAGACGCCCGGCCCCCAGGCTCGCCGGGCCTGTCCAGGCCTCGCAGAGCGGGGCACCCTAGGCCCTTTTGACTAGAAATGCATGGGTTTCCCTGAGCGCGAAGCGGTCTATGATCTCCAGATCCCCTGGTGCCGGTCCAACCTTCCTGAATCGTCCCTCGGATCCTCATTGGAGTCGCCATGGGCCTCTCATCCTCTCGAATCCTGGCTGTCCTGGCACTCCTGGCGACCCTACCCCTGGGCGCCCAGGACGATGCCTACAAGGCCCAGTATCAGGTGAACTACAAGCGCTTCACCCGGGGCGACGACATCAAGATCCAGGACGAGGCCTGGGGCCGGCTGGAGTGGTTCCGGGAGCGCATGGGCGGCGACCTCGGTCCCGAGTTCTCGCGCCACCTGCTCAGCGAGGCCGAGAAGGAGCGGACCAAGTATCCGGAGCTCTTCAAGTCCGCCTTCGGTCCCGAACTCCCGGCGGCCATCCCCTCCGCAGCCTGGACCAGCCTCGGTCCCACCACCGCCGCCTTCACCCAGAACGGTTCCACCCTCTTCAAGGTGGACAGCGGCCGCCTGCGCAACATCCTGGTGGATACCGCGGACAGCACGGGCAACACCGTCTATGTCCTCGCCAGCGGCGGGGGCCTCTGGAAGACCACCAACTTCCTGAGCGCTCTCCCCACCTGGACCGCCCTCACGGACTTCATCGGCAGCAACATGTCCGGCGCCGCCACCTTCGGCCGGGTCACCAGCACCCTCTACGTGGGAGCAGGAGATCCTTTCGACCTGGGGGTGGGCGGCTTCGTCGTCAAGTCCTCCAACGGTGGCACCACCTGGACCGCAGGGGTCCATCTGGGCGCCGCCGCCAAGATCTACGACCTCAAGGTGGACACCAGCCAGAGCAATGACATCGTCCTGGTGGGCACCGATGTGGGCCTGTACCGCTCCACCGATGGCGGCACTACCTACAGTGCCGTCGCCGGCATCCCGGCCACCTCCAAGGTCTGGAGCCTGGCGAGGTCCAACGCGGGCTGGCTGGTCGCCACCCAGACCACCGCCACCAGCAAGGCAGGCTTCGTCTTCCTCAGCACGGACCAGGGCGCCACCTGGACGGCGGTGGGTGCCACCCCCTTCGCCCCCGCCGGCCGCGTCACCTTGGCGGTGGGCCAGCCCGGGGACAGCGTGGTCTATGGCTATGCCGCCACGCCCGATGGCTCCGCCCAGTTGGACCTCCTCCGCTCTCTCGACGGGGGCAGTACCTGGACGCCCCTGAACATCACCGCCAAGCTGCCCACCAACGCCAATACCGACAACCCCAACATGGACCTGATGCACGCCCAGGCCTGGTACAACCACATGATCCTGGTGGATCCGACCGATGCAGCCCGCAACACGGTCTATCTGGGAGGCAACTTGTCCTCCGCCAAGTCGGTAAACGGGGGCAGCACCTGGACCCTCATCTCGAACTGGATGGCCCAGTCCGGCCTGCCCTACGTCCATGCAGACCTCCACTGCGCCGCCTTCTCCACCTTCGGCGGCACATCGCGGCTCTACTTCGGCACCGACGGCGGGATCTTCACCAGCACCGACGGAGGCGCCACCTGGGACGACACCAAGAACAAGGGCCTGGTGAACCACCTCGTCTACGCTCTGGCGGCCAACCCCGGGGTGGCCGGCAGCGCCCTGGTGGGCCTGCAGGACAACGGCACCCGCATCCGCGTGGGCACCACCGGCACCTTCAATGCGGTCCGGGGTGGTGACGGCTTCGGCGTGGCCTGGGCCCAGGGTGTGAACACGACCTCAGCGGTCTCCCTGTCCTCCTATGTCTACAATGCCATCCGGCGGGCCACCACCAGCCCGGTCACGGACCAGAGCCAGTGGAACACCTTCACGTCAGGCCTGGGTTCCACGTCCAGCACCGACAACGGGGCCAGCTACTACTTCGTCACGCCGCTGGTCGCGCCGCCCGCCGGGGCAGACCCCTCGGGCCAGGTCTACTTCACCTACGGCAACGGCCTCACCGGCACCAACAGTAAGAAGATCTTCCAGAGTACCTCCACGGGCTGGAGCAGCATCTACACATCCCCCCTCGTGGGCGCCACAGCTGGCATCTACGTTCGGGCGGTCAGCCATGGCATCGGCGTGAGCCCCACCAGCCTCCAGACCATCGCCGCGGCGGGCAACGGAGGCTACCTCCTGCTCACCAGCAATGGGGGCAGCACCTGGACGCCCGTGTTCCTAGGGGCCCTCAACACAGATGGAACGCAGGCTGCGAACAGCCTGGTCACGGGCTGGCAGGGTTACAACGCCAACATTGCCTGGGCGAACAACAGCCTGCTCTATGTCTGCTCCGAGTCCCCGTTCGCCGGCTCCGTTCGGGTGGCCAAGTCCGCCAACGGAGGTAGCTCCTGGGCCGCCGCGGGAACCGGGCTTCCCGATGTTCCCGTCACCAAGCTGGCGGTGGATCCGGGGGACACCAGCGGCAACACCGTCTATGCCGCCACCTGGCTGGGGGTCTACCGCACGATAAACGGCGGGACCAGCTGGAGTGTCTTTGGCACAGGCCTCCCCCAGGGCCGCGCCACGGACATCTGGGTCGCCCCGGACGGCACCAGCATCCGCGTGGCCACCTGGGGCCGGGGCGTGTGGGAGATCGCCGTCCCCGTGGCACCCAGCATCCTGACCGCGCCCGCCAACGTGACTGCGATCGAGGGCCACCGCGCCACCTTCACGGTTCGGGCCCTCGGCAGCGGCACCCTGATCTACCAGTGGAAGAAGAACGGCAGCGCCATTTCCGGCGCCACGGACAGCACCTACATCACCCCCGCACTGGCCCTGGCTGATAACAGCGCCACCTTCAGCTGCGATGTGACCAACAGCGTGAGCTCGGTCTCCTCCACTTCCGCCACCCTCACGATCCTGGCCCTGGGCACGGGCACCACCGTTTCCAGCAGCACAGCGACCTTCGTCCCCGATGCAACCACCTCTGGGACAGGAGCTGTCGTGGCAGGAGCCGCCGTCGAGGTCCCCTTCGTCGTCTCGGGGATCGCGGGCACTGTGGGCGAAGTGACCGTGTCGATGTACATGACTCACACCTACGTCGGGGACCTGATCATCACCCTGGTAGCCCCGGACAACAGCACCGTGATCATCAGCAACAATGCCGGTGGGGGCTCCGGCACCACTAACACGGCCGCCCTGGGAACCGCCTGCGGCACCTATGCGGTCTTCTCCGATACCGGGACGGCCTCCATCGACACGCAGGCGACACCCCCGGCCATCGTCGGAACCTTCCGCCCCTCCTTCCCCCTGGATGCCTTCACTGGGAAGTCTCCCAACGGCACGTGGAAGCTCCGGTTCCAGGACGTCGGCCCCGGGGACACTGGCACCTTCCAGTGCGGTGTCCTTTCCGTCAGGCCCCTGGCGGGCGGGGTCTCCCTCGACATCAACGCCGACGGGATCATCGATCTTCGCGACCTGCTTTCCTTCGCGAAGTATTACGGCACCACCAATGCCACCTGCGACCTCAACAAGGACGGGTCGGTGAACGACGCCGACCTCGCCCTTCTGCTCGCCGGACTGTGAGGGAGATGACCATGTCCCCGATGAAGAAGCTCCTCTCTGGCTGCTTGCTACTGGCTTTGGCCGTCCTCACCGCCTGCGGCGGCGGGGGCGGTGGCAGTACCCCCGCACCGGCGCCCCCACCGACCTATACCGTCACCTTTGTGGCCGGCACGGGAGGCACCCTGACCGGCGCCGCCAGCCAGAGCGTCACCTCTGGCGGCAGCACCAGTGCCGTCACGGCGGTTCCGAACACAGGCTACGCCTTCACCAACTGGACCGGCGCGGGCTTCACCACCAGCACCACCAATCCCCTGGTGGTCTCCAGCGTGGCCCAGACCCTGGCCATTACCGCGAACTTCAGCCTGGTGACCGCGACGGCCCTCGCCTACACGGATCCCACCACCGGCACCTACCTGCTGAAGAAGAATGCCGCCCTCTCCACGGCCACTCACTTGGTCCTTGATCTGGTGGGTCCCGCGGCCACCACAGGCTCGGGCGTCTCCGCCAGCTTCACCGCCGATACCACCAAAGTCACCTGGGCCAACGTCGCCAGCTCGGATGCGGCGGCAACCTACCTCCAGACCGGCGGGACCTTCAACCTGGGAACGGGCACCCCCATCCTCAAAGGCAAGGTCACGGGCAGCGTCCTCCAGGTCACAGCCGCCCAGAAGGGCACGGCCAGCCCCGTCTCCCTGAACGCGCCGCTGCTCCGGATCGCCCTGGACCTCAAGACCGGGCAGGCTCCAGGGACCGTCACCCTGACGCCGGATGCCACCAAGTGCCAGGTCATCGACAGCGCCGGTGCGATCCAGACCATCACCGTGACGGCAGGCACCCTCACCGCCCAGTAAGTCAGCGTTTTCATCAGGGGCTGATCCGCTCGCGGGTCAGCCCCTGATGGTTTTCAGGAGTCACCGGACCAGGCCTCCGGTGGCCAGGTACCTCCTCCGACCCGGGCATCCAGCATGCCCTCGGGTTTTCGCGCGTGAGCAAAAAGCTGTTTCGTGAGAGACTGTTCGATCGTCTGTACACGGTCCTCTGGGTGCCTATGCCGCTCACGCACTTCCAGCTCCTCTCGAACTGCTCGGATGAGCAGCTCCGGACCATCTGCGAACGTCGTCACCTGCCCATCCCCATCCGCTGGGAAGAGGGCGCCGAAGGCCGGATGCGCCTCCTGAAGACCATGGTCTTCCACCTGGAGGACCACAAGCGGCTGTCCGGCACCCTGGCCGACCTGGACAGCGAGTCCCTGGTGGCCCTCAAGCATCTGGCCGCCGAGGGCGCCCTGCCCGCCCCGGCGCTCCTCCAGGCCCTCAGCGACCTCGGGCTGGTCCTGCCCGACGGTCCCGCCTGGGTCGTGGCGGAGCGGGTGGCCGACGCCCTGGACGACTTCGATGACGGCGACTTCAGCTTCCAGGCCCCGCCGGAAGTGAAGCTGCGCCACGCGGAGCCCTTCCGCTTCTCCCTGGCCCTCACCAGCGTCCTCCTGCGCTGCGTCGCCGGGCTGCGCGTCCTCAAGGGCGGCCTGCCCGCCAAGAAGGAGTTGGGCCTGCTCATGCAGCGCAACGCCATGCTGCACGAGGAGCAGGACGCCACCCTGCTCTTCACGCTGCTGCACCGGCTGGGCCTGCTCTGGAACCGCGATGGCCGGGTGGAGACCCTGCTGCCCGCCGTAACCAGCCATCCCCCCCGCTGGGTGGCGGAGCGCGCCTTCGCCAGCCTGCTCGAGCACGACCTCAAGGCCTGGGGCATGCCCCCGGCCGAGGACCGCCTCTTCCTCATGCAGCACCTGCTGGAGCGCCGGGGCCAGACCCTGGCTGTCCAGCCCTTCCTGGCCTTCCTGGAGACCCTGCACCCCCTGGATGAGGAGCGCACCCGCACGGTGTTCCTGCCCTTCCTGGGCCGCATGGGCATCATCCATGGCGACGGGGCCCTTGCCCACCTCCGGCTCACGGAGCACGGGGAGGCCCTGGCCCACGAGTACCTGCTGCGGGATCTCAAGGGCACCGCGGCCCACTGGCTGCCCCTGGAGCAGGAACAGCCCATGATCATGCAGCCCACGCTGGAGCTGCTGACCCCCTTGCTGCAGAATCCTCACCGGCTGCTCCAGCTTGCCCAGCTGGCCGAGGTGGAAGCCCTGGACGCCATGGGCACCTTCCGGGTGAGCCACGCCACCCTGGTGCGCGCCCTGGACTCCGGAGTGCCCCTCGAAGAGCTCGGCCAGCGCCTCGGCGCCGCCACCCAGACCCTGCCCCAGCCCCTGCTCCAGCTGCTGGAGGACCTCTCCCGCCGGGTGGGCGAGGTCGAGGTGCACCAAGGCGTGAAGCTCATCCGGGCCCGCACGGCGCAGCTGGCGGACGAGCTGAAGCTCCGGCCCGAGCTGGGACCCCTGAAGCTGGCCTCGCTCTCCGACACCGTGGTGGAAGTCCGCGGCGACGGCAATGCCCACGCCCTGCTCAAGCAGGCGGGCTTCATGCCCAAGCCCGGGCGCTTCCTGGCCCTCAGCGTGGACTCCGACGAGAAGCTCTACCTGTGGGCCCTGGCGGCCCTGGCCTTCGTGGACGAGAAGGGCATGAACCACCACCTGGAGCCCGTGCAGCAGATGGTGCGCTCGGCCCTCCAGCGCCTCCACGACGAGGACCCCTCTCTCTACCAGGAAGTCCAGCGGCGGATCCCGATGCTCCACTTGGGCGGCGAGGACCAGCTGGCCGAAGAGGTCCAGCGCATCCTGGAATACGCCGCGGGCCACACCCTCATGGTGGAGCTCACCTACCTGCCCCCGGCGGCGCACCGCACGCAGCTACGGCGAGTGTCCCCGCGCACCATCCACGAGGACCACCTGCTGGCCTTCTGCCACCTGCACCAGGAAGAGATGGCCTTCCGGGTCACCCGCATCCAGGGCGTCAAGCTCCTGAACGAGCGGGGCTGGACCCCGGCCAATCACAGCCAAGCGGGATAATTCTCTCCGGGGGTTCCTCGCTCCGCTTCGCTGCGCGAACACCCCCGGGCCCCCGCGCAGATCACGGCGGAGCCGTGCTCTGCTTTCACTCTCCGGGGGTTCCTCGCTCCGCTTCGCTGCGCGCCTCCCAGGTCCCGCCTAGCCGACCAGCTCCTTGAGCCGCTTGTCCACGACTTCGGCCAGCTTCTCGACGACTTCGCGGTTCTCGTTGCGCGCGGACTGGATCTCCTTCTCCAGCTTCCGCTCGGTCTGCATGACGGATTTCTGGATCTGGGACAGCACGCCCTTGATGTCATCCAGGTCGTTGAGCAGGTTGTTGAGGCG
Source organism: uncultured Holophagaceae bacterium (assembly GCA_903857495.1). GTDB lineage: Bacteria > Acidobacteriota > Holophagae > Holophagales > Holophagaceae > Geothrix. The sequence goes on along the minus strand of CAIOFF010000048.1, from coordinate 21,791 downwards.
CGGATCGGGCGGCCGGCTGTTGCCGAACACGCCAAGTCCCGCCAGGACCGTAGACAGGGCCGCGAGCACGAGGATCAGGAGGAGCAGGGGATTGCTGGCCATGGGCACACCTTGCCCCGAGTCTAGCCAGGAACATGCCGAACGGCCCTACGGGTTCTGCTTGACCCGCTGATAGTCCTCACCGACGCCCTTCAGGGGCTTCTCGACGGGGATGACCAGGTAGGGTTCGGCCTTCGGGCTACTCTTGCGGGAAGCCAGCTGCAGTTTCTGCTGGACCTCTTCCTTGGCCTGCCGCTCCCGGGCCACCTCGGTGGCATGGCTGGCGGCGAGCCGGGTCAGCTCCTGCTCCTGCCGCTGGGCCTGGACCGCTAGGTCGTCGGCCCGATGTTTCTGCTGGATGCCCCAGTTGCCAAGGCCGGCCAGGGCCGCCAGGAGGGGCAGGGCCGCGGCGGCCAGCAGGCCCCAGCTCGGCCGCCGGCGCTGGGTGCGGCTGCGGCGCAGAGCTTCCCGGCGGAGGTCATCGGCGAGGGCCTTGAGCTCGGGGGTGGGCTCCGCGGCCTGGACGGCCACGGAGGCTCCGAGACCCAGCAGGTCGCGAAGCTCGGCCCGCAGCTGGACGTCCTCAGCGGGTTCAAAGCGCCGAGCGGGATCAGACCAGGACATGCACGCCTCCTGCGGGATTGAGCTGTTCTTTGAGCTGGGCCTTGGCCCGGTGGATGCGGGTCTTCACGGTGGCCTCGGGGATGTCGAGGATCTCCGCGATCTCCCGGATGGACAGGCCCTCCACCACGAAGAGCCAGAGGGCTTCCCGGAAGGTGGGCGAAAGCAGCCGCATCCGCTCCCGGACCTCCTGGTTGAGCACCATGTCCTCGGCATAAGCCGCCTGGCCGGGCTCAGCCACCGCTTCCAGGCTGATGTTCTGGTTCTTCATGGGGCGCCGCTCCGTAAGGGACAGGGTGCGGACCGTGCCGTAGAGGAAGGCCGTGGGGTGCTCCACCGGAACCTCCCGCTGCATGAGGATGACGAAGGCCTCCTGGGCAATGTCCTCCGGGAAGTTCGCTCCGTAGCGGCGGGCATAGCTCACGAGCCTTGGATAAAGCTCAGCGAAGGCGGCATGGAAGGCCTCCTGGGTGCCGAACGGGATTTCCTGGGGGGACTGCGTCATTCACACTCCGATGCCCAATGATGCCCCAGGTGGGCCGGAAGTTCCGGACCAGCCCCTCCGGGAAGGAATCCGAGGGCTCCTCATTCCATTTCCCCGGCCAGCCCCCTAGGCTAAGGCATGGACCATCCGCTGCAAGCCTGGCGCGACACCCTCGGCGACCTGGGGGTGCTGGGCTTGGTCCGCGAGGCACCCGCCGCGCCGGTGCCGCCCGCCGTCCCCGAGCGCCGGACCCAGGCCCAGGCTCCACCCATCGCCACCCCCGCCCCGCCGCGCCAGGGGCCCCCGGGCTATGTCCCACCCACGACTCCCGGCGCCTGCCCCTCGGCCGAGGCCGTGGCCGCCTGTGACAGCCTTGAGGCGCTGCAACAGGCCGTCTCCGGCTGCCTCGCCTGCCCCCTCGGGGGGGGCCGCATCAAGCTCGTCTTCGGTGAGGGAGATCCCCAGGCCCGGCTGCTGTTTGTGGGTGAAGGCCCCGGGCGGGACGAGGACCTGCAGGGCCGTCCCTTCGTGGGGAAGGCGGGCGAGCTGCTGGACAAGATGATCGGCGCGCTGGGCCTGAAGCGCGAGCAGACCTACATCACCAACGTGGTCATGTGCCGCCCTCCGGACAACCGCGTGCCTGCACCCGAAGAGGCCCGTGCCTGCCTCGGCTACCTGCGGCGCAAGCTTGAGCTGATCCAGCCCGCCGTCATCGTCACCCTCGGCGCCACGCCGCTGCGCGAGCTGCTGGGCGTCAGCGAAGGCATCACCCGGGTGCGGGGGCAGTGGCGCCGCCTGCAGGTGGGAGACCGGGAGATCCCGGTCATGCCCACGTTCCACCCGGCCTACGTGCTGCGGCAGTACACCCAGGACGTGCGCCGGGCCGTGTGGGATGACCTCCAGGCGGCGAAGGCCTGGCTGGACCGCCCCGACAGCCCCACCGCCGGGCGCTGAGGGCCCGCCGCTGACTGTGTCATGCTAGGCAGAGCCTTGCTTTCGGGGACCCCCATGCGCCTTGTGAACGTGTTCTTCATCGTCCTGCTGCTGCTCGTCCTGATGGTGCTCGGCAACCTGTACCTGACGAACCATGACCTGCTCATGCGGGAAGTCGTGGTGTTCGGCGAGAGCATCAAGCTGCAGAGCGTCATCCTCCTCACCTTCCTGCTCGGGTTCCTGCTGAACGTCCTCTACACCGGCATCATGGAAGTGGTGCGGCTGGTGCGGGGCCTCAACGATTCTGCCGATACCCGCCTGGTGAAGCGCATCTCCGAGCGCGCCCAGGATGCCCGGGACCTCATCGCCCACGGCCTGCCCAAGGAAGCGCGGGAGATCCTGGACGGCATCCTCGAGCAGCGCAAGGACTACATCCCCGCCCGGCTGCTGCTCGGCGAGATCCTCCTCAAGGGCGGCGGCCCGGAGGAGGCCGTGAAGGTGTTCGAGTCCATCTGCCGCGATGACCGTGATCAGGTCGAGGCCCGCTACCAGCTGGCCGAGGCCCTGATGGCCGTCCGGAATCCCGAGGCCTCCGCTGCCGTGCTGAAGAAGCTGGCCGGGGACCACCCCAAGAAGGCCCTGCGGGCCTGGCGGCGCCTGCGGGCCATCCACATGGAGGGACGGCGCTGGGAGGAAGCCAACGAGGCCCACAAGAAGCTGCTGGCCCACTTCGCCGCGGAGCTCACGCAGGGAGAGCGGGCCCAGGGTTCGGCCTTGGCCTATCAGGTGGGCATCACCAAGGTCGAGGCCGATCAGTTCAAGGATGCCGCCCAGATCTTCCAGCAGGTGATCAAGGATGAGCCCGACTTCGTGCCGGCCTATCTCAGCCTGGGTCGCTGCATGATCCTCCAGGACCAGGAGGCCCAGGGCCTCGAGATCTGGCTCGAGGGCTTCCGCAAGACCGGCGAGGGCACCTTCCTGCAGGAGGCGGAGGACTACTTCATCCAGCTGGGCCGCCCCGAGGACGGCCTCGCCCTCCTGCGGCGCGTCGCCGCCACCTCCAGGCACGCCACCACCGCCAAGTTCTTCCTGGGCAAGATGCTCTACCGCCTGGAGATCCTGGACGAGGCCCTGGACCTGTTCCAGGAGGTCCGCAGCCAGGTCGTCTACAGCCCGATCCTGTTCTTCTTCATGGCCAAGATCCACAGCCGCCGCGGCCGCATGGACGCAGCCCTGAACGAGTACCGCCAGCTGCTCCGCAACCTGGGCATCCTCAAGCTGCGCTTCGAGTGCGCCGTCTGCGGCCACCGGATCCAGGACTACGCCGACCGCTGCGACAGCTGCGGCAGCTGGAACAGCCACCACTTCATGTTCAAGGAAAGCGACCTCCCCGAAGGCCCCATCCGAGCCGAGAGCGGAAACTGGATGGCGATGCTCTGACGGGTCAGAAAAGACGCTGCGAGGCAGCGTCTTTTCTGGGCACCCGTCGAGCAGAGCATCGTGTCCAAGAAGCCACAGCACCGGACGCGTCTTTTCTGGGCACCCGTCGAGCAGAGCATAATCTCCAAGCAGGCTTGGCCCCCGGCAGCGTCGTTCTTGCTATCAGCCCTCAAAAGCACAGGGGGCGCCACCGGCGCCCCCTGTTTCTTTAGCTGAAAGCTGATAGCTGACAGCAGATAGCTACTTTAGGCAATCGCCTGTCGAATATCGGACAGGAGGCGCTTGAGCTCCAGCTCGGACAGCTGGAGGGGCACCTGCTGCTTGACTTCGTCTTTGCGGTAGAAGGCGATCCGCTTCACTACGATCTTGTTCTTGCCGATGCTGATCTCATTGAACTGGATCTGGGTGTCGTCCTTGTAGGGGGGCAGGCTGCGGAGCTGGATGTACATCCCCCGGCGGTCGTGGTCCACGATCTCCAGGCGCTCCTTGAGGTAGTTCACCTGCTCCGAGAGCTTCTCCGCCTTGTTCTTGAGCTTGGCGAAGCTGAGCTTCTTGGGGATGTTCCGCTCGAGCACCATCTCGCCCAGCTGCACGCCACCCTCGCCACGGCGGAGGAAGCCCTCCACGGTGCCATCCAGCTCGAGATCGGCCTGGTGAAAGGTCTCGTAGCCCTGGAACTCGCCGGGAAGAACCGAATCGTCGTAGCGCTTGGCTTTGCGGGAAAGCTTCATGGACCACCTCGGGAGGACTTCCCTCCCTCAGAGCCAGACTCGTGCCAGGAAAATTCTACCGCGACCCTTTTGACCCAGGCCTTGAATTACCAAGACTTCCCTACAGATACGGCCCTGCCAGTCCTGCCTAGATGACACTCCGGGAGGCCAATGGCTGTCCACTTATGGCCGATCCTGGTGGTGGCTGGTCAGTTTTCGACAGATCCCACCTTGGGCCAGCGCACGCGATAGATCATGCGGTCCAGGGCCCGGCTGTAGGGACTCCAGGAACCGCCCCCGCTCTCTTCGGCCACGGCGCGGAACATCACTTCCAGCTTGCCATCCAGGTCATCCAGGTAGTGGACCAGCAGGGCCTCGGGCGTCTTCGGCAGGACCGGGGAGCCGAACTCCAGGCGGCCATGGTGGCTCAGGACGATGTGGAGGATCTGGAGCCGCAGCCCCTCGGGGAACCCGGGAATCCGGCCCGCCGCCCGGCTGATCCACTCCGCCTCGAGGGAGATGTGGCCCAGCAGGTTGCCTGCGTCGGTGTAACCGATGCTGCGCTGGTAGCTCAGCTCGGCGGTCTTGCCCACGTCGTGAAGCAGGGCCCCGGCCAGGACCAGGTCCCGGTTGAGCAGGGGGTAGTGAGCGCAGGCCCGCTCTGCCATGCCGAGGACCGAGAGGCTGTGTTCCAGCAGCCCGCCCAGGTAGGCGTGGTGCATGGATTTGGCGGCGGGGGCCAGGGCGAAGGCGGCCCTCAGCTCCGCGTCGTCCACGAAAAGGGCAGTCAGGAGACCGCGGATCCAGGGATCCAGGATGGAGGCCAGGCAGCCGTCCAGCTCCGCCAGCATCTCCGACACCGGGCGCGCGCTCACCGGGAAGAAGGCCGAGAAGTCCCCGACCTCGGCATCCGGGGCGAAGCGGATCTTGTCCACCCGGAGCTGCAGGCGCCCATTGAAGCTGGTCACGGAGCCCTTCACGCGGACGAAGGCGTCGGCGCGGATGGCTTCCAGGTCGCCCTCCACGGCCCGCAGGTCCCAGAGGAAGCCCTTGAGGTCGCCAGAGGCATCTGCCAGCTTCAGCTCCAGGTATTCGGTGCCCTTGACGCTGACCTTGTAGGCGGCCTCCTGGGCCAGGAGAAAGCCCTGGAAGGCATCGCCCTCCTTGAGGGTTCGGATCACAGGCTGGTCGGACATTGAATCTCCATGCACCCCGCCACGATAAGCCCGGCGACACGACAGCGGCTGTCGAGCGGGATCTAGTGGTTGCGGGGGACCTTGGGCGGTGGCGCGAAGGGATCTTCGTCCCCGTAGCCGAGTTCCATGGGCATCCGCTTGTCCTCGAGCACCTCGAAGATCGACCACTGATCGGCCTTCTTGGTATTGCCTTCGGGCAGGGACAGCACCCGGACCTTCAGCTGTCGGTTGTAGAGCGGGAACTCCAGCTCGTCCTGGGGGCTCACTTCCTGGCTCGCCTTGCGGGGCACGCCATTGACCCGCACCATCCCCTCGTCGCAGAGCTGGTTGGCCAGTTCGCGACGCTTGATCAGCAGGCTCTTCTTGAGGAAGGCATCGAGACGCATGCCATCACCCCTTGAGGATTTCGTCCTTGGGTACCAGGTAGCGGATGTTGGCGCGCATGCGCAGGCTCGCCAGGAACTGCTCGATGGCGTTCTGGGCCTTTGGCTCCTGGAGCTTCTCCAGGATCTTGGCCTTCACTTCGGCGAAGGCCTTGACGGGAGCGTCTTCCAGGGCGAGCAGCTGGATCAGGTAGAGGTCCTTGTCCGTCTCGAGGGGCTCGGAGACCTGGTCGGTCTTGAGCTTCACGGCCGCATCTTCGATGCTCGGGCGGAGGAAGCCCTTGTTCATCCAACCCAGGTCGCCCCCAGTGGCCTTGCTGGGGCTGGTGGAATGGAGGCGGGCCAGCTCTTCGAAGGGCTTGCCGGCCTTCAGCTCGGCCTGGATGGCTCCGAGCTGCTTGCGGGATTCCGCCTGCTCGGCTGCCGTGGCCCCCTTGGCCAGGACCAGCTCCCGGATCCGGAAGCGGCTCGGCATGCGGTACTCGTCCTTGTGGTCCTCGTAGTAGGCGCGCAGCTCGTTGTCCTCCACGGCCACCTTGGAGTAGACCTCCCGCTGGAGGACGAACTGCTGGACCGCCTGCTGCTTCTGGCGCTTCATGAACTCAGGCAGGCCGATGCCGAGGCTGCTCTTGAGGGCCCGCTCCAGGTCCGCATCCGTGGCGAAGTTGTTCTCCTTCTTGATGCCATCGATGGTGGAGCGCACATACTCCTCGGTAACGGGCGAGCCCAGCTCGGCGCCCTTGTCCTCCAGGAGGAAGGCGTCCACCAGGCCCTGCAGAGTCTTCTCCCGGGCGTCCTTCAGCTTCTCATCCAGCTCCTTGCCGGCGAACTGCCGGTAGAGGGCCGCGTTCTGCTGCTCCACGGACTGGGTCAGGGTGCGCCGGGTGATGATGTGCTTGTTGACCACGACCAGGATCTCGTCCCGGACATCGGCCTTCACGTCAGGCTTGGCCTCGGGCTTGGTGTCGGCGACCAGGGTCGGAACAGCCAGCAGCAGGGCGAGCGCGGGAGCGAAGAGCCTCACTTGCCACCTGCCTTGGCGGGCTCAGCGGCCTTCGGCGCCTCGGGCTTGACCAGCTCGAAGGGGATCTCCTTCCGCAGGCGGTCCATCAGCTCATTCCAGACCTGCACCTGGCGCTCCTGGCGGGCCTGCTTCTCGGCGGCCTCCTTGGCTTCCTCGAAGGGCACCTGGCGGCCCGGCTTGCGGCCCTCGACCTTGACCAGGTGGAAGCCGAACTGGGTCTTCACCGGGGCGCCGACCTTGCCGATGGGCTGCGTGCGGGCCGCGGCCCCGAACTCCGGAACCCAGCCGGAGGGATCAGCATCCGCGTAGAGGCCGCCGTTATCCTTGCTGCCGGGATCGTCGCTGTACTTCTTCGCCAGCTCCTCGAACTTGGCGCCCTTCTTCAACTCGGCCTGGATCTTGGCGACGCGGGCCTTGGCATCGGCCTCGCTGAGACCCGGCTGGCCCTCGCCCTTCTTCACGGACACCAGGATGTGGCGCACGCTGGCGAGCGCAGGCTGCTTGAAGCGGTCCGGGTGGGCGTCGTAGTAGGCCTTCACGTCCGCCTCGCCGACGATCAGCTTCTGCTGGAGGCCCGGGCCTTCCTTGGTGAGGAACTCACGTGCCAGGAGATCATCCTTGGCCCGCGCCAGGGCCAGGTTGTACTCCGGAGTCTTGTCCAGCTCCATCAGCTTGCCCTTGGCGGCCAGCAGCTTGCTTTCAGCCATGCGCCGCACGAACTCTTCCTTGCCGCCCTGGACCATGAGGACCTGCATCTGCTCCTGCTGGCCCAGGAGGCGGAAGGCGGACTGGAAGTCGGCCTCGGTGACGGGCTGGCCGCCCACTCGGGCGAGGATCACGTCCTCGGGCTTGGGGGCCGGAGCAGGGGCCGGAGCTGGAGCCGGTGTCGGAGCCGGGGCCTGAGCCTGGACGGGGGCCGCTGCGGGGGCCGGGGCCTTGGCGGGTTCCTGGGCGGTGAGGCCGAGGGCGATCAGGGAGAGGAGAGAGGCACGGAGCATGGGTGTCCTTGGGTGCAGGGGGGCGCTTAGCGGCGCCGTCCGCCGAGAAGGTTCATCAGGGAGATGAAGATGTTGTAGAGGCTGACGAAGAGCGCCAGGGCAAACCCCGCGGGGTCACCCAGGTCGTCGGTGCGGAGCATGGCAGAGGTGTCCCAGAGCAGCTTGGCAGAGCAGGCGATGACCGCCACGCCGCTGATGATCATGCTGAGGGCCTGGAGGTGGAAGATCGCCGCCGCCAGGCTGCCGAAGAACATCACGGCGATGCCGACGATGACGAAGTTCCGCAGGAAGCTGAAGTCCTTCTTGGAGACGAACGCCGCGGTCGTGAGGGTCAGGAAGACCACGCCGGTGAGGCCGAACGCCGTGAACACGGGCGTGTAGCCCGCTCCCTGCGCCACCACCAGGGCCACGATGCCCGCGATCACCCCGGACACGAAGGTGAAGAGACCGTAGGCGATGCGGTTGAGGGGCTTCCGGCGGCTCACCGAGGAGGCGAACATCAGGGTCCCGAACTGGACCCCGAAGAGCACCCATCCCAGGAAACGTCCCGCGATTGGCACCAGGGCCATGGCCACAAAGGGGGCGCTGAGGGCGCCCAGGGCCGCCACACCGAAGCCACCCATGAGCCAGAGGTAGACACTTCGGACAAAATCAATACGGGACTGCGCCCCGGTGGAGGCTCCCTGCCATGACTGCTGATAATCCATGCAAAGCTCCAAGGGGGACCCACGAGTGGATCCCCCTCAGATCCTAACATTCCCCCCCGCCTTAGATCTGCGGCGAGCACCCCTGAGGTTCCGTGATTTCTTTTGCCTGGCAGAACCGCCTGAAGAACCAAGCCGAGGAGCGTCGGGCCCTGGGCCGGGCCCGGTCCATCCAGCCCGCCTCGGGCCTCGACTTCTGCTCCAACGACTACCTGGGGCTGCGCGGCGACCCCCGCCTGGCCGAGGCCGCCGCCGAGGCCGCCCGGTCCTTCGGGGCCGGGGCCGGAGCCGCCCGCCTGCTCCGGGGCGACAGCCCCCTCCACCAGGAGCTGGAAGCCACCCTGGCCCAGTGGAAGGGCACCGAGGCCTGCCTCCTCTTCAACACCGGGTTCCAGGCCAACGCCACCCTCCTCCCCGCCCTGCTGGGCCGGGGCGATGCCGCCTTCTCCGACGCCCTGAACCACGCCTCGCTGGTGGATGGCTGCCGCCTGGCCCGGGCCGGCGGGACCCACGTCGGCATCTACCGCCACCGGGACACCGGCGACCTGGACGGCCAACTCTCGGCCTGGCGCACGAAGGCCCCCGCCGGGGCCGTGGCCCTGGTGGCCACGGACGCCGTGTTCAGCATGGACGGGGACGCCGCCGACCTGCCCGCCCTGGTCGAGGTCTGTGACCGCCACGGGGCCCTCCTCCTTATAGATGAAGCCCACGCCACGGGCCTGCTCGGCAGCGACGGCGCCGGGCTGGCCCAGCATCAGGGGGTCCACGGCCGGGTGGCCCTGGTCATGGGTACCCTCGGCAAGGGCATCGGCGCCTTCGGGGCCTTCGTCTGCTGCCCGGCCATTCTCCGGGAGCACCTGCTGAACACCGCCCGGGGCTTCATTTTCTCCACCGCCCTGCCCCCGCCCGTGGTGGGCGCGGCTTTGGCGGGCATCCGCATCGCCCGGGCCGAGCCCTGGCGCCGGGAGCGGGCCCTGGCCCTGGCCGGGCGCCTGCGCCAAGCCCTCGGCCAGCCGGATCGGCCCTCGGCCATCGTCCCCGTCCCCATCGGCCCGGACGCCGAGGCCGTGCGCATCGCCCAGGAACTCCAGGCCCGGGGCTTCGACGTCCGGGCCGTGCGCCCCCCCACGGTGCCCGCGGGTTCGGCCCGCCTGCGGATCACCACCGGGGCCCACCTGGCCGATGCGCCGGTGGAGGCCCTGATCCTGGCGCTGGCCGAGTGCCTGCCAAAGCCGGGCAACAATACTTGACCCAGACATTCACAATACGTAACCTCTGCCCGGGAGTCCCATTTTGAAGCAGACCCAAGGTGAGAAATCCGAGCGAAGCCGGAACGGGATCCTGGAAGCGGCCCTGAATCTGTTCTCGCACCAGGGCTATCGCGGCACCAGCATCCGGGAGATCGCAGAGGCCGCGGGGCTCTCCACAGGCAACGTCTACCACCACTTCCCCGACAAGGAGGCCCTGTTCAGGACCCTCCTCGATCAGTACTGGGCCGCCATCGACCAGCCGGACTTCCCCTTCAACAAGGCCCTGGCGGCGGGCGCCTTCCCCGATGACCTGAACGCCCTGGCCAAGGCGGCCGAGGAGAGCGTCCGCGACTACCGACGCCATGTGGCCCTCATCTATGTGGACGTCGTCGAGTTCGATGGCACCCACATCAGGAAGTTCTACTCGGGGATGTCCAACCGCTTCGCCACCTTCCTGAACGCCCGCTTCCCCGGCGAGAGCCTCAAGGACCGGCTCACGCCCGGGACCGATCCCACCCTTGCCCTGATGCTGGTGAGCCGGATCTTCCTGCAGTACTTTGCCGTGGAGATGCTGTTTGGCGTCCCGGATCAGCTTGGCCAGGAAACCCCCTCAGCAATCCGGGAGATCTCGAAAATCCTCCAGCGGGGGCTCTTCAATTCGGGCTTCGAGAAGCTGAAATAAATTTTTAAGTTGTTTTTTTTTCAATAAAAACCATTTTCGATCCAGGACTCGATTTTCAGCTTGACAGGGGTCGCGGGAAGCGGACAATTCTTAAAACATACCAACCGTTCGTTTTCCAGCTACCCTTTGCCCGACCCTTGGCTCCACCCCTCAAGAGGACCCGATGAACCGATACGCCAGCATCGTCTCAACAGGCATGTATCTCCCGGAAATCAAAGTCTCCAACGATGTCCTGCGGCAGCGCTTCGCCCACCTGCCGGACTTCATCGACAAGATGGAGGACTCCTCGGGCATCCGGTGCCGCTGGCACGCCCCCGAAGACTGGGCGACATCGGATCTCGCCCTGCCCGCGGCGAAGCAGGCCCTGGAGCGCGCGGGGCTGAAGCCCGAGGATGTGGACCTGATCATCCTCGGCACCGACTCCCCGGACTACATCACCCCTGCCACCTCGGTGGTGCTGCAGTACAAGCTTGGCGCGGTGAACGCCGGCACCTTCGACGTGGGCTGCGCCTGCGCCTCCTTCCCCACGGCCCTGGCCTCGGGCGCGGGCTGGATCGCCACCAACCCCAACATCAAGGTCGTGCTGGTCGTCGGCGTCTACCTGATGCACAAGCTGGCCCAGATCGATGACCCCATGACCTTCTTCTACGGCGACGGCGCCGGCGCGGCGGTCCTGGTGGCCTCCGACAAGCCGGGCTTCCTCGGCGCCGCGGCCCAGGCCGGCGGGGCCTACCACAAGCACTGGGGCATCTACTCCGGGGGTACCTATGAGCCCGCTACGGTGGCCTCCGTGGCCGCCGGACGCACCACCGTGAAGATCCTCGACCGCTACCCGCCCGAGATCAACCACGAGGGCTGGCCCCGGCTCACCCGCAAGCTGGCCGCCGGCTGCGGCTTCGAACTGTCCGACATCGACTTCATCATCTTCACCCAGGTCCGCAAGCCCTCCATCGAGCTGGTGATGGCGGACCTCGGGCTGCCCATGGAGAAGACCCACATGGTGATGGAGGAGTGGGGCTACACCGGCTCCGCCTGCATCCCCATGGCCCTGGATGACGCCCTGGCAAAGGGCAAGATCCACTCCGGCGACCGCGTGGTGCTGGTGGGCTCCGGCGTGGGCTACAACCAGGCCGCGGCCGCGTTCATCATGCCCTGAGCGCGGCTGCAGAGCCTCGTCTCCACCCTTCCTCATCAGCTGAAAGGTCCCCCCATGAGCAAAGCCAGCATCATCGGTGCCTACAACACGGAGTTCGGCGCCTTCGTGAAGAAGGACAAGGCCACGGGCCTGGTCACCGACACCAAGACCTACTACGACCTGCTGATCGAGGCCGGGCGCGGCGCCATCGCCGACGCGTGCCTGGAGGCCAAGGACATCGACGCCATCTATGTGGGCTCCTGCTCGCCCGGCTCCTTCATCAACCAGGAACACGTCGCCCCCATCGCCGCCGAGATCGACCCGGCCCTGCGCTTCAAGCCCATGACCCGCTGCGAGTGCGCCTGCGCCTCCAGCTCGGTGGCCCTCTATGACGCCATCTACGCCGTCGAGGCCGGCCGCGCCAAGAACGTCCTGGTCATCGGCGTGGAGAAGATGAACCTCCTGCCGACGCCGCAGATGACCCACGTGCTGGCCTGCTCCTCGCACTGGCCCACGGAGGGCTCCCGCGGCATGTCCTTCCCCATGCTGTTCGCCGAATACGCCAAGGGCTACCAGGCCCACTACAACATCCCCACCGAGGAGTTCGAGCGGATGCTGTGGACCGCCGGCGCGCTCTGCTACAAGAACGGCGCCGAGAACCCCCTGGCCCACGTGAAGAACGGCCCCGCCTCGGTGGAGGCGATCATGGCGCTCAACGAGCTGGACGCCAAGGGCCGCTGCAAGAACATGATGATCGCGGCCCCCCTGCGGCTGCACGACTGCTCGCTGGTCACCGACGGCGCCGCCGCCCTGGTCATCACCCAGACCGCGAACGTGAGCAATCGGAAGCGGGCCGTGGAGATCGCCGGCATCGGCCACTCCGTGGAGCGCCTGCCCGAGAACGTGCGGCCCAACATGTACGAGCTGATGGGCGGCAAGAACGCCGTGGCCAAGGCCTACAAGGAAGCGGGCATCACCGCCGCGGACATCGACCTGGCCGAGGTGCACGACTGCTTCACCATCAACCAGATCATCTCCACCGAGGCCCTGGGCCTCTCCGCGGACGGCCGGGCCGGCTACGACTACCTGGAGGGCCGGTTCACCCGGGATGACAAGGTGGCCATCAACCTGTCGGGCGGCCTCAAGTCCAAGGGGCACCCCGTGGGTGCCACGGGTGCCTCCATGCACGCCCTCATCTACAAGCAGATCATCGGGGAGGCCATCGGCGTCAAGGCCAAGAAGGCTGACATCGGAGTGGCCTTCAACGTCGGCGGCTCCGCGGTCACCAACTGCGTCACGGTCCTGAGAAAGCTCTAGTCGCGGCGCTGCCGAGGAAAGGACGCCCATGCCCAGCCTTCTGTACAACGACATGCAGTTCTCCGTGGAGCCCAGCGGCGACCGCTGGGACATCACCTACCGGCTGCCCAGCGGTGCCAGCGCCCTCGCGGCCGCGGGGCTGTTCCCAGGTCTGTCCGAAGCCGATGCGGCCGTCCGGGCCCTGGCCCTGGTCAAGACCATCTTCCCGGTCGGCATAAAGTCCGTGGGTCCCGATGTCACCCACCCCAACCGGATCGGCGACCTCAAGATCGTCGGCCCGGATGTCACCCACCCCAACTTCATCTACTGGGACAAAGACAGCGTCTCCAGCCCCAAGACGCTCTGAGCGCCACGCCCCGGACTGTTGCATAAACCAAGATTCAGGATCCATCAGAGGAGTACCCATGGAAATCAAAGGAAGCGTGGCCCTGGTAACGGGTGGCGGGAATGGCATCGGTGAGGCGGTTGTGAAGCACCTGGCCAAGGCCGGTGCCAAGGTGGCCGTCGTTGACATGGTGCAGAAGAACATCGACCGGGTGGTCAAGGACATCAAGGCCATGGGTGGCGAAGCCGTGGGCATCCAGGCCAATGTCACCAGCGAGGCCGACACCGCCCGCTACATCAAGGGCACCATCGAGGCCTTCGGGCAGCTCAACATTGCCGTCTCCTGCGCGGGCATCATCCGCGACGGGACGATGCTGAGCCTGGACAAGGAGACCGGCAAGGTCTCCAAGAAGCTGGGCCTCGACAAGTGGCAGGCGGTGATAGACACCAACCTCACGGGCACCTTCCTCACCATGCGGGATGCGGCCGAGGCCATGGTCAACGGCGGCTGGCAGGGTCTGCTGGTGCCGATTTCCTCCGTCAACAAGGTCGGCCAGGTAGGTCAAATCAACTACTCGTCCGCCAAGGTGGCCGACGCCCTCATGCCCAAGATCATCGTCGGCGAGTTCCTGATGCGGGGCATCCGCAACATCCGCTGCGTGGCCATCGCCCCGGGCTACACCGCCACGCCCATGCTCACCGGCATGAACCAGGACGCCCTGAAGGCCATCCTGGAGGACGTGCACCTGGGCCGCCTCGTGGCCCCCGAAGAGATCGCCTCCCTCATCAGCTACTGCGTCGAGAACGAGGCGCTGAACGCGACTACCATCGAGATCACCGGCGGCCTCTGCTACCCCAAGGGCATCGCCAAATAGACCTTTTTGGTGTTTTGATTGAATCGGTTCTCGCAGGCCCTTTTGAACGGGTGTAACATTCCCGCAAACTTCACCACCCCAACCCCTCTCCCCCCCAACCCGATGGCGTCAGGTCCATGGACCATCTCCATCTCCTTAAAGGACAGGCCATGAAAATTCGTTTCGCTGTCGTCGCAGCCGCCACGGCCCTCACAGCCCTACCCGTCTGGGGCCAGACCACCGTCGGGGTCAGCTCCTCCACCAACATCACCATCGGTGGCCTGATCGCCATGGGCGTGAAGAGCTCCGAGATCAGCCAGGGAAACGCCGCTGCAGCCCGGGTCATGGGGTCGGAGATCGGTGTCTATGACAACACCTCCCGCCTGTGGTTCACCAGCACCTCCAAGATCGCCGACGGCTGGAGCGTGTTCATGCGCATTGAGAGCCGCATGCCCATGAACGTCCGCCCCGGTGACGCCCTCCTGCAGAACGCGGGCGGAGTGCCCACCGGCATTGCCGTGAATGACGCCTCGGGCTGGGCTGACGGCGATACCTGGGCTGGCATCGGCACCCCCTATGGCAACTTCTACGCGGGCCACATGCACCTCTACGTCACGGACCCCGTCTCCGTGGGTTACCTCAGCCCCGCCCTTGAGGCCCCCGGCGAGGGCTATCGGGTCTGGGACGTCCAGGGTCTTGGCGTCTTCAACATCCTCAACACCTACTTCACCGGCAGGCAGGATGGCACCGGCGTCCTGACGAAGCAGAACACCCTCGCCATCACCCGGTCCCGCAACGTGATCAAGTGGGATTCGCCCCTGCTCAAACCTGATCCGGAGAGCTTCCTTAGCTTCTCCCTGGCCTGGACCAAGAACGCCGCTGGCGCCCAGAACGTCTGGGTCTCCAACGCCAATGGCACCACCTACGAGGGCGGCCAGACCATCTTTGCCAAGGGCCTGTATAACGGCCACGGCTTCTCCGCCCTGGCCACCTACGTCGATCAGAAGTTCCAGGGTGTCGCGTCCACCGCAGTGAACACCGAACTCAAGGCCATGCGCCTGGGCCTGTCCTACAAGTGGAACGGCATCAAGGCCGGCGTCCTCTACGACAACACCAGCATGGTGAACGGCGGAACGACCGGCGCCACCCCCGTGATCGTCGGCGACTCCGGGCGCACCGCCTTCCAGGTGCCTGTGTCCTACCAGTGGGGCGACCACGGCGTCTACGCCACCTACACCCTGGCCGGGAAGACCGCCTCGATCAACGACACTGGGGCCAAGCAAGTCACCCTTGCCTATGACTACGCCCTCACCAAGCGCGCCTTCATCGGCGTCCAGTACACCACGATCAACAACGACGCCCGCGTGAACTACCAGGGCTTCCTCACCGGCTACAGCGCCTTCGGCACCAGCAGCCTGCTCCAGGGTGAAGCCTGGCGCCAGGTCAGCCTGAGCCTGAACTACTGGTTCTAGCCCCCACGAACCCTGCCGGGGCCTAGGCTCCGGCAGGGACTTCTTGGCGAATGACGCACGGCATTCGAAGGGGGCGACGGCTTGAGTTGGCCGCCGCCCCTTTTGTTCCCCGGTGGAAATCCGGGAATGGCTTTCCATCGGGTCGCTGAAGCGGTCCCTGGGGAACGGCCGCATGAATTCCAGCACCAACTCATGGCAACCCAAGGAGGCAACATGCAAAAAAACAGCAAGTTCATGGCCGGTCTGGCCCTGTCGCTGCTCTTCGGCGCGAGCGCCGCCATTGCCCAGGACATCAAGATCGCGCACGTCTATGACAAGACCGGTGTGCTCGAGGCCTATGCCAAGCAGACCCAGGCCGGTCTGCTCATGGGCCTGGAATACGCCACCAACGGCACGATGATGGTCAACGGCCACAAGATCGTCCTCATCGAGAAGGACACCCAGGGCAAGCCCGACGTCGCCAAGTCTCAGCTGGCCTCGGCCTATGCGGATGACAAGGTGGCCCTCGCCATCGGACCCACCAGCTCCGGCGCCGCCCTGGCCATGCTGCCCGTGGCCGAGGAATACAAGAAGATCCTGCTCGTCGAGCCCGCCGTGGCCGACTCCATCACCGGTGAGAAGTGGAACCGCTACATCTTCCGCACGGGTCGCAACTCCTCCCAGGATGCCATCTCCAACGCTGTGGCCCTCGACAAGAAGGGCGTCTACATCGCCACCATGGTTCAGGACAATGCTTTCGGCCGGGACTTCGTGAAAGCCTTCAAGCCGGCAATCAAGAAGGCCATGCTGGTGCACGAGGAATACCTGCCACCGACCACGACCGACTTCACCGCCGGTGCGCAGCGCCTCTTTGACCGGCTCAAGAACCTGAAAGGCCGGAAGATCATCTTCATCAACTGGGCTGGGAGCAACGCGTTCAAGATCGCGGACCTTGACCCGAAGCGCTTCGGCATTGAGATCGCCACCGGTGGCAATATTCTGCCGGCCCTGGCCTTGTACAAGCCCTTCCCTGGCCTAGAGGGCGCCCTCTACTACTACTACGAGATTCCCAAGAATGCCGTGAACAAGTGGCTGGTCGCCGAGCACCAGAAGCGCTTCAACACCCCCCCCGACTTCTTCACCGCGGGCGGCATGAGCGCCGGCATGGCCGTCGTCGAAGCCCTCAAGAAGACCAAGGGCGATGCCAGCACCGAGAAGCTGATCGCCACCATGGAGGGCATGTCCTTCGAGACCCCCAAGGGCAAGATGACCTTCCGCAAGGAAGACCATCAGGCCATGCAGGCCATGTACCACTTCAAGATCAAGGTTGATCCCAAGGTGGCCTGGGCCATTCCCGAGCTGGTCCGCGAGATCCCCATCTCCGAGATGCAGATCCCGATCACCAACAAGCGCTAGACCTGCAGCAGCTGGCCGCGCGTTCGCCCCGGTGGGCGCGCGGCCAGCTGCTTCTGGCACCCACCAGCTTTGAATTCCGACGAGACCCCATGCCGTTCGCCCTCGAGACCCAAGAACTCACCATCCGCTTCGGTGGCCATGTGGCCGTGAACGCCGTATCCTGCGCCTTCGAGCCGGGCACGCTCACCGCCATCGTCGGCCCCAACGGGGCCGGCAAGACCACCTACTTCAACCTGATCTCGGGACAGCTCAAGGCCAGCGCTGGCCGCGTGTTCCTGCACGGGCAGGACATCAGCGGCCTCTCGGCGCCCCAGCGGACCCTCCGTGGTATCGGCCGCGCCTTCCAGCTGACCAACCTCTTCCCGAACCTCAGCGTGCTGGAGAACATCCGCCTCGCCGTGCAGTCCCGGGCCGGGCTGGGCCACAACCTCTGGAGCATCTGGAGCAGCCACCGGGCCCTCATCACCCGCGCCGAGGAGGTGCTGGAGACCGTCGCCCTCACGGCCAAGCGGGACATGGCCGCCAGCGCCCTGCCCCACGGCGACCAGCGCAAGCTCGAGGTCGCCATCCTCATGGCCCTGGAGCCGGATGTGTTCATGTTCGATGAGCCCACTGCTGGCATGAGCGTGGACGAAGTGCCCGTCATCCTGGACCTGATCCGGGGCCTCAAGACCCAGAGCGACAAGACCATCCTGCTGGTGGAGCACAAGATGGACGTCGTCCGGGAGCTGTCTGACCGCATCATCGTGCTGCACAACGGCGCCCTGGTCGCCGACGGGGAACCGGCGGCGGTGATCGCCTCGCCCATCGTCCAGGAAGCCTATCTGGGTGTCGAGGTGGCGAAATGAGCGAGCCCCTGCTGCAGCTCCAGGGTGTCCACACCCACATCGGCGCCTACCACATCCTGCAGGGCGTCGACCTCACGGTGCCCAAGGGCGAGCTGACCGTCCTGCTGGGCCGCAACGGCGCCGGCAAGACCACCACCCTGCGCACCATCATGGGCCTGTGGCAGGTGTCCGCGGGCTCCGTCACCTTCGAGGGCGAGAACATCGGCCTCCTGGCCACGCCGGACATCGCCCAGCGCGGCATCGCCTACGTGCCCGAGAACATGGGCATCTTCTCGGACCTCACCGTGGCCGAGAACATGATCCTCGCCGCCCGCAACGCCAAGCGTGCCGAGGACATCGACCCCAAGCGCCTGGAGTGGGTCTTCGGCCTCTTCCCGGCCATGAAGCGCTTCTGGCAGCACCCCGCGGGACTGCTCTCCGGCGGCCAGAAGCAGATGCTGGCCGTGGCGCGCGCCATCGTCGAGCCCCGGAAGCTGCTGCTCATCGACGAGCCGAGCAAGGGCCTGGCCCCGGCCATCATCCAGAACATGATCACCGCCTTCCAGGAGCTCAAGCGGACGGACACCACGATCCTCCTGGTAGAGCAGAACTTCAACTTCGCGCGGCAGCTCGGCGATCAGGTGGCGGTCATGGACGGCGGCCAGATCGTGCACTCGGGCGCCATGGCCGACCTCGCCGGTGACGAGGGCCTGCAGCAGCGCCTGCTGGGCCTGTCCCTCGCGTCGCATCAGTGATGAAGGAGTCTCGATGAATTCCCCTGCAACCACGGCCATCGAGCCCCTGCCGACGGTCAAGCCGGACCGCCTGCCGCTGATGCTCCTGCCGGTGCTGGCGCTGGTGGCGCTGCCCCTGATCGGCTCGGCCTCGACCTGGGTGACGCTCACCTTCGCGGGCCTCGCCATGGGCATGATCATCTTCATCATCGCCTCGGGCCTCACCCTCGTGTTCGGCCTCATGGACGTGCTCAACTTCGGCCATGGCGTGTTCATCACCCTGGGTGCCTTCATGGCCACCTCGGTGCTGGGCCTCATGACCGGCTGGACCACCAGCACCAGCCTGCTGCTCAACCTTGTGGCGGTGCTCGCGGCCATGCTCGTGGCCATGAGCGTGGCCGGCGGGGTGGGCTCGGTCTTCGAGCGGGTCATCATCCGGCCGGTCTACGGCCAGCCCCTGAAGCAGATCCTCATCACCATGGGCGGCATGATCGTGGGCGAGGAGCTCATCAAGGTGGTCTGGGGCCCCGAGGCCCGTCCCCTGCTGCTGCCCACCGCCTTCCAAGGCTCCATCCTGATGGGTGACGCCGCCGTGGAGAAATACCGCCTGATCTCGGTGGTGCTGGGGCTGATCGTCTTCGCCATCATGACCTGGGTCCTGACCCATACCAAGGTCGGCCTCCTGATCCGGGCAGGCGTCCACGACCGGGAGATGGTCGAGAGCCTCGGCTACCGCATCCGCCGCCTCTTCATCGGCGTCTTCGTCGTGGGCTCCGCCCTGGCGGGCCTCGGCGGCGTCATGTGGGGCCTCTACCAGCAGAGCGTCACTCCCCAGCTGGGCTCCCAGGTCAACGTCCTCCTCTTCATCGTCATCATCATTGGGGGCATGGGCTCCGTCACCGGCTGCTTCATCGGCGCGATGCTGGTGGGCCTGCTGGCCAACTACACGGGCTTCCTGGTACCCAAGGTGGCCCTCTTCTCCAACATCCTGCTCATGGTGATCGTCCTCCTGTGGCGACCCGAGGGGCTCTATCCCGTGGGGAAGAAGTGATGCTGAACCACCTCCTCTCCGGCGATCTGCCTCGCAGCCGGGTCCTGGCCGTGGTGCTCGTCATCATCCTGGCTGGCCTCCTGCTCACGCCCTTCATCTTCCCGGGGGCCAAGGCCCTCAACGTCGCGGCGAAGATCTGCATCTTCATCGTGCTGGTGGCCAGCTTCGACCTGCTGCTGGGCTACACGGGCATCGTGTCCTTCGCCCACACCATGTTCTTCGGCATCGGCGCCTTCGGCGTCGCCATCGCCCTCACGCGCATGGGACCCACCTGGAAGGGGGTGGCGATCGGGGTGGCTGCGGCCCTGGTCATCTCCCTGGTCCTGTCCCTGGTCATCGGCCTCTTCAGCCTCCGGGTGAAGGCCATGTTCTACGCCATGATCACCCTGGCCGTGGCCAGCGCCTTCCAGACCATGGCCTCGCAGTTCTCGGACATCACCGGCGGCGAGGACGGCCTCAGTTTCAAGGTGCCGGAGCTGCTGACCCCCGGTTTCTCGCTGCGGGAGGCCCCCTTCCTGGGCGTGTCGCTGGACGGCAAGCTGATCAGCTTCTACCTGCTGATCGCCGTGACGGTGCTGCTGTTCCTGGTTATGCTGCGCATCGTCAACTCGCCCTTCGGCCGCGTGCTGCAGGCCATCCGCGAGAACGAGTTCCGCGCCGAGGCCCTGGGCTATCGCACCGTGTCCTACCGGACCTCCTCCAACGTGCTCTCGGCCATGTTCGCCACCCTCGCGGGTGCCCTGCTGGCCCTGTGGCTGCGCTACAACGGCCCGGACACCTCGCTGTCCTTCGAGATCATGATCGACCTCCTGCTCATGGTCGTCATCGGCGGCATGGGCACCCTCTATGGCGCCGTGGTGGGCGCCGCGATCTTCATCGTGGCCCAGAACTACCTGCAGGAGCTGATGAAGCTGGCCAGCGGCGCCTCGGCCAAGATCCCCCTGCTGCGGGACCTGGTACATCCGGATCGCTGGCTGCTGTGGCTGGGCCTGCTGTTCATCCTGAGTGTCTACAAGTTCCCCGCGGGCATCGTGGGCAAGCTCCGCCTCAGCGCCTGGCGGAAGCGCACGGCCCAGCCAGGAGCCTGAGGAGGCCTGCCATGCCCCACCTGAAGGTCAATGGCGTCGAGCTTTACTACGAGTTCAAGGGCCGCGAGAACGGCGAGCTGCTGATCCTCAACAACGGCGTGTTCATGAACACCGGCTCCTGGGCCTTCCAGCTGCCGGCCCTGTGCCAGCGCTACCGCGTGCTGACCTACGACATGCGCGGCCAGGGCCGGAGCGAGCATCCCGCCAGCGACTACTCGCTGGAGCTGCACACCGAGGACCTGGTGGCGCTCATGGACGCCCTGGACCTGCCCAAGGCCCACCTGGTGGGCACCTCCTACGGCGGCGAGCTGAACCTGCTCATGGGCATCCACCACCCGGAGCGCTGCCAGTCCCTGGTGATCATCGCCTCGGTGTCCCACAGCGATCCCCTGCTTGCAGCCATGATCGAGCGCTGGTGCGTGGCGGCGAAGCTCAACGACGGGCCCGCCTTCTTCCGGCTCATCTACGCCGATGTCTATTCCGAGGCCTTCCTGACCCAGCGGCCGGAGCTGATCCCCATGGCCGAGGCGCGCTACGCGGAGCTGGACCTGCCCGCCGCCGTGCGCCTCATCGAGAGCTTCCAGCGGTTCAACGTCAAGGCCGACCTGGGGCGCATCGCAGTGCCCACCTGCCTCGTGTCCGCGGAGCTGGACCTGCTCAAGCCCCGCCAATACGGCGAGCTCATGCACCGGGCCATCCCTGGCTCCGAGTTCCACCTGATCCCCGGCGCCGGCCATGTGGTCGTCCTGGAAAAGGCCGCCGAGGTGAACACCCTCATCCTCGGCTTCCTCGCCAAGCACCCCATGAGCGCCTGAGCACACCTCTTCAGCGGCCGAGGCAGTCGTAGCAGAGAAGAAAATCTTTACACCGATGAACACCGATAAAAGCTGATAAGGGCATGATTAAAAAACAAAATAAAATATTTATCTCTTTTATTATCATCTTTTAATCAGATTTTATCGGTGTTCATCGGTGTTAGGTAGTGCCTTCGGCTGTGTATAAAAGTGTCTGTAAGTCCGGCTTGGTGACTTGAAGTAGAAGGTGGCCACCGAGTCCGGTAGGTTGATCGCGTTCAAAACCACCAACCATGGAGGACGCGATGGCCGAAGGGAAGTTTGAGCCCGGAAGGG